>NZ_JBQFTB010000001.1:0-992741 GCF_056538465.1 Ruegeria sp. BG6 | reverse complement strand
GCAAAATGTGTTGCTTGATAAAGGGCAGACTGTCCGCCACTCTTTCCGGATTGGTAGTTTGGGGTTTTGTCATGACGGATAGTTTTGACGTCATTATCGTTGGCGCCGGAAGTGCTGGATGCGTCCTCGCCGCTCGTTTAGGCGAGCCAGATCCTCTCTTAGATCAAGCGGCCATCTGCCCAAAAAGATTTGACGACGGACGCCAGCCAGATGTGGCCGCTAAACTGCTTGGATAAATTTTGTGGCAAATGTTCCTGTCAATACACGTGATCTTTGGTGTTTTATAGTGTGACGTACAGCCCTTCGATAAGTATCACTTAGGAACATCCGGTCTCAAAAACCACGGCGCATTATGGGAGTAGCCAGATGGGTGTTGACAACGCTTGGTTACGGCATTTTGCCCAAATGTTCGCGGAGCGCACGGAAGATGCAAGTGAATTTGAGGAAGTCTTAAAAAGCTCTGGTCTGAAGCGAGTCGACTTGAAAGAGTCCACCAGAGAGATCGACCCACTGAAGGAGGGTCAGTTTATTCGCTTGGCTTGTGATCATTTAAGGGACCGAGCCTTCGCTACAATAGCTGGCTTGGCGTTTGATACGCCTCGCGACATAGTATGGTATATCTCAAAGTATTCACAGAATCTGAAAGAAGCTATTGAAAACGCTTCACACTACGGTGCTTTGGTTGATGAGAGTATTGAATACAGACTTGTCGAGTCAGAAAACCACGCTTCGCTCAGGATGCGAATTGTTAACGGCGAGCTCAGCAGGTATCATCGACGCACCGAGTTTCTCTTGTTCTCGACAATTTCATTGATGCGCATTGTTACGAATACTCAACTTCACCCTCTGGGAGTTCGGTACAAGCATGTAGTTAAGTCTTCGGCATCCGCAATGAAAAAGGCGGCGGGCTGCACGATTTCCTTTGGTTCCGAAGAAAATGAAATTAATCTATCGCTTGCATCGCTTGATCTCCCAATTCCAAGCTATGACCCCGCACTCAGAAACCATCTTACGGACTACGGAAACAACCTTTTGAGAATGCGTGCCGCGAGTTCACTAGGGATACGCGGTAAGGTTGAGGCCCAGATATTGAATAAGCTCCCAGGACGAATTTTAAGCGCGCAGGAAGTGGCATCAAACCTTGGGCTCAGCGCGCGTTCTCTCTCGCGACGTCTCAATGAGGAAGGCCAGAGTTTTCGTGGTATCGTAAAAAACATCAGATGCGATCTTGCGAAGACGTATCTAAAAGACGGGTTCGGCATCGGAGAAGTTGCATTCTACTTGGATTTTGCCGACCAGCCCGCGTTTTCCACTGCATTCAAACATTGGACAGGGCTAACGCCGCGTGAATTTCAAAAACAAAATTGAACCGACGCGATGTCCTGACTTCGACCTTCGCTGTTGGACCACACCTGAGAAACGCCGCTGTTTGATTAGTGCGTAATGTTGGAAATTTGGGTGACTATGCAGTTTGAAATCTGTGGTGCTCTCCACAAGACAAGCTCATTTTGCTCACCTTCTTCGATAACCATTGCAACAGCGCTCTTGGGGATTTTGGTTTCAAGGGTAATCGGAATTTTGGCCGTCGAACCATGACATCTAATTGCATAGTCCAATGCTGCATCAGAGTTTGTCGTCCAAGACAGGCCAACTTCTTTTCCCAGGCTTTGACCGCGAAAAACCGAGATTGCATTGGGAAGCCGATGCCACTGTTCCGTCGGAACCCAACATGATTTTCGTTTTTCAGCGTCCATCGCGTGAACAAACATGGTGTGATCGATTTTTTCGAACCCACCCCATAAACCCCTCAACAAAGGCCAGAAATCTGCGCTGGAAATTTCATTTTCAAGCAACATTTCGACAACGGCATCTGCGCGTTGATCGGGTTCATAGTGTCTGTTCAAATGCATGTTTATTACTTCGACGGCACTGACTGCTTCGGTCTTCATGACTGACGCTCCAACTCTATCTCTGTAACTTGCAAGGCGCTTTGTTTGGCGCGTCATTCAATATTGGTTTGGCGTGTCCAATCACTCCTCTGAATTTCAGCCAAAAGTGTTCCTTTTTCGGCCAAAGCGAAGTGAAACCGGGCCAACCACAGTTGTTTCTTTGTTTAGATGCAGGAGGTAGGTTGGTTTCTGGATAGAGGCTTAATGCCAGAATTGCGGACTTAAGGTCATTCGCCGGAGAGCTGCTCCGACGGATTCACGGAAACAGTGGCAGACTGGCCACTGACAACACCGGAATTGTGGTTTGGATCCATTTCTCGTAATGTCTGGGCAGCATCATTTTGAAGCGTGAACGTATTTCATGACAGCTCTACCGATCTTTGACGCCGCGATTTGGTTTCTTATCCCTGCGTTGATAGTAATGGTTGCACATCGAGGCGTTCATTTGCTGTTTCCAATCGAGCCGTCAGAGGAAACTTTGGAAGCCGCCAAGTGGGGGTCTGTCAGGATCGGGGCGGTTCACGCTCTCATTCTGGCGCTCGCCTTTTCCAGTGTGCGAGCAGAGTATAACGAATTGCAGGAAAGCATCGACAGCGAAGCGTTGGCCATCGAGCAACTCTATCGTGGTTTGCAAGGGTTTGGCACAGCTGAGGCTGAGGCGATCCAAGACGCGGTAGAGCGTTATACTAAGATGGTTATTAACGAGGAATGGCCGACCATGGCAGCCGGAAGTCCTCTGGAAAAAGCCGATTTACTGGTCGATGTAATATACCGTCAAATCATCGATCTGGCGGACAACTCGGACCGATCAAGCTTAGCTAGTGCGCTGCTGGACGACATTAACGACATCGAGAACGAGCGGGGTCAACGCAGTTTCGATATTGAAGAACCTATCAGTCCGATGTTCTGGATGATCGCAGTCGTTGGATTGGTGTTGACCTGCTTGTCGTTCTTTCCAATGCCGCACGGTTTGGTGCGTTCATCTTTCCTCGGTATGTTCGCGGGCATTAATGGCTTGGTGTTTTTTGCCATCATTGGCTTCTCCCACCCGTTTTCCACTACATTTCCAATTCAGCCGACACCATTCTTGAAGGTGCTGGAACGGACCATTGAAAAGGGCAAATAACTGCTTTCAATCCTGAGACCTGACTACCACAAGCGCGACCAATCGCGCCACTATCACAGCAAGGTAGAATTGCCCTATCAGCACCTGCACGACCGCTAAGCTGGCGATTCGCGCATTTTCAGGCGTGATGTCGCCATACCCAAGTGTGGTTAGGGTTACGAAGCTGAAATAGGTTGCGGCGAAAGCGTCCAGATCGGGGTCACCCTTCGCAAATCCAAGATCAAGCGAGACATCCCCAAACCCGACTAGATTATAGATTGCAGCAAAGGCGAAACCGATCAACAGATAGACACTCAGAGCGTTGGCGACCACTCTCCAACTCACGCCACCGGTTGCGCCAAAGATTCTTTCGGTAAGAACGAGTGTGAGGCCCAATGAGAATAACAGATCAAAAACGGTCCCAAGCCGCTCGAATATCGGACGGGTGTCGCCCGAAACTGAGTCGAAAAAGAAGGCGAGTAGACCGAATACTACCACAGCGATGAATGTCACACGACCGGTCGATGACGCCGCACCCGCTACGACAATGAGTATCAGGAAGACGCCTTCGAATACCTGCTCTGAGACTTGGGATCCCCAAAAGAACGGCCAACCAAAAATGATTAACAAAAGGCAGGCCGGAAGCATAAGTTCCCCCCACGAGGCAATCTTGGAGGTTACAGATTTCAAAGCGTTCATTACGCAAGCTTAGTACCGGTACTAGCAAAGCGCGAGCCCGTCGCCCCAATTCCGCCATTCGCTTGCAGTATACGCCGTGGCACAGTGAGCAATTCCTCTGGTAGTTTCTTTGTTTGTGCTGAAGTGACCCTTTTGATTTGGACCACCGTTATGTTTGAGAAACGGAGATCCGAGAATGTCGAACAAGAAACACAATCCTGAGGAAATAGTTCAGAAGCTACAGCAAGTTGATGTTCTCGTCGGCCAGGGAATGATACTTGCAGATGCGATCCGCGAGGTTCGCATAAGGTACCCACGTTGCTGGGTCGTCGGTAGTGAGTGACGTCGACCCAGCTCAGTCTACAGGGCTTTTAACGCAGTTTGTGTGGGGCTACCCCGAATGCAAGGCGTTGGTACGACCACCGAGAAAGACCACTTTGCCCGCAAGGCGGTCACTCTCGGTAATGCCGCGAATGTCCGCGCCGTGCCCTTCGCAGTCATAGCGTGACGTTCCGATTGAGGCTAAAGTGCATTCAGCATTTGAGAAGACATGACACCGCGCCTCGCAGATATCCCAATGCTAGAAACCCGGCGCCTACGTCTTCGCGCACCGTTGGCGTCTGATTTTGAGCCATTTGTCGCGTTCCGAATGTCGGAACGGGCGTCCACGGTTGGCGGTCCATTCACGCGCTCAGAGGCCTATGGGCAATTCGGTGAACTGTTTGGCCATTGGGTTTTGCACGGATTTGGTCGTTGGATCGTGGCCGACCGCGTATCGGACGAGCCTCTCGGGGTTGTAGGGTTGTGGTTTCCCGAGGGTTGGCCCGAGCCTGAAATCGCTTGGTCTGTGTTCGAAGGCGGTGAGGGTAAGGGAATCGCTTTCGAAGCCTCGCTTGCAGCTCGTGAGTTTGCATATTCAGCTCTCGGCTGGACGACAGCAATCAGCTTGATCCTTGAAGACAATCCCCGGTCATTTGCTTTAGCTCGACGCTTGGGCGCTGAGTTCGAAGCACCTTTTCAACACCCTGTACTGGGCGCGATGCAAATCTGGCGTCATCCCGGGCCAGAAAATTAAGCCTAGCAAAACCTCGATGGTCTTGTCCGGTGAACTTGGGTTGAAGCGGACAGGGGGCTTTCGTACTTACTTTCGCGATTGGCTCATTCCCGACGTTCAGTAGCTTTGCCTATGCTGCCCTGTTCAGTCGTTGGTGCATGTTGCAGTTGTTTCTTGATAAAAGGTCTGCAAGCCCGGAGACTTTCACCAGAATTTGAGCAAAAAGGATTGGCCATGTTTCGTCTTTTTCTATTTGCGTTTGTGATGGGTCTCGCCGCCAATGCGGGCACAGCGCAGACACCGCCTTCGGTTGGTGAGGTCGCGAGTTACGACGGTCTTTTCGAAGCTGCTCATACCGGCAATGAAGAAATGATCCGGCAGCTCGCAGCGGCGGGCGCAAACGTCAACGCGCGGGACCCTAGAGGCCGCACACCAACCCATGTGGCAGCCTTTGCTTCAGAGGACGAGGCGTTGCGTGCACTCGCTGAGGCCGGTGCTGACATGAATGCGCTTGAGGGTCAGGACTACGACGTGGTCACGATTGCGGCCGTTGCAAACGATCCAGAATTGATGACGCTCGCAATCGAGTTAGGCAACGATCCCAGCCTAACAACCAGCCCCTATGACGGAACGGCTCTCATAGCCGCCGCACATCTCGGTCATGTAGAGATTGTCCGACGGCTAATCGCCGCTGGCGCGCCTTTGGACCATGTCAACAATCTGCACTGGACAGCGGTTATTGAAGCCGTTGTGCTTGGTGACGGCGGCTCGGATCATCTTGCAGTTCTGGATGCATTGTTGGCAGCGGGTGCCGACCGATCGATTTCCGATCGAAACGGAAGTACGCCGCTCGAACACGCCGAGCTGCGCGGGTTTTCTGAGATGGCAGATCGGCTAAAAAAAAAGGACTGAAACCAATCAAGCAGGCTGAAGCGGTGAGTCTCGCCTAAAAGGTGCCTAGCCGCAGCGAACGAACGTTTTGGTCCGCAAAGTGGTCGTTAATGGAAAGTACGGCGGATGACCGCGTTGAGCCAAAGGGAGACACCCTGCTTCTGTCAAGTTCGCAACTGCGGCATCCCGCAGTGTCTCTTGGCCAGCCGCAGGGCAGCATTAGAACCGGACGTTCGTTTGGTCCGCAGCGAAGACTGAAGGGGCCATGTCTGCAACGCGGACGTTTCTGCCGGTCGCTGATGCAGCGAAATCACCTTGATTGCTCAGCTGGATTGCCGGGTCAGAGATCAAAACCGCCAGCATCAAAGCCGCCGTCAAACCCTCCGAAATCGCCGCCGCCAAAATCGGGTTCCGGGAGCGGAACCGCAATTGGCGGGCTGGGTTCGATCGGCAAGCCGGGCTCAGGTGGTAAGACATCGGGCGGCAGAACGCCCGGCGGGCGCGGATAGTATCCACCCCAGCGCCACCAGGGGCCACGACCATAGCCGACATGGACGGAAACGCCGGTCCGCACGTTGGGCTGGCCAGTGGTAGGCTCGCAGGCGGTCAGTGCGAAGGTCGCAGCGACAAGAGTCACGGGCAAGGTCAGGCGCAGTATGGGCACCATCATGCCGCACCTCCGATCAGCGACACCCCAACCGCCGCGCCGGTGGGATCGAGCAGCACGGCTGCATCTTCGGCGACGGTCAGCGGGCCTCCGCCCAGTTCCTGAGACCGGGCAATGGCCCGACCGATATCCGAGACACCAACGTAGGGCAGCCATGTCGGTTCCGCTTTGCGTCGGGATATCCGCACCAACCCGCCACGGACGGCGCCACCGCTGGAAAAGACGGTTTGACCATTCTTCTGCGCGGTCTCCCATCCGGCGAGCGCGTGATAGAAAGACCGGGCCCGGCTGGGGTTGTCAGTCAGAAGATCGGCCCAGTACCATGTGTTTTCCCGCAGTGAACCGTTCAGCGGGAACCCGCCCGGCCCGTCAAACAGCACCAGCAATGCCCCGCTTGAGTCGCGAATGGTCGAGAACGTCCCGGCAGATGTGGCGAAGGGAGACCTGACCTGCTTGCCACCTCTGCCCAGGGCAATCTTCGTTGCGGCGATGGTATCGACGACGGTCAGCACGGGGACCCATTGCGACGGAAACTCGACATCAGAGCCCGCATCGGCAGAAGCGATCACACCGCCCAGCGCCTCTCCACCTCCGCTGACAGGAATATACCCGTCACTGGCCGGGGATCCGAATTGCCAGCCGAACATGCCGCCATAAAAGGACTTCGCCGCATCAGGGTCGCTGGTAACCAGATCAAACCAAGCAAAACTGCCGGGCACGATACTTTGACGCGTAGCGGCGCATCCGGCGATTAGCAGTGCCGGCGCAGCCAGGGAAGTTCCCAGCATCATTCTGCGGTTCATCATCAAATCAAATCCCAACAATTCGCTTTGGTCGAACTCGGTGAGTTAATCAGTCCGGCTCCGCCAAATCAACCGTCACTTGACGGTCTGTCGGGGTTCGGTTTCCAAGAAAATCTACCCGCGCGGCATTTCAGCAAACGGCGATTACGTCAGCATGTGAAACATACGACGGCCGTGCAGTGAATGGCCGGATTGGTTTTGGACCTTTTGCACGATTCGAATGTCCGGTTTTTGGAAATCATGCGGCGCCGCCGCGGACAACACAGTGAATCGGTCGAGCAATCAAGGTGCTTTTCGCTGCGGACGCATCAGGCAGCTCCGTCCGCAAATTAGACGTTCAAGCGAGTTGTAGCGAACGACCGCATTGAGCCCAAAGGTGACCTTCCCGCATTACCTTTGAATTAGCGAGAAGCAGTCTTGATGGGGAATTCGATTGGGTTTCTTATTGGCGTTTCGTTCGACACAGATTGAGCCGCAATCTTACCCCAAACACGAGTGCATTATCTGCTTTGTAGCCGGGGTTCTAAAGTCACTAAACGTCAACGGTCAAAGTTGGGTGATCAGATATACACAGTGGGTAGAACGCATCTTACGTCGTCCGGCCTTCTGATCCATCGGCGGCGGGTTCCGCCCAAGTCGCGGACACTGTGTGCAAGTCTTCGTGAAAACTCGACCGCCGAGCAAGGCTGGCAGTTGCTTCGCGTTCTGCAACCATGTCATTGCCTTCAGACCAACCTATTCTTCCGAACACCATCAAACCGCCTTCGAACGTTTAGCTCCCAGACAGAACGACACCACCGGTTCCGATAGTTACAATGCACAAATTTGGCATCACGCACTCAACCCAGCTATGCGACCCAACACAACGGCACTCAGCAAGCCATTTCCGGAAAGATACCCGCTGTCCCCTTTGCCCGACACACCAACAGCCGTGCCGCCGCCTGCATAAAGGTTGGTGAATGCGGAACCGCCCTCTTTGAGGACGCGCGCAGAGGAATCAACGCGCAAACCGCCTTGGGTGTGGAATAGGGCCCCTGTGACGCGGACGCCCATGTAAGGTGGTGCCAAAGGTGGCGGGTTGAAAGCCCGGCCGAATTGATCCGTGCCGCCAATGGGGATTTCTCGTATTGTTTGCTCCAAAGCCAAAGATGGTAGGCCTAGTGCCTTCGATAGGTGTTCGATTGTATCAGCGCATCGGATCGCACCTGTCTCTTCCGCGCGCTTGAAATCCTCGAACTGGCGCGCAATGGCAGCAATGCGGCCGTCAAAGATGGCGAAGGCTTCTCCGTCGGGCTGCGCCAGCACCGCGCGGGCGGCCTCAGAATAGCCTTGTGACTCGTCCCAGAAACGATGACCGTCGCGGTTCACCTGTATGCCGCCTTCGGTAATCACCGCCCAGGTTATCAGGATTCCATGTGGCTGCGCGACATTACCATGGCCTTGGTATGCCCCCAGGTTTTGCAGCCCGGCACCCAGCCCCTCTGCCCACAGAACAGCCTCGCCTCGGTTACCGCTATGCCCGAACCACAATGCATCTTCGATTTGCGGCATATGCTCGGAAACGAGGGCGGGGTTGCCACCAAAACCGTTGCAGGCAAGGATAAGCCGGTCGCAGGCAATGGTTTCCACTGCAGCGTCTGGGCCTGTTACGGCAACACCTGAAATCTGGTCCTGATCCCGATAGAGCGTTGTCGCGCGGCGATTGCAAATGATGTCCAAACCTTCTCGCTCGCAGGCGCTGCGAAGCGCGTCGATCAACTCTTGTCCCGAGCGTGTCGGCAGCCCGTGCATCCGTCGGCGCGAGTGACCGGGGTAGTCAAAATCCGTGACAACCGAGAAGGGCAGGGAGTGGCGTTCAGACAGCCAGTCGATGACTTCCGCGGCATTGCTGGTCAACAAATCGACCAGCGCTTGATCGTTTTCGCTGTGGGCCTTCGACTGAATGTCGCTGGCAAAGAGTACCGCATCGTCCATGATCCCCGCGGCTTGTTGAACTTTTGTGCCAGAAGCAGGGATCAACCCGGCGGACAACGCGGTTGAACCGCTTGGAACCGGATCGGCTTCGATCACCAGCACGTCTTGTCCCGCCTCCGACGCCGACAGGGCCGCGACCAGACCGCAAGCCCCTGCGCCGATGATCAGGGTACCGATCTTCAGATCAAACCGATCGGGTGCAACACTCTCAACCTTGGGCGTCATCATAGCGGGCCCCGGCATCGAGCATCTCGGCGGTTCCGATGACTTCGTTCAGACCGCCGAAGTCGAACATGTTCTGTGCGAAGGGCTTGTTCGAGCCATTCTCTGCCAGGCTCTGATAATAGGCCTGAGCGGTTTTGGCCAAAGCCCGGACGATCCCGCCGGGGAAAATGACGATGGAATAACCCTGAGCCTCTAGATCGTCAGCACCAAGTATCGGGGTCGCGCCGCCTTCGACCATGTTCGCTAACAGGGGAACGCGTGGGGCAAACCGGTCAGCGATGGACGTCAGCTGTTCGCGACTTTGGGGCGCTTCGAGGAAAAGTACATCCGCACCAGCTTCAAGATATGTTTCCGCGCGCTCGATAGCTGCGCTGAATCCCTCAACGGCGATGGCGTCCGTGCGGGCAATGATTAGCGTGTCACTTCTGGCGCGCGCGTCGGCCATCGCTGCTATCTTTCCAGCCATTTCCTGCTTCGGGATAAGGGACTTGTCCGATAGATGACCGCAGCGCTTCGGAAAGGTTTGATCTTCGACTTGCAGTGCGGATGCACCGGCTCGCTCATATAGTCGCATGGTACGCTGAGCGTTCAATGCGTTTCCAAAGCCGGTATCGGCGTCGATGATAACGGGTAACGAGACCCGATCGGCAATCAGCGTCATCGTGTCCGCCATCTCGGACGCCGTGGATAGCCCGATATCGGGACGGCCAAGTCGCGTGTAGGCAACAGCCGCGCCGCTCAGATATAGCGCCTCGAAGCCAGCTTTTTCAGCCAGCGAAGCCGTCAGACCGTCATATACGCCCGGTGCAACCAGAATTTCTTTTTTTGCCAGTCGGGATTTAAGGCTCATTTGACTCCCTCCAACCAGTTCAATATTTGATCGCAACTTCGCTGATGGGTGACGGTGCCCAGTGACAGGAGTGTTGCGTCATGAACCTCTTGCCGAAAGGCGGCACATCCGTCTGTCAGCATAACGGTGTCGATATCCCGCAAATGCGCATCGCGCAGAGTTGAGGCAACGCCACCATTGGTCACGATGCCCCCAACGATCAGGTTCTCGATACCCAAAGCGCGCATCAGATATTCCAGCCGAGTCTGATAGAAGGCCGAGTAGGCAACCTTTTCGATGACGAAATCGCAGGGTTGCAACGTATCGACCAAACTGTGACCAAACCCGCCCGGCGCAAAGTCGCCCTTGGTCAGGAACGGGCGCAATTTCTTCAGGTGTGGCGCAATCAATGGCTCGCCGTTGCGGTCGGGTACAAGTGTGAACTGCGCCGAAAAATAGCGTCCGCCCGCGGCTTGCAACATTCGCGCCAAGGGCGCGATGCGTTCGGGAAGAGCCGCGATTTCTTGCGCCGACTGGCCAGCCCGGCCATAGGCTCCCTCAGGATGAATAAAGTCGTTCTGAAGATCGATAGTCAGCAGCGCCGTCTTGCGCGGGTCCCAGGTTTCTGGTTCGCTCATTCAGTCTTCCTCCCGTGGTTCGATAATCGTGTTGCCAAAGGAGTCCACGCGCCCTTGAAAATCCGGTTCGATCAGGACGGTCGTGTCCGGTTGCGTCAGAATGGCTGGACCTTTGACTAACGTGCCAACCGGAAGCGACAAGCGATCATAGATGGTTGTGTCATGCCAAGCATCTCCGAAGTGAACTTTCCGTGTCGACGAGGGCGTAGCACTGCCTTCTCTTGTGGGCGCAAGGGAAGAAAGATCGAATTTCGGTCGCTTGCCCGTTACAGAGCTACGTAGATTCAATATCCGCCGCACGCCGTTTTTCAGCAGTCTTCCATAGGTGGCTTGATAGGCCGTATCGAAGGCCTCTTCGATGTCGGCTTTGCTTGGTGTTGTAACCTTGCCATCTGTCATCGTAACAGTCAGCGGCACCGGAACGGTATGCGTTTGACCCACATAGGCCATGTCCAGCTCGAATGAGATCTCACGCTTGTCGAATGTGGTCCGCGATGCGTCAAGAAGCGCCATACCTTGGTCCGCGTGCTCTTGCATGAATGTGCCTAAAGCAGCCTTGTCCAACTGCGTGACCAGAGTGTTGACCGTCTGTACAAAATCTTGCCGCATGTCGGCGATCACACAGCCTAGTGCCGAGGTGACACCGGGATAACGCGGAACGATTGCGCGGGCGATCCCCACTTCGGCCAGCATTGCCCCTGCGTGCAAAGCTCCGCCACCGCCGAACGGCATAAAGGCAAATCGTTTGGGGTCGAAGCCGCGCTCGATACTTACAAGACGGATGGCTCCGGCCATACGGGAATTGGCGACGCGCAGGATAGCCTCGGCGGCTTCAAGCCTGGACAAACCTAGCGGTTCGCCGACGTGGATATCGATCGCTTTACCAGCGGCCTCCACATCCAGCCTTTCCAGTTTGCCTCCGATTGGGTTGTCCGGATCGATGCGACCCAACACGACATTGGCATCCGTAACCGTGGGGCGATCATTTCCCGAACCGTAGGCAACAGGACCGGGATTTGATCCTGCGCTTTCAGGGCCGATATTTAACAATCCGCCCTTATCGACCCAGGCGATTGACCCTCCGCCTGCTCCGATGGTTGTTATTTCGATCATTGGACTGCGCACAACCATCCCAAAATCGATGGAGGTCTGGGCCGACAACATCGTCTGCCCCTGTGATATCAGCGAAACATCAAAACTGGTGCCGCCCATATCCCCCGTGATCACATTGTCGAATCCAGCAGATTGCGCAATGTAACCTGCAGCAATCACCCCCGCCGCCGGACCAGACAGGGCCGTACGCACCGGAAGGCGGGACGCGGTGTTGACCCCCATTACCCCGCCATTGGACTGCACGATCATGAACTCGCCATCAAACCCGCCGGATTGCAAAGCGTTTTCCAGGCGGGTCAGATAGCCTGAGACTTCGGGTTGCAGATAGGCATTCAGCGCCGTGGTAGAGAACCGTTCGAATTCACGGATTTCCGGTAGGATTTCTGACGAGGCTGACACATGCGGGTTCGGCCAAATCTCGCGTACGGCGGCGACAGCGGCGGCTTCGTTTTCAGGGTTGGCATAGGCATTGGCGAACAGGATTGCGATGGCTTCGCATCCTTGCTCTCGCAAGTGCTCGGCTGCTTTGCGCACGGCAATCAGATCGACAGGTGTGCGAATGGTGCCATCCGCCAGTGTACGTTCCGGCACCTCCAGACGGTCGCGGCGATCCACAACGGGTTCGAAATCCCCGCGCAATCCCCAGGTGCGCGGTCGGTCTCTTCGGCGCATCTCCAAGACGTCCCGCAGACCTGCAGTACAGATCACTCCTGTCTTGGCCCCTTTGCGTTCCAGCAGAGCATTTGTGCCCGCCGTGGTGCCGTGTACCACTACTGAGATCTCGGACGGATCATCGACCTCGCGCCCGATCCCGTCCAGGAATCCACCTGATTGATCCGGGCGTGTGGTTGGAACCTTTGCGACGGTTGCGCTCCCGTCTGCTTCGTTCAGAACAAAAACATCCGTGAACGTGCCCCCCACATCCACGCCGATCATACGTCCGGTCATGGCGCAACCTCCCGCCATGTGGTGCCGTAGACCTGATCCGCCTGTTCGGCACTCACAAGACCCCGAGCCACATCTTTGGCGATCGCTGCAGGAGCGCGGTGGCCCGCAGCGCCATAGCCGCCACCGCCGGGTGTTTCAAGGCGAACCGCTTGTCCTTGTTTCAATTCGATCCCTCTCATTTTTGAAACCAGTGGCGGTGCCTTCCACCCATCGTCTTGTTCATACGTGAAGACATTCATGGCCCCGTCGCCACCGTCGGCGATACCCTTCGGTGCGAACTTGCCGCGTTCGCCGAACAGAAACGCCTGAGCGCCGTTTTCCTCCAGAACTTCAATTTCATAGACAGCCCCAAGCCCCCCGCGATGCGCACCCGTACCTGCGCTGTCGGGGCGCAGAGCCCACTGGCGGAACATGACCGGATAGGCGGCTTCAAGAATTTCCATCGGCGGGATCGTCGCCGTCGAGATCGGAGCGTTACCGTGGTTCAGCCCGTCGCTCTCGACCGAGCCGCCGTGCCCCCCACCATAAAAGCTGAACATCACCCATGGCTGTCCGTTTGAGCGTTTTCCGGCGATAGAAAGCGCATTGATTGTCCCATAAGCGTTGGCGACAACCCGATCCGGTGCGGCGTTTGCGAAGGCAGAGAATACAACATCGATCATTCGCAGAATGGTTTCTGTGTATCCACCTGTCGGGGCGGGGAACTCGGCCGCCAATAGACTGTCTTCGGGCACGATAACTTCGATGGGACGCATCACGCCGGCGTTGGCAGGCAGCGCCGGAAAAACGTGTTTAACAGCCACATAGGCGGTTGCAACGGTCGTGGGGAGGGCGATGTTCACAGGCCCGGCGCATTGCGGAGACGAACCCGTGAAATCAAGCACCATTTGATCGCGTTTGATCTCAAGAGCCAGTTTGATGCGAAGCGGATCGTCTGTGATACCGTCATTGTCCAGGAAGTCTTCGGCCTCCCACCGACCGTCCGGCAAGTCCTGCAACTCAGATCGCATAAGCACCTCGGCCCGATCGCTGAGCGCCTCAAGAGCGGCTGAGACTGTTTCGGCATCATATTCGTCCAGCAGCTCGTCCATCCTACGGACCCCAAGATCCAGTGCACCAAGTTGTCCGTTCAAATCCCCCATCGCTGATTGAGGTAGGCGGGTGTTACGCAGCAGAATGTCAATAATGTCCTGGCTAACCTCTCCTTTGCGCGCCAGTTTTACCGGCGGCAGAACAAAGGCTTCCTGGAAAACTTCGGTCGCAGCGGGGTTGTAGTTTCCCGGCACCGCACCGCCTACGTCATGCCAGTGCCCAACCGACGCGAGATAGCAGAACAACTTGCCATCACGGAAATAGGGACGCACCAAACGCATATCAGACAAATGTGTTCCGCCGATATGTGCATCGTTGAAGATATAGATGTCGCCGTCTTCCAGATCCCCGTCAGCCGCGGCCTTTTCAATCACCGCTTTCACGGCAAAAGACATCACACCCACGAAGATCGGCAGCCCGGACTTACCCTGAACAAGAGTGTCGCCCGTTGTTGCAGAATACAGACCATGGCTGGCGTCATGCGCCTCGGCAATGATCGGATTAAAGGCCGCTCGAAATAGGGTTGCGTCCATTTCGTCAGCGATCTGTTCCATGCGGCCTGCAAGTACAGAAAGGGTAATTGGGTCAATCTCGCTCATGCCTGCGCCCTTGTTTCTGCAATGTCATTCCAGACATCCTGACGTGTGATCAGATCGTTCTGAATCTCGAACCGGTCGATGAAGCGAATGCCTTCGAATGCTGAACCATCGGTCCATTCACCGGACAACGTTCCCCGGCAGTAAACGATCGCAGCGTCGCCATCGCTTTGCATTGCGTCGAACCCCTCGTAGGTTTTCGCGATACGGCGATACCGGTTTGCCGCCCAACTCCTGAGGTCCTCAAGATCTCGCATGGGCGCGGTTCCGGGAAACTGCATCACGAAGTCCGAGCTGAGCCTTTTCCGGGCGCTTTCAAACGCGCGATCACTCGTTTCGGCCAGGAAGACGCGCACGATGTGCTCGGGGTCTTGTTTGGCCCGAGCAGGATGTCTGCTCTTGCCGCCGCGATAGTAGTTCTGGTCTGAAATGTCGTGGATCACGACGGTCACAAGCTCTGTCGCAGCAGGCACTACGAATCGCACAGCATTGGTCAGCGCCACGCCAAGTCGTTGTTTTTCTTGCGCGCTATAGCCCTCGATCACATGCAATTCGACGATCGGCATGCAAAAGCTCCTCCGATTATTGTATTATCTGTAATACAGGTTGTTAAATTATTGTAAGACTATTTTGCGAGAAGCAATAATACTAAAGCTTGATTTTCCAAGTTCCGGTTTTACGATTGAGGGTGCTGTGAAGGGGGAATCAACGGGTGAACAGGATCAACGCGGCCAATCTACCGGACGGGACCAAGGCGCAACGCGTCTACCTGCATCTGCACGATCAAATCACCGAAGGACAGCTTTCGGCGGGGGAAACCCTGCCCGGTGAGCAGCGGCTGGCCAAGAAATTCAGTGTATCTCGAGTGACAATACGACGGGCGCTGGACGCGCTTTCACGCAATGGCCTGATCGAGCGTCAGGCGGGTAGTGGTACCCGGGTTTCAGGCCAGTCCACCCTCGGTGCACCCGCAGCGATGGATTTCAATACGCTCATGCCGCAGCTGGTCGAAATGGGGCAGAGCACAACCGCGCGGCTATTGTCCTTTTCTTACGGCAAAGCTCCAGAGGTGGTGGCGAAGGCCATGGGGCTTCCGAGCGACCATCAGGTGCAGATCGCAACGCGGGTGCGTCTGACTGATGACGTCCCGTTTTCGCATCTGACGACCTATGTGCCGGCTGTGATTGCGCAGAACTACTCGGAAAGCGACCTCGCCACGACACCGCTGTTCAAACTTCTGGAACGCAGTGGCGTGCAGATTGAGCAGGCGCATCAGACCGTTTCCGCAACGTTGGCGGGGCCCGACGTGGCTGAGGCATTGGGCGTTGCTGTCGGCTCAGCTCTGCTATCGCTTAAGCGCATCGTTCGCGATGTCGACGGAAATGGGGTCGAGTATCTTTCTGGCCTCTATCGTTCTGACATGTTTCGGCTCGAGATGCCTTTGGCGCGTGTGGGAACCGGTTCATCCCGGCATTGGGAGCCCGCGATCGGACGCAGCGAGGAGACCGGGAAATGAGCGCACCGCACACCATGCTCGACAAACTCTGGGCCTCGCACGAGGTTCTGAGGCGCGAGGATGGTGTGTCGCTGCTTTGGGTTGACCGCCACTTAGTGCATGAAGGGTCGCATCATGCCTTTGCCAAGCTGGCAGAGCGCGGCTTATCCGTGGCTGAACCTGCTCTCACCTTTGCGGTTGCAGATCATTACGCGCCCACGAGAAACCGAGACCGGATTGCCGATCCAAAGATCGCCCGGATGATCGAAACCTTGCGGAACAACGCGTCGGACCACAACATCAGACTTTTCGATCTCAGCGACCCGTCGCAAGGCATCGTTCACGTAATCGGGCCCGAGTTGGGTCTGACATTGCCCGGGCTGCTTATCAATTGCGGGGACAGCCACACATCCACTCACGGGGCATTTGGCGCATTGGCTTTCGGGATCGGGGCTACAGAGGTTGCGCATGTGTTGGCGACGCAGACGGTCTGGCAGCGAAAACCCAAGGCCATGCGAATAAGCGTCGAAGGTCGCTTGGGATTCGGCGTCACTGCCAAGGACATCGCCCTGAACTGGATAGCGCAATTGGGCAGCGGCGGTGCGCAGGGCCACGCGATTGAGTATGCAGGACAGACAATTCGGGATCTGTCGATGGAGGGGCGCATGACACTGTGCAACCTCTCAATCGAAGGCGGGGCGCGGTTTGGCATGGTTGCGCCGGATGAGGTCACGTTTGCCTATCTTGAAGGACGCGAATACGCGCCTTCGGGCGCAGATCTGCAAAGAGCGCAACAGGCGTGGCGCGGCCTGATCACGGACGAGGGGGCCGTTTTCGAACGCGAGGTTAAGCTGAGCGCAGCTGACATCGCACCAACCGTGACGTGGGGCACCAGCCCGGAACAGGCCCTGCCCATAACAGCCAACATCCCCAGTCCAGACGCCACTGATCCAGCAAAGTCAAATTCAGCACAAGAAGCTTTGGAGTACATGGCGTTGAGGCCGGGGCAGCCTTTGGACGGTATCACGGTGGATCAGGTGTTTATCGGCTCCTGCACGAATGGGCGGATTGAAGATCTTCGCGAGGCCGCTTTGGTGTTGTCTGGGCGCCAGGCGCGTGTGCCGGGGCTTGTCGCGCCCGGTTCAGCGCGGGTAAAGGCGCAGGCCGAAGCCGAAGGGTTGGACAGGATATTCCAAGATGCCGGGTTGGAGTGGGCCGCGTCAGGTTGCTCTATGTGCGTTGGCATGAATGGCGACGTTGTGGCCGAGGGCAAGCGCTGCGCATCCTCAACCAACCGCAATTTCCGCGGACGTCAGGGGCGCGGCGCGCGAACGCATTTGATGTCCCCGGCGATGGTCGCCGCAGCGGCCGTAACGGGTACAATTACGGATGTAAGGCCGCTTTTGCAGGGCAGGGCGGCGTGATGGCGGGGTGGAGCACTCAACAGGGGCAGGCCCTGGCACTGGCGTTCGATAACATCGACACGGACCAGCTGATCCCGGCGCGTTTCATGTCAGTCCCGCGCAGTGAGGGGTATGGCCGCTATCTGCTGCACGACATGCGGCGCGACGACAATGAACAGCTTTCTGCGGATTTTCCGCTGAACCGCCACGAGGGGATCAGCATTCTGGTCGCCGGGCATAACTTTGGCAGCGGCTCGTCGCGCGAGGCAGCAGTTTATGCGCTGGTCGACGCAGGCATTCGCGCGGTCATCGCACCCAGTTTCGGCGACATCTTCGCCAACAACGCCATCAACAACGGCCTGCTGCCTGCTCGTGTCGACGCTGAGAAGGTGGCGCAACTGCAGCAGGCGCTGAAAGATGCCCCATACCTTGCGTCGATTGATCTGACCGAGAACCGCCTGACCCTCGGGGACATAACAGCGACCTTTGAGCTGGACGAAGGATGGCGTGTGAAGCTGATCAACGGCTGGGACGACATCGATCTGACCCAGCAACATACGCAGGCGATCAATGCTCATAGGGATAACCGCAACAAGACCGCCCCTTGGGCCTGGCCGACCAAACCGGATTAGGACAAGTCGCGCAAAGACGACGCAATACGGGTCAAGAGACCTGAAATTAGGGGAAACCAGGAAAATGCCCCTGAAACACGTGGAGGAATAACTATGAAGATGAACGCATTGGCTGGCCTTTTGGCAGGGGCCGTGATCGTCGCCGGAACGGCCAAAGCCGAAGAAACGATCTCGGCGGTTCACGCCTTTCCCGAAACGCTGATCTATACCCAAAGCTTTCTGGACTTTGTCGACAAGGTAAACGAAGCGGGCAAAGGGGTCATTCAGATCGACGTACGGGGCGGGCCGGAAGCAATTGGCATGTTCCAACAGCCCGATGCGGTGCGCGACGGGATCGTTGACATGGTTTACACGCCGGGCTCGTTCTACGGTGGCGCCCTGCCCGAGAAAGATGCGATGGTCGCGTCGAACCTGACCGCGATCGAAACCCGCGAAAATGGCGGAACGGAACTGATCGACCAGATCCATCAGGACAAAATGGGCCTGAAATACCTCGGCTGGTTCGACAGCGGCGTCTGCTACAACCTTTGGACCCGTAACGAGCCCAGTTTCGATGCTGACGGCAATCTTGAAGTCGAAGGGTTGAAGCTGCGCGGCAACAACGTCTACAACGCTTTCTTCACCAATTACCTTGGTGCGCAAGTAATCGACCTGCCCACGGGCGAGGTCTACTCGGCCCTGCAGCGTGGCGTCGTTGATGCGACAGGCTGGACCCAGATCGGCTTGATCGACCTGAAGTGGAACGAATTCCTGAACTATCGCATCGAACCGTGCTTCTTCTCGACTGATCTCGGCGTCATCGTGAATCTCGACCGCTGGAACTCGCTGTCTGACGAGGCGCGCACGATCCTGCAAGACGTTGCGATCCAACACGAAAAGGACAGTGTTGAAGCCCTGCGCAGCAAACGCGACGAAGACTTTGCGGCCCTGGACGCTGCAGGCATGACGGTTGTCACGCTGGAAGGGGAGGCAAAGGCAAACTACCTTGCCGCGGCCCGCGAAAAGACATGGGAGCGTATGAAGGGCCTGATGGCCGAGCAGCCCGGCGGCACCGATAACTATGATCGCCTGATCGAGCTGTTCTACGATCTCGACGCTGCGAACTAAGACCACCGACAGGCCCGTTCCAGACGGACGGGCCTTTCACTACCAGGGGCAGAGCAGGCGGGATGATGAAAAGGATCTATGACGCAGTCCTGTTTGGCATGGCCATTATCGCTGGTCTATTGCTGGTTTGGCTGATGCTATCCGTCATCACGTCAGTTCTGATGCGCAATGCCGGGCTGCAACCCTTTGCGTGGCTGTTTACTTCTGCAGAATACGGGCTTTTGTACATGACCATGCTGGGCGCGCCTTGGCTGGTACGGGAAAAGGGCCATGTCCACATCGAACTGGTGACGGCCGCGCTGCCTGTTGGTTTGCGCCGGATTGTCAGCCGTACGGTGGCAGCCGCTTGCGTGCTGGTCTGCCTGATCCTCGGCTGGCAAGGGGCTGATCTGGTCCTAACGAATATCGAGCGCGGGGACTACGACACTCGCGCTTACTATTTCCCCCGATGGATGCTGACTATCGCCTTTCCACTATCGTTTGGAATGATGGCGATAGAATTTTCGCGCTTTGTCTTCGGGCCCGAGCTGATGCACAGCGGAGAAGCAGGGATACACGAGTAATGGAGTGGTACGAAGCGCTTGCCCTGCTGCTTGGGTCGATAGTGTTCCTGATGGCCATCGGAATGCCTGTGGCACTGGCTTTTCTTGCAGCCAACATTCTGGGCGCCTGGGTCTTTATGGGGGGGGAGCGCGGCGTCACGCAACTCCTCAACAATGGGCTGGGTGCATTGACCAAATACGCGTTGATGCCAATCCCGCTGTTCTTGTTGATGGGTGAGATATTCTTCCACACCGGGTTGGGTGGGCGTATGTTCAGCGCGATAGATAAGCTGCTTGGCCGACTGCCGGGACGGCTGAGTTATGTGACGGTTCTTGGCGGTACCGCGTTTTCAACGTTGTCGGGGTCGTCGATGGGCTCAACCGCGCTTTTGGGATCGCTCATGGTACCCGAAATGAACCGCCGCGGGTACAAATCATACATGAGCATTGGACCAATTTTGGGAACCGGTGGCTTAGCGATCATCATCCCGCCCTCGGCGCTTGCCGTTCTATTGGCCACGCTCGCGCAGATAGACGTCGCAGCCTTGTTGATAGCCGGAGTCATTCCCGGTCTGATACTCGCCTTGTTCTACATCGGTACGATCTGGCTCCAAACTCGGTTGGATCCCGAGGCGGCTCCTGCGTACGACGTCGAGCCTATGTCGTTGGCTTACCGCCTGAAACTGCTCATGACTGAGGTCGTGCCGATGGTTGGTGTCATGGTCGTGATTATTGTCTTGATGATCCGCGGCTTTGTCACCCCATCCGAGGCAGCAGCGTTTGGCGCATTGGGCGTATTGATCCTGGCCGCGATTTTTCGCTGCCTTTCGTGGGAGGCGATCAAAAAGTCGGTCATCGGTGCACTCAAGGTTACGCTGATGGCTTATTTGATCGTCTTCGGCTCGGCCACGTTCAGCCAGCTTTTGGCATTTTCCGGAGCATCGCGGGGACTGGTGAACTGGGCCATCGCGTTTGAACTTGCTCCATTGGCCATGCTGACGGTGATGTTCGCTGTTTTGTTGTTACTTGGCATGTTCATGGAGCAGATTTCGATCATGTTGCTGACCGTGCCAATCTTCTTTCCACTGGCGCAGACACTCGGGTTTGACCCGATCTGGTTCGGTCTGATAATGTTGCTCTCGCTCGAGATCAGCTTCACCACACCACCATTTGGGTTGCTGCTGTTTGTGATGAAAGGTGTCGCACCGCCTGGCACAACGATGCGCGAAATCTATACGTCCGCCTTCCCGTTTATTTTCTGCTCGATCCTGCTGGTTGTTCTATTGATCGTTTTCCCAAACCTGGCTTTGTTCCTGCCGTCCTTGTAAGGCTGTTCTTTTGTGGAAGATGGATGAATGCCCTTGCGAAGGCCACTGATCGACAGTGCGGACGTTTTTTGCGACGGCGCACAGGCAAGACTCAGTAAGCAATCCGCGCTGAACTCGCTTTGAATAAATTCAAACGGCACCTTTGTCCGCAACTCGGACGTAGGTCCTTTTCAAATCAAGGTCCGGTTCCTGCATAAGCGGTCAGTGGGACGTCAAAGCAGACGTTGCCGCGTGCCGACCGGTATTGAGCGTCCGGTTTGAGCCGCTTTGTGGACATCCGACAAAAGTGCTCAGATGACCGCGTTGAGCCCTAAGCGGGCAATTTCTGATAGTTAGGCTCTTTGCGTATAAGGTTTGCATTGCATCAAAACTGTCGCTGAAAAGATTTTGACGAAAGGCTGAACAGCTACGAGTTTAACTTAATCACGTCACACCGATGTTTTTTCTCGATTCCAGCATTCAGATTTCCTATACTAAAGTAGCAATCAGTGAGTGGTTGTTTCATTTAATCGATTCTGGTCGCTCCTCCCAATGGTGGGCGGAGCGACAAATTTTTTAACGATGCTTGACGAAAAGCGTTCGAACCAGCTTCTTGAGCCGATTGTTTGAATGCTTCATTTGTTTTCCGCTAAAATAAGTTAGGCAAAAACTTCCGCTTTCCAAGTTCACTGAGTTTTTTTGCTGCGCTCGAGCATAACGCAGGGTTTACTCCTGACCGTTCTAGAGTTCGCGAACAAGGCTAAAGTCTAGGATGGGGGCGGGTCCACAAAAGCAACGTGAACTGAGCAAATCGGATACTTCACATCGATCGGGCGAGCGTTCAAAAGGTCCTAACTATAGCGGAGAGTTCGAATTTGCTAGCAAAGCGGCTTGTGTTCTATTACTCACCCGCAGTTTTCCGAGAATATTCGTTATATGAAACTTCACGGTCACTTCTTTTAAACTTAAATCTTGCGCTATCGATTTGTTGGATTGACCTGATGCCAGCATCTGGAGGATCTGCCTCTCCCGAGCTGTTAAGCCATAGATTTTCAGTCTATCTTCAGATTGTTCCAGAGAATTGTCACTTGAGTGATCAACAGGATTATTCGCAATCAGTTCGTTGATACTAGCTAGCATCAAATCCACAGGCATAGACTTTGGAAAATAGGCGAGCGCCCCAAGTTCAATGGCTTTATCCGCAACTTCAGGAGAGGCCACTCCGGAAATTATCACTGTTTTTTGGTTTGGAAACCGCGATCTGAGTCTCACTAGACCCTCTAACCCGTCCATTCCTGGCATCTGATAGTCGATAATGGCGAGATCGATGTTTCTGAAAGCTGAAAGCGATACGTATGCTTCCTCAGCGCTTGAAGCTACCTTTACTTCAAACCCAGCTTTTTCAGTCAGATAGGCGGCCAAGGTGTCGCGAACCAGTTGGTGATCATCGGCTAGTAAAATGGTATGCATCGACAACTAGGTTGCCTCCGAAAAAGAACTATTGTCCACCAAGCGGCGATTGGCTCGACTTTCCTTACAGTATGTTCGCTGCCCAATTAAATGATAACATCACTGTAACACCATGCATTTGGGGAGGCCAACTCTATGATATCAAAAAGTGTTCTGAGCATCGTTTTAGCACTTGTCGCGATGTGTTTTTCATCAGCTAACGCACAAAATTCAATCCAATTGACGGTAGTACTTGTTGGGGGAGAGCAAATAGAACTCTCATTGGAGGACTTGGATTCGTTGGAACAGGTTTCCTTTTCTACTTCTACAATTTGGACTGAAGGAGTCCGACAATTCAGCGGCGTGCCGGTTTCCGGACTGCTTGGGTACCTCAACGCCGAAGGTAGTCTGCTTAAACTATTCGCTTTAAACGACTATTCAATAGAAATGCCCGTTGCAGAGTTGGAGGCGGAAGTGCCGATAATCGCGACCCGTATTGACGGCGCCACAATATCGGTTCGTGAAAAAGGACCTTACTGGATAATGTTTCCGTTTGACGACAGTCCTGACTATCAGACAGAGTCGACTTTCGCTCGCTCAATCTGGCAGTTGCAACGAATTGTTCTTCTCGAATGAGTTGTAAGCGACTCTAATCTAAAAGGCAGAGTCTCGGGGAGTTGTGATGCAAGATAAACTGGCCAGGATTCTTATTCCGGCATCCGTGATATTTCTTGTTGCGCTCGTGGTTGCCTTGGGGCGGAATCTTTGGCTTGAACAGCGCGCTTTGTCCACTGCTGGTAACGAAAATGCCCAGTGGACAATTTTGCAGCTGGACACTGAGTTTGCTAATTTGCGTTCTGTTTTGCTTGAGGAATCTTCAAGTCTCAGCCCCGACAGTGCAAGGATCGACATACAGACCCAAATCGCCTTGAGCCGAATAGACCTCGTTAGTGAGGGAGTCGCTCGAGAAATAATCGAGAGCGATAACCGTGCTACGGAGCTGTTGCAACAACTCCATCAATTCGCCGAAGAAGCTACCAAACTTACTCAAAGCGACAGCCTACCCGCTGTTGTTGATGAACTTTTCGACTTGACGACACTTTACAAGCCAGTGGCAAGAGAATTGTCGTTGCTGGGAGTGTCTATCGGTGCCGAAAGAACTGAAGCTCGCCGACAAGAGTTTTCATCAACTCTTAGAAATGCCGGTGTGATCGCAACTTCAGTCGTCATTTTATTGGCTGCTGTGCTTCTGTTTTTGTACAGAATGTTGCGGATATCAAGGAAGCGCGACCTCGCACTTCGCGAAACGACAGCCCGGTTAGAGTCGACAGTTTCAGCTTCGCTTGATGCTATAGTGATTGGAAATGAGAAGGGAGAAATTGTAGAATTTAATCAAGCTGCTGAGCATGTTTTTGGCTCGAAGAAGAAGGAAGTTTTAGGTAGGAAAATTGAAGGCACGATTCTGCCTGCTGTACCTTCCCAAGAAGGTAATGAGGCCGATAATATCGAACTTCCCAATCTTCTTTCTGGGTTTTCTGAAAATAAGCGAGTTGAGATTTTGGGAACTAGGCGAAACGGGGAGGAATTCCCGGCTGAAGTCAATGTCATAAGGGCTTCAAAGGCCGGTAGCCCCTTGGTTGCCGTTTACCTGAGGGACATAAGTGAAAGAAAGCGCAATGAGCGAGCGCTATTGGAGGCCAAGGAGAAAGCAGAGCGAACTGATAGGGCAAAATCGCGGTTCTTGGAGATAATGAGCCATGAAATGCGAACTCCTATCACTGGCATTCTAGGAGTTTTGGACCTCCTCAAGACCACAGACCTTACGGAGAAACAAAGCCACTTCTTGGAGGTGGCCATCGCGTCTGGAGAAATTCTGCTGAAGCAGGTAAACGAAGCCCTTGATATTGCGCGAATAGAGTCTGGTTCTCTGGTTCTGTCACCTGCTAAGTTCAACCCACACAATAAAATATCGCAAGTCATTGCAATTCTTGAACCATTGGCGATGGCAAAAGGATTGAAACTGAAAACCGACCTTGATCCTGACTTGTACGGCTACTTCATTGCTGACGAAGTGCGTGTCGGCCAAATCGTCACGAACCTGGTTGGAAATGCTATCAAGTTTACTTCCGTTGGAAGTGTCAATGTCCAGTTGCACGGCAACATCTCGCAGCAGATCACTAACTTAATTTTGACTGTCTCAGACACGGGAGACGGGATACCAGAAAACCAATTTGAAAAAGTTTTCGAAGACTATGTGACGCTTACACTAGACAAAGGTCGACTGCCTAGGGGAGATGGTCTTGGACTACCAATTTCAAGAAAAATTGCGAGGATGATGGGGGGAGACATTACTGTTTGCTCCCAGTTGGGACGCGGAAGTCATTTTACCCTAACTATACCCATGAAAAAAGCGTCCGACTCTCTGCGAAATGGACCTAAGGTCGATCGCTTAAACTCAGTAAGATCCGCCCCGAGTGTGCAGAAACTTTCTGTTCTCGTCGTTGAAGATAACGCCGTCAACAACTCGGTTCTTTGTGAAATGCTATCAAGCTTGGGTCACAACGTTCAAAGTGCGCTCTCAGGGGACGAAGGATACGAATTGGCAATAAGCACAAAGCATGATGTCATTCTTATGGACATTGGTTTACCTGACACTGATGGGTGTAAACTGACTGAGAGGATCAGAATGTCGGGTGGCCCGAACAAAACCAGTCGGATTCACGGGCTTTCTGCTTACGATGAAGGGGAATATCTCGAAAATGCTCTGAAATCTGGCATGGACGGTTATTCAACCAAACCAATTCGCCTCCGGGATCTCCAAAAGGTATTGCTGGGAGAACCGTTGGATTCGGGCCCTGTGAGGGGAGATGCATCTTTAATTGATACAAAAATACTGCAAGAACTTGGCGACACACTAGGTCAAGCGCAAATGGAGAATGCTCTGCGGGAATTCTTCGAAGAGATGTTCAATTTCTGTGTGGAACACGAGATGCTTCCTGATTTGAATGAGAGAGGGGAACTAGCATCCCACCTACATAAACTCAGCGGTGCAGCCGCTTTGTTCGGTTTTCGCTCGTTGACGAAAGTTGTTGAGCACACCCGTAAGCAAGCTGTCGTGGCAGATACAAACTCACTAGAAATCGCTTTAAGCCGCTTAAAGCAAGAGACCGAAGAGACTCGCCGGAGAATGGAAAAACTAGAATTCTTTAAGAAAACTGACGGTTCGCGCCCGTACATTAGCTAGTTTTTTGTCTACTTTTGGCGAGTTCTGTCTTGCCGAGCTATTCTAATTGGTAGGTTGATAAAATTTATCGGCAGCAAATAATGCGGAGATCAAAAACAAAAGAACGGTACTCACTCACCGGAACAAACTATCGTTCTTAGCCCGCCGACGTTGTTCGGCGGGTGTTTTTGTTGGTCTTGTCGAAAAAACTTGGGTCGAGGCGGGCAAGAAGCTGTCGTAGCTTCCAATCAACAAAACAAGGTAGCCCGCCAAGTACTTGAAAAACAAGACCCGTGATCATTCGTCCGGCTGTGAAGCTGAATGTGTGGTTCTCTCTTCGCTTCGAAATGTAAGAAACCTCACACACGAGCGTGGCATCGAAGCAAGTCATGTAACTTTGCTCGTAAAACGGTAGTTCAGATCACCTTCATACGCCGCTCTGAAGAAACGGCAGCTTTGTCCGCAAAGCAGTCGCACAGACACCCCGGAAAATGGCCGATTTTCACAGGTGAGACTTCGAGAATTTTCTCGTAGTTGGTCACCGATCTTCTGGAAATAGCAGCCGTTCCCAAAGGCACATGATTTCGCGCTTCTGTCGCATCCTGCGGGCGCGGTTGTAGACCCTTGCGACACCGCGCGATGTTGCAGCCGCCTGATGGTTCAGCAGCCGATCCACGTCGTTTTCATCCGCCCCGTGATCGCACAGGTGGCTGGCAAAGCTGCGCCGAATATCTCGAATTTGGAACTGTCGAACCGGGACGTACGCGTCATGAAACCAGCGTTTCTTGACGTGCGCCATCGTGGCGAAATCCGCGAATTGGTTCGGCATCATTGCCGCCAGACAAAACGCCCGTGGTGCCAGCGGTATGGCGTGTGTCGTGCCGTTTTTGGTGTTGGGGATGATCATGGTCTGACCGTCCACCCGCTCTGGGCAGAACTGGCGCAGATCGCTGGGTCTTTGCCCCGTCAGTATCAGCAGCCGCAGGAATTGCGACCATGCCGCGCCTTGGTAATCCGCCACTGAATAGAGCAACCGAAGCTGTTTTAGCGACAGCACTTGATCACGCGGCGATTCCTTCACGCCCATCAGCGTCGGGTTCAGATCGGTCCATCCGTTCGCCCGACAGTACCGCCAGAAGTGGGTGCAGGCCGATCTGTACCGGTTGCGCGTGCTGGTCTTCCACCGTGACAGCGCATTTGTCAGATCGGGATTCGTTATTTCGTGTACGTGTTTACTTTGGAAATCCTGAAGAAACCGCTGCAATTGCAACAGCCGTTCGTTACCGTGCTTCAGTTGGTCCAGATGGTCGGTCGTATATGCCGCTAAGGCGTGCTTGATCAGCATGGTATCCTCACAAAATCCGTGAACATACCGGGCTGACATAACGTCCCGGTCATTTTCCGCATCCGTATCAACGGCTTGCGGAAGTGGAGGCGAGTACCGGAATCGAACCGGTGTACACGGATTTGCAAGAAATCGACATCAAAAATAATCAATAAAATTCAAAGTTATATTTTGTAATTTATTATATGTGTGCAAAAATGCGCACAAATTTCTTTAGCTTATTTAGAGGAATTGTTGCGTAAAAAATCTACTATTCTAGGAAGCAATTTGTCCATTTCCTTTGTTTCGCATTCCCACACCACCATCACTTCCCACCCTGCATCTGTAAGGAGGCGGATGTTCTTCTTGTCTCTCTCAACGTTTCTCCTCAACTTCTCCACCCAGTATTCACGATTTGACTTTGGAATTCGACCATCAAGGCATTTTTGGTCTGAGTGCTGGTGCCAGAAACATCCGTGAACAAAAAGGATCTTCCGCCTAGCGGGAAACGTAAGGTCAGGTTTTCCAGGAAGTTTTTTGTTGTGAAGGCTGTATCTGAATCCAGCACGATGTACACTTCGCCGAACTGCCATTTCAGGTTTGGTGTTGGCAGATTTTATTTTCTGCATGTTCTTGGATCTTGCTTCAGGTGAGATCTTGTCCATGAGGTAGGATTTCGCTTCTTTCCGCCAACTTAATTCGGATACTTTCAATCAACGCCAAGTAGTTTTTCGTGTTTACATGATCGCTCTGAGTGATATCTATGAGCCTCATTGTAGAGGTTTGTCTTGCCGTATTCATATGTAAATCCAGATGGTGCCCGCTCAATAGATGCAGCCGCCACATTTGTTTCTGCTCTTGGGTCGCGCAACCCGCTGGGAATACAAGACTTCTCAACTGTTCTGACGGAGTGTGAAAGACTTGTCAGAACTGAGTTCCAACCATCTCAAGGTGCCTTAAATAATGTGAGGGGGACGTGGTACGAGTGGTTGATTTCGATTGGTGCCATTCATTTTGCGAACAGCGTCGTAGGGGATACCCGCATACTTGTGCCTCTGCCAAATGTACGAAGTCTGGACTACTCCACGCTCTACGACGAAAGTGTGCATGGTTTTATCCAAGATTTGAAAGATAAAACTACTAATCACGATGTGACCTTAGTTTCTTCGAATCCTGATTTTGTAATAGTTGAGCGGGATGATGGGTGGAACCTTCCTGATGTTGCTTTGATAGATAGTGCCACTTTGCAGCAAATAGATAATTTTTATCAGCAACTTGTTGGTCAGTTGTCTTTTGAGATGCTAGTAGGATTCGCGTCAATTAAGACGTCTTTACGACCAGATCGTCGACTTCAATTATCTCATGAGGGGGCGTTGGTAAAAGCCTTGTATGAGCATTTGAAGACTAGGCTTTGGGAATATGGATCAAATGGCGTGAAGTACTACGGTGTTTCGCAAGCCGTATCTCGTGCTGACCGTGATGGTCTAAAGACTGTTGCGACTCACTCAATACTATCAGTGAATTCAGTGCCTGAAAAAGCAGTTGATGCCGTCTTCGCTATTTCTGGTGGGGCAGAACTAAGCGACTTCTTCCAACGCGTTCTGGTCGACTAGTTCTTTGATGCTTTTTGCAATGTGCAGCCCTAACAAGTAGGGAACACCGTTCCCAATTGTTTTGAACATATTGGAAAGCGACATTTCTGGCGGCAGCTCAAATTCCTTTGGCATTGATTGAATGGCAAGGGCTTCAGCTACGGTAATCCGCCTTGCTTTATAGGGGTGCAGATGTACTTCATTATTACCATACGCTGCAGTTGGTGAATAACGCCATCTGTGCAGGCGTTTGGAGGACTTTCTGCTTACGTCTCCTTCTTTCACTGACTGAAATTTAGAAAGTCCACCACGCGGAACAAAGCAATGCTTTGCGTTTGGGTGGTTCTCTACATCGTTCAGGTCAAACCAGTGCTGAACAGAAAGTTCTTTATGAATGTTGTTGGGACATCCAGTTTGATGGCCCTCTTTGAAGTCATCTGTGTCAGGCCAGTTGAACTCGTCAAATGCTCTTCTACCAGGAAATGCCAAGCCCTTTGAAAGGTCTAGGTTTCGCGCTAGTTGACCCTTTTTCAAAGTTCCAAACAAAAGTATGCGGTCTCTGTCTTGAGGTGCGCCAGCCTCAAGGGAATTTGTGAGGCGTTCAGAAACATGATACTTTCGCGCGATCTTTTTCTTGATCGCTTCATAGAAAGCGCGGTGTTTTTTTGTCCGCCAAAGCCCCTTCACGTTCTCAAAAAGAAACCAATCAGGTTCCATTGTGTATATGAGGTCTATGTAAGACTGACTGAGGCGACCGTTTTCTCCCTCCTTACCCCTGTTTTTCCCGCCGATTGAAAAATCTGGACAGGGCGGGCCACCAATAAATCCAACTGTGTTTCCTGCACTTCGTTCGCTTTCAACAGCCGTAGTCAAGAAGGGCTTTTGGGACTTGAGAAAGTCATCAATGCTACAGCACTGATGACCGTATTTTGGCTTAGCTTTTCCTAGCCGCTCGCGCGAATGCTTGTATGCAGCCACGAAGGGTTCAAAATACTCGTTTACGAACGCGACCTCGAAGCCAATGTCTTCAAAGGCGAGGTCCAAAAGACCAGAGCCAGCAAAAAACGAGAAAATGGTGTGTTTTGAGCTTAGTTCTTGGCCCACGAAAAACTCCTGCCTGTTATATTTGTCGACGCTGCCACAACATGTTGTAGCAGTGAATATTTGGTCGTTCTAGTGGAATTGATGCCGAAACACGCATCGCTGACCAAGAATCTAGATGGCTGCATTTCAAATTTGCTCGATAGCATTTCGCAACTTGCTCTCATTATAGTCAATGTACCGTTGGGTTGTGCTGATGTCTTTATGGCGCGCTAGCGCCTGTATGACGCGCACACTCACGCCTCTGTCTGCTAGTTCAGTCAAAAACTGCCTGCGTCCGCTGTGAGAGCTTGCTCCCTTGATGCCTGCCGCTGCGTAAAACTTGGCAAACAGGTTCACAATCGTCTGAGGGCTGAACCCGCCACGCTTCGCGCTGAAAAACAGCGGTGCGTCAGGATTGCTTGTGTGACGTGGGTAGGCAGCTGCATACTTAGAAAGAGCTTTGCTCAGCCGTTTGCTGACAAGAATTGTTCCTGCTTCATCGCCCTTGGTTTGTGCAGCCGCAAGAAAAACGGTGTCACGCGGATTGCTGCTGGCGTCAAAAACATCACCAACTTTCAATCCTGCAATCTCACATGCGCGCAAGCCAGCAAAGAAGCTGAATGCGAAAATGGCGCGGTTGCGGGCGCTGTAGCGATGGGCATCTATGACTGCGTGAACGCGTTTCTGTTCCGCTTGCGTCAGTAGCTTTGCTTGTTTCATGTCTCAGCCTAAATGTGTGGTTTCATTGTAATTCATTGTAAAGCCACACATTTTGCTAAACGATCGAAAAAGGCGCTGATGCTAAACCATTGAGATCAATGGCTGTTCAGTGAAGAAGTTAGATATTACTGGAAACCTAACATTTTGCTGGGAATGCTTCGTTGCCCGCGATTGCCGCGATCTTGTGACGTTCAAGCAGATAGGCTTCTAGTTCGTCCTTTACACCGTTGAGCACACGAAGGTCGCTGTCAGCTATGCTTCCAAGTTTCTTACGGCTCATGTGGGCAAAAGCGATTTTGACCTTTGTTTTATTCAGGCAGTTGATTGCCGTAGGGATTGAGAAGTCGCTTTGCTTTGTCTTCTGTACAGCAAACCAGCTTTTGCTGCGCCAACACCAATCTGTGCTGAACTGCTCCGCAGATTGCACAAACGAGTGCTCATGTAGTTCCGCAAATATTTGTTCCATCAATGACATTTGAAATCTCCTTAAGTCTAATACGATGACCTCTTTGCCACCGTACTTTGCTGCTGCTTCGCATCAGCAGCCGCTACAGCAAATCGTTTCGCTGCCGCTTCACATTTGCCGCATCAGCATTTTCAAGCAGAGCTATGCTTTCTGAATCTTGCTTGAAGCAATCTTTTCGAGGATGAGGCTTTTCCCAGAGCCAATAGGATCACGCCTGTTTACGGCATGATCCTATTGGCAACTTTTCCCGTCGCTGTTTTTGGCTACGCTCCCCAAACCATTTCTGGAAGAGCAGGTTTTGCTATCATCTCAATTATAGGGACATCATACGCACGCGTTGGGCTGGCGTAGCAAAGCTTGATCCAACGCGATGACGGGTACTGCAAAGCAGCGTGTCGTTCCGTCTCACAAAATTCGCACATTTCTGCGCTACAACCACTACGACAACAGTAAGCGCAGTTCTGCAATGGCAGTGCACTTTAGGCATCCTGCGCGCGATGGCAGGGTAGACTGTTGAAGCGCATTACTGACAATGCAATTGCTTACCGTCACACAGCAGAACGGATTCACAGCACGATTACGACTGGCGTGCTAACCTTGTGGTCAGTTTGTAGGGCGGGCGGCATGTGCCTTAGCCTGTTAAAGGTATTTATCATCTGCGTGCAGACGGTGCGTGATTTCCAGAGTATTTTGGCTTTTTGGGTTTTGACGGCTCTGCAACTCGCACGGGTTTGACAGGTGGCTTGGGGTCTGTTGCTGTTTCTCGCTCTTTCGCTTTGCGTCGTTGTGCCGTCGTGCCGCTTTCGTTCAATTCTGTGCTCAGTTGCTGAATGTATTGGCTCGTAAGGTCCAAGAGTGCACCTGCAATCGTCAATCGCTCCGCAATGCTGTTGCTGTGGTGTGAAGCCTGCAGGCGTTTCAGCGAGTTCTCTAGGTCATTAAATTTCATCTCGTTCTCCTGTCCGTATTTAGCTTTAGCGAGCTAAGGAGTATTGAGAGAGCAAGGGGTGTTTGAGCGGGAAAGCGTGTTAACACGCTTAATGCGAGGCAGTGAAATAGAAAAAAGCCCCAGCAATGCTGAGGCTTATTAGTTATTTGACGATGCGTAGGGTTGAACTTGGCGGGTGCGTTGTAGGTTCAGCGAGCATCAATGCCATGGGCACAATTTCACGCCAACTGCCGTCGCTGTTCCTGATGATCTCGTCAATTTCGTCTGTGTCTAAGTAGCGCCCGTTGTCCCGCAATATTTGCTGCGTTCGTGCGCGGATGGCTTTAGGGTCAGCCGCATTGAAATTGACTTTTACGCAGCGGCTCAGCATCCCTTTGTCCAGCTTGTCCAAGTAGTTTGTAGTCAAAACACAAACGATGTTGGGTGTGTTTAGAAAGGCTTTCAACGCCCGCTGTGCATCGTCAGTCAAGTTGTCCACTTCGTCAAAAATGAAATAGTGAAGTGAGCTAGCATTGCATGACACATACTTGGCTTGTGCCGTGCACGTCTTCAAAATCTCCCTGATGCTTTCAGTTTTTTGGCAAGAAACTAATTTTGGCGAGATTTCGATTTCTTCACCGCTTTTTTTCAACTCAAATTCGCGGCAAAAGATGTGTGCGTAAGTTGTCTTGCCAGTGCCGTAAGTGCCGTAAAAGCACAAAGCAGTTTTGCCACTCTCTGGGAACGGGTACCTGCCACTAAGAAGCGCATCTATTTGGTTTTCAGCGGTTTTGTTTGCAAAGACCATTTCAGCAGTAGATTGAGGTGCAGTGTTTGTCATTGTTATCGCTCCTTACGCCGCTTGCTTTTCAACTTCGTGCTTTTCATCACGGACGCGCTTATTAAAAGCGCTGCTTTGCTTGTCAGCAGTCGCTTCCTCAGCCTCGCGCTTAGCGGTTTTCTTCGCTGCCTTTGCTTTGGTGGTGTAGAGATTTGAAAGCGCGCCAGAGACAACTGTTTTGCCTGCAATGCGTTCTTTACTCACTTCGTCCTCGAAAACGACGTGCTTTACTTCAACATTGCCGCGTGCATTAAGCTTGCCAACAAGCACGACATATTGCCCTGTTGCGTCAGTCGCGTATTGCGCAATTTCATCGCATGCAATCTCTACGATGTTGTTGGCGGCATCAGCAATGCGGCGACCTTCAACGGCGCGCTGTTTTGGCGTCTTGGTATTCTTAGCAAGTGCAGCACGAATTTCTTCGATGCCGCCACGATCAGAAATGTAGCTTGCAATTGCGTTGCCTGTGCCAACTCCTTCTTGTGCTGCGCAGCTCAATACACGCGCATAGGTGTTAACGCGGCGGCTGTCAGCGTTGCCGTCGAAGAAGACAAGCTTAGTGGCGAGTTGAATGAAGGTGGGTGTTTTGGCAGTTGGAATTTTGCGGCTTTGTACTTCGCTCAGCAGCCAGTCGTATTTGTCTGCGTCAACGTCACTGCCGTCTTTAGCTTCCAAGTAAAGCGTGTAAATGGCTCCCAGCAGTTCATAAAGGCTCTCATTGGCTGTCGCATATACAGTTGTCTGCCATTCTTCGCGATCAGCTGTAAGAGTGTTAACACGCTTCTGGAATGCAGTAAGCACAGTTTCATTGAGATTAGTTGTCTTAGTCATCTTGTTTCCTTACATTTTTTAGAAATCACGCTTATCAACAAGCGATGACTAAGTTATAGCTCAGGCAGCCACTATTAACTTCATGCAGGGATTTGTAACTTCAATGGTTGTTAACGAATGAGAAGATATTTTATCTCGCCGCACCCAACTTTTGGCAGGACAGAGATACCTGCTGCATTCAAGGTCGAATCATCGCCGTATTATTGGTGGTGGCACGCGTTGACGCTAAATGAAGGGTACATTGCGGCTTGCGAGAATAGTGGCTTAGGCTTTGACCTTGTTTACAAGGATTTTGGCGACGTTCGCTACCAAGGTAATCGCCACGCAGCATTTAAAGTTTGGTGGAATGAGCGTGTTAACACGCTTGAGGACCGTGGTGCGTATTTGTTTGCAGAGCCAGTATTGCCAGGCAAATCCGTTTCGATCGTTACGGACGTTGATGTGGCGGAAGGAGCAATATCTGACCCTCAGCGTCTACTTGTGAACATCCCGCTTGATGCGCAGCGGAAGCACATTGAATGGCGCCTCAACAATATACTGAAGAAACACCTAAAGCCTGAATCTGGACGTGTTGTGAAGTCTGTGCGTAAGAGCAAGGCTCGCTACAGTTTGGAAAAGCCAGTAGTGCCAGACGCACTCAAAAAGACCTTTGACCTTTATGATGCAAAGCGAGCTGCGATAGCGCAGGGAGAAAAGATCAGCAATTTTGAGTTGGCGAAGCGTGCTAGGATCAAGGTGAAAGAGCGCGAAAAGGAAGGCGAGATCAACACTGTTGAAAACTACCGCCGCACAGTGTCCGCCACTGTTTCACGCTATATCAAGCAGGCTGAACGAATGATTGAAAATGCTGGGCAAGGTGTTTTTCCCTAGCCGCGCAGTTTCTGATTTAGATCGCTTTCTTCGCAGAAGGCAGCAGACATATTAGGCAACTATAGGAGCCATGATATGTCTGTACTATCCAAACTCACTGTCAAATCCGTCACTCGTGCCAGCAAGCAAGATCCTGTTCAACTACGCCGCCGCAAACTTGTCGCTGCAATCGAAGAGCAAGTGAATGTGGCTGCAACTGCGGTAAACGGCGAAACCTATGAGGTAACGCGCAAGACATGGATCAAGAACGAGCAGGGCGAAAAAGTGCTGGTGGACAAGCTGCGCAAAGTGCGTCCGTGGTTCTTTGAACAGGACGGTGGCTGGTACGTGCTGTGCAAATACGGAAATAAGGCGCTGACGATTGGCAATGGAAACGCTGTTTTCGTGAAAACGCTGAAGGATATTGCTGTCGCGCTGAATACGTTGAAGGCAGCGACGGAAGCTGGTGAACTGGATGAGGCAATTGGCACCGTTGTCACCAAGCGCTCGAAAAGTCGTTCATAAGCTCCAGTGGCGAAGAAAATATCCAAGTGTTTTTGGGGTAGCGCGTTGCGCTACCCTTTTTTCTTACAGCGGATTCTGGTAAGTTTTTTAGGAGGATACAGCCAAGGTGAAGCTTTTTGTCAGAAAAATTTGGGGACTTGTTTCGTGATGAACCAGAACAATGGGGATTGCGAGGCGATCCGTTTTTGTGGCGTGAAATCCGCGAAAAGCTAGCAGCGGTTGATTTGCCAAGCGATATTTCCAAAGCGCACCGCTTGTTGGAAAACACGTTTTGGGAGGCAACTGGGCAGAGCTTGGCGTTTTGCGATGATTTTTACGTCGAAAGGTTTGCGCACGGCGGCATGTCTAGTGGTTGGATTTGCGGGAAGTTTTGGCGCGAGCGAGGGGTTCCAAAAATTATTGAGCGATTGAGAGCAGAACTAGAACAATCACGGAGTAGCAATGAATAAAGACGAATACATTCTTCGCAGCCTATCAAAGATTAAGCACAAGAGATGGGAGCTATTTGTTGTTTCTAGGATTATACACGGTCTGTTGGACGAGCATGGGGATATTGAGTTTGTCTGCCAGCAGCTCGTGAGGCGTCCAGACGGGCGTCGTGCCCTCACAGATTTGTACTTTCCTCAATTTGGTGTCTTTCTTGAAATTGATGAGCCGCAGCACGCGGGTGAAAAGCACATAGAAGAGGACCGCAGCCGTACTGATGACATTGTCAGCGCTGCAAACCTAATCGAAAAACGTATTGCTGTTTATGAAGTTGACGGGGCAACAGCCAAGCCGTTGTTAACTGTTGCACGCGAAGCGGACGATTTTCTGAAAGAAGTTCTGTCACTCAAACAGGATGCGATTGCCAAAGGCGTATTTGAGCCTTGGGACTTTGAAGGACGCTACGATCCAAAACAGCATCTGGAGCGAGGGTTTTTGTCAACCGCAACAAACCCAGTATTTAGATATCAACACCATGCTTTGCGTTGCTTTGGCTACGCGAAGGGCGTCTTTCAACGAGGTGCGTGGACTTTATCTAGCGACTCTGCGCGTTCAGTTTGGTTCCCGCGACTGTACGAAACAGCCTCTTGGGATAATGAGCTAACGCCTGACGGCTTGAAGATTGTTGAACGTAAGAAGGATGGCAGCGGCGGTTACGACAAGATCACTTACGAAGAAAAGTGGAAAAGTAGGATCGTATGCGCGCGTTACAGCGATAATCTAGGTGCTGTTCTGTATAGGTTCGTTGGTGAGTTTGAACATGATCCTAAACAGAGCGATGAATTCAAGAGAGTATTCGTTCGAATTGCTGACAGCGTAGACACGATCGCGGCTAGTACGGAGTAGTGAAGCCAATGTGTAGCAGTTGCGATATTTGTAACCGCGATGCAGAAAATGTTGAGGCGATCTCAAGCGGTATCGCTCCAGTCACATACGGTATATGCGAAGAATGTGCAGAAAAAGGAGCGGAAAACATTGGCGTTGTGGAGTTCTGGTTGGCTTCATTTGGTGGACCAGAAAATGCGCCTGACTTTCGTGCAAAGCTAACAAGCTACTTTGATGGAGAGTACAAGGAGTGGCAGCAAATTAGTGACCGCTACAACCGCAACGAAAAGCAAATTCTAGCGTCATTAAATGAAGAATTTGAACTGCAGGACGATGTGAGCGGGAAGATTGAGTGAGCAGGCAGATTGTCAGCCGTTCAGTATCCGCAGCAGAGTTTCGCCTTCTATCAAGTCGTCATTCTTCGCCGCCAGCGCTTTCATCGCGATTTCTTCTGTCACCATGTAGTTCTGTCGTTCAACGCCCAAAGCCGCCAGCAGCCCAGTTTCATCTAGTTTGCCCGCTGCAAGCATTTTGAACGCCGTTTCCACCACACTGCCGCCGTTCGCTGTCACTTCCTTCTTTGGGCTTTTTCGCATATCGCGCCCGCTGTGCAATTCGGCGTTAAGCAATGGGCTGTACTTGCTGTAGTGCTTGTCCAGCATCGCTGTGCTGTTGCCCATTTGTTTGCTCAATGCGTGTGTGCTGATGCCCCGCTTCAAATCCCGCGTCGCATAGTAGTGCCGCAAACTGTAAAGAGTGCGCGATTTGCCATCAGCGCCAACTTTCAATCCCAAGTTATCCAGCAGCGCATTAAATGCGCGGTTTAAGCTCGCGATGTTTGCAACTGCGCCTAAGCGCGTCGTGAATACATGTTCGTTGGATTTGGCTGCGATGAGCTGAGCGAAGCTGTCGTAGCTGAGCGCAGGGTTCAGCTTACTTTGTCTGTCCAAGTACCCTTCCACAGTGTCTCGCGCCACTGCGCTTCTCTTTCGCGTTTTTCCGTCTACGTTCACCACCAAATAGCGCTCGCCGTCATTCTCCTGCCATTCAATGTTGCGCCAACGTAGCCGCAAAGCCTCTGTGCCGTGTCGCACGCCAGTGTTTGCCAGAAACAGCACGTAGTTTCGCAGCACTTCGCGTGTCGCGATAGCTTTCTTGTCTTTCGTCTTTTTGTGCCAGCTGCGCAGCGCGGTATAAATTTTCTTGTACTCTGCGTCCGTGAAGCTGCCTCTGCTTTCGCTTTTAACACCTTTGTTGAGCAGGGTGGGACGCATAGATTTTACGATCCAGCCGTGTAGCTCTGCTTCGTCCAAAACTCTGTTCAGCGCTGCATTGTGATTATTGATGCCGCTTTGTGAGAAAGGCTTTTTGTTCGTCTCAGTACGCCATGCATCAAAAGCAGTCAGCGCAGCCAAATCTATCTTCGCTACATCAGTGTTTCCAAAATACGGGATGAGCCAAATGCGCAGCGCTGAGAAGTAATCTTTGTAAGCTTGCTTGCCGCCACCTTCGTCAAGCTCGCGCTGCATTCGCGCCATCGCGTATTCAGTAACATGCTTGAATTTGCGGGTTTGGGCAGGCAGGTGATTTTTGATGCGCGCTTTGGTTTCGTGATACAGCTCAATCGCGCGTTCTTTTGCTTCCTCTAAGTCGTCTGTCTTTGTGCTTTTCACAACACGTTTGCCGTTGTCCAAAGTCAGCCGCACGTACCAATTTTCGCTGCCCTGGCGCTTATCCAGCTTCAGTTTTTTGTGCACATTTATAGTGGTAACGCCGTAGCTCATCGCGTGCTGCTTCGCCTAGTTGCCTGTTTTTTCTCAGTATACGGCAAAAGGTCTCAAAATGCAGTCGAATCTGCACGCGGACTGTGTACGAATTGTGCACGAAACGCAAAATACAACATCTTGTGGTTTTGGGTGCAAAAGCCGCTGTATTGTGTGGAATTTTGGAGGCGAGTACCGGAATCGAACCGGTGTACACGGATTTGCAATCCGCTGCGTCACCACTCCGCCAACTCGCCTTTTTAAGTAAAATCAATTACTTGCCGTGGTGTGAGAGGCGTTTTAACAGCTTTCGTCTGGGGCGTCCAGAGGATTGATTGCAATTTTGGCATCCGGCTTTGGAAATGCAGTCCCGCATTGTGTGCAAACCGGGCATCATCGGCAAGATTCAGTGCATGAGCCGTTGCTGGCTGGCATGGGATGTGGCACAAGCCAAACAATCAAGAGAGCAAGTGAGCGATCCAATGACAGATTTCGCAAAACGTCGCCAAACGATGGTCGATACTCAGGTCCGGCCTTCCGATGTCACCAAGTTCCCCATCATCGATGCGATGCTCAGCGTCAAACGCGAGAATTTTGTGCCGCACGCTCAGCGCGAAGCTGCTTATGTCGAAGATCTGATCGATCTTGGCGACGGGCGGTACATGACCGAACCGCGGACGCTGGCCAAGATGCTGGATGTGCTCAACATTTCCAACAACGAGGTGGTGCTGGACATCGCTCCGGCGCTTGGCTACTCGACTGCGGTTGCAGCGCGCATGGCGCAACTGGTCGTCGCTGTCGAGGAAGAGGAAAGCCTGGCCGGCGAAGCGCAAACGCTTTTGATGGAAGCTGACGCCGACAATGCCATCGTGCATGTCGGCCCTCTGGAACAGGGGGCTGCTGAACATGGGCCGTATGACGTGATCATGGTGCAGGGGGGTGTCGAACAGGTTCCGCAGGACTTGCTGGCGCAACTCAAGGATCACGGCCGGATTGCCTGCCTGTTCATGGAGGGTGAACTGGGGGCGGTGCGCATCGGTTATAAATCCGGCGGGCGTGTCACCTGGCGCCATGCGTTCAATGCCAGCGCGCCGGTTCTGAAGGCATTTTCGGCCGAAAGTGCATTTTCGCTATAGTCCGAAAGCAGATTATTTCGCTGCCTTGATTAGTTGAAAACAAAGGAGCAAACTGCCCAACGAGCAGTGTTATTTTGATTTGAGAGGACTTGGTTATGCGTGGTACGCCAACTGGTAGACTGGTCAGGGCAGCGGCCTTGACCGCCGCCATTGCCTTGAGCGCAATACCCGGCCGCGCGGTTTGGGCCGATAATCTGACCGATGCGTTCATCGGCGCGTACAATACAAGCGGTTTGCTTGAGCAGAACAGGGCGTTGTTGCGCGCGGCGGACGAAGATGTCGCCATTGCGCTATCAGCGCTGCGGCCGATCATCAACTGGGCCGTCCAGGTAAGCCAGGACTACACCCGTGCACGGACCAATAATGTGGTCACGACCAACGAACCTTCTCGGTTTTTCACGGGTCTGACGCTAAACCAACTCGTGTATGATGGCGGTGCATCGATCTTGGGGAAACAATCAGCTCAAGAAACTGTGCTGGCGACCCGACAGAGCCTGATTGATATCGAGCAGGGAGTTCTGAGCCGGGCGGCAAGTGCCTATCTGGATGTGTTGCTGCAGGAAGAGACTGTGGCCATTCGCCAGAACAACGTCGAGGTTTCGGCAGAGGAACTTCGCGCATCAAATGATCGCTTCGAGGTTGGTGAAGTCACCCGGACAGACGTGGCACTGTCCGAGGCTCAATTGGCTGGCTCACAGGCCGATCTGGCCGTTGCACGTGGCGATCTGGATATCGCGCAGGCTGAATATGTAAATGCGGTCGGTAATGCTCCCGGACGAACAGCCGGTCAGCCAAGTTTGCCCAGTCTGCCTCGCTCCGAAGCGGAAGCGATCAGCTTGGCGCAACGTAACCATCCAGCGATTCTGTCGGCGCAGCATCAGGTGCGAGCGCTGGATCTCATCGTGCAGCAACAGCGGGCAAACTTGGGTCCGAACGTTTCCCTGGATGCTGACGCCGGTGTTACAGAACGCTATGACAACAGCGATTACATCAACGATGCCAGTGTTTCGCTAACTTTCAGGCAGCCGATCTATGCCGGTGGCCGACTGGCAGCTAACGTCCGTCGGGCCATGGCGCAACGCGATGGGTCGCGCGCCAATCTGCTGAATGTTCAAAAGAACATTACGCAAGGCGTAACGAACCAGTACGCGGCTTTTCAGGCGGCCAGCGCAAGCTTGAGAGCATCAACCGAACGGGTTCGTGCGTCGCAGGTTGCTTTCGATGGTATCCGCGAAGAGGCGACCTTGGGGGCCCGGACAACATTGGATGTTCTGAACGCTCAGCAGGATCTGCTGGATGCGCAACTCGCCGAAGTCAGATCGCGCACAGAGCGAACCCGCGCAGCCTATGATTTGTTGCAGGCTCAGGGCCTTCTGACCGCAGAACGCCTTGGTCTGGCCGTGCAGATTTATGATCCGACGCTGTACTATAACCTCGTCAAAAAGGCTCCGGCACAGGTCAGCAAGCAAAGCCGTGACCTGGATCGCGTCCTCAAAGCGTTGCGTCGTGACTGACGGGCAATACTATCGGTTGTGAGGTTCGAATTGTTTGGCTACACTTATCCGTAAGGATAGAGCGGTAGAGAACAATGACGGATAATGTCGTAAAAGCAGGGATCGAGGACGTCCTGTCCTCGGTCAAACGTCTGGTCAGCGAAGAAAGCCGCAAGGTTCCCGATTTGGCGTCCAAACGCAAGCCAAGCCGGCTGGTTCTGACCGATTCCCTACGGGTCGATGATCCCGTCAGGGTTGAAAGAAAACAGGTAGCACCGGAAGGTGTTCCCGGGTGCGAAGCAGAACGCACCGCAAAACCTCTGGTGCTGAGCGCCAGTGACATCATCAAAAACGGTGAGCGTGAGCCTGCCAATACATCAGTGTTGGAAGACGGACCCAAAGCAGGGGCCGCGGACGATCTCGCGGGCAGTCTGAGCGCAAAGATCGAGGCGCTTGAGGCCGCCATAGCCCGGACCGAGGACCAGTGGGAGCCTGACGGGAATAGCGATGACGCTTATTCGGGGACACACGTCAACCCACTGAGCTGGGATGGGGCAGGCGGGTTCGGGGCTGGATCCGAGCAACTTGACGACCAGATTGACGAAACTGAAGACGAAAGCTTCTCGGCGACATTTGTACGATCTTCGCAGGCGTCACATTCTGAACGGGCAGAGCCTGAAGCAGATGATCCAGACGATTTGGATGTTCCCACATTGGACGAGGATGCATTGCGGGAATTGGTGGCCGATGTCGTCCGTCAGGAATTGCAGGGTGTTCTTGGGGAACGCATCACGCGAAATCTGCGCAAACTGGTGCGGCGGGAGATCCACCGCGCATTGTCTGCTCAGAACCTCGAATAAACTGTTACTGGCGGTTCGGCGGCGCGGCCAGGGACAGCAACAGGTCCAGATCCATGTGCTGTTCCAGATGATCCGCCAGATCATCCAGCGTCTGTTCCACACCGTCATCGTAGCTGAGGTCTGAAGCCACACCGAACTGCGCCAGATAACTGGCGCGGAACGTGTCTGACGAAAAGATGCCGTGCAGATAGCTGCCACGGATACGGCCATTTCGACTGGCAGCGCCTTCCGGGCGGCCGTCAATCTCCAGCCAGGCATGGTCGCAATCGGCCCCGTCGGTGCGTCCCATATGTATCTCGTAGCCGGTGACGGTCTCTCCGCCCGTCAGTGCCTTTGCAGTGCGCAGTCTGACGTGCTTGTCCCCGGCCATGACAGTTTCGACGTCCAGCAGGCCCAAACCGTTGACTTTGCCCGGACGACCATCGACGCCGTCCGGGTCAGAAATGGTTTTGCCCAGCATCTGATAGCCGCCGCACAGGCCCAGAACGTGGCCGCCGCGGCGGACATGCGCCATAAGGTCCACATCCCAACCCTGTGCCCGGAAATAGGCCAGGTCGCCGATGGTGGACTTGCTGCCGGGCAGCAACACAAGATCGGCATCACCGGGCAGGGCCCGCCCGGCGGGGACGATCTCGACCGTCACGCCGGGTTCGGCCGACAAAGGATCGAGATCGTCAAAATTCGCCATGCGCTCCAGTTGCGGGACAACTACCTTGCTCGCCCCGCCACCATGAGAGCGGATGTCCATCATGTCTTCGGCGGGAAGTTTCCAGGCGTCGTGAAACCACGGAACCACGCCCAGACAGGGCCAGCCGGTCCGGGCGGCAATGTCATCGCGCCCTTCATCGAACAGTGAAACATCGCCCTTGAACCTGTTGACGGCGAAACCCTTGATCATTGCAAGATCGCGATCTTCCAGAACGGCCTGCGTTCCGACGATCTGGGCGATCACGCCACCGCGATGAATGTCGCCGACCAGCACCACCGGCACCCCCGTTGCGCAGGCAAACCCCATGTTGGCAATGTCGCCCTTTCTCAGATTGGTTTCAGCCGGGCTGCCCGCACCTTCGATAAGCACCAGATCGGCGTCGCTGCATAACCGGTCAAAGCTTTGCAGCGCGGCGCCCAGTAGTTTGGATTTGTCTTTGCGATAGTCGCCAGCCTTCATTGTTCCCGCGCGTTTGCCCTGCACGATGATTTGCGCCCCGGTATCCGTTTCCGGCTTCAGCAGGATCGGGTTCATATCCGTATGCGTCGGTCGTTTTGCAGCCATCGCCTGCAACGCCTGAGCGCGCCCGATCTCGCCGCCGTTCTCGGTCACGGCCGCATTGTTTGACATGTTCTGCGGCTTGAAGGGAGCAACCTTCAGCCCGCGCTTTGTGAAGGCCCGCGCCAGACCGGCGACCAGAACCGACTTGCCAACATTGCTGCCGGTTCCCTGAATCATGATGGCGCAAACCATGGGCGTCTCCTATACGTTGAGGCGCAGATGACCTGATTTGAGGCCAAAGGGAAAGCCCGGATGAACACGCCCGCGCATCTTTTGATCGGTGCGGCCGCAGTTGCGCGACCAGCCCGGGGCCGAACCTTGTCGGCGGCGCTGCTGGGGTCTCTGCTGCCGGATTTGTCGCTCTATCTTATGGCTGGCGTGTCGCTGTTTGTTCTGGGCATTCCTGAACAAGTGGTTTTCGGCCAACTCTATTTTTCGAAATCATGGCAAACGGTCTTTGCCATCGACAATTCCTTCTTTCTGTGGGGGGCGATGTTGCTGATCGGTATCTGGCGCGGCTGGCGCTTACTGATCGTAGCCACCCTGGCCGCGCTATTGCATGTGACGATGGATTTCCTGCTGCACGCAGGGGATGGTCGCCCGCACCTCTGGCCCCTGACGGACTGGGTGTTGATAGCCCGGTCAGCTATTGGGACAGCACACATCACGCGCTATGGGTCACGCCTGTGTCCGTCGCGGTCTGTGCAGGTTCATACCTGCTGTTGTGGCAAAGAGGGTTGTCGGTTTCAGCCAAGCTGTTCTTTGCGGCAATGCTGGCAGCCGAGATCTGGGTCGCGCGCCAGTGGCTTTTGTTCTTCTGAAGCGTCCAAAAGAAAAACGCGCCCGTAGTTGGGGGCGCGTTTTTTCACCGGAAGACGCCGTTGATCAGGCGGCTTCAGCTTGCTGTGCGGCGTTGCGACGCTCGCTTTCTTCACGCGACAGCGCGACCGAAGTGCGCACGCCACGGCCAACGAACTCCATCAGTCCGCTGACGACCCGCTCGTTGGGGTCGATACCCGCGCAGGACAGCACTTCGCGACCATCGCGCGAACGGGCCCAGCGGGCGATTTGTTCCGGGCCGTTGCCGTATTTCTTGTCATCGGCAATGGCATCGTCCAAAGCAGCCAAAACAACGGCTGCAAAAAGTTTGCGAGCACGATTGCCTTGCTCGTTGTTAAAGGCAGTGCCGTCAACGAAATCTCTCATCTCGTCAATCCTTGTTGTTCTTGCTCTTGCATTTTCGGCGTGGCGGCTCTTATGACCTATTAGGTGCGATTCGGATACACTTAAAATGCATGGTTGCGTTGCGTCATGTGCATGGCTTGCTGCAAGTGCAGCACTAGGTGTCGTTGTCTTGTCAGGTGTGGTCACGCCAGATATAGGGACGGGAACTGACGCATCAACCGTTTGTGAAGGATTTATGTAATGCCCAAGATAAATGGGAACGAAATTCGCCCCGGCAATGTGCTTGAGCATAACGACGGGCTTTGGGCCGCGGTCAAAGTTGACCACGTAAAGCCCGGTAAAGGTGGTGCTTTTGCCCAGGTCGAACTGCGTAACCTGCGCAACGGCTCGAAGTTGAACGAGCGATTCCGCTCGGCGGACAAGGTCGAACGCGTCCGCCTTGAGCAGAAAGATCAGCAGTTCCTGTACGAATCCGATGGCATGCTGGTGTTCATGGATTCCGAAACCTATGAGCAGATCGAACTGCCTGCCGATCTGCTGGGCGAGCGCCGCCCGTTTCTGCAGGACGGCATGACAATTGTTGTCGAATTTTATGAAAGCGAAGCATTGAACGCCACGCTGCCGCAAAAAGTGACCTGCAAAATTGTCGAGACCGAGCCGGTCGTCAAAGGCCAGACCGCCGCGAATTCGTTCAAGCCGGCCATTCTGGACAACGGTGTCAAGGTCATGGTGCCGCCCTTCATCGGGCAGGACGAAATGATCGTGGTGAACACCGAAACCATGGAATATTCCGAGCGCGCATAACGCGCCCCTTGTTCGAAAAGTGAAAAACCGCGCGGTTCCGTACTGCGCGGTCTTTTACCTACTTCTTTCGATCTGCCGATAGCGCTCGGGGTGGGGGCCGAAAAGCTCGAGCATGAGTTCGTATTTGATGCGGTTTGCACTGACCTGCCGGTAGAACGCGATCAGGAACGCGGTGGGGCCCTGAATTCGGCCAAGCCCGCTCGTGGCCGCGACGACCGTCCCGACATCCGTTTTGCCGTTCAGCACCAGATAGCCGCCCAGCATCAGCACGCCGACAGTTCCGGCCCCATTAATTACGCTAAGCAGAAACTTGGCGGACAGCTTCCAGAGGAACATTCTGCGCCGGGTCTCATAAATATCATTGAACAAGGCGTCGACCTCTTTCGAGACTGCGTCGATCTCCTCGATGGTCAGCTTGTCGGTTGCGCCTCGCAGGATATGAACTCGCTCGGCGACAAAGACGTTCACCTTACGCTGCGAGATCAGCACGATGATGATTTGCGGGACGATCATCGAAAAGGCGATCATTCCCAGACCCGGTTGGGTCGAAGAGATATAACCGATCACGCTGATCAGGGTTCCGATCTGAACCACGGGGTCTGAAAACGCGCCGCCGGCGAATTTACCCAGTTCTTCGGCTTCGGCGGAAATGGCGGTGGTCATGGTTCCCTTGCGAACATCCTCGCCTGCCGCCTTTACATCCGAGGCCCGCACCAGCAACCGCTGGCGGATCATGCGGATCATGTCCTCGCCCAGTGTTCCGGCGCGAAACCCCAAAAGCCATTTCAGCGCGAGGCTGAGCAGAATGACGGACATCATTCCCGTGCCCAGATAAATCAGCTTTTCCGTCGTGACATCGTCCGAGGTGAGGTGGTTGATGATATCGCGCTGAAACTCAAGCGGAACTGCCGCCAGACCTGCGATTGCAATGGACAAAACGATTAGGAAGATCTGCCGCCCGGCGCTGGCACGCCAGATCGCTCTGTATAGCTGAAACATTGAAGCATCCGGTTTGCTGAACTCAAACCAGTGTGACAGCGCGGGTGGCCATGTTCAAAGGGCATGGCAGAGTTCCTGGGCGCAGTCGTGCCGCTTTGGCAACATGTTAAGGGGCCAATGTAACCTTCGCGTCTTCGGCTGTCATGTCGTCCCCGGCGCGGTCCAGGCGCAGGTAGGCGATCCCAAGGCCATTGGACTGGGTGAAAAGGGTCCCGGCAGGTTTTCCGCCCGAGGTAATCGGGGTTCCAACCGGTGCAATGCCAACAATGCGCACCCCGCGCAGACCCTTGCGCAGTTCGGTCTTGTGCTTCATGCGGGCCGTGACTTCCTGCCCGACATAGCAGCCTTTCTTGAAATCCACGCCGTTCAGCGCTTCGAACCCGGCTTCAAGGATAAAAGTGTCGGGTGTCAGTTCGACCCCGGTTTCCGGAACGCAGTGCCGCACCCTTATCGCGTCCCAGTCGGTGCCATCATCGCCTTCCGCCGCCGATGTATAGGCACGCCAGCCCAATTCGGGATGGCGCGGGTCGGGCAGGGCGCCTTCGGGTGCAGGCCCGGTTCCGCGTTGCACATTGAAATCGCTGTTTTCGATGGTCACATCGGCGCGCAGTTTGTACATGCCCAGCCGTTTGGCCACCCCGTCCGCCAATTCTTCGGCAACGTCCAGCAAAATGGCATCCCCGTCCCGTTTCAGAAAGAAATCGGCCAGATATTTGCCCTGCGGCGTCAGCAATGCAGCGTAGACGAGGCCATGGGCCAGCTTGTTGACGTCATTCGTGACCAGCCCCTGCAAAAAGCTGTCAGTGTCCTTACCGGAAAGGCGCAAAATGCGGCGATTGGGCATGGGGTGGTCCTCGTCATTTCCTTGGGCTCCGTGATATAGGAGTTTCCGTGACCATGACCAGAGGTTAACGGACGTGCCCGCGCCAATCAGCATCGTGATCCCGACCCTGAACGCTGCTGGCTCGCTGCCCGGAACCTTGCAGTCGCTGATGGAGGGGGTGCAGGCGGGTCTTATCCGCGAGTTAGTGATTACCGATGGAGGGTCAACGGATGAGACGTTGGCCATGGCGGACGAGGCCGGAGCCAGGATCGTTGAAGGCGCGCCTTCGCGCGGTGGACAATTGCGGCGCGGATGCCAGGCGGCTCCGGCTGAGTGGTTGATGATTTTGCACGCGGATACGGTCCTGCAAAATGGGTGGAGCGACGCGGTGGCCTCACATCTGGAAACCGGTGCACCGGCTGCGTTTCTGTTGCAGTTTCAGGCCAGGGGGATTGCGCCCCGATGGGTCGCCGGCTGGGCCAACCTGCGCAGCCGCCTGTTTGGCTTGCCCTACGGCGATCAGGGGTTGCTGGTGCCGCGCAAGACCTATCTTGCAGCTGGCGGCTATAAGGATCAGCCTTTGATGGAGGATGTCGCGCTGGTCCGGGCGTTGCCGCGCGTGCGCATCCTGCCCGTGCGTGCCGTTACGAGCGCGGAGCGCTATGAGCGTTTGGGCTGGCTGCGTCGGGGAGGGCGGAACCTGTGGCTGGTGTTTCGCTATTTTCTGGGGGCCGATCCGGAACAACTGGCACAGCAGTATCGGCGTTGAATGCGGTGCGCAGTTCGACCAGCGATTTGCCCAGCCGGAACGGAGCGGCGAAACTGACCAGGCACAAAGCGACGATCTGCAGAACCAGAATATGCGCGTTGGCCTGCAGGTATTCCCATTCATCCTTCAGCTTGCCGACCTGTTCGATCAGGTCATCATAGCTTTGCGCCAGAATAAGATAGTCCCCGGCGATTGCAGGCACTTTGCGACGCATGTTGTCGATTGCGGTCTGGGTTTTTTCATCCAACGAGGTGAAGACAAGAAACTGGTCGATGTTGAAAGCGTCGGCCGTGGCGGCCATGTCGCGCATTTCGTCCACGTCGTCCTTGGCCCCGGTTCCGAACAGAAAATGCAGACCTTGTAGCGGCGCTACCTCGTTCGTGACGGCAATGAACAGGGGTAGATCGGCATTGCTGGCGGTTGAGGCCGACAGGAACTCGACCTTGTCGCACAAAACTGCTGTATCCGGGTCATAGGCCGGGTCGCAGAACCGCAGCCGGAACCGCGCTGCATCGCGGTCAAAGGCCAGCGTTGCTGCATAGGCCACGTCGATCTGCCGGTCCAGCCGAGAACTGTCCGAGGTATAAAGGCCCGCCAGCACCGCCACCAGCGCGCCGATGCCGCCCAGCACGACCCAGACCAAGTCGGCAAGTTTCCAGGCCCGGTGCCCGGCCGGCTTGCGAAACAAAAATGCCGTTCCGACCGAACCCACCAGAAAGAACAGGATCAGCAGTGGCAGCTGGTTTTCCGTAATGAACGTCATGGGTTCAAAGTGTACGGACTGCCGTCCGGCTGGCAACAGTGTTCACGGGCAGTTGTACCGATTGGGATGGGTCGCCATTCGGCAAATGTTAAGACCCCGAACTCTGCCCGAATTTCCGAAAGAGTTTCGTGCGGTCGAAGGCCTGTTCCAGCTCGTCGGTCCGCGCTTTCACCGAATCCCACAGACGTTCTTGCGCTTCGGCAATGGCGCATTCCATCAAAACCAGAATGGCGGCCATCGAGTCCCACGCTGACGGTACCGAAATGCGTGCGCTGAACGTGTGCTTGGCCAGCCTGTGAATAGGTGAGCGCCATTGGTCAGTGAACAGCACAATTTCCGCCTCACGCTCATGGCAGAGCTGCCCGATCAGCAAGGTCGAGTTTTCATACCGCCGGACATCCAGCGCGATCAGAACATCCCCTTTACGCACGTCCAGCAGGTCATGTGTCCATGAGGCGGCCACAGGCAGCAATCTGACATCCGGCCGGATCATTTGCAGGTGCAGGTAGAGATACTGCGCCAGAGTGCCGGTTATTCTTCCTCCAGTCAGGAAAATGCGCCGGTCCGGGTCGCACAGCAACCGGCAGAAACTGTCAAATTCCGCCGGATCCACTTCATCGATCGTGCGTTTCTGGTTTTCCAGCGTTCGCCCGGAGTAGCGATTCAGGATGTGTTCCTCGGGCAGATCGTTCTGCCAGAGATCGCGCTTGGCCTCGGGCCCCGAGATCATCTCTTTAACCTCGTGGCGCAGCGCCGCCTGAAACTGCGGGTAACCGTCAAACCCGGTTTTCTGCAACATGCGCGCGACTGTCGTGGTGGAAACCCCCGCCGTGCTGGCCAGTTCTGTTATGCTGCCCAAACCGGCCATCGGATAGTCATCCAGCAACACGCTGACCAGTTGCCTTTCGGATGGGGTCAGCTTGTCCCGGTGTGTCAGCAGCCTGTCCGTTACCCGCACGGTTGGACCCTCCTGTTTGATGACGTTGACTGTGATGTGAATATTTTTTCACTGCAATCAAGGTTGGAGAAACTTGTACAGGAAAAATATTGACAGGTGAATGTCCGATGTGGAATTTTTTCCACACGCCCAATCTGGGGCGCTTTCTGGAATCACGGGATTGCACATTGGACTACGGACCGGTCGTTCATATCGAAGCGAAAAACGATGCTCCCGCCGTGGTTGTGGTGTGCGAGCATGCGTCGAACCGTGTTCCCGAAGCGCTGGGAGATCTGGGGTTGCCCGCTGCGGCACTGGAAGGCCACATCGCGTGGGATCCGGGGGCGTTGGCGGTAGCCCGGCTGATCGCGGCGGACCTGTCTGCGGTATTGGTTCATGGAGGGGTGTCCCGGCTTGTCTATGATTGCAACCGCCCGCCCGAAGCGGTCGGGGCAATGGTGGTGAAAAGCGAAGATATCCGAATCCCCGCCAACGCCGATCTGACCCCGCAGCAGCGGCAGGACAGAATAGACAATGTTTACAGGCCCTTTTGCACCGGCTTGTCCGATCAGATTCAATCGCATCACAACACATTGCAGCTGATGGTTACGGTCCACAGTTTCACGCCGGTCTATCACGGCAAGCCCCGATCGGTAGAGCTGGGGTTGCTGCATGGCGAAGATGACCGGTTTGCGCAGGCCATGATGGCATCTGCACCTGTTGATCTGAAGTTTGAAACCCGCCTGAACGAGCCGTACTCGGCCGCGGACGGCGTAGCGCATACGCTGGATGCGCAGGCGAAGCCCAATGGGCTTTTGAATGTGATGATCGAGATCCGGAATGATCTGATCCGAACGGAGGATCAGCAAAAGGCGATGGCGGCGTGTCTTGTGCCATGGATCAGCCGCACGTTGAACGATTTCGGGGAAAGGACGGAAATGTGATCCGGGCGATGGAGATATATGTGCGGGTTATCGACGCGGTCAATCACAGGGTTGGCCGCGTGATGATGTGGGGGTTGTTCGCCATGATGGCGATCCTGCTGTGGTCTTCAATCTCGAAAACCTTTTTTGTTCCGTCGCTCTGGACCCTGGAAATGGCGCAGTTCGCGATGGTTGCCTACTACATGCTTGGCGGGCCGTACTCGATCCAGATGGGGTCAAATGTGCGAATGGATCTGCTGTACGGAGAATGGTCTCATCGGCGCAAGGCGTGGACTGACGCGTTTACCGTCATGTTCCTTATTGTCTATCTGATCATCCTGTTGTGGGGCGGCTGGGACAGCTTGATGTACTCGTTCCAATACGGAGGAGAGCGCAGCGCAACCATCTGGCGGCCGTATCTGTGGCCAGTCAAACTGATCATGGTTGTCGGCATCTTCCTGATGCTTTTGCAGGCCATTTCCGAGTTCTTCAAAGACATCCTGCGCCTTTGCGGCCACGACATCCCCCGAGAGGTAATCTGATGTCCTACGAGATGATTGCCTTGCTGATGTTCGCATCAATGATGTTGATGCTGCTGACAGGTCAGCGGGTGTTTGGCGCGATCGGCTTTGTCGCTGTGGTGTCTGCCTTGTTCCTGTGGGGGGACCGGGGCGGTTATGATCTTGGGTTCGCGGCTGCGATCAAGGTTATGAAGTGGTATCCGCTGCTGACGCTGCCGATGTTCATTTTTATGGGATACATCCTGTCGGAAAGCCGGATCGCGGATGATCTGTACAAGATGTTCCATGTCTGGATGGGCGGACTGTCGGGCGGGCTGGCGGTCGGAACCATCGGGCTGATGGTACTGATTTCGGCGATGAACGGGCTTTCCGTTGCGGGCATGGCCATCGGGGCCACGATCGCTCTGCCGGAACTGCTGCGGCGAAACTACGACAAACGCATGGTCACCGGGGTGATCCAGGCAGGGTCATCATTAGGAATTCTGGTGCCGCCATCTGTTGTTCTGGTTCTCTATGCCATGATTGCACGTCAGCCGGTTGGTCAACTTTGGCTGGCCGGGGTTCTTCCTGGCCTGATGATGGCCGCCATGTTCATCATCTATATCATCATCCGGTGCCGGATCACCCCGTCGCTGGGCCCGGTTCTGCCAGCCGAAGAACGCGATATTCCACTGAGAGAGAAGCTGCGCCTTCTGCAGGCCGGATTACTGCCGGTCGGGATTTTCATGGTGATGATGGTCCCCTTCGTGAACGGCTGGACTTCGCTGGTTGAATCTTCGGCCATTGGTGCGATCACAGCGCTGCTGGCGGCAGCGCTGAAAGGGCGCCTGACCCGTGAAGTGTTTGAGAACTCGATGCGGCATACGCTGGGAATATCCTGCATGTTCATGTGGATCATTCTGGCGGCATTGGCATTTGGTGCCGTGTTCGACGGGCTGGGTGCGGTCAAGGCCATCGAAAGCCTGTTCACCGAAAAGCTGGGGCTGTCCCCTTGGATGATCCTTGTCCTGATGCAGCTCAGCTTTATCCTGATGGGCACGTTCCTGGACGACACCGCGATGCTGGTGATCGTGGCCCCGCTATATGTGCCGCTGGTCGGAGAGCTGGGCTTTGATCTGATCTGGTACGGCGTTCTCTACACCATCACCACGCAGATCGCGTATATGACGCCGCCGTTTGGCTATAACCTGTTCCTGATGCGGGCGATGGCCCCGCCCGAAATTTCGTTGCGCGACATTTACGGCTCGATCATTCCTTTTGTTCTGGTGATGGCCTGCGCCTTGGCCATGATCATCATCTTCCCCGAAATCGCGCTTTGGCTGCCGAATTATGTCTATGGAAAATAAGTCAGAAGACCCCGCAAAGGGGCGAAACTCAGTTCGACTAAACAGAGGAGAAGGATAATGACAACAAGACGCAGATTTCTAAGGTCGGCGGGGCTGGCCGGGGCGGCCACTCTGGCAAGCCCTGCAATCGTCAAAGCACAGTCGGCCATCAAGTGGCGGTTCCAGACCTACGCCGGCAGCGCATTGGGCGAGCACGTGACCAAACCTGCCATCGACTACATCAACGCCAACGCAAATGGCGAACTTGAGATCGAGCTGTATTTTGCCGATCAGATCGTTCCCACCGGCGAACTGTTCCAGGCGCTGCAGCGCGGTACCATCGACGGGGTGCATTCAGACGACGACTCGATGGCGTCGCCGACCCCGCTGCGCCAGTTCGGCGGCTACTTCCCCTTTGCGACCAAACATATCCTTGATGTGCCCGTGCTGTTCAATCAGTACGGTTTGGCCGATATCTGGCGGTCGGAATACGAAAAGGTCGGTGTGGCGTGGTTGTCTGCTGCGGGTCAGGACCCGTGCAACTTCAACACCAAGAAGGAAATCAAGACGCTCGGCGATCTGGACGGGCTGAAGCTGTACACCTTCCCGACGGCGGGTCGCTTCCTGGCCAAGTTTGGCGTCGTGCCTGTGAACATTCCTTACGAGGATGCCGAAGTGGCGGTTCAGACCGGAGAGCTGGACGGTATGGCATGGTCGGGCATCACCGAAGATTACACCGTGGGCTGGGCCGATGTGACCGACTACTTCCTGACCAACAACATCTCGGGTGCCTGGATCGGTTCGTGGTTCGCAAATCAGGAACGCTGGGCGGAACTGCCCGATCACCTGAAATCGGTTGTCATGGCCGGGATCGAGGCGGGCCACACCTATCGCAACCAGTGGTACTGGGGTGGTGAAGCGGCGTTGCGTGCCAACGGCGACAAGCTGGAACTGCGGCAAGTTCCGGCCTCGGAATGGAAAGAGGTTGAAAACGCAGCCATTGAATTCTGGGATGAGGTCGCGCAGGAAGGCGAGATTCACCAGAAGATTGTTGGCATCTTCCGCGAGTACAACTCGGTCATCAACCAGGCCGGTGCTCCCTATACCTTCGATTGATACCAAACTCGGGGGCACCGCGTTTGGTGCCCCCGTCAGCAGCTAGAGGTTTGTTTCATGACCGCAACTTTGACATTCGAAACCCTGAAATCCCAGGTCGCATCCGGTGACATTGATACAGTCTTGGTTTGTTTTGTTGACATGCAGGGCCGTTTGATGGGGAAGCGGTTTCATGGGGGTCATTTTGTTGCGGGTGCGTGGGAGGAGACGCATTGCTGCAACTATCTGCTGGCAACGGACCTCGAGATGGGGACGCCGGACGGGTATGCCTCGACCAGCTGGGAGCGGGGATACGGCGACTACGTCATGAAGCCGGATCTGGACACGCTGCGGCCGGTGCCGTGGCTTGAGGGGACCGTGATGGTGATGTGTGATGTGCTGGATCATCACACGCATCAAGAGGTGCCGCATGCGCCGCGTTCGATCCTGAAGAAGCAGGTGAACCGCCTGAAGGCGATGGGTTATGAGGCGATGTGCGCCACCGAGCTGGAGTTCTTCCTGTTCGAGAAGAGCTTTGATGCGATCCGCAAGGAGGGGTTCCGTGATCTGCAACCGATTTCGGGCTATAACGAGGATTATCACATCCTGCAGACCACCAAGGAAGAGCATGTGATGCGACCGATCCGCAACCATCTGTGGAATGCGGGCATTCCGGTCGAAAACTCGAAGGGTGAGGCCGAGACCGGGCAGGAAGAGCTGAACATCAAATACGCGCCGGCGATGGATACGGCTGAATATCACTCGATTGCCAAAAACGCGGTGAAAGAGATCGCCTGGCAGCATGGCCATGCGGCGACGTTTCTGCCGAAATGGCATCACGACAAAGTGGGCAGTTCGTCTCACGTGCACCAGTCGCTTTGGGCCGATGGCAAGCCTGCCTTCTATGACGCGGAAGATGAGCTGGGCATGTCAGCGCTGATGAAAAGCTACATGGCCGGACTGCTGAAATATGCCGCCGATTACACGTACTTCATGGCGCCTTACATCAACAGCTACAAGCGGTTCATGAAGGGCACCTTTGCGCCGACGCGGATCATCTGGTCGGTGGACAACCGCACTGCCGGGTTCCGCCTGTGCGGGGATGGCACCAAGGCGGTTCGGGTGGAGTGCCGGATCCCTGGGTCGGACATGAACCCCTATCTGGCGATGGCCGGAATGTTGGCGGCCGGGATTGCGGGTATCGAAGAGGGGCTGGAGCTTCAACCGCCTGCAAGGGGCGATGTCTATCAGGGCGACACGGGCATGATCCCCGGCACTTTGAAGGATGCGCGCAACGCGCTGCATGGCTCGGCGATGTTGCGCGGGGCTATGGGGGATGATGTGGTGGATCACTATACCCGCGCGGCCGAGGTCGAGATTGAGGAATTCGAGCGCGTGGTGACGGATTGGGAAGTGGCCCGGGGCTTCGAGCGGGCGTAGGCTAGGGGAGAGCGGGCGCTGCGCGCCCGGGTGCCTTCGGCGAGAGTATTTGGAAAAAGATGAAGCAGGGCGCGCCCTGCGAACAGTCAAGAGGTTGGGATGGCCCAGACACTGAAGTGTATCTCTCCGGTCGATGGATCGGTTTTTGCCGAGCGGGAAGTGTTGTCGCGCGAAGCTGCGTTTGAGCTGGCCGCAAAGGCCCGCGCGGCGCAGGCGGGCTGGGCGGCGCGGCCGTTGCAGGAGCGGATTGATCTTGTAATGGCGGGCGTAGCCGCCGTTGGCGCGATGAATGACGAGATCGTGCCGGAATTGGCCCATATGATGGGTCGCCCGGTGCGCTATGGCGGTGAGTTCGGCGGCTTCAATGAGCGCGCCAGTTACATGGCCGAGATTGCCGCAACCTCTCTGGCCGATATCGCGGTGGGCGAGGATGAGACGTTCAGGCGCTATATCAAGCGCATCCCGCACGGGGTCGTGTTTGTGGTGGCGCCGTGGAACTACCCCTACATGACCGCAATCAACACGGTGGCACCGGCGCTGATCGCGGGCAACACTGTGATCCTGAAACATGCCACGCAGACCCTGCTGGTGGGGGAGCGTATGGCGCAGGCCTTCCATTCGGCAGGTGTGCCCGAGGATGTGTTCCAGAATGTTTTTCTGAGCCATGACGTGACCAATGATCTGATCGCTGGCAATGCGTTCGACTTCGTGAACTTCACCGGCTCGGTCGGGGGCGGTCGGGCGATGGAACGCGCGGCGGCAGGGACATTCACCGGTGTCGGCACGGAACTGGGCGGCAAGGATCCGGGCTATGTCATGGAGGATGCCGATCTGGACGCGGCAGTTGATACGCTGATCGACGGGGCGATGTTCAATTCGGGCCAGTGCTGCTGCGGGATTGAGCGGATTTACGTCCATGATAGCCTGTATGATGACTTCGTTGCCAAGGCGGTTGAGGTTGTGAAAGGTTATAAGCTGGGCAACCCGCTGGATACCGGGACGACAATTGGTCCGATGGCGAATGTGCGCTTTGCCGACGAGGTGCGGGCGCAGATTGCCGAGGCGGTTGCGGCTGGCGCGGTGGCCCATATCGACACCTTCCCTGAGGATGATGGCGGTGCTTATCTGACGCCGCAGATTCTTACAGGCGTCACCCATGACATGCGGGTGATGCGGGACGAAAGCTTTGGCCCCGTCGTTGGCATAATGAAAGTGTCCTCGGACGAAGAAGCCATCGCGCTGATGAATGACAGCGAATTTGGCCTGACCGCGTCGCTCTGGACCCGCGATGTGGACCGCGCCGCGCGGGTCGGGGACCGGATCGAGACCGGCACCGTGTTCATGAACCGGGCCGACTATCTGGACCCGGGCCTGTGCTGGACCGGCTGCAAGAATACCGGTCGTGGCGGCGGACTGTCCGTGATCGGCTATCACAACCTGACCCGTCCAAAGTCGTATCACCTGAAAAAGGTGACTGGCTGAGGATACCCGCTCGTCCCGTTCTCCCCCTCTGCGGGACGGGCCCGAACATTGAGAGAAAACAGGACATGAACCTTCAAGGAAACTGGTCTTATCCGACCGCGATCAAATTCGGCGCAGGCCGAATCCGGGAACTGCCCGAGGCCTGCGCAGCCGCCGGGATGAAACGCCCGCTGCTGGTCACCGACAAGGGGCTGGCCGATCTGCCGATCACCAAGGCAACGCTGGATATCATGGAGGCCGCCGGTCTGGGGCGCGGCCTGTTCAACGACGTGGACCCGAACCCGAATGAGAAGAACCTTGAGGCCGGTGTCGCGGCCTATAAAGCGGGTGGCCATGACGGGGTGATCGCGTTTGGCGGCGGCTCGGGTCTGGATCTGGGCAAGATGGTGGCCTTCATGGCGGGTCAGACGCGGCCAGTCTGGGATTTTGAAGACATTGGCGACTGGTGGACCCGCGCCGACGCAGATGCCATCGCGCCGATCATCGCCGTGCCGACGACCGCGGGCACCGGATCGGAGGTGGGTCGCGCCAGCGTCATCACCAACTCCGAAACCCATGCCAAGAAGATCATCTTTCACCCGAAAGTGCTGCCAACGGTCGTGCTCTGTGACCCGGAGCTGACCGTGGGCATGCCCAGGTTCATCACCGCAGGCACCGGGCTGGATGCCTTTGCCCATTGTGTCGAGGCCTATTCCAGCCCGCACTACCATCCGATGAGCCAGGGCATCGCTTTGGAAGGGATGCGCCTGGTCAAGGATTACCTGCCGCGCGCCTATGCCGATGGCACCGACATCGAGGCCCGCGCCCAGATGATGAGCGCCGCCGCCATGGGCGCCACCGCCTTCCAGAAGGGCCTGGGCGCGATCCACGCCATGAGCCACCCCGTCGGCGCGCACTTCAACACCCACCACGGCACCACCAACGCGGTCTGCATGCCCGCCGTGCTGGACTTCAACGCCCCGGCCATCGCCGACCGGTTCGCGTTGGCCGCGGCTTACCTGGGCATCGATGGCGGCTTTGACGGCTTCCGTGCCTTTGTGCAGGACTTCAACGACAGCCTCGGCATCCCGCGCAAGCTCTCCGAACTGGGCGTCACCGAAGCCGCTATCCCGGACCTCGTCCAGGGCGCACTCATCGACCCCTCCTGCGGCGGAAACCCAGTCGAACTTACCCAAGAGAACCTCACAAACCTCTTCAACACCGCGTTGTGATCCACCTCTCTTTGTGACAATAGGACACCGGCCCGTTTTGCGGGCCGGTTTTGTTTCACGAAAGGTTCGGACGTGACCCCGTTTGTCATCGCCATCACTTTGGCGGCTGCAATGCTGCATGCAGTTTGGAACGCAATAGTCAAATCTGCGGCCGACCGAACCACGACGATGGGGTTGGTGGCTCTTGGGCAGGCTATTCCCGGTGCGATCATGGTTATCGCGCTGCCTATGCCGAGTGCCGAGAGCTTCCCTTACATCCTGATCTCGACCTTCGTGCATTTCGGGTACTATTTCATGCTGGGCAAGGCGTATCAGCATGGTGACCTGAGCGTCGTCTATCCCATCGCCCGTGGGATCGTACCCGCGCTGGTGTCCCTCTGGGCGATGCTGTTGGTGGGCGAAATGCTGCCCCTGCAGGCGTGGGCCGGGATTGCTCTGATTGCGGTTGGTATCCATCTCAGCAACTGGAGGGCATTGCGTTCGGGGCTCGGGCGCTCGACCCTGTTATTCGCGATAGGCACAGGGGTGTGTATCTCGATCTATTCGGTGTTCGACGGGATCGGGGTGCGCTTGTCGGGAAACACGCTCAGCTACTGGGCCTGGGGGGCTTTTCTGCACCTGTTTATTGCTGGATTCGTCGGCATCCGCAGGCGAAAGAAACTGGCGGATTATCCTATGAACGTGTGGGTTGTTGGCCTGTTGGGCGGCCTGGTGTCGATGGCGGCCTATGGGTTGGTGCTTTACGCCAAGAACTTTGCTCCGCTGGGCGCGGTTTCGGCGCTGCGCGAAACCTCCGTCATCTTCGCGGCGCTGATCGGGTTCATTTTCCTGAAAGAAGGCAACTGGATGCGGCGGCTTGGGGCTGCGGTTCTGATGGCCGTGGGCGTGGCGCTGATCGGGCTGGCCGTTTAATCCCCCCAAGACCATCTTGCTGAGTGCGCCCCCGATCTCTCATATTGAGTCGGAGTGATGAGGGAGCGTTTTCATGACCAAAGAGATTGTTCTGATCCACGGGGCCTTTGCCGGGCCGTGGTGCATGCAGGATTACGCGGGTTTCTTCCGCGACAGGGGTTGGACCGTGCACACCCCCGCATTGCGACATCATGGCGGAGATCCGAAGGCCGAGCCTGATCCGGGCCTGACCGATACCAGTGTGACGGATTATGCGGACGACATCGCGGAACTTGTGAAGGGACTGGACAGCAAGCCGGTTCTCCTTGGCCATGCGATTGCGGGCGTGGTGGCCCAGCAGGTGGCCTCGCGCGGGTTGGCCAGCGCCATCGTCCTGATCAACCCGAACGCGGCCTGGGGCACCTTGCCGGAAACCGACGACGAACGCGCCGTGCCGCGCGCGCTGATGGAGGGCGGGGCGTTCTGGAAGCAACCCATGCGAGTCGAGTTCGACCTGATGGCGCCCTTTGCGCTGAACAAGATGCCCGAGGCGCAACAACACGCGGTGTTTGACCAGTTGGGCGCCGAAAGCGGCCGGGTGATGTTCGAGATGTTCTTCTGGATGTTCGACGACCACCACGCGATGAAGGTCGACATCGACAAGGTCGGCTGCCCGGTGCTGATCGTTTCAGGCACAGAGGATCGGGCGGTAAACCCTGACACCTGCCGCGCTTTGGCCGAACTGTACGGAGACCGCGCGACCTTTATGCCCGTAAAGGATCACGCGCATTTTCTGTTCATGGAACCCGGCTGGGAAAAACCCGCCGGGCAGATTGCCGATTGGTTGGATGGAAAGGTGGGCTAGCAGGCCCGCCATTGCATCACCGGCTGGTCTGAAAGCTGCTTTGTGGCCGCCAGCTCATCGTGCCATCATCCCGTTTGACACAGCGGAGCAGATGTTCCTCTCGCGATGTTGAGGTAGTGGTGACGGTGTTGTCGCCCGAGATCACAACGAAGGAATCCAGTGAATAGGCCATGCCCTGATAGTAGCAGAACCGCAACTCTGCCCCGACCGGAATCGGTGACGCGGTGAGCAGAGCCTGCTGCGCGTTTGCCTGGCTGGCCAGCACGGCAAAAGCCAGCCCGAGGGTTAGTGTTTTCATGTCGTCCTCCCGTTCGGATATCCGTTATTCAATTTGGGTCTTGGACGCTCGGAACCTCAAAATTTCGTTGTTCTATGGCGGATTGCGCGCAAGTGTGAACGAGATCAACGGGTTAGGCAAGGGGCGTGTTTGCGGGCTTGTTGTGGGGAAGTCCTGCGCTGTCCACCCAATGCTTGATGCAAAGCATTAAGCACACCCGGACTCGCCCCAATGGGCGGGTGCAGTTTTCTCCTGCAGTTCGAAGTCTTCCTATTCGTAACTTGAATAGAATTTCTCCTGTGAATCGGAGAATGCCTGCCTAAAGACTTTGGCTTCGTTTTCAAAGCCATCCAGCAATGGCTGGAATTCCGAGAACATCATCTCTCTTCCGAAGTGCTTCGATAGAGCCATTTGGCAAAACATCCAAAAATGTAGTTGATCTGACATTATCCGACAGACTTGTGAATCCTGTTTCAGTTTTGTTTCTGACGGTTCGCGCAGTTGTTCATCTAGCATTAAATCGAGTGCTTTGTTGTCGCCATGTACCAAATGGCTTTGAAGTCCGTACATGTGGGCCAAGGCGCGAAAACCTATTGTTGGGATACCTTCAAAGCTGCGCTTATCTAAGAAGTCAATAATTTCGGAAAATGACCATTTTTGCTTTAATTGTTTTCGCTTTTGCTTGTTCTGCTCACCAAACTCGAAAATTGTGTCATCGCGGAGGGCTTCAAAAATACGCTGATCGAGATGCGTCCCGTGTTCACTCGCTAAACTCTGAGCAAAATGGGCCTTATGTCTTTGTTGATGTGCATGAACGTGTTCAAGGTCCGTCCAAAACTCTTCGACCAATTCTGGCTGTTCAGCGGTTGGGGTGTAACAAATAAACCAAACCTTGGAGCAGGTTTCTGTGAAGGGGCGTAGGAGAATTTCGGCATCCCAAATGTACCCCCAGCTTGTCAAAAAAGATATGCTTTGACTTCTTTCGCTAGCAAACATCATCAACCGATAAAGTGTGCCGACAGCTGGCGACACAATGTGAGTGTCTTGAAAATACGAGAGAATTTGATCTCGAATTTTTGAGACAGCAGTTAATTGGGCAGATTGAACGCCTTGCAGTGTTGGAGTTTGCTCAGAAAAGCCTGCAGCTTTACTCAAACATCCAACTCCTCCACAAACCGCGCGTTCTCCTGAATGTATTGGAACCGCAGTTCGGGTTTTTTGCCCATCAGACGCTCGACCAGGTCGCCGGTTTCGCCGGGTTCGTCCTCGTCTATGGTGACGCGGATCAGCTTTCGGGATGCCGGGTCCATCGTGGTCTCTTTCAGGTCCTTGGCGTCCATCTCGCCCAGACCCTTGAAGCGTGAGACGTCGATCTTGCCCTTGCCACCCAGACCTTTCTCAAGCCATTTGTCACGCTCGGCCTCGTCCAGACAGTAGACGCGCTTGGCGCCCTGGGTCAGGCGGTAGAGGGGTGGGCAGGCGAGATAGAGGTGGCCCGCGTCGATCATCGGGCGCATCTGGGTGAAGAAGAACGTCATCAGCAGCGAGGCGATATGCGCCCCGTCCACATCAGCGTCGGTCATGATGATGACCTTGTCATAGCGCAGGTCATCGACATTGAACCTCGTGCCAAGGCCCACACCCAGCGCCTGCGTCAGGTCGTTGATTTCGGCATTGGTACCCAGTTTCGAACTGGCTGCGCCCAGCACGTTCAGGATCTTGCCGCGCAGGGGCAGCAGCGCCTGCGTTTTGCGGTCCCGGCCCATTTTGGCCGAGCCGCCCGCAGAATCGCCCTCGACGATGAATAATTCGGTGCCGTCGCGTGTTGAACTGGAACAGTCCACCAGCTTGCCGGGAAGACGAAGTTTCTTAGTGGCGGACTTGCGTTGTGTTTCCTTCTCGGCCCGTCGGCGCAGGCGTTCTTCGGCCCTCAGGATGAGGAAGTCGAGGATCGCCCCGGCGGATTTCGTATCAGCGGCCAGCCAGTTGTCGAAATGGTCGCGGACCGAGTTTTCGACCAGCCGTTGTGCCTCGACCGTGGCCAGCCGGTCCTTGGTCTGGCCGACGAATTCCGGTTCGCTGATGAAACACGACACCAGCGCACAGCCACCGGTGATCAGATCGTCACGGGTGATCTGACCGGCCTTCTTGTTGTTGATCAGTTCTCCGTACGCTTTGATCCCTTTGAGGACTGCGGCCCAGAAGCCAGCGACATGAGTACCGCCTTCGGGCGTGGGAACGGTGTTACAGTAGGATTGGATGAAACCGTCGCGCGAGGGCGTCCAGTTGATCGCCCATTCGACCTTGCCGGGGGCGCCGAATTTCTCGTTAAAGTCCACGGTGCCGGCAAAGGGCTGCTCGGCATAGGTGGACGAGCCGTTCATGGTCTCTTTCAGATAGTCCGACAGGCCGCCGGGAAAGTGAAAGGACGCCTCGGTCGGGGTTTCACCATCATCGATGGCGGATTTCCAGCGGATTTCGACGCCCGAGAACAGGTAGGCTTTGGAGCGGATCGACTTGAACAGGCGGGCGGGCTTGAACCGGTGATGGCCGAATATTTCCTCATCCGCGTGGAAGGTTACGGTGGTGCCGCGCCGGTTGGGGGCCGCACCGATTTTCTCGACAGGGCCCAGCGGGATACCGCGCGAGAACCGCTGTTGGAACAGCGTCTTGTCGCGCGCCACCTGCACGACCATCGAATCCGACAAAGCGTTGACAACGGACGCACCCACGCCGTGCAAACCGCCTGAAGTCTGGTAGGCCTTGCCCGAGAACTTACCGCCCGCGTGCAGGGTACAAAGAATGACCTCCAGCGCCGATTTATCCGGGAACTTTGGGTGCGGATCGATCGGTATACCGCGCCCATTGTCGCGCACGGTCAAGGCGTAATCCGAGTGCAGCTCGACCTCGATCCGGTTGGCATGTCCCGCCACGGCCTCGTCCATCGAGTTGTCGAGGATTTCGGCAACCATGTGGTGCAAAGCGCGTTCGTCCGTGCCGCCGATATACATGCCGGGGCGTTTGCGGACAGGTTCCAGCCCTTCAAGCACCTCAATCGAGGAGGCGTCATAGGCGGCGGTGGCGCTGGGCGTCAACAGATCGTCGGGCATGGGTGCTGCTCTTGTTTTTGGGTTTGCTCCATTATGGCAGGTGATGTGTGCGGGGGGAAGAGGGGCGCGAGGTGTTGTGGATACATGCGCTGGCGGCTGAGTTTTCGCCTGATCGACGGTAATTTGCTAGTCTGGGTTCGAGCAACGGCCTTATTGCAAAGGAGTGGGGTGATGAACACGAGCGCGTCCGGTTTTGTTGGAGAGATTCCTGAGCATTACGACAAGGGGCTAGGGCCCAATATTTTTGTCGACTATGCAGACCGGCTTGTCGACGAATGCTGTGCAGAGGCCGTGGCAAATGTAATCGAACTGGCCGCCGGCACCGGAATTGTCAGTGGCAAGCTGCGCGACAGATTACCGAAGGGCGCCAGTTTGCTGGTGACGGATCTGAACGGGCCGATGCTGGAGGTGGCAAAAAAGAAACTCGAAGAGGGCGATAATCTCCGGTTCTCAGTCGCGGATGCAATGGATCTACCATTTGAGGAAGCCCGTTTCGATCTTATGGTTTGCCAGTTTGGAGTGATGTTCTTTCCCGACAAAGTTGCCTCGTTCCGCGAGGCAGCCCGAGTTATCAAGCCTGGCGGCCGTTACGTTTTCAACGTGTGGAGCGCAATGTCTGAGAACCCGTTTTCGCAGATGGCTCACGAAGTGGCCCGACAGTTTTTTCCGGATGATCCGCCCGGGTTTTATAAGGTTCCCTTTCACTACGGTGATCCACAGTTGGTCAAGGCGGACCTTGCCGAGGCAGGATGGGGTGACATCAGGTACGAGACCATTCGACTGAACAAACGCATTGAGGCACCCGAGACATTTGCGAAAGCTCTGGTTTTCGGGAATCCATTGATTGATGAAATCAGATCCCGAGGCGGAGTTTCTTCGGATGACGTTGCCAAGGAAATGGCGTCTGCTCTGCACCGCACTTTTGGCCCAAGCGAAATGACGATGCCGTTGTCGGCTACGACATTTGTTTGCCGCAAGACCCAAGCGTGACAGATCCGGGCTTTTCTTAGTCTGCTGTTTTCAGGACTTTTGTTCCGCCTATTCCTTTGGCATCAATATCCCGACAGAGCGCTGAGGGTTCACGGCCAAGGGCGTTTGGCCCATAGAGAGGATTGCGAATGAGCTGGATCAAAACCATTCCGTTTGACGAGGCGAAAGGTAAGTTGCGAAAGCTGTATGAGCGAGTGACCGGCCCTGACAACAACGTGGACAACATCATGATGGCGCACAGCCTGCGCCCGCATTCGATGGAAGGCCACATGGCGATCTACAAGAACGTGCTGCACCATTCAGGCAACCAGATTCCCAAATGGTTTCTCGAAGTCCTGGGTGTCTGGGTCAGCTCGCTGAATCGGTGCGGCTATTGTGTGGAACATCACTTCAACGGGTTGCAGCGGTTGCTGGGTGATACTGTGCGAGGTGATGCCATACGCGCAGCGATTGAGGCGCGACAGCCGGAAACGGCGCCGCTGGATGCAGCACAGGTGGCAGCGATGGGATATGCCCGCAAGCTGACCGAAGCGCCGGCCGAACTGACCGAGGCCGATGTGATCGCTTTGCGAGGTGCGGGGTGGGACGACGGAGAGATCCTCGAGATCAATCAGGTCTGTTCCTATTTTTCCTATGCCAACCGGACAGTTTTGGGATTGGGGTGTTCGACCAAGGGGGATGTTTTGGGACTGTCGCCAAACAACTCCGACAACCCCGACGATTGGGGCCATCGGTAAGGGCGCAAGCGGGCGTGGGCAGGCTGTTGCGCCTGTCGGAGTTTGATGCCGATCAAAGCGAATTTTATGAGTTTCTGCTAGGCGTTCCGGGAAACATTGAAACCCAGGAGCATATGCATGGCGGCAATCGTCCAGACCGACTTGAAACCCACTCAGATCAATACTGTACAGGCTGAAGTTCAGGATGCCTCGCAGCCATGCGCCGAGAAAATCCGGCACGCTTTCGAGAGCGGCAAGTACCCTTACGGCCACAAGATGGCGCGCAAAACCTACGAGGCGGAAAAGGCGAAGCTTCAGGCTGAATTGCTCAAGGTGCAACTATGGGCGCAGGAGACGGGCCAGCGGTTTGTTCTGCTGTTTGAAGGACGCGACGCGGCGGGCAAAGGCGGCACGATCAAGCGGTTCATGGAGCATCTGAACCCCCGTCAGGCCCGCGTGGTAGCCCTGAACAAACCGACGTGGGAAGAGAAGGGGCAGTGGTACTATCAGCGGTATGTGCAGGAACTGCCGACGGTCGGTGAAATGGTGTTCTACGACCGGTCGTGGTACAACCGGGCAGGTGTCGAGCGCGTGATGGGGTTCTGTTCGCCAAACGAATACCTTGAGTTCATGCGGCAGACGCCCGAACTGGAACGGATGCTGGTGCGATCAGGTATCCAGCTATATAAGTACTGGTTCTCGGTTACGCAGCCCGAACAGCAGCGGCGGTTCAAGAGCCGCGAAACCGATCCGCTGAAGCAGTGGAAGCTGTCGCCGATCGACAAGGCCAGTCTGGACAAATGGGATGATTATACCGAGGCGAAGGAGGCGATGTTCTTTTACACCGACACTGCCGATGCGCCCTGGACCATCGTCAAATCGAATGACAAGAAACGCGCGCGGCTGAACTGTATGCGGCATTTCTTGTCGACGCTGGATTACCCGGACAAGGATCACGAATTGGTTGACGAGCCTGATCCCCTGATCGTCGGGCAGGCGCATCACGTCATACATCGTTCGGATCACGTGCTGGGTACGTCGCTGCATCCCGAAGCGCGTTTGTAAGAGTCTGGCCTTTCGGGAATTCGGAGTCTCAGTTTGAAAATTCGCTGATCGGCTCTTGTCCCTGACGATGGCCGGGCCTATGGCTGTTGCGATGAGCAAAGTCATGTCATATCCCGGCCATTTTCGCGCGATTGCCGTTCTGGGCCTGCCCCTGATCGGCGGGCATCTTGCGCAGTATGCGATCGGCCTGACCGATACCATCATGCTGGGATGGTATGGGGTCGAAGCGCTGGCGGCGGTGACGTTGGCCAGCAGCTACTACTTTGTTCTGTTCCTGTTCGGCGCAGGGTTCGGCTTGGCGGTCATGCCCATGGTCGCAACGGCCGCGGCGGAGGAGAACGAAACCAGCATCCGAAGATCAACCCGCATGGGTTTGTGGCTGTCGCTGATTTACTCGGCCCTGATCATGCCGCTGCTTTGGTGGTCCTATCCCATACTGATCGCCCTGAAGCAGGAGCCGGAGGTTGCTCAAACAGCGTCGGAGTACTTGCGTGTCGCAGGGTGGGGGATCATCCCGGCGCTATTGGTCATGGTGCTGAAGTCTTATCTGGCTGCGTTGGAGCGTACACAGATCGTTTTGTGGATTACCGTTGCCGCTGCCCTGGTGAACGCGGTGACGAATTACGCACTGATCTTTGGCAATTGGGGGGCTCCGGAACTTGGTGTCATGGGGGCCGCCATCGCATCGGTTGTGACGCAGATCGTTTCGTTGATTTGCGTCATCTACTATGCGGTACGCGTTTTGCCTGAACACAGCCTGTTTCAGCGTTTCTGGCGGCCGGATTGGGAAATGTTCCACAGTGTTCTGCGGTTGGGCGTTCCTATCGGCCTGACCATGCTGGCCGAGGTTTCCCTGTTTGCCACTTCGGCCCTGATGATGGGATGGATCGGGCAGGTTCCGCTGGCCGCGCACGGTATTGCGCTGAACCTCGCCTCGGCAACGTTCATGGTTCATTTGGGCCTTTCAAACGCCGCCACCATAAGGGCAGGCAACGCGCTGGGCCGGAAGGATCGAGCGCACCTGGAAAAAGGCGCGATTGCCGTAACCGGGATGTCGCTGGTTGTGTCAGTGCTGACGATCATCCTGTTTCTGACCTGCGCCGAACCGTTGATTTCGCTGTTCATGGAAGCGGACAACCCCGAGCGTCCGCAGATTCTGGCGATCGGCACCGGGCTTCTGGCCATGGCGGCCCTGTTCCAGCTGGTTGATGGCGCTCAGGTCATCGCGCTGGGCCTGTTGCGCGGTGTGCAGGACGCCAAGATCCCCATGGTGATGGCCGCGCTCAGCTATTGGGTGATCGGCATTCCAGCCTCTTACTACTTTGGCTTCATGCGGGGTATGGAGGGTATCGGAGTTTGGCTTGGCCTTGTCATTGGGCTGGCCTGCGCTGCGGTGATGCTGATGGCCCGTTTCTGGCTCAGGTCCGTGCGTGAGGTCGGGTTGCCTGTCGAAAGACCGGCGGCCTGATCAGTTTTTGTTCAGGCGATCGGCCTTCTTCCTTACAAGCACAGTCCGCAGGTCGTGCATCGCCATCAGCAACCGATCGCTGACATCTTCAAGCTGTTCTTCCGTGGCCTTGGACTGGGCCCACTGTGTCGTCAGGTTCAGGTAGTCGACCGCGCGGTGAATGTCGTCAATGTCACGTTTCGCCAACAGGGCTTTACGTTCTGTCATCCAGCGTTCGATCTCGGCCTTGTCAGCATCGGAAAGCGTATGCTGCCCATGAGGTTTGATGTCGTCATTGCGGATGTTGATAACGGCGATCTGATCCATTTCGATCCGACGATGTCGATTTGCCGTGTCGATTTTGAACACGACCGCTCCGTTTTCGCGGACACGGAAATAGTATTCCGGCAGGTCTGTCGACAAGATTCTTCTCCGATCAGGTCAGTGCGGCGCAAAACCGTTGAATGCGGGTACACGCCTCTTTCAGGGCCGCGTCCGAAGTCGCGTAGCTGATCCGGAAATTCGGCGACAGCCCAAAGGCCGCACCAAAGACAACGGCGACGTCCGCTTCCTCCAGCAATGCGGTGGCAAAGGCTTCGTCACTGTCAATATGGGTGCCTGCAGGGCTGGTCTTTCCGATCAGACCTGCGATGGACGGGTACACATAGAAGGCGCCTTCGGGCGTGGGGCAGGAAATGCCGTCGATTTCATTCAGCATCTCGACGACCAGATCGCGGCGCCGTTTGAAGGTCTCGTTGTTGGGGGCCAGAAACGCCTGGGTGCCGTTCAGTGCCTCAACCGCGGCCCATTGGCTGACTGAACACGGGTTCGAGGTGGATTGCGACTGGATTTTGCGCATGGCCGCAATGATCTCGACCGGTCCCGCCGTGTAACCGATCCGCCAGCCGGTCATTGCATAGGCTTTGGATACGCCGTTGCAGGTGAGCGTACGGTCATACAGTCCCGGCTCAACCTCAGCAGGGGTGCAGAACTCGAACCCGTCGTAAGCCAGGTGCTCATACATATCGTCGGACATGATCCAGACATGCGGGTGGCGCATCAGCACATCGGTCAACGCCTTCAGTTCTTCCCGGTTGTATCCAGCCCCGGTTGGGTTCGATGGAGAGTTGAAGATGAACCACTTTGTCTTCGGCGTGATCGCGGCCTCAAGCTGTTCGGCGGTCAGCTTGAAATTGTTTTCGAGTTTGGCTTCGACCACAACCGGCGTGCCCCCGGCCAAAAGCACCATGTCCGGGTAGCTGACCCAGTATGGCGCGGGGATGACAACTTCGTCGCCCGGATTCATCGTCGCCATCAGCGCGTTGTACAGCGTCTGCTTTCCGCCCGTTCCGACCGAAATCTGGGCCGGCGTGTAATCCAGCCCGTGATCGCGCTTCATCTTGGCGCAGGCCGCCTGCTTGAGTTCGGGGATACCGTCGGGGGCAGTATACTTGGTCTTGCCGGCGGCAATAGCAGCGACCGCCGCGTCCTTGATGTTCTGCGGGGTGTCGAAATCCGGTTCGCCCGCGCTGAGGCCAATGACGTCGCGTCCTGCGGCCTTCATTTCAGCCGCCTTTGCCGTCATCGCGATTGTGGGCGAAGGTTTTACGCGTGACAGTGTCGCAGACAGGAAACTCATGAGCGGCCTCGGTTTGTATGTTTGGCCTGTCTGTCATAGGGTGCGCCCGAATGACGATCAAGCGCTATGAAAAATAGATTTGGAGCCCCAGATGACTGATGAATACGACTGGTTCGGACCGGATGCAGCAACGTTTGGGGATCGTCTGGCAGGCGCGCGCGAAGCGGCCGGGATGTCACAATCTGAGATGGCCCGCAGGCTGGGTGTCAAAAAGGCGACCATTGTCGCGTGGGAGAACGATCTGTCCGAGCCGCGCGCGAACCGTCTGTCGATTATGGCGGGCATGGTGAATGTCTCGATCATGTGGTTGCTGACCGGAGAAGGTGAGGGGATGGGCGCCCCCTTGGAGGAGGATGCCGAAAGTCTGGAGTTGGCAGGCGTCGCCGCCGAGTTGCGCGCAATTCGCGGCGAAATGCGCGCCAGCGCCGAACGCGCAGCGCGGCTTGAGAAAAAGATCCGCCTGATGTTGGAGCCTCAACAGTGACAGAAACACGCGATGTTCGGATCAAGCGTATGAAAATGCGCTCGATGCGGCGCGGGATCAAAGAGATGGATCTGATCCTGTCGGCCTATGCCGACCGCAACCTTGCGGGCATGGATACGGTCGGTCTGGATGCCTACGATGCGCTGCTGCACGAAAACGATCAGGACCTTTATCAATGGGTGACTGGGCAGGTCAGGCCTCCTGAGAACTTTGCAGACCTGATCGCGGGTATCGCGCAGACCTTTCAAAAGTAACGGAAAATCCCGCTTAACCGATTTTTCGGGAATTCGGTTCATCGTGTCAGAAACTGCGCGACTGAATCGGAGGGTCGGATGAGTATGGAATTGCAGGTTTCCGCGCCGGGAACCAAAGGGTTCATGACCAGCTATCTTGAGGCGCTGGCCCTTGTCGAACGGCTGCACCGGTTGCTGCTGGATGTCATCAAGGATGAATTCGAACGTGTCGGTGTGCTGGAAATCAATGCGGTGCAGGCGCTTCTTCTGTTCAATATCGGCGATCACGAGGTGACGGCGGGCGAATTGAAAAGCCGGGGTTACTATCAGGGCAGCAATGTCAGCTACAACCTCAAGAAACTGGTCGAAATGGGTTACATGCATCACCAGAGATGTGAGATTGACCGGCGGTCCGTCCGGGTGCGCCTGACCCCACGCGGCCGAGAGATTCGCGACATCGTGGCCGAGCTGTTCTCGCGCCATGCCGAAGGCTTGCAGAGCCGTGGTGTTCTGGAATTTGACGGGATCGAACGTATCACCACGTCTTTGCGCCGGGTCGAGCGATACTGGACCGATCAGATCCGCTATATTTACTAAGCATTCGGGCACGTCGCTCGGCAAAAGGTGAACGTCAGGTATCGGTGTGCAATCCAAGCTCTGCGGGTGCTGACCGGAACGTCGTATTCGCGGCAAATAGCGACTGAAGGTCGAGGGCCGGACAACTTCGAGCCCTCTCAACAAAAAGCCCAGTACGCTAACTGGGCATCTTCCTTCCGTGGTTTGATCGCCGGCCTTCGGGCAAATTTGAGTAAAACCTTGAGCGTGACGGGTACCGGATCACATCGCGTTCAAGTCGCTGTTCGCTCTCACCGAATATGCTACACCGTGGCACGCTCGAATCAGAAACCCCAGTGCCCCGAAACCGGCAAGACAGCCCGGCCAAACCTCGTGGCGCTTTGCTTGCACGAACACGGAGCCAGCGCTTTGACGAAAAACGCACAGAAAGCAGCGCGTCTGAGCGTGGCACCCATGATGGACTGGACAGACCGGCATTGTCGGTTTTTCCATCGGTTGCTCAGTCGTCAAACCCTGCTTTACACGGAAATGGTGACGGCCCCGGCATTGGTCCGGGGTGGGGCACTTCATTTGCTGGACTACAGCCCGCAGGAGCACCCTGTTGCCCTGCAACTGGGCGGGTCGGATCCTGAAGAATTGTCACAAGCAGCGCGCCTGGGCGCGGAAGCCGGGTATGATGAGGTTAACCTGAATTGCGGCTGCCCTTCCGACCGGGTCCAGTCGGGCACGTTTGGAGCGGTGTTGATGAAGGACCCCTCTCGCGTCGCCGAATGCGTGGCAACGATGATTGATGTTGTCAAAATAGACGTCTCCGTCAAATGCCGCCTCGGTGTCGATGATCAGGAAGCCGAGGAAGTGCTGCCTGCGTTTCTGGAGGCAATCCGCGCGGCAGGCTGTGGTCGCGTTACGATCCACGCGCGCAAGGCCTGGCTTCAAGGGCTCAGCCCGAAGGAAAACCGCGATATTCCGCCGCTGGACTACGGTCTGGTGCATCGGATGAAAGCGGCTTTTCCTGATCTGCATGTCTCGATCAACGGCGGTATCACCTCGCTGAAACAAGCGAGGGAGCATCTGGACGCCGGGCTGGATGGTGTGATGATCGGACGTTCGGCCTATCATCAGCCCGCCGACATTCTTTGCGATGCTGACCCGCTGATCTTTCAAACAGGACTTGCCACCGACCCGTTTGAAGTTGTCCATGAAATGGTGCCTTATGTCGAAAAACACCTTGCCGACGGTGGGCGACTGCACCAGATCACGCGTCACATGCTGGGATTGTTCGCCGGACGACCCGGTGCGCGGGCATGGCGACGCGCACTGTCCGAGGGGGCAGTACATTCCGGGGCCGGGCCCGAGGTGATGCTGCAGGCGCTGGAACAGGTTGCGCCACTGGCTGAGGTTTAAACGAAATCCGGTTTGACACCGGTTTGGGGGGACAATGCCCGAGACGATGTTGCTGGCCCAAATGCTGGGCCTTTTGCTTGTGATCGGGGCCTTGGCCGGAGTGCTGGCCGGGTTGCTGGGCGTCGGGGGCGGAATTGTTCTGGTACCCGCGTTTTTCTATGCGTTTCAGACGCTTGGATATGGCGGGCCGCAACTGATGCAGCTGTGTCTGGCGACATCTCTGGCCACGATCATCGTCACGTCTGTCCGGTCCGTGCTTGCGCACAACAAAAAAGGCGCGGTGGACTGGGATATTCTGCGCGGATGGGGCGTTGGTATTGCCACAGGTGCCGTTCTGGGTGTGCTGGTGGCTTCGGCCTTGCGAACAGAAGCGCTGCAGGCCCTGTTTGGGATACTCGGCATGGTCATCGGTGCCTATCTGGGGCTGGGCCGGTCAGAATGGCGGCTGGGTGACGCCATGCCCAAAGGGGCGCGTCGCGCGGTTCTTTCGCCCTCGGTCGGCTTTTTGTCTGTGCTGATGGGGATCGGCGGTGGCAGTTTCGGTGTGCCTTTGATGAGCCTGTTCAACACTCCCATTCACCGCGCCGTGGCCACCGCCGCCGGGTTCGGCGTGATTATCGCAGTGCCATCGGTTCTGGGCTTTCTGTTTGTGGAAATCCCGGTCGAGCATCGTCCGCCGCTGACAATCGGGGCGGTTAATCTGGTTGCGTTTGGCGTGGTGGTCGCAATGACGATGATGACGGCGCCCTGGGGGGTGAAACTGGCCCACGCGATGGATCCGAAACCCCTAAAACGGGTTTTTGCCGTGTTTCTGACACTGGTCGCCCTCAACATGCTTCGCAAGGCGGTGGGATGGTAGACCATTTTCAAGATAAGGGCTGGATCTCGTTTCCTTATGATCCGGTTCTGGCCGAATGGGTTGAAGAGGCTTTGCCTGCTGCCCGAAGCTCGGTCTCGGACCCGGCGCACGCTCCGTGGCTCGATTGCGAGGGGACTTGGTTCATCGGAGTCGATGCTTTGACCAATGATCGCCAGGGCAGGGTGGGGCGTTCGCTGCCGCTGGCCGGGCAAGCGATGGACTTCATCAACCGGCAGTACGGTGTTCTGCCGCTGCACAAAGGGCAGGTCTCGGTCTTCTACCCCGGCTACCCGTGTCCCCGACGTGGCGAAAGCGAGGCGGCCGCACGGTACAGGCGAAACAAGGATGCCGCCCATGTGGACGGACTGCGCCCCTCTGGCACTGGCCGACGCCGGCATGTGGATGAGCCGCACGCGTGGATTTTGGGAATTCCCCTGAACAAGGCCAGCGCCGATGCTTCGCCGATGGTTCTGTGGGAGGGGAGCCACAAGATCATGGGGGCTGCCTTTCGGAACGCCATGGCCGGACACCCGGATGAGGCACTGCATCAGATCGACGTGACGGAAATCTACCAGACGGCACGACGAGAAGTCTTCGACACATGTCCGCGAATCGAACTGCCGGCGGCACCGGGCGAGGCTTATCTTTTGCATCGACACTGTCTGCATGGGGTCGCCCCGTGGGGTGAAGCTGCAAGTTGTGGGCCCGACGGACGGATGATCGCCTATTTCCGCCCGGAATGTGCCGGGGGTGTAGCCGAGTGGCTCGAAACTCCGTAACGTCCTGCCATTGTTTAGCTTTGGAGGATTTTCGGTATGATGACCGTCCACACGAATTCTGATGGTGCACAGATTGAAGTTGAACTGTCTGGCCAGATCACTGCCGACGACTATGCTTCGACCCTTGTTCCGGCCATCGAAGCTGCTTTGACCGAGCATGACGCGGTTCGCCTTCTGGCGATCGTGCATCCGGAGTTCAAAGGTTACGACCTTGGAGCCGCGTGGTCTGACACCAAACTTGGTCTGAGCCATTGGCGCGGCTTCGACCGGATCGCAGTGGTGGCCGATCAAGGCTGGGTTCAGACTAGCATCCGGCTGGCAGCTCCGATCCTGCCGTGCCCGGTGCAGGTATTCGAGATGACCGAGTTGGAAGCCGCCCGGCGCTGGATGCGCGAGTCCCTCGGGGCCATTCATGTCACAGATCTGGGCGGCCCGTGTATTCAGATTTCCTTGATGGGCAAGTTGGACCCCGATGAATACAAGCAGGCCGAGACCGATCTGGACAGCCTGCTTCGCGAGCGTGACGGGTTCAGGTTACTGATCGATCTGCGGGAATTTGATGGCTGGCAGGGGCTGACGGCACTGGCTGCACATTTCCGTCTGGCGCAGGGGCATATCGGGATGCTTGATCGCGCAGCAATTGTTGGCGACAAGGGCTGGCAGAGGATTGCGCAAAAAGTGGCAAGCCACGTGTTGGGAGCGCGAACGCAGTATTTCCCGTCGGAAGAAATCGAAAACGCAAAATCCTGGCTTACGGCTGGCTGATCCCTTCGCGGAGAGACAACTGAACTGATCGCGCCGCTGTGCTGGCCACTCACTCACGATCCGCGAACTCAACCCCCTCGGAGTTCAATCGGCCCGCAGCGGCGCAGCTTTAGATCGGTCTATTCTGGAATTGAAGTGTCAGCCTTTGTTCAGGCGGGCAGCGCGGCCACCACGCCGTTTCGCGAGACGCGGTTTACGAGCCGGCAGGTCTGTCATGATTTCCGCCCGCTCGCTGCTTTCCATCTTGGACCAGCGCGAAATCTCGTCAAGGGTGCGGTAGCATCCTGTGCAGATACGTTCCGTCGGGTGCACAACACAGATCTGGACGCAGGGGCTTTCCACCTCATTCCTTTTCCAAACCATGTTTGTCATCGCGCCAACCCGCCTTTTTAAAGAAAGCGCAACCTGTCGAGCGCTCCTTGCAAAATATAACCAGCAGCGACGTGATCAATAACCTGTCCGCGACGTTTTCGTGTCGTATCCGCCTCAAGCAGTGCCTTTTCTGCCGCAACTGTGCTTAATCTCTCGTCCCAAAAACCGATGGGAAGGTCCGTCAGGCGCGACAGATTCCGGGCAAAAGCGCGGGTTGACTGGCATCGGGGGCCTTCAGTTCCGTCCATGTTTTTGGGCAGGCCCAGAAGTATTCCTCCGATTTCGCGGTCAGCAACAATTTCCAGAAGCCGCGCGGAATCGAGCGTGAATTTCTTGCGCCGGACCGTCTCGAGCGGGCTGGCCACGCCGCGCATCCGGTCCGAAACCGCCACGCCGATCGTCTTCTCGCCAAGGTCCAACCCCATGAGCGCCGTCATCGGGGCCAGCGCGGCGGCGAAATCTTCGAACTGATCGTGGATCATGGTTCCAGACCTGCCCTTCGGGCGGCCGCGGCCAGCATGTCCAGCGCATCGGCATTGCCGGCGAAAACAGATTGCGCTTCGTCGTATATTCCGCTTGCCCGTTCCGCTTCGCCAAGAACGCCCAGTGCTGCAATCAGGCGGGCCCATTCTTCGGGCGATCCGCCTTCGGTTGCCAGCCGGTCCGACAACTGGTTGACCATTCCGCGGATCATGTCCTGACGTTCTTCCGGCGTCAGTTCCGCTGCTGCGTCGACAGCGGCCTGATCAGGGCCTGGCTCGGTGGAAGGTGCCGGGATTTCCGGAGCATTGAAAACGCCCGCCCTGAAGGCCAGTTCGTCAATTTGGGCGCGGATCGCATCTGCCCAGGGTGCGCCGGCGGGCGCTTGGGCCAGTGCATCGGCCCAAAGCCGGTAGGCCAGGTCGGGTCGTCCGGTCTGCACAAGCATCTGCCCCCAATAGTACCGAGCAGGTCCATGATGCGGGTCGCGATCCAGCGCCTGTTTCAGCGCGTCCTCAGCCTCGGGTGAAACATATCCGCCCGCCGCCAGAATCATCATCTCGGCCAGGTGGGAATAAGCATCCGCTGGCGCTGCATCACCCGACAGTTCGATCACGCGTTGCTGCGCCTTGTAAGCAGCCTGAAAATTGCCTGCGTTGGCCTCATGTTGGGCCAGCAGAATATGACCCTGCAAGTCGTCGGGCCGGCTAGCAACGGTTTCGCGCAACTGGCCCAGCAGTTCGACATAGCTTTCTTCCAGCTGAGGCGCCGGCGCGTGTGGTGTCGACGCTTCAAATTCGGCCTGAGCCGGACGATCGGCGCGCAGGCTCTTGGCCATTTCCAGTCGCATTTCCAGTGGTTGATCCGGCAACCCGTTGGCACCGAGTTGACGATAAAGCCCCATTGCACCACCCACCAGAACAAGCGCCACGACAACAAGTGATCCGACCGTAACGGCACGCGACGGGCCGTTGCCCGCTGCAGACTGCTGCATCTGCGCATCCGCAGCCAGAATGCGACGAGAGATTTCGGTGCGTACCCTGTCGGCATCCGCTGCTGGGATTACACCCCGGGCCAGGTCCCGGTCCACGCCCGCCAACTGTTCACGGTAGACGCGCAGGTCGTAGGCCGCGGCAGGTTCGCGGTTTTTCCTGTTGCGCAGCATGGAATATCCCAAAAACACGGCAATCAGCAGTGCAGTCAGTAAGATCAGGACCCAGAACGTCATAGTATCTCCGAAACGCTTGCCCTGACTTAGACCCGCTGGCCGCCCGACAAAAGGGACAAATGGCCGCGAATGGCGTACATGTCGCAATAGTGCGATATTGCGGCGTTGTGCGGCAGGGGTAAACTGTCGCCACAGGTCATATCTGCGCCCAATCACCGAACCGGATGGATTCGCTTATGAAACACTATTCAGCCTTTGCCGTTGCGCGCGAAGCGCTTCGTTACCACACAGGATGGGAACGCGCCTGGCGGTCACCCGAACCCAAGAAACGCTACGACGTAATAATCGTTGGCGCAGGGGGGCATGGTCTGGCCACTGCATACTATCTGGGTAAGAACTATGGCATCCAGAACGTGGCCGTAATTGAAAAAGGCTGGCTGGGCGGTGGCAACACCGGCCGGAACACGACGATCATCCGCTCGAACTATTTGCAGGACCCGTCGGCTGCGATCTACGAAAAGGCACGCAGCCTCTATGAGGATCTGAGCCAGGACCTGAACTATAACATCATGTTCAGCCCGCGCGGCGTGATGATGCTGGCGCAGACCCAGCACGAAATCCGCGGCTATCAGCGCACGGCGCACGCCAACGCCTTGCAGGGCGTCAAGACCGAGTGGATTACGCCTGAACGCGTCAAGGAGCTGGTGCCGATCATCAATCTTGACGGCCCGCGCTATCCGGTTCTGGGCGCGCTTTGGCAGGAACGCGGCGGCACCGCACGCCATGACGCAGTGGCGTGGGGCTATGCGCGCGCCTGTTCCGCGATGGGCATGGACATCATCCAGCAGTGCGAAGTCACCGGCGTCCGTTCGGACAATGGCCGCGTGGTTGGCGTCGATACCACCAGGGGCGCCATTGACTGTGACAAGCTGGGCATCGTTGTTGCCGGGCACTCGGGGCAACTGGCCGAGATGGCAGGCTTCCGCCTGCCGCTGGAAGCCATCGCGCTGCAAGCGCTGGTATCCGAGCCGATCAAACCCTGCATGGACGTTGTCGTAATGGCCAACACCGTGCACGGCTACATGTCTCAGTCCGACAAGGGCGAGATGGTGATCGGCGGCGGCACGGACGGGTTCAACAACTTCACCCAGCGTGGATCGTTCCACCATATCGAGGAAACGGTGCGCGCGCTGGTCGAGACCTTCCCAATGATATCGCGCCTGAAGATGCTGCGCCAATGGGGCGGGATCGTGGATATGACCGGTGATCGCTCGCCGATCCTGTCGAAAACACCGCTGCAGGGCTGCTTTATCAACGGCGGCTGGGGCACCGGTGGCTTCAAGGCGATCCCGGGTTCGGGCTGGGGCATGGCACAGCTGATGGCCACCGGTCATTCGCCACTGACCGAAGCTTTCTCGCTGGACCGCTTCAAAGAGGGCCGCTTCATCGACGAGAGCGTCGCCGCCGGGGTGGCGCATTGATGGAGATTTTTCGCCGAAAAATCGTCTCTGCCCCTGACTACGAATTGCGCGGACGTCAAACGACGGCTTGCTGCTGAAAGGATGACAAAATGCTGATCCTGAATTGCCCCTATTGCGGCGTTGACGCCGAAGAAACCGAACTGGCCGCTGGTGGCGAGGCGCATCTGAAGCGCTTTGGCCCCGGCTCGTCGGATGACGAATTCCACGACTACCTGTTCATGCGTGAAAACCCCAAAGGCGTGCATTTCGAACGCTGGCGGCACGCCAATGGCTGTGGCAAGTGGTTCCACGCCGCGCGTTGTACCCAAACGCTCGAGGTCTTTGGCACTTACACCGCTCAGACCTCCGAACCGCCGCAAGACATCAAGGATGCCATCACCGTCAAACGGCCCGGCTGGACGTGGAGAGAGTTCTCCTGATGCTTCACCTTTTCAAAAATACTCCCGCCGGAGGCTCCGACACCTCCACCTGCGAAAGGTCCGCAAAATGAGCACCCGTCTCGCAAAACTCGGCCGACTGATTAACCGGTCGAAACAGGTCACCTTTACTTTCAACGGCACCGCGATGCAGGGCTACGAGGGCGATACGCTTGCCTCGGCCCTTCTGGCCAATGATCAGATGATGATGGGCCGGTCGTTCAAGTATCACCGTCCGCGTGGCGTTGTCGCCAGCGGGGCCGAGGAACCGAACGCTCTGGTCGGTCTCGGGCAGGGCGGCCGCTTCGAGCCGAACCAGCGTGCCACCACGACCGAACTGTTCAACGGCCTGACGGCGATCTCGCAAAACCACTGGCCGAACCTGGACTTCGACATCGGTGCCGTCAACACTCACCTGTCGCGGTTCCTGCCGGCCGGCTTCTACTACAAGATGTTCATCCATCCCAAGCCGTTCTGGAAGCACGTCTACGAACCCTTCATCCGCCAGTCCGCCGGTCTGGGCAAAGCACCGGACAAGGAAACCAAGGACGCGGACACCTATGAACACTTCTACGCCTTCACCGATGTTCTGGTGATCGGCGGCGGTGTGGCTGGTCTTCAGGCCGCCAAAGCTGCGGGGCAATCCGGTGCCAAGGTTCTGCTGATCGAGCAGACTGCACATTGGGGCGGTCGCGCTCCGGTTGATGGCGGAACCGTCAATGGTGAGCCTGTGGATAAGTTCGTGGAACAATTGGTTTCCGAACTCGAAACAATGAGCAACGTCACCATGCGGTCCCGTTGCATGGGCGCAGGGGTTTATGACCATGGGTACGTACTGGGTTACGAGCGTCTGAACGATCACAAACCGGGCACGCAAGGCCCGCGTCATCGCTTGTGGCGGATCCGGGCCAAACAGATCGTGACTGCAACAGGCGCGATCGAGCGTCCGCTGTCCTTTGCCGGAAATGATGTGCCGGGTGTGATGCTGGCTTCGGCCATGCGCGACTATGTGATCAACTGGGGCGTGACCCCCGGGGAACGTGTCATCGTCGCCACCAACAACGACGACGCTTATCGCACGGCGATCCTGATGAAACAGGCGGGCGTTGATGTCCTGCGCGTTGTCGATGCACGTACATCTGCCGGGCCGTTGGCCGAAGAGGCGCGTCAGCTTGGCATCCGTGTCGATCCGGGCAAGGCCATCGCCAAAGTCAAAGGCGGCAAACGTGTCAAGAAAGTTGCGATCTGCAATCAGGAAGGCATCGGGGGCGCTCGCGAAGAAGTTGAATGCGATGCGGTCGCCATGTCGGGGGGCTGGTCTCCGGTGGTTCACATGTGGTCGCATTGTGGGGGCAAGCTGATCTGGGATGAGGCGCAAGCCCATTTCCGTCCCGATCCGGCGCGCCCGCCTTTGGGTGCAAATGGTGAAGGTTTCGTTCTTGCCGCGGGTTCCTCGAACGGTCCGCTGGCGCTGGGCGAAGTGCTGTCCGATGCCCATGCCGCTGGCAAAGCGGCGGCCAAGGCGGCCGGGTTCAAACCGAAGAACACTAAGGCCCCGGCTGGGGAAGCTACCGGCGAAGCGGCGATGGAAGCTGTCTGGCTGATGCCTGCCAATGCCGAAATCCAGCTGCGCATGAAATCCTGGCTCGACTTCCAGAATGACGTCAAAGTTTCCGACGTCCAGCTGGCTGCGCGTGAAGGGTACGAAAGCGTTGAACACACCAAGCGTTACACCACGCTGGGCATGGCGACCGATCAAGGAAAGCTGAGCAATATCAACGGCTTGGCAATCCTGGCTAATGCGCTGGAATCCGAGATTCCGAAGGTGGGCACCACAACCTTCCGCCCGCCCTATACCCCCATTTCGATGGGCGCGATCGGCGGCGAAGCGCGTGGTGAAGTGTTCCAGCCGATCCGCCAAACACCGATGCACAACTGGCATGACAAGAACGGCGCCGACTGGGAGCCGGTCGGCCACTGGCGCCGGACCTACGCCTACGTGCGTCCCGGAGAGTCCGTGCATGACGCGGTCAATCGCGAGGTCAAGAACACCCGCGAAAACCTTGGCCTGCTTGATGCATCGACGCTGGGCAAACTGATTGTCAAAGGCCCGGATGCCGGCAAGTTCCTCGACATGATGTACACCAACATGATGTCCACGCTGAAGGTCGGCAAATGCCGCTATGGCCTGATGTGCTCGGAAAACGGTTTCCTGATCGACGATGGCGTTGTTGCCCGCGTCGACGAGGACACATGGCTGTGCCACACCACCACCGGCGGGGCCGAGCGTATCCATGGGCACATGGAAGAGTGGCTGCAGACCGAATGGTGGGACTGGAAAGTCTTCGTGGCCAACGTGACCGAGCAATACGCGCAGGTCGCCGTGGTCGGCCCCAACGCCCGCAAGGTGCTTGAGAAGCTGGGCGGCATGGACGTCAGCAAAGAAGCGCTGCCTTTCATGGAATGGCGTGATGGCGAGATCGGTGACTTCGATTGCCGCGCCTACCGCATTTCGTTCTCAGGTGAGCTGTCCTATGAAATCGCGGTTCCGGCCTCTCAGGGTCAGGCATTCTGGGACGCGCTGATGGAGGCAGGTAAAGAGTTCGGCGTGATGCCTTACGGCACCGAATGTCTGCACATCCTGCGGGCCGAGAAAGGCTTTATCATGATCGGCGACGAGACCGACGGCACCGTGATCCCACAGGATCTGGGGCTGCACTGGGCGCTGTCGAAAAAGAAAGAGGACTATCTGGGCAAACGCGCCCATTCGCGAAGCCACATGGCCGATCCTGAACGTTGGAAACTGGTCGGGCTTGAGACTGTGGATGGATCGGTTCTGCCGGATGGTGCCTACGCAGTGGGTGAGGGCGTCAACGCCAACGGTCAGCGCAATATGATCGGACGCGTGACCTCGACCTATTACTCGGCCAACCTGGACAAGGGCATCGCCATGGGTCTGATCAAACACGGGCCTGACCGGATGGGTGAGATTGTCGAGTTCCCGGGAACGGATGACAAAGTCTACAAAGCCAAGATCGTGGATCCGATCTTCTACGACAAGGACGGGGAGAAGCAGAATGTCTGAACCCATCAGCGCACTGAATCACGCAAGCTTCGACGGCATTGCCAAGGTCGAGGAATGCGGTCTGCAGGGTATGATCACTCTGCGCGGCGACCTGTCCGACAAGGTGCTTGCCAAGGCGGTCAAAGACGCCACGGGCCAAAAGGTTCCTGGCCAGCGCGAGGCTTTGGTGAACGGCGATACCGGCGTTTGCTGGATGTCGACCGACGAATTGCTGGTGCTGGTGCCCTACGCCGAGGTCGAAGCCAAGCTGGCCGCGATGACCAATGCCCTGAGCGGCACACACGCCCTGGCCGTCAACGTCTCGGATGCCCGCGCAGTGTTCCGCATCTCGGGCGGCAGCGCTCGCGAGGTACTGGGCAAGCTGGCTCCGGTCGAGTTCTCGGAAGAGGCATTCCAGCCCGGCCAAATTCGGCGCTCGCGTCTGGCACAGGTGGCAGGTGCGTTCTGGATGGATGACACCGAAACCTTCCGGGTGGTTTGTTTCCGGTCCGCCGCAGATTATGTGTTCAAACTGCTGAAAGTCGCGGCGCAGCCGGGCAGTGAAGTTGGGGTTTACTGACCTCTGCCTAAGTGCAGTTGAAATAGAAGCCCCGGGTCATCCGGGGCTTTTTTATTTGACCAACGCGCAGTTTCCGGTCCCGTATGGTTTGTTTGATGCACTTACGTTGCCAAAGCTACCGCGGACTTTGATCTTGTTTTTGGCTTGATCGAGGTTTGCCTGATACCGCATGCGCACCGCCTGACCGTCCGAACTCGGCAATGTGACCTTCCAGCTCATCTGGTAAATGTCGTTTCTGCGGGTATTCAGGTTTGCGTCCATCCAGTCGTGGTAGTTACTGACGACCTGCGCTTTGTTGGCTTCTGGATCAATGCGAAAGTAGTATTCCGGTGCGATCCAGCCTTCCCGACCCTTGACCTTGCAATGATATGTCAAATCTTCAGCCGCTGCCGTCTGAGCAGCAAATGCCGCAATGATAATTCCAAATAGTCGTTTCATTTCTTATCTTATTCATCAATGAGTTACTGGCGGAAGGAAACAGGTTTAGCTCGGGGAAACAAGCAGAACCGCGTGTAAAATGAGAAGGTGGATTGTCGCATTCTACCCGTGCAGAACAATCGCGCGATAGCGTGTCAATTCTTCGGGTTTGAGCATTGTCTGAACGTCTGCCGGTTGCCCGCTTTCGTCACAAACATTGGAGTAAAAGGAAAGGCTTTCCAGCAGCTCGGATGTGCGGGTCAGGCGATCTTCGTCGGCCAACAGGGGGGAGTGGAGAGAGAGATACAGTGCAGGCCGTACCTTTTCCAACCATGACAACAGGGTTGGCAGTACGAAGAACTCGGCCCCTTCGATATCCATTTTGACCAGTGACACGCCAGACAGATCATTCACCGCCTCGAACTGATCCCAGGCAATGGTCAGCGCATCGCTGCCATGTGCGCCGTCATGAAGCAATGAACTGGTGGAATCGCCGGGCTCTCCGCGCAGGGATGCCATGCGGGCCACACCGAACTGGTCTGACAGCGCCACACCAAAGGCCGACACGTTGTGGATGTCGTTCAGGTCCAGATTCCACGCCAGATGTCGGTAGGCCGTCGGGTCCGGCTCGAAACACCAGACATGCCGCGCCTTGCGTGCGCCATAAAGGACGGTGGGGCCAATCCACGCACCGATGTCAAGGTAATCGCTGCCCGGCGTCAGGTACTCATCAAGGACGGCGAAGGTCTCGGGTTCCCAGTCACCCGCAGTCGCCTTGCGCCAGAATTTCGAATGATAGGGGTCAAGGCGAAACGGCTCGCCGTTCAGGTTGCCCGCATAGTATCCGCGGGCGCGGTAGAACATCTTGCGCGCCTGTGTCAGCATCGCCTGCCTCCGGGTTTTCTTGTCTCGGCCCTTGACCTGCGGCGGCTGCCAAAGCATTTAACCTTGGGAACCGCAACTTACATTTTAACAGGGGGCCGACATGGCTTTTGAACTTCCTGATCTTCCTTATGCACATGACGCGCTGGCAGCCAAGGGTATGTCCGCGGAAACACTGGAATATCACCACGACCTGCACCACAAGGCCTATGTCGACAACGGCAACAAGCTGATCGCCGGGACAGAGTGGGACGGAAAGTCGCTGGAAGAGATCATCGTTGGCACCTATGACGCAAACGCTGTCGCCCAGAATGGCATCTTCAACAACATCAGCCAGCTGTGGAACCACAACCAGTTCTGGGAAATGATGGGCCCCGGTGGCAACGCCATGCCCGGTGAGCTGGAAAAGGCCCTGACCGAAAGCTTCGGCTCGGTTGACGAATTCAAGTCGCAGTTCAGTGCTGCTGGTGCCGGTCAGTTCGGTTCGGGCTGGGCGTGGCTGGTCAAGAATGCGGACGGCTCGCTGGCCGTGACCAAGACCGAAAACGGTGTGAACCCGCTGTGCCTTAACCAAACCGCACTGCTGGGTTGTGATGTGTGGGAGCACTCCTACTACATCGACTTCCGCAACAAGCGTCCGGCTTACCTTTCGAACTTCCTCGACAATCTGGTGAACTGGGAAAACGTTGCATCGCGGATGTAATCATTGACCCGACGAGGGTTCATACGAGGTCTGCTGGCGGTTACGCTGGCAGGCCTTTTTACTGCGGCTTATGGCTTTTTCATCGAGCCGGCCCTGCGGCTGCGCGTACGTAAATGGCGCCTGAAACGAACCGACTGGACTGCGCCCCCGGTTCGTATTGCGGTTCTGGCCGATCTGCATGTCGGAGAGCCGATGATCGGGCTTGACCGCATTCGCCAGATCGTGCGGCGCACCAACGCACTGGCGCCGGATCTCATATTGCTGCTTGGGGATTACTCGGCAGACCTAAAAACCTTCATGCAGCCGGTCAGGCCGGACGATCTGGCCGACGTTCTTTCTGATCTTGATGCGCCGCACGGGGTGTTTTCGGTGTTGGGCAACCACGATTGGTGGGATGACCGGCAGGCTCAGCAGCGGGGTGGTGGGCCGAATATCCACGCCGAGGCGCTGGGACGCAAAGGCATCCCGGTTCTGTCGAACACTGCGATCAAGCTTGAGGCGTTAGGATTCTGGCTGGCCGGGCTTGAGGATCAGTGGGCTATCCGGCGCAAAGGCGGCGGGTATCAGGGGCTGGATGATCTGCCGGGCACCTTGAGTCAGGTAACGGACGATGCGCCGGTCGTGATGATGGCGCATGAACCGGATATTTTTCCAAAAGTACCAAAGAAAGTTGCGCTTACCCTGTCCGGGCATACTCATGGCGGACAGGTGCGCCTGTTTGGCTGGTCGCCCGTGGTGCCATCCCGCTATGGCAATCGGTACGCCTATGGGCACGTGCAGGAAGATGGGCGGGATCTGGTGGTTTCAGGCGGTATTGGCTGTTCAATCCTGCCCGTTCGGCTGGGGGTCACGCCTGAGATTACAGTGATCGAAATGTCGGCCTGATCCTTTTCTTACCGCTGGTGAAAACCTGCCGATACGTCGACTTTTGCCTTCGCCGGGATTGTATCGTGCCCCGCAGACCTTACGTAAAGTAGGCGGCAGGAGAGAGCTGCAAATCAAATAGACAAGCGACAGTAAGCGCGCCAATCCAGTGTTGGCACGCTTTAAAAGACTTGTGCCCAAAGGGCGGGGGGCGACCTCAACGGCCGATACAGGAGATCACTATGGTCGCAATTGAACAGGGAACATGGGTTATCATCGCAGACGGGGAAAAGGCGCTGGTGATGGAAAACATCACAGACGCCGAAGATCCCAATCTTGTCGTCGTCTCGGTTGAAGAGCAGGACACAGCGGACAACAAACCCAAGGACAGGGCAGGACGCCGGTTCGATTCCGGGCCGAACCAGAAGTCGGCCATGGAAGAGACGAACTGGAAAGCCCACGCCAAATCCTTGTTCGTTCAGGATGTGGCGGATTTGCTGAATCGAAAGGGGCTGAAAGGTGCGTTCAAACGGCTTGTTCTTGTCGCCAGCCCTCATGTTCTGGGCCTGTTGCGCCGACGGCTTCACAGCGAGGTGCTGGCCAAAGTGGTCGCCGAGGTCGACAAGACCCTGACCAACCACCCGTTGCACAAGGTCGAACAGGTTTTGCGTCAGCGCTTGGCAAAGCCTGCGGTTGCCTGACTATTTTTTCCCCGGGAGGCCAAAGGGTCCCCGGGGTTCCGAACATCCTAAGTTAAGTCAGAAGCGAACGCAGGGCCTCAATGGCCCCTGTTGGGGAGTCCACCCAGGTCAGGAACTCGCCTAGCGATGGATCGGCAAATTCCTGATCCATGACCTGCGCGACCAGTTCGCGCAGCTTGTCCCAGTATCCATCAACATTCAGGATCAGGATGGGTTTGTCGTGCAGGCCTAGCTGCCGCCATGTCAGGGCTTCGAACAGTTCGTCCAGCGACCCGGGGCCACCCGGCAGAACGACAACCGCGTCGGCATTCATGATCATGACCTTCTTGCGCTCGTGCATGGTCTCGGTGATCACGAAATGGGTCAGGTCGGTCTTGCCGACCTCGCGCCGGACCAGATGCACCGGGATGACACCGAAAGTTTCCCCTCCGGCGGACTGCGCCGCGCGCGCGACCTTGCCCATCAGCCCGACATCTCCGGCACCATAAACCAGACGCCAGCCTTCATTTGCCAGTAATGTGCCGAACGCTTCGGCGGCTGCGGCATAGGCGGGATTTGTGCCATTGCGTGACCCGCAATACACACAGACTGATTTCTGAGACATCAGATGGGTTCTCCGGGCTTGTGTCTGAGGTTTTGACCCCTGATAGCGGGATTGATAGGTTGCCTCAACCGTCAGGCAGAATGTGTGAAAGTCAAAGCATTTGCGCTGCGGAGTGAAAGGAAAAGAATGGACGCCAAGTCGGGAAGCGGAAGCTCTGGAAACTTCCTCTGGGGATTGATCGCTGGAATTGCAGCTCTGATCGGAGCGGGAGGTTTGTATCTGTCCGGCATTTTTGGCGATGAACAGGACACTCCGGTGCCTCAGCAGACTGAACTCGCTGCCGAAGCGCCACAGGAAGATGTCACCACCGAAGCAGGAGAAACCGCTGAAAAGCCCGCGCAGCCTGCGGAAACGGCGGAGCCTGAGCAGTCTGTAGATCAGGCCGGGCAAGGCGAGAGCCAACCGGAACCGGCGGGCGAGGAAAAGGCCGAGACCGGGGAGGCAGTTGAACCTGCGCCCACGCCGGTCATCGCGCCTGCTCTGGATCAGGTTTTCATAGAAACGGACGGGAACGCCCTGTTGTCCGGCACCGCCGAACCGGGTTCCGAAGTCCGCGTGTTACTGGATGGTGAGCCCGTGCACAGCTTCACGGTCGATGCCAGCGGGCAATTTGCCGAGTTTCTGGTGATCCCGTTCTCCGATATCGCAAGGGGCTTGGTGCTGGAGACATCCGACGGAGACACGGCGTCGCGTTCGGATGATTACCTGATAGCGGCGCTACCGGCGCCCGAGCCGCAACAGACCGAGGTGGCTTCGGCCGAGCCGTCAGAGGAAGCCGGAGTGCAAACGGTTGAGCCCGGTGCATCCGAAGTGGAAGTCACGAAACCCGAACCGACCGAGACCGCAGCAGCGGAAGACACGGGAATAGACCAACAGCCTGTGATTTCGCAAGAGGAGCAGACGGCAGAGGCATCTTCTGAGGATCAGCCTCAGCCCGAATCCGAAACGGCAGATACTGAAACCGCCGAAACCGACACCGCAGAAACTGATCAGGCAGAAACTGAACAGGCAGAAACTGAACCCACCGTATCTGAACCGGCAGCCGAGGCTTCTCAGGATCAGCAGGTCGCCGTATTGCGGTCTGGTGAAGAAGGTGTCGAACTGGTGCAGCCTCCTGCGACGCAAACTCAGCAGCCGGATCAGATTGCTTTGGATACGATTGGCTATTCGGAAACCGGCGAAGTCGAGCTGACAGGGCGTGCGCAGGGCGGATCGGCTGTGCGCCTTTATCTGGACAACCGCCTTGTCGGCGATCTTCCGTCCGCGGAAGACGGAAAATGGCGGGGCGAGATCGAGGGTATCGACCCAGGTATCTATACATTGCGGGTGGATGAGGTAGCCCCGGACGGAACCGTCGTCAGTCGACTGGAAACCCCATTCAAGCGAGAGCCAATCGAGACGCTGCAGGCGGCTGATCAGTTGGATGAAGCGGATGCCGAGAGCCAAACCGCCGCAATCCGGTCGGTCACGGTTCAGAAAGGCGACACACTCTGGGCGATTTCGCGGGAACGTTTTGGTGACGGTATTCTCTACGTCAAACTTTTCGAGGCCAACCGCGACTCGATCCGTGATCCGGACCTGATTTATCCGGGTCAGATCTTTACCATTCCCGAATGACCACCCGGCTCTGGCCCTTTTGGGGGCGGGGGCCTATTTCTGATCTCAGGACAGACACTTGAAGCGACGGACAGCCCCAATGCAATCTGATAACGGGTCAGAACCTGACGAACGGCGCTCTGGCTGGCGCACGATCCGAAAGGTTTCGCCTTACCTGTGGCCCGATGATGAGCCATGGGTTAAGCGCCGCGTTGTTCTGGCGCTGACGATGCTGGTCGTGGCCAAGCTGATCGCGGTATATACGCCGATTCTGTACAAGGGCGCGGTCGATGCGTTGGCGGGCGAAGGTGTGCCGCCCATAGCGCTTGGTGCTGTCGGGCTGACAGTGGCCTATGGCGTCGCGCGGATGATGACCGTTGGCTTCCAGCAATTGCGCGATGCGGCTTTTGCACCGGTTGGACAGCGTGCTTTGCGTGCGCTTGCGCTGGAAACCTTCCAGCACATCCACCAATTGTCCATGCGCTATCACGTGACACGCCGAACAGGCGGCCTGAGCCGGATTATCGAGCGGGGCGTCAAAGGGGTAGAGTTCCTGCTGCGGTTCCTGTTGTTTTCGATTGGGCCGCTGATCCTGGAACTGCTGCTGGTTGCGATCATCCTGATGTGGCTGTTCGACGTGTGGTACCTGGTTGTCGTCGCCGTCACCATCACACTGTACATATGGTTCACGTTCGCGGTGACGGAATGGCGGGTCAAGCTGCGCCGCGAGATGAATGATCAGGACACCGAAGCCAATCAGCGCGCGATCGATAGCCTGCTGAACTTCGAAACCGTCAAGTATTTCAATGCGGAGATGCGCGAATCCGAACGGTATGACGTTTCGATGAAGGCTTATGCAAAGGCCGCGCTCAAGACCGCTTATTCGCTGGCCTTTCTGAATTTTGGACAGTCCTTCCTGATCACCTGCGGGCTGATCGGTGTCATGGTTCTTGCGGCCATCGGCGTGCAGAACGGAGGCCTGACGGTGGGCGATTTCGTGATGGTGAACGCCTACATGATCCAGATCACCGTGCCGCTGAATTTCCTGGGCACGGTCTATCGCGAAATCCGCCAGTCTCTGGTGGATATGGGGCAGATGTTCGATCTGCTCGAACAGCCCGCTGAAGTAACCGACAAGCCTTGTGCACCCAATCTGAAGGTGAATGGCGGCCAGGTAACGCTCGAGGATGTGCGATTCGGGTATGAGGCCGACCGGGAAATCCTCAAAGGGGTATCCCTGACCGTACCGGCAGGGCAGACCGTTGCCATCGTCGGGGCGACTGGGTCCGGCAAGTCGACTATCGGGCGGCTTTTGTTCCGGTTCTACGATGTCACCGGTGGCGCGCTGAAAATCGACGGACAGGATGTCCGCGATGTCAGTCAGACCAGTCTGCACGCGGCCATCGGTGTCGTGCCGCAAGACACCGTGCTGTTCAATGACACGATCCGCTACAATATTGCTTATGGCCGCGAAGGGGCCAGCCAGTCCGACGTGGAAGAGGCCGCGAAAGCTGCTCAGATACACGACTTCATCGCCAGCCTGCCTGACGGCTATGACACAAAGGTTGGCGAGCGGGGGCTGAAACTTTCAGGCGGTGAGAAGCAGCGCGTGGGTATCGCGCGCACCTTGCTGAAGAATCCGCCGATCCTGCTGTTGGATGAGGCGACCTCGGCGCTGGATACCGACACCGAACAGGACATCAAGGACGCCCTAGCGCGGGCGGGAGAGGGGCGCACTGTGTTGACCATCGCCCACCGCCTGAGCACGATTGCCGAGGCCGATCGCATCGTTGTGCTGGAACGGGGCGAGATCCTGGAACAGGGCACGCATGACGAGTTGCTCTCTCGAGCCGGGCGCTATGCTCAGCTATGGAACCGGCAGCAATCGGACACGCAGGCTGCCTGACGCGCGTTGTGTCCGACAGGATGATTTTGTGATAAAACAAGCCTGTTCATACAGGAGATTTCCGATGCGTCGATTTGTTCGAAAAGGCACAATTGCGGGCATACTTGCCGTGGCTATCAACCTTCCCACACTGGCCGCAGCTGATCCGATCGAAGGCGTCTGGAAGACCGAGCCGGATCGAAAGGACCTGATCTCGCACATCAAGATCATGGCGTGTGGCGACAAGTTTTGCGGTCAGATTTTGTCGGCCTATGACAAATCCGGAAATGAGGTGCAGACGCCCAATATCGGGAAGAAACTGTTCTGGGATGTGTCCAGCGAAGGTTCGGGCACATATGGCGGCGGAGAGTTCTGGGTGCCACTGCTGGATGTCGAGGCGGTGCCTCAGATGACGTTGCAGGGCGATACGCTCAAAGTCAAAGGATGTGAACATCACCTCTGCGGCCATCAGACCTGGACGCGATTGCAGAAATGAAAAGGGCCGGTGTTGGCCGGCCCATGATCTTTATTCAGCTGCTTTCAGGGGCGGATTAGGTGGTTGATCCGACGCCTGGTCCGACTTCGCCACGGACAGAGCGTCTGTGACCTCATCGTCCTCCCAGATAACCTCGGTCGCCTGCGCTTTTCTCGCCGCCCGTCCAATGGCCATATCCTGTGCCAGCCGGCTGGCGCGGCCTGCCGAGGCGCGGGCCAGTGCCTTGCCCAGCCAGATTGTGTAGGTCGCCACCCAGACTCGCAACGCCAACAGCGATGGTGTCACGATCAGCGTCAGTACGGTCGCGATACCCAGACCAAAAACGACCGCAGTGGCAAGCTGTTTCCACCACAGGGCGGTGGGGCTGTCGATGGAATAGCCGCCGTTGATGAAGTCCAGCGACAGACCGAACATCATCGGTGTCAGACCCGCCATCGTGGTCAAAGTGGTCAGCAGAACCGGACGAATGCGCGCCTCGGCGGTGCGGACGATGGCCTCGATCCGGGGCATGTAGCGGCTGTATTCCTGATAAGTGTCGATCAGAACGATGTTGTTGTTCACCACGATCCCGGCCAGCGCCACGATGCCCGTCCCGGTCATGATGATCGAGAACGGCTGTTGCATGATCATCATTCCGATCAGCACCCCGGTTGTGGATAGAACAACCGCCAGCAGCACCAGCACCGAGTTGTAGAACGAATTGAACTGCGCCAGCAGGATCACGAACATCAATCCCAGCGCACCCATGAATGCATTCACAAGGAAGGCGCCGGATTCTTCCTGTTCCTCCTGGTCGCCGGTCCATTCCCAGCTGACCGCTTTCGAGAAAGGTCCAGTATCCAACCACTCCGTCAGGACGGCAATCCGTTCATTGGGGTTGATCAGTGAGAACTGCGCGTCGCCATCCTCGATCGCCGACCGGATATCCTCGGCGCTCTGGCTGCCGGTCAGCTCGACAATCTCATACGCCTCACCATCGGGGCTGGTCAGGGTCGCGTCCTTAGGCTCCGCGCCTTCCGCAACCGCCCGGACAACGGCCAGCCTTTGTTCTGTGCCGTCCGCGTCGGTGATAACGACTTTGCTCAGCCCCGGTTCTACGTCCGCTTTGATGTCGTAATACCGCTCCTGATTGATGCGGTTGATCTCGGCCAGTTTTTCAACCGGCTTGCGGGTTACGAAATTCGACAACGGCACCAGACCGTCCGAAGTGCGGACCTTCAGCGAATCCAGCGTGGAAAGAACGCGGTCTTCTTCGGGCAAGCGCACACGAATCTCGACCTCTTCATCGGTATTGTCCGGGCGCATCTCACCCAGCAGGATACCGCGTGTCACCAGTTGCACCATCGCGCCTACAGTCGCCACATCGGCCCCGAACCGGCCCGCCTTGGCCACGTCCACGTCGATCTGCCAGTCAATGCCGGGCAGGGGCAGGGTGTCTTCGATCCGGACCAGACCGGGGGTGGTGTCGAACGCCTCGCGCGCGGACAGGGTTGCTGAGGTCAACTCCTCCCAATTGTTGCCCTTGATGCGCAGATGCACCGGTTTGGCCGAGGCCGGACCCTGATCCAGCGGCTGAAGCTCGACGATGATGCCGGGCAGTTCGGCCAGACTTGCGGTCAGTTCCTCAAGCACCCTATCGCCGTCGTATTTGGGATCGATGAAATGACGGTCAAACAGCCCGCCGAGGATCGGCTCTGACACATTCGGGCGGTCTTCCCACGGGATGATTTCGAACTGCACACGGCCAACGGTGTCGCCGGGGGCCTGCGCGCCACCGGTGTTCTGGTTCAGCCCACCTTCACCGGCAAAGGCGAAGACGTTGATAACAGCCGGGTGCGCGCTGATGGTCTGTTCAGCGGCCAGAACAATTGCGTCTTTTTCCGCCAGAGACAGGTTGCCACGGGCGCGGACATAGGCGGTGGCCTGTTCGGGCTCAGTCTCGACAAAAAACTCGACGCCGCGGTTGTTGTTCGAAAAGGCCGTCATCACAGATACAACGGCAAAGCCGATCACCGAGATCGAGACGATCGGCATGATCGGATTGCCAACGAGGAATTTTACCATATAGCCAAAGACCGTGTGTTCTTTGGCCGTGTGCACGTGGTCGTCTTCGCGGCGTTCGATCTTTGCCGCGCTCAGCGTGACCGACCCTGCAAAGGCACCCGTCAGAAACAGGAACGCGCCGAACAAACTGCCTGCGGTGCCGCCGATTGGAAGCAGATAGGTCGGGTTCAGCACCTGCATCGCACCCAGGAAAATCAGGTAGAGCGATGGCGGCACCAATACGGCGCGTACCCACCAGCGGGTTCGCGCGCGCAGCCAGTTCGACGTGCGGTCAAAAGTCCGGCTCAACCGGCCCGAAACACCGCCCATCACGGGCAGATAGATCAGCGCCACAATCAGAGAGGATGACAGAACGAAGATCAACGTGATCGGCAGCATCTTCATGAACTCGCCCGGAACGCCGGGCCAGAACAGCATGGGCAGAAACGCACAAAGCGTGGTCGCCGTCGATGATACGATGGGCCAGAACATCCGCTGTGCCGCCTCGACATAGGCGTGCATCGGGCCGACGCCTTCCTTGATGCGCTTGTCGGCGTATTCGACCACCACGATGGCCCCGTCGACCAGCATCCCGACCGCAAGGATCAGGCCGAACATCACCATGTTCGAAATGCTGACGCCCATCATGGCCAGGAAGGCGAAGCACAGCAGGAACGAGGTCGGAATCGCAAAACCCACCAGCAGCGCCGCACGAGTGCCCAGCGACGCCAGCACAACGATCATCACCAGCGCAACGGCCGTCAGGACGGAACCTTCAAGCTGGCTTACCATCGAGCCGACGATACGGCTCTGGTCATTCGACGTACCGACGTCGACTGCTGCCGCCAGTTCCGGTGGCCAGATCTTCTGAGCCTCGGCAACGACCTTTTTGACCTCGTTGACCGTGTCGATGACGTTAAAGCCTTTGCGCTTGACCACCTGCAAGGCAACGGTGGACTCGCCATCGAACCGGGCAGTGCCTTCACGGTCTTCAAAGGTGTAATTGATCTGCGCCAGTTCGCCCAACGTGACAACGCGGTCGCCATTGACCTTGACCGGCAGCCCGTAAACATCCTGCGCCGTCTTGAAGGACGAAGGGATTTTGACCGAGAATGTGCCTTGCGCCGTCTCGACCTCACCAGCAGCGATCAACTGGTTGTTGTTCTGCACGACGTTGATCAGTTCAGCAGCGGTGACGTTATAGGCCTCAAGACGTAGCGGGTCGATCACCACTTCAAGAAGTTCGTCCCGATTGCCGGCAATCCCGGCTTCCAGAACGGAATCCAGTGCTTCAAGATCGTCCTGCAGGTCTTTGGCAACACGGGCCATTGTGCGTTCGGGAACCGCGCCGGTCAGGTTGACGATGACGATTGGAAATTCGGAGAAGTTGATCTCGTTCAGCGAATACTGCTCGGCACCTTCAGGGAAATCTGCCTGCGCGCTGTTCATCGCGTCGCGGACATCGGCGGTGATCGCGGTCTTGTCCCAGCCGAAGTCGAATTCAAGTGCAATCCCGGCATAGCCTTCTGCGGCGGTGGCGGTCATTTCCTTCAGACCGTCCAGATCCGCCAGTTCGGTTTCCATGGGCTTGATCAGCAGGTTTTCGGAATCTTCGGCCGAAATGCCGGGAAACGAAACCGAGACGAACAGGGCCGGGATTTCGATATCCGGCTCGCCTTCTTTTGGCAGGCTGACATAAGCAAACCCGCCAACCATCAACGAGATCGCGATGAAGGCCAGGACCATTCGGGCCCTGTCGGCGGCCCAACTGACAATACCCGTCATTGCGACAATTCCCGGTAGGTCGGCGCGACACTGACGCCTTTGGTCACGAATTCCTGCCCAACGACAATGATATCCACCGCTTCAGGCAATCCGTCGATCCAGACACCGCTTGCGGTGTCACGCAGCAGATGAACAGGCATGAAGTCGACTACATTGCCCGCTGCAATTGTGCGAACCCCCAATTGGCCTTCATTGTTCAGCGTCAATGCGGATTGCGGCAGCAGGTGCGCCTTGGCGCCTTCGGCTGCGATGCGAATGTCAGCGGTCTGGCCGTCGCGGATGGCCAGTTCCGAGTTCGGAACGGTGATCTCAACCTCGAAGGTCCGGGTGGTTTCATCGGCGGAACGGCTGAGGAATGTCACACGGCCCGTAACCTCAAGACCGGTCACCAGTTTGGCCGAAGCCTCGGATCCCACAATGATCCGGTTCACTTCGGTCTCGGGAACAAAACCCACCAGCTTGATCGGATTCAGCTGAATGACAGTTGCACAAAGCGATCCGGGCTGCATCAGGCTGCCCAATTCCGCAGTGTCGCTTTCCAGCAGGCCACGGAACGGCGCTTCGATGGTAAGGCGGTCAATCTCGCGCTGGGCCGCTTTCACCTCGGCTGCGGCAGCTTCGATACCGGCGCGAGTGGCCTCCAGACCCGCTTCGGCCGATTTGACACCTGCTTCAGCAGTGCTCATGGCCGCTTCGCTGGAAATCCGGCGTGTTTCCGACCCAAAACCCGTTTCAGACAGCTTACGCGCCGCTTTCAGATTGATCTCGGCCTCGGCCACACGCGCGTGCGCTTCAGCAAGCCGGGCTTCGGCTTCGGGGATGCGGCTTTCGGCCTCAAGCTTGCCCGCCATCGCTTCGGCCAGGCTGGCCGGGCGGGTGCCAGGGTCGAGTTCGCACAAAAGATCTCCGGCCTCGACAAAAGTGCCCTTGCGCTTGGGTTCTGACACAACGGTCGATATCGTTTCGGCCAGCACTTCGACCTGACGGTTCGCCTTGGTCTGGCCACGCAAAAGTACTGCGCTGTCGATCTCGCGCGCCGATGACCGCAAGGCTACGACCTTGATCGCATCCGGATTTTGGGCAGCTTCCGCGCCCTCACCACCTTCAGCGGCTTGTGCTTCCGTTACGTCATCTTTTCCAGCAAAGGCGAACAGGGCGTCCCTTTCGAACACCAAAAAGTATAATGCAACAATTACCAAAAGCGCGTTTGCGAATGAAATCAATCGCATGCAGAAATTCTCCTAGGATTCATTGCCAGATTTTCACTGGCGCTTATGCCTCAAAATGGGGTCCGGCATAGGCCATTTCCATACTGAACTGAATAGTTCGGTTTAGTTTTTTTCGCAAGGGCGCACTAAGCCGGTGAAAATGTGCGAAATCGGACCCTTGGCTTGGACGTGGTGCCGGGGTATGACATGGCGCTAATATGACAGGACACTAAGCCTGGGGGCAGGGATGAGCGACGTCGACAGTTTCATTGATGAGGTGACAGAAGAGGTGCGCCGCGACCGGCTGTATCTGCTTTTGCGCCGCTGGGGCTGGGTGGGCATTGCAGCGGTGGTACTTATCGTGGGCGGGGCCGCTTTCAACGAATATCGCAAAGCCAGCATTACAAGTCAGGCTCAGGCGCTGGGCGATGAAATTCTTGCGGCGCTGTCGCAAGATGATTCCGCCGAACGTGCCGCCGGTCTAAGCGGGATACAAACGCAATCGCCGGGTGGGGACGCAGTTCTGAAAATGCTGCTGTCCGCATCTCAGAACGAGGCCGGTTCGGCGCAGGATGCCGTGACCAGCCTGAACGCGGTTGCGACGCAAGCTGATCTGCCCGAAATCTATCGCGCCATCGCGAGCTTCAAGGCGTTGCTGTTGCAAAGTGAAACCCTTTCTGCGGATGAGCGTCGCCTGCAATTCGAGGCACTGGCCGCACCCGGTGCGCCGCTCCGCCTGTTGGCAGAAGAACAGCTTGCGCTGATTGATGTCGCCGAGGGCAACACCGCCGCCGCGATCGATCGTCTGCAAGCATTGCGGCAGGATGCCGAAGTTGGTGTCGATCTGCAGCAGCGTGCGACCCAGCTGATCGTGGCGTTGGGGGGCGAACCGGAACAACTGGTCGCCCAGCAAGGCTGATTGAGACAGCGAAACAAGAATGACGACAGGCGAGTTCGGAACATCATGGTAACGAGACTATTCCCCCGCATTGGACTGCCATTGGCGGCGATTGCCCTGACGACGCTTGCGGCCTGTCAGGAACCCGAAGTCATTCTGCCCGGTGAGCGCGAAGACATCCGTCCTGCGTCCGATACCGAAACTGTTGAAACCCGTGGGTCCAAACCAATCAGCCTGCCGGGGCAGACATCGAACGCCAATTGGGCGCAAAGTCCGGGCACAGCCGCTTTCCGAACCACAAACGCTGCACTCAGCACAGCGCCGCAACGTATCTGGTCCACTTCGATTGGCGAAGGCGATTCCCGTAAGAAACGGATTACAGCGGAACCGGTTGTTGCAGGCGGGCTGATTTATACCCTTGATTCCGGAGCCACAGTGTCGGCCGTTACGCCTCAGGGGCAGGTCGCCTGGAGCACCAACCTTATCCCCCCAAGCGATGGTGATTCCGACGCGACAGGTGGCGGAATGGCCTATGCCGACGGGGTTTTGTACGTTTCATCCGGGTTTGGTCGCCTCACGGCGCTGGATGCCAAGACCGGCGCGCAACGCTGGCAGAAGCGGCTGAACGCAACCGGCAGCGGTGCGCCGCTGGTCAAAGACGGGTTGCTTTACGTCGTCGCCGGGGATGAGACTGGCTGGGCTGTGAATACCAAGGATGGCCGTATTGCCTGGCAGGTCGAAGGAACACCCAGCGTTGGGAACGTGCTTGGGGCACCGTCGCCTGCGCTGACTTCGGACCTCGCGGTCTTTGCTTTCGGATCCGGTGATATTGTCGCGACGTTCCGCAGGGGCGGCATCCGCCGCTGGAACGCTTCGGTCGCGGGCGGACGTCGTGGTCGCGCGGCGGCCCGGATCGTTGATGTCACCGGGGGGCCAATGGTAACCGGGGACACAATCTACATTGGCAACCACTCGGGCCGTACCGTGGCGCTGGAAGGCGGGTCCGGAGAACGTAAATGGACCGCCAACGAAGGTGCGGTTGATACGGTCTGGCCGGTCGGAAACAGCGTCTTCCTGATCAGCGACCGCAGCCAGTTGGTGCGACTGAACGCAACAGACGGATCGGTGATCTGGGCGCAGGACCTGCCCGGGTTTGTCAAGGACAAGCCCGGACGGCGCGGGGCGATCTTTGCGCATTATGGTCCGATCCTTGCTGGCGGGCGCATCGTTGTGGCCTCGAATGACGGGTACGTGCGCTTTTACAGCCCGGTTGACGGAACCCTGGTTCACCGGATCGAAGTCCCCGCCGGGGCGACCGCGTCGCCCGTTGTTGCGGGGCGCACATTGTATATCGTGTCCACCAAAGGTGCACTGCACGCTTTCCGTTGACAGCAAGATGCGCTAAAGGGCGCATCTTGAGTCTTGAAAGTTGAGTATCATGTCACTGACCCTCGCTATCGTCGGGCGCCCGAATGTGGGCAAATCCACACTGTTCAACCGCCTTGTGGGCAAGCGCCTGGCCCTGGTCGACGATCAGCCCGGCGTGACACGTGACCTGCGCGAAGGCGAAGGGCGGCTTGGCGATCTGCGATTCACCGTGATCGATACGGCGGGTCTTGAGGATGCAACGGATGATAGTCTGCAGGGGCGGATGCGCCGCCTGACCGAGCGCGCGGTGGATATGGCCGATGTCTGCCTGTTCATGATCGATGCGCGTGTGGGGCTGACCCCCACGGACGAGATGTTCGCGGAAATCCTGCGCAAACGATCCAAACATGTGATCCTTGCGGCCAACAAGGCCGAAGGAAATGCGGCGGATGCTGGCGTGCTTGAGGCTTATAATCTGGGTTTGGGAGAGCCCGTGCGCCTGTCGGGCGAGCATGGCGAAGGAATGACCGACCTTTACGCCCACCTCATGCCTCTGGCGGACGCGATGGCAGAACAACAGGCCGATGAGACGCCTGTGACAGATGTGGAACTGGACGAAGAGGGCGAAGGCGAAGCGCGCCTGATCACCGATGCGAAACCGCTTCAGGTCGCTGTCGTTGGTCGTCCAAACGCCGGAAAATCCACCCTGATCAACAAGATTATGGGCGAAGATCGTCTGCTGACCGGTCCCGAAGCCGGGATTACCCGCGATGCCATCAGCTTGCGGATCGACTGGGCCGATCCCGATGGCAACAGCACGCCGATGCGGATTTTCGACACCGCCGGTATGCGCAAGAAGGCCAAGGTGCAGGAGAAGCTGGAAAAGCTGTCCGTCTCGGACGGGCTGCGCGCGGTCAAGTTTGCCGAGGTCGTGGTGGTTCTGCTGGACGCGGCCATACCGTTTGAACAACAAGACCTGCGCATCGCCGATCTGGCCGAACGCGAGGGCCGTGCCGTGGTCGTCGCGGTTAATAAATGGGACGTCGAAGAGGACAAGCAGGAAAAACTGCGCGATCTGAAAGAATCCTTTGAACGGCTGTTGCCTCAGTTGCGTGGTGCCCCGCTGATCACCGTTTCAGCGAAAACGGGCAGGGGGCTTGAGCGTCTTCGTGCCGCCATCCTGCGTGCCCACGACGTCTGGAATCGCCGTGTGCCGACCGCAGCCCTGAACCGCTGGCTAGCAGCCATGCTGGAACAGCACCCGCCGCCAGCACCGCAGGGACGCCGGATCAAGCTGCGCTATATGACCCAGGCCAAGACCCGCCCGCCTGGGTTCGTGGTCATGTGCTCGCACCCGGACAAGATGCCGGACAGTTATTCGCGGTATCTGGTGAACGGGTTGCGTGAGGATTTCGACATGCCTGGCACACCAATCCGGCTGACCCTGCGTGGTCAAGGGGACAAGAACCCGTACAAGGGGCGGCGCAAGAAAAACGCCGGGGCCCTGGCAAAGCACCTGAAGGGGCGCGGCTGATCTTTGGGTCAGGTCCGGCTGACGCAGCCGGACCCGATCATGGATTTTGATAGGTGCCCGGTTCCAAAGACTCGGTACGCTTCGGCCGGTTCATGAAAACTGCGAAGTACGCGGCCCCAATTCCGGTCAATCGCGAACATGAGTCAATAAAGATAAAAATATCGCGATATTTGTACGTACTGGCGCCGTCAGTTTTAATCTTGAGAATGCGAGACAAAGGTGCCGTGGGGTTATTCTCGGCGCCGGTGACGGAACAGCTTGGCAAAGACTTGAGCGGATTTCCCCGATCACTTGGACAACGTCTGAAAGAAAATGCTATCTATGCCTTTGTTGGAGCATAACAATTACCCGCGCCGGTCTTGCTTTGAGACTATTCGTGTATAATCTGACGATGAACGTTCACACCGGCCAGCAGAGGAAAGTGGGACGGTTATGGATCTCAGGGAATATACCCGCCGATATGCGGTTCAGGACAATCGGCTTGCCAGCCTGAGCTATTTTGGGACTTTTGCGGTGTATTTCACATCGCTGGCTTTGGCGATCATCTTCGTGGACCGGTGGTATGTCATGGTCCCGGCCGGCATTGTTTTCGCATTTTCGGCAGTGCGCCTTTACGTGTTGCAGCACGATTGTGGCCATCATTCCCTGTTTGAGACGCGTCACCAGAACGAATGGGCGGGGCATGGCTTGTCACCCTTCACCTTTGCACCTTTCGAGGTGATGAAGCAGAACCACAATCTGCACCACGCCGGTATCGGCAATCTGGAACATCGTGAGACCGGTGAAATTCACACCATGACGCTGCGCGAATGGCAGCGCGCAGACTGGAAATCCCGTCTGTTCTACAGGCTTTATCGCAATCCGTTCATCCTCGTGCCGGTTGGTGCGCTGTTCACCTACTTCATTCGCTATCGCTGGCCCAAGAACACCGTGCGATTTGGGGCAGGTGGGGTGCTGTTGCACAATCTGTCGATCATCGTGTTTCTGGGTTTGCTTTATTATGTGGCCGGGACAACGGGGATTCTGGTCTGGTTGGTTTTTTCGTTGTTGGGCGGAATGCTGGGGGTGTTTCTTGTGTACCTTCAGCATAACTTTGAAGACACATACTGGGACCGCCGTCCGGATCTGGACCCACAGGTTGCCGCTTTGCAGGGTTCTTCAGCGCTGGACTTCGGCTGGTGGTTCGACAATGCGGTCGCCTGCATCACGCTGCATGATATCCACCATTTCAACGCGCGCATCCCGTCCTATCGACTGCGCGCCTGCCACTATAACCTGCCGCCTGAATTCACCCCGCGGCGGATCAAGTTTCGCGAGGCGGTGGCAGCACTGAACCTGAAGCTCTGGGATGAGGATGCCAAACGCCTTGTTCCGTTCCCCAGGAATGCCTCGACAGGCGATCTGGCTCATAGCGGCTGACATCTGGCGGTAAGCCCAACTGTCAGGGGGTTGGGCTGATGTACATCCGACGTATATATGTATTCGAGTGACGAATTGGAAAGGACCAGTAATGACCGCAGTGACCAACATAAAAGGTGTGGGCCAGGCGCTTGCAAAATCGTTGAGCGACAATGGTTTCAAAACTGCGGAAGCCATCGCCAAGGCAAACGCCGCTGATCTGGTCAAAATCCCGCGCATTGGTGCATCACGTGCGCAAAGGCTGATCGCAGCCGCCAAGGAAGCTGTTGCCAAGCCAACTGGGACCAAGCCGGCGTCCCGGCGCGCACCGGCCCGAAAACCTGCCACCCGCAAAACCGTAGCCGCCGCTGCCGCTGAAAAGCGGGCAAAAGAAGAGGCGCGCAAGGCGGCCGAAGAAAAAGCTGCGAAGGAACAGGCAGCAGCCAAAGCCCAGAAAAAGGCCAAAGCCAAGGCCAAAGCCGAAAAAGCCGCCAAGAAGCGGCGCGAGATGGAGGCGGCCTTTTCCGAGGCGAAAGATAAAGTGAAAGCCAAGTCCAAAAAGGCCAAACAGAAGGCCAAGTCCAAAAAGGACAAGGCAAAGAAAGACGTCGCCAAGAAGTCGGGCAAAGACGCTGCCAAGAAGTCCGGCAAAAAAGAGGAAAAAAAGAAGAAGGACAAAAAAAAGGCGAAGAAGTAATCCCTCTTCGCCTCGACTTGTTTCGCAAACCGGCTCCGTATCAGACGGTTGCCGGTTTTTTGTTTCAGGACAGTGTGCCGTCCGTCTGCAAAGTCAGCTTGCCGCCCAGGTACGGGGCCAGGACGTCCGGAAGGGTGACGGTTCCGTCTTCATTCTGCCCGTTTTCCAGGACGGCAATCAGGCAGCGCCCAACCGCAAGACCAGAGCCGTTCAGAGTGTGAACATATTCCGGCTTGCCGCCGCCTTCGGGGCGGAAACGCGCGTTCATGCGGCGGGCCTGAAATGCCCCTGTTGTCGAAACCGAGCTGATCTCGCGGTAAGCATCCTGTCCGGGTAGCCACGCCTCGATGTCGTAGGTCCGTCGCGCGCCGAAGCCCATGTCACCCGTGCACAGAACCACGGTGCGATAGGGGATGCCCAATTGCTCCAGCAAATCCTCGGCGCAACGCAGCATACGCTTTTGCTCGTCATCCGAGTTGTCGGGATGAGTGATCGAGACCATCTCGACCTTTTCGAACTGGTGCTGGCGCAGCATGCCTGCCGTGTCCTTGCCTGCGCTTCCGGCTTCGGAACGGAAACAGGCGGTGTGCGCGGTCATGCGGATGGGCAGGGCGCTTTCTTCCAGAATGTCACCGGCGACGGAATAGGTCAGCGTGACCTCGGATGTTGGAATAAGCCACCAACCATTGGTGGTCTGATAGCTGTCCTCGCCGAATTTGGGCAGTTTGTCGGTGCCATACATCGCCTCGTCCCTCACCAGAACGGGCGTCTGCATTTCCGTCAGGCCATTCTTGTCGATATGCGTGTCCAGCATGAACTGGGCCAGTGCGCGATGAATGCGGGCGACGCCTTTCGACAGGTTCACGAACCGGCTACCGCTGGTCTTGGCGGCGGTTTCAAAGTCCATCGCCGCGGCAACAGCAGGGATTTCGTAGTGCTCCCTGGGTTCGAATGCGAAATTACGCGGAGCACCCCATCGATTGACCTCGACATTTTCGTTTTCATCCGCGCCTTGCGGCACGTCGTCGGCAGGGACGTTGGCAATGCGCGCCAACTGGTCGGTCAGCAGGGCGTCCAGATCCTTGGCCTCGGTCTGCATCCGGGCGATCTCGGCCTTTTTCTCGGCCACCAGCGCGCGCAGACGCTCGAACTCGGCTTCGTCACCGCGCGCCTTGGCGGCGCCGACTTCTTTGCTGGCCTTGTTCTGCTCGGCCTGAGCGGTCTCGGCGGCAAGTATCTTGGCGCGGCGGCTTTCATCCAGCCTTAACAGGTCCGACGACACCGGCGCGTCCCCACGGCGCGCAAGGGCGGCGTCGAAGGCGGCTGGGTTTTCGCGAATGGCGCGGATGTCGTGCATTGTTCAGATCCTTGAATACGTGAATCACTGGAACCGCTTATGCACTATCTCGCGGGGAGGGTGTAGCCGGGACAAGACGCCCGGACTATTTCTCTTCCTCTTCGGTGACTTCATGCGCCAGATGGCCGTCCCAAGCCTCGGCAGGGATCTTGGGTTCGGGTGGATCGGCCATGTAAGACGGTGTCATGATCTGAACACTGTTTTCGTTGAAAACGGCCACGATATTGCGATGCAGATCCGAGCGGATTTTCGGGATGATGCTGCCGCGTGTGGTGTAACCGTTGATCTGGTAGTTGATCGCGTAATCGGCGAGCGCGGTCCACAGCACAAAGGGGACGGGCTTGGACTTGATCCCTTTGGTACGGTTGGCAGCCTCGATCAGCATCGCCTCGACCTTTTCGGGCGGCTCTTCATAGCCGATGCCGACAATGGTGTGCAACAACAGGCCGCTACCATCTGTTTGCTTGGAAAAGTTCACCACATCCGAGTTCATCAGTTGCGCGTTCGGGATCGAGATCAGCTCATTCTTGATGGACTTCAGATGCGTCTCCATCAACTTGATCTGCACCACGTCACCGATATGGTCACCAATCTGAATGCGATCCCCGATCGAAGTTGAACGCCTATAAATCACAAACAGGCCAGCAAGCATGTTCGACACGACCGAGTTCGCACCCAGCGACAGCATGGCGCCGACCAGAATGGTCAGCCCCTGAAACGCGGCCGAATCCGAGCCCGGAATGTAGGGCACCGCAAAGACCAGCGCGATCAGGATCACGATGACACGGGCAATGTTGAATGTCGGATTCACCCAGTGCTTTTCGAAATCGCCCATTTCGAAGGACCCGGCCTCGACCGCATCAAAGAACACCCTCATGCCGCGGATGATGTAGACGGTGATCCAGGCGATCAGGCCCAGCATGATCAGATTCGGGATATAGCTGAGGATGCCCTTGAAGATCAGCAGGACAGGTTCCGTCAGATAGGTCAGCAGCAGTTGCGCGAAATACCGGGTTTCGGCAAAGGCCAGAAGGACAAAGGACAGGTAGTAGTAAAAGCCCAGAAAGAAGATAACCAGCAGGATGAAATTCAGGCCGTATCGGATCAGGGCTGCAATCGCTTCGGCCTGAACGCTTTTGGCGGTCGCTGTTTCGACGTCCTTGAGATAGCGTTTTACCAGCTTCAGGGTGCGTCGCCGAATGCGCCGGTGAAGCCACATGATAATGATGACAAACAATGCAAAGCCGACAGTCCAGGCTAATGCCTCGATCGCGCCTGACACACGCGCCTGGTCAGTCCGGTTCGCACGGTAGTCGACAATCGCCTCTTCTATCGCGTCGCCATGCAGAAGGCTGAGTACGTCCAGTTCCATCTGGTCCAGTTCCGCATCGGCGACGGTTACGATCGAAACTCTGACTCCATCAGCGAAAATGCGTGTACCGAGATCGGTTTTTTCGAAAGTAATGTCGACTTCGGGGTCTTCCGAAGATTCGGCGACTTCGACAATAATCTTCTGAACCTGCTCGGCCCGTTCCGATGCCGGCAATGCGCTGGAGCCGCGCAGGAAGAACAGTGTTTCGCCGTCGACAACCACCGGGGCCTTGAAAACATCCGTTTCATCGGTCTCGGGGGCCAGAATTTCGGGGGGTGCTTCCTGTGTCTGTCCGGCAGTGGACATGGCAAAAGCCAGCAGGGCTGCGATCAGCAAAACTTTTAATGCTTGCAGGTGTTTATATAGCTGATTCATTGTGACCCCCAAGGCCTGACTATACCCCGCCTGACCGTCGTTCCTAGGGTATATCTGCAACGCTTGGAAACATCTTTCGACACGGTGACACAATCAGGACGGGTTACACCGCCGCCTTTGCTTGCAAACGGACACCTCAAAGCATAGGTTCCCGCCAAATTTGCGGAGCTTGTCCGCGATCCAAAGTAAAAGGAATGTCCCATGGAAGGTGGCGCAATCGCCCAGTTTCTCCCGCTGATCCTGATTTTCGCGATCATGTATTTCCTGCTGATCCGTCCGCAGCAGAAGAAGATGAAGGAACATCAGGCGATGGTCGACGCCGTGCGCCGGGGCGATCAGGTCGTCACCCAGGGCGGGATGATCGGCAAAGTGTCCAAGGTCAAGGAAGGCGAGAACGAGGTCGAGGTTGAAATCGCTGAAGGCGTCAAGGTGCGTGTGGTCAAATCGACCATTGCACAGGTTCTGAATAAGACCGAGCCTGCGAAATAACTTCGCGCGACAATCCCTTGAAAAGGCAGGGTAATGCTGCACATTGATACCTGGAAGCGGGTTCTGATCTGGTCGGTCTGTGTGATCGGCCTGCTCATGGCCCTGCCGAATGCGTTCTATACGCGTGTCGAACAATCGAACGACGCCAAAACCGCCATTGAACTTGGCATTGATACTCCGGAAATGCAGGCCGAGGCCGCCCAGTGGCCAAACTGGCTGCCGTCTTCTCTGGTCAACCTGGGCCTCGATTTGCGCGGCGGCGCGCATCTCTTGGCCGAAGTCCAGACCAGCGATGTATACGAAGCCCGGATGGAGGCGATGTGGCCGGAAATTCGTGACGCCCTGCGCGATGAACGCGGGACGGTTGGCACCATCCGCAAGCAGCCATCGGCACCGGATGAGATTCGCGTGCGGATCAGCCAGCCCGAAGGTATGTCGCGGGGATTGGAAGTTGTACGTGGTCTTGCGCGTCAGGTGCAGACGCTGACCGGTGTAGGGGCGACCGACATCGAAGCGCGCGCCGACGGTGACATGATCGTCGTGCAATTGTCCGAAGCCGAGAAACTGGCGTCGGATGACCGGACCGTGCGTCAGGCGCTGGAAATCATCCGTCGCCGTATCGATGAGGTCGGAACACGCGAACCCACCATTCAGCGTCAGGGTGCGGACCGTATTCTGATTCAGGTCCCGGGCGTCGGCAGCGCAGGTGAGTTGAAAGAGATCATCGGAACGACCGCGCAACTGACCTTTAATCCGGTTGTGGGCCGTGGGACCGACCCGGATGCCGTACCGGGTATCGGTGAAAAAGTCGTGCCCTCGCTGGACGAAAGCGAAGTTTTCTACACCATCGAATCCGCTCCGGTCGTGACCGGTGAAGAACTGGTGGATGCGCAACCGTCCTTCGACCAGAACGGCCGCCCCGCAGTCAGCTTCCGGTTCAACACCTCGGGTGCGCGCAAGTTCGGCGACTATACCCTCGATAACATCGGCGCACCGTTCGCGATTGTGCTGGATGATGAGGTGATTTCGGCCCCGGTGATCCAATCCCACATTCCGGGCGGGTCCGGCATCATAACCGGTAACTTCACCGTGGAAGAAAGCACCAACCTGGCTGTGCTGCTGCGCGCGGGTGCCCTGCCTGCCGGGCTGGAGTTCCTCGAAGAACGTACCATCGGCCCCGAACTGGGGCAGGACAGCATCGATGCGGGGAAGGTGGCCACGACGGTCGCCTTTGCCGCAGTGCTGGTCTTCATGGCGCTCAGCTATGGCCTGTTCGGAGTGTTCGCCAATATCGCGCTGATCATCAACGTTGGTCTGCTGTTCGGCCTTCTTTCGGTGATCGGTGCAACGCTGACCCTGCCGGGTATTGCGGGCATCGTTCTGACGGTTGGTATGGCAGTCGACGCCAACGTGCTGATTTTTGAGCGTATCCGGGAGGAGTTGAAGTCCGCCAGAGGCCCCTCGCGCGCTATCGAGCTGGGCTACGAAAAGGCGCTGTCGGCCATTCTGGACGCCAACGTCACTACATTTATCACTGCGACGATCCTGTTCGCCATGGGCAGCGGTCCGGTGCGCGGCTTTGCCATCACTCTGGGTCTGGGCATTCTGACCTCGGTCTTCACTGCGATCTTCGTGACGCGCCTGATGATCGTCATCTGGTTCGAACGCCGCCGTCCCAAAACGATCGAGGTTTGATATGCGACTGAGACTTGTTCCCAAGGAAACCTCGTTCGATTTCTTCAGCCGCTGGAAAGTCTGGCTGGGCATTTCGGCTTTGCTGATGATCGTGGGCTTCGCCTCGTTCCTGATCCAGGGTCTGAACTTTGGTATCGACTTTCGCGGCGGCACCACGATTCGGACGCAAAGCGCGCAGGAAATTGATGTGGGCACCTATCGCGATGCTATCGCGCCGCTCGAACTGGGTGACGTGACCATCACCGAGATTTTCGATCCGACTTTCGGCGAGGACGAAAACGTCGCAATGATCCGCATTCAGGCGCAAGCCGATGCCGAAGCCGTTTCCGCCGCTACCGTGACAGCAGTGGAAGGGGCGCTGCAAGCTGCGGTGCCGGATATTCAGTTCGTCTCGGTCGAATCCGTTGGTCCAAAAGTGTCCGGCGAGCTGATCCAGACTGCGGTCATCGCGGTGGCTTTGGCCATCGCTGCGGTGCTTGTCTACATCTGGCTGCGGTTCGAATGGCAGTTTGCCCTGGGCGCAGTGGCCGCGCTGGTACATGACGTGATCCTGACCATCGGTATCTTTTCAGAGCTGCAGATCCGCTTCGACCTGGCCATCATCGCGGCGCTGCTGACCATTGTCGGCTACTCTCTGAACGACACAGTGGTTGTGTTCGACCGGGTGCGCGAGAACCTGCGCAAGTACAAGAAGAAGGACCTCAAAGAGGTTCTGAACCTTTCGATCAACGAAACACTGAGCCGGACGGTGATGACCTCGGTCACCACTCTGCTGGCGCTGATTTCGTTGTATGTACTGGGCGGGGACGTGATCCGCGGCTTTGTCTTTGCGATGATCTGGGGCGTGATCGTGGGTACCTATTCCTCGGTCTTCGTGGCTTCGACCATCCTGCTGTGGCTGGGTGTCAAACGCGACTGGTCCAAGCCGTCAAACACGGCGGGCAACCAGTTCGCAAACATCGATGCCTGAGCTTTCGGGCCAGTCCCCGGCGGGGCTGGCCATCGTTTTGTTCGCGGCTTTTCTGGGCGGTTTCGTGCGCGGTTTTTCCGGGTTCGGCACCGCTCTGATCTTTCTTCCTCTGTCCGCGCCATTTCTGGGCCCGTTCGGTGCGCTGATTGCCCTGACAGTCATGGATATTTTCGGTCCGGTTCCGAATCTACGCCGAGCCTGGGTCGCCGTCGATCGGTCGGATCTTCTGCGGCTGGTCCTTGGATGTGCGGTGACGTTGCCGATTGGATTGTGGCTGCTGACGCAGGTGGAACCCGTGGTGTTCCGGTACGCGGTCAGTCTGATCTCACTGTTCATGCTCGCCGTACTTGCCTCTGGCCTGCGCTATCGGGGGCGCGTGCGCCGCGCCATGGTTGCGGGGATTGGAGCAGCCGCTGGTTTCCTTGGTGGTGTCGCAGGGTTGCCGGGCCCCGCTGTCATTCTGTTCTACATGTCGCGCCCGCTGCCGATTGAAGTTGTTCGGGCCACCATTCTGTTGTTCCTCTTTGCCTTTGATTTCCTGTTGCTTGGGATATTGACAGGAATGGGCCGGGTCACCCTGGCGTCGATCGGGCTGGGTCTGGCGCTGGCCGTTCCGAATCTGGCTGGAAACTGGCTTGGAGGGTGGCTTTTCCGGCCCGAGCGCGAGAGGATCTACCGTGCAAGCGCCTATCTGGCGATTGCCGTTGCGGCCTTGTCGGGCTTGCCGCTTTGGGGATAAACACGGGCCATGCGCTTGAACGAGATAACATATAACAGCTCTGCACCGGTTGACGGCTACGGTCCCGGCTTCTTCCGCATCGGCGGGCAGGTCTACGAAGGGTCTGTTCTAACCGGTCCGACCGGCACCGCCGGTTGGGGCGGCTACGATGATCAGGACGCTTTGCTGGAGTTGTCCGACGACGTCGATGTGGTCTTCATCGGCACCGGCGCTGAACTTTCTCACATCCCGGCCGACTTGCGTGTCGCATTGGAGGGCGCAGGCCTTGGGGTCGAGATCATGAACTCACCAGCGGCCTGCCGAACCTATAACGTGCTGCTGTCCGAAGGCCGGCGCGTGGCGCTGGCCCTGATCCCTGTTTGACCGGATCCGCTCTTCATCTGGCCAAAAATATCCCGGGGAGCGCGAGGGGCCGGCCCCTCGCTCCGCTTCCTTCTAAAAACGCAAAGGCTGTTCTCCTGCGGCAAATCCCGCCTTTTGCGTCTGGCAGCAATAAGATAAGCGGAACGCATGACACTGACCGTTAGCGATCTTGCCGTCACCCGGGGCGGTATCCCCGTTCTCGAAGGACTAAGCTTTGTGCTGGAACCCGGTCGCGCACTGATCCTGCGCGGCCCCAACGGGATTGGAAAAACAACCCTGCTACGAACTCTGGCCGGGTTGCAGCCGCCCTTGTCTGGCCGGATCGAAGGGGCCGAGGACCGGATCGCCTATGCCGCGCATTCGGACGGGTTGAAACCCACCCTGTCAGTGACAGAAAACCTGACTTTCTGGGCTTCGGTTTTTGCCACACCGGACATTCAGCCCGCGCTGGACGCCTTTGACCTGAATGATCTGGCAGACCGCCACGCCGGCAACCTGTCCGCAGGTCAGAAACGTCGTCTGGGTCTGGCCCGAATGCTTGTCACCGGACGCCCGATCTGGATGTTGGACGAACCCACCGTGTCTCTGGATCGCAATGCCGTGCAGATGTTCGCCGATGCGGTGCGCGCGCATCTGGGGCAGGGTGGTTCGGCCCTGATCGCCACCCATATCGACCTTGGGCTGGACGGAGAGGTTCTGGATGTCGGTCCCAACAAGGCCAAACCAAAACCCATCGACGACTTTGACGGAGGTTTCCTGTGATCGCCGTTCTTTTGCGCGACCTGAAGCTGGCCTTCCGCGCGGGCGGGGGTTTTGGTCTGGGTCTGGCCTTTTTTCTGATCGTGACCGTATTGGTACCGTTTTCCGTAGGGCCGCAATCTTCGCTGCTGTCGACTATCGCGCCAGGCGTCCTGTGGCTGGGGGCGCTGTTGGCGTGCCTCTTGTCGCTGGATCGTCTTCTGGCACTGGATTGGGAGGACGGATCACTGGACCTTCTGGCCACCGCGCCACTGCCGCTCGAGGCTGTCGTGACGATCAAGGCGCTGGCCCATTGGCTGACCACCGGCTTGCCGTTGGTCCTGGCCGCGCCGTTTCTGGGCGTGTTGCTGAACCTGCCTGCGCCGGGGTTTTTCTGGTTGGTCATCTCGCTTCTGATCGGCACCCCGGCGATGAGCGTCATCGGCACGTTTGGCGCGGCGCTGACCGTGGGGCTCAAACGTGGCGGACTGCTGCTGTCACTGCTGGTTCTTCCGCTTTATGTGCCGACGCTGATTTTCGGTGCCGAAGTCGCCCGGCGGGGCGCGACTGGCATGGAAACACAAACGCCCCTGTTGATGCTGGCCGGAATTACGGCAGCAACCATAGCCCTGCTGCCCTTTGCCAGCGCCGCCGTGCTGCGGATCAATCTGCGGTGAACCGCCACAACTTTGACTGATGTCAATTGAGAACAGACCCGAGTCGGACTAGATAGAGCCCATGTCGATTGCAGCCAAAGCCAACGCCCTCTGGGAATATGCCAACCCGCGCAAGTTTCTTGCCACCAGTGAACGTGTGCTGCCGTTCTTCTGGGTCACCTCGACGGTTTGCATTGTCGTCGGCCTGATCTGGGGGTTTTTCTTTACCCCTGACGACTACAAACAGGGCTCGACCGTCAAGATCATCTATCTGCATGTGCCCGCCGCTTTGATGGCGATCAATTGCTGGCTGATGATGCTGGCGACATCGCTGGTCTGGCTGGTGCGGCGCCATCATGTCAGCGCGCTGGCTGCACGGGCTGCGGCACCGGTCGGAATAGTCATGACACTGATCGCACTGGCAACCGGCGCGATCTGGGGGCAGCCGATGTGGGGAACATGGTGGGCCTGGGATCCGCGCCTGACCTCGTTCCTGATCCTGTTCCTGTTCTATCTGGGCTATGTGGCCCTGTGGGAGGCGATTGAGGACCCTGATACAGCGGCCGACCTGACATCGGTGTTGTGTCTGGTGGGGTCGGTCTTTGCGATCCTCAGCCGCTATGCGGTGAATTTCTGGAATCAGGGTCTGCATCAGGGTGCATCCGTGATGCGCGCTGCAGCTGTGACCGGGGCGGATACCGAAGAGAAGGTCAGCAACATCTATTTCTACCCGCTGCTTTTGTGCATCGTTGGCTTTGTCCTTCTGTTCATCGCGCTGGTGCTGTATCGCGCCGGCACGGAAATCCGGGCGCGCCGGATCAAGGCGCTGCTGGCACGGGAAAGGGTGGGCGGATGATCCCCGATCTTGGTAAATATGCGGATACGGTTTTGTCGGCCTATGCGGCCTCGATTGTCCTTTTGGTTGCCCTGGTCGTGTTCAGCGTGCTGCGCGGACGCAAGGTGCGCGCCGAAATGGAAAAAATCGAACAGAGGATGACGCGCAATGGCTAAGATCTCGCCACTTATGATCGCGCCGCCGCTGATCTTTGGCGCGTTTGCCGTTTTGGCGGGAATCGGGATGTTCCGCGACGACCCCAATGCATTGCCCTCGGCCCGGGAAGGCCAGACCGCGCCGCCCGTCGTCATGACTGAGTTCCCCGGCAAATCCGGCTTCGACGATGCCACCCTGCGCGACGGAGAGGTCAAGCTGGTCAACTACTGGGCCAGCTGGTGCGCCCCGTGCCGGGCCGAACACCCGAATCTGGAGGCTCTGGCGCAGGAAGGCATTCCGATCTACGGCATCAATTACAAAGACCCGTTGGGTAATGCCGAAGCTTTTCTGACCGAACTGGGCGATCCCTACGCCGGGATCGGACGGGATGAGCAGGGGCGTATGGGGTTGGACTGGGGCGTCTACGGCGTACCTGAGACCTATGTGATTGACGGCGAGGGCACCATCATTCTGCGCCATGCCGGGCCAATCACCCAGCGTGTCATCGCAAGCACGATCCGCCCTGCACTGGAGAAGGCGGCAGTGCAATAGGCTGGTAAGCTTGGGCCGACTGCATTCAAAGGCGATACCCGCCTGAGACCGTCAGAACCTCTCCGGTTATGAAGGATGCCGCGTCGGAACACAGAAATCGCACGGCCCCGGCAATATCGCTTGGGGTTCCGGCGCGTCCCAGCGCGGTGTCCTTGACGAATAACTCGGTCAGGTCATCCGGACGTGGTGCCTCGGGGATGTTGATCGCACCCGGCGCGACCGCATTGACGCGAACTCCGGCCGGCCCAAGCTCTTTCGCCATGGCGCGGGTCCAGAGGTTCAGCGCCGCTTTGCTGGCCCCATAGGTGACCGCGTCACGTGGTGGTAGTACCGAATTGACCGAAGATATGCTGACGACGGTCGCCCCCGGATGAAGGTGCGGCAGGGCCGCTGCCAGCAATGCGGCCGGAACCAGAAGGTTCAGATCCAGGATCGCCCGATGGTCTTCCGCTTCAAAATGCTCTTTCGGAGTTGAGGCAACCAGACCGGCGTTGTTCACGATCACATCCAACTGGCCAAAATGATCCAGAACTTGTGCTATGACAGCTTCTGGCTGCTCCTTTTGCGTCAGGTCAGACCGTATTGACAGCAGGTTGTGGTTCGCTTTCAACTGCGTCGGCTCAGTGGAGCGCCATGTGAATGCGACCCGGTGATCTTTTTCCAGTTCCTCGACAATCGCCCGCCCAATTCCCCGTGCGCCGCCCGTAACCAATGCCACTTTTTTCATCTGCTTCTCCTGCCCACACCAGAACGGGGTTAGGGGCAAAAGGCAACTTCTTCTGTTTGAAAATACCCTGTAGAGCGAGGCAATGCCGCGCAAGAAAAAGGCGCCCGCAAAGGGCGCCCTTCAAAAAGCTTTATCTGTCCCGGCTCAGCCTGCTTTGGCCAGGTTCCGCAACACATAGTGCAGCACGCCGCCGTTCTCGATGTATTCAATCTCGGGCGCGGTATCGATGCGGCACTTGAGGGTGATGGTCTTCTCGGAACCGTCACCATAGATGATGGTACAGGGAACCTCTTGCAGCGGCTGGATGGTATCCAGACCGTGGATCGAAACCGTTTCATCCCCCTTCAGACCCAGCGATTTACGAGTATCGCCACCGGTAAACTCGAACGGGATAACGCCCATGCCAACCAGGTTCGAACGGTGAATACGCTCGAAGCTTTCAGCGATCACGGCCTTGACGCCCAACAGGGCCGTGCCTTTAGCCGCCCAGTCACGCGAAGACCCCGCGCCGTACTGCTCGCCGCCAAAGACGACAAGCGGAACGCCCTGTTCCTGATAAGCCATCGACGCCTCGTAGACCGAGGTCTGTTCGCCATCAGGGCCTTTGGTATAGCCGCCTTCGACGCCGTCCAGCATCTCGTTTTTGACGCGGATGTTGGCAAAAGTGCCGCGCATCATGACCTCGTGGTTGCCGCGGCGCGACCCGTACGAGTTGAACTCGCGCGGCTGAACCTGACGGTCCGTAAGATACTTGCCGGCCGGAGTTGTCGTCGCAAAGGAACCTGCAGGCGAGATGTGGTCGGTGGTGATCATGTCACCCAGGATCAGTAGAACCTTGGCGCCATCGATATTCGAGATCGTGCCAGGCTCGGACCCCATGCCCTGGAAGTAGGGCGGGTTCTGAATGTAGGTCGAGGTCGGGGGCCAGTCATAGGTCTCCGCATCGGTGGTCTCGACCGACTGCCACTTCTCGTCGCCCTTGAAGACGTCGGCGTATTTCGACTGGAACGCCTCGCGGGTCACGGTCTGTTCGACCAGTTCCGCAACTTCCTGCTGGGTCGGCCAGATGTCTTTCATGAAGACGTCATTGCCGTCCTTGTCCTGACCAATCGGTTCCGACGTCAGGTCGATATCCATCGTGCCGGCCAGCGCGTAAACGACAACCAGCGGCGGTGAGGCCAGATAGTTGGCACGTACGTCAGGCGAGATACGGCCTTCGAAGTTCCGGTTGCCCGACAGGACCGACGTGGCAACCAGATCGCCCTCGGCAATCGCATCGGACAGCTCTTTCTGGATGGGACCCGAGTTGCCGATACAGGTGGTGCAGCCGTAACCGACAAGGTTGAAGCCGATCTTGTCCAGATCTTCCTGCAGGCCGGCGGCCTCAAGATAGGCGGAGACGACCTGCGACCCCGGTGCCAGCGAGGTTTTGACCCACGGCTTGCGGTCCAGACCCAGCGCAGCGGCTTTGCGTGCCACCAGACCCGCGCCAATCATCACGTATGGGTTCGAGGTGTTGGTGCACGAGGTGATCGAGGCGATTACGACCTTGCCCGATTCCATGGTGTAGTCTTCGCCTGTGACGGCGACTTCCTTGCCCATCGGACGCTTGAACGTCTCGGCCATTTCCTTGGTGAAGGCGGCCTTGGCGTTGGTCAGTGCAACATAGTCCTGCGGGCGTTTCGGGCCCGAGATCGCGGGAACGATGGTGCCCATGTCCAGCGACAGGGTGTCGGTGTAGATCGGCGCATAGTTCTCATCGCGCCAGAAGCCGTTTTCTTTGGCGTAGGCTTCGACCAGTGCGATGCGGTCTTCGTCACGGCCGGTGTTGCGCAGGTAGCGCAGCGTTTCACCGTCGATCGGGAAGAAACCACAAGTCGCGCCGTATTCCGGTGCCATGTTGGCGATGGTCGCACGGTCGGCCAGCGGCAGACGGTCCAGACCCTCACCGTAGAACTCGACGAATTTGCCGACCACGCCTTTTTCACGCAGCATTTCCACGACCTTCAGAACAAGGTCGGTCCCGGTGGTGCCTTCGACCAGATCGCCGGTCAGTTCAAAGCCGATGACTTCGGGGATCAGCATCGAGATCGGCTGACCCAGCATTGCGGCCTCGGCCTCGATCCCGCCTACGCCCCAACCCAGAACGGCCATGCCGTTGACCATTGTGGTGTGGCTGTCAGTTCCGACAAGCGTGTCGGGGTAGGCGACTTCATCCCCATTCTGGTCGGTGTCGGTCCAGACGGTCTGCGCCAGATACTCTAGGTTCACCTGGTGGCAGATACCGGTTCCGGGGGGCACAACGCGGAAGTTGTTGAAGGCCGACTGTCCCCACTTCAAGAACTGGTAACGCTCCATGTTCCGCTCATATTCGCGGTCGACATTCATCTGGAACGCGCGCGGGTTGCCGAATTCGTCAATCATCACCGAGTGGTCGATGACTAGATCAACCGGGTTCAGCGGATTGATCTTCTGAGCATCGCCGCCCAGACCCTTGATGCCGTCGCGCATCGCGGCAAGGTCGACCACGGCAGGAACGCCGGTGAAGTCCTGCATCAGGACGCGGGCCGGACGATAGGCGATCTCGCGCGGGTTCTTGCCGCCCTTTGCGCCCCATTCCGCAAAAGCCTTGATGTCGTCGACCGAAACCGAAAAGCCGTCATCTTCGAACCGCAACATGTTTTCCAGCACGACTTTCAGCGCGGCGGGAAGCTTGGAAAAATCGCCCAGACCGGCCTCTTGCGCGGCGGGGATCGAGTAATAGGAAATGGACTTGCCATTCACGCTCAGGCTGCGGCGTGTCTTGGCGGTATCCTGTCCGACTTTGATGGGCATCTAATGGCCTCCCTCTCAAAATGACGTGGATTATGGGATTCGCTGAGGGGTATCTGCATCACGTTTGGCCCTGGTTCAAGGTCCAACACGACAAGTGCGGCAATTTTTGTATACCATTGCACACATTTTTTACATTTTAGGTGTCACAGGTCTCAAGAAACCTTGATTGGCGGTTGATCTTTGAACGGTCTAAACCTGTCTGGCAACTGACCAAACCGAGGCCGCCATGTACAGAATGACTATCTTTTCAACGCTTACGTCATTGCTATTGGCGGCACCGGTTTTGGCTGAAAACGATCCTGTCGTTGTGGAACTTTTTACCTCTCAGGGCTGTTCATCCTGCCCGCCTGCGGATCGAATCCTGCATGATCTGGTCAAGCGCGACGACGTCATCGGGCTGGCGTTACACGTCGACTACTGGGACTACATCGGCTGGAAAGACGAATTCGCCGATCCCGATCATACGACGCGTCAACGCGCCTATGCCCTTCAGGGCGGGCGGTCGATGATTTACACACCGCAGATGGTGATAAACGGCCAACAGGACATCGTTGGCGCGCAGTTGCGGGAACTGAACCGACTGATTGACGCGCATCTCAAAGCCACCCCTAAGGCTTCAGTCAATGCCAGCCGGATTGGGAACGACGTTGTTGTGGATGTGACGCCCGTCAATCTACCGGTTGGAGAGACGTATGACGTGCGTGTCGTTCAGTATTCTCCGATGCGACACGCCTCGATCCGCAGGGGCGAGTTGGCGGGACACGAACTGGACTATGCCAATGTTGTCGAATCCTGGCAGATCGCCGGGCAGTGGGACGGGGTCGCGCCACAGCGGTTTTCGACGGTGTTGACCTCGGACCTTCCTGCGGTCGTGCTCGTGCAGAAAACTGGGCACGGCCCCATCGTTGCTGCAGCCAAGGCAGAATGAATTAGGGCATATCTTCCGGCTGAACCCCCAGCCCGTTCCATGTTTTCCAGCGTCGGTGAATCCAAAACCACTGACCCATGTGTTTGCGAACCACGGCTTCAAGATCATCATTGGTGAACTGGGTCATTGTTTTGGCGTCGGTATGCGGAACAGGATCATGCAGAATGATCTCGAAATCGATCCCGTTCGGCTGGCGCACTGCATAGCATGGGATCAGCACGGCACCATATTTGATCGCCAGTTCCGCATTCAAAACCGAGGTGACAGCCGGTTTGCCGAAAAAAGTCAGTTCCTCACCGCCCTGGGCGTGCAGGTCGGACACGATGGCGATGATCCCGCCTTTTTTGAGCGAACGAACCATTTCGACCATACCCCGACGGCCCTGTTCGAACATCGGCTCACCGGTTTTGTAAAAAGCTTCAACGTAAATGTCGTTGAAATACGGGTTGGCCATTCGGCGATACAGGCACCCGATGGGTTTGCCGCTGTGGTTCTGCAGCGCGACCCGGGCCGCGAGGTAGTGTCCGAAATGCGCGGTAATCATCATGACCGGTTTGCCTTCGGCCACGGCGGCATCAAAAGCAGCGATGCCGGGACCCGAAATTTTGGCATCCTTCTGCCGCTCGGAAAAGCCTTCGGGCGAAAAATGCTCCATAATCGCGCGGCCCGCATTGTCGGGAACGGCGCTGCAAATCCGGCGAACCTCGGCATCGGGCAGATCGGGACATGTGAGTTTGAGGTTGCGGCGCACGCGGTTTGTGAAGCCAACAATCGGCGACAGGCCGCGCACAATGGCACCCATTGCCGCAATGCGCCGTTCGTACGGCAATAGCCGCATCGTACCGATTACAGCTTTGAGGAAAAGGCTGGTGATGTAGTATTTACCAAGCTCAAAGCGGCTCAGTTCCGACTTTTCGACGGGCATGTAGGTGTCTCACCAGATATTCGATTTGCGGGCTCAGACATACAGGTCAGAAACCGCAACCACAAGCGTTCAGCAAATCCGGAGGGATCACCATTGCGTTCCGGTGCGTGGCATTATTGTTCATCGCCTTCTTCTTCGATCAAGGTGATGGCTCCTTCATCCACCAGTGCGCGAATGACACCGACAATCTGCGCCATCGCGTCGTCCGCATCCTTTTGCCTGACCTTGCCCCGTTCACCCATTTCCTCGTGCAGATTTTCCGCCATGCGCGTAGAAATGTTGGAAAGCAGGAATTCGACCGAAGCCCTGTCTTCATCGGCGATTGCGCCCGCCAGTGCGGTCACTAGCACGGGTTGATCGATACCGCGAAGCAGCGCGGGGATGTCCCGCGCAGTGATGCGAGTTGATATGTGGGCAAAGGTAAAGATGGACCGGCGTACCACACTGGCAAAGTCGGAATCCTCTTCATCCAGCGCGGTCAGCAACCCGTCCCGGGTTGTTGCGGCTGACTGGTTCAGGATTGCACCGACGCGGGCGCCGGGGTGGTCCGCAAAGGCCGGTGCAGGGCGCTGATCCAGTTGGGCGGCCAGCGACCATCCAATCCGCTCAACCGCTTCGGGCGTGATGTTGGCCGTTTTGGATACGGCATAGGTTATGCGGCGGGCCACGGGGCCTGGAAGATGACCAAGCAGTTCCGCGGCCTTGGGCGTATCAAGCTTGGATAACATCACGGCGGCAATTTCGGTGCTTTCCGCCTGCGCCATACCGGCCAGATCTTCGACAGGTATTTCACGTAGCCGCAGCCACGGGTCGCCGATCTGACGCACGCCGGCAACCTTTCGCAATCGCGCTGCCGTTGCCGGTGTGATTTTGCCGTTGACGGCATCCAGAGCGCCTGCCAGCCCGTGCGGGAAGGCCAAGCCGACGCCTTCAAGCGCGCGCGTGAATTCCCGAGCGACCGCATCAAGCGTGACGCGGTCCACCAGCCCCATCTGTCCCAGCTGATGGGTCAGTTTCTCCTGCAAGGCGTCCGGGAGTTCTTCCAAGGGAATGTCGGCGCCTTCGTTCAGAAGAAGCCGAACGATAACAGCGGCTTTTTGCCGGTTGCTGAGCTGTCGGGGCACAACACGCGCTGCCTCTTCTTCCCTATCTATCACCGGCGTCGAAGCAGCCGGAGACATATGTACCAGAGCTTTGGAGTCTTGCATCTGCCCGCGGTCCCAAATTGCGATTCCACGAGCAGACTACGAAGCAACAGGTAAATTTACCCTGAACCTTAGTAGCTGTAGGTCAGTCCGGTGCGGATTGCATCGCGCAGAGAAGTCTCGGCCCATGTGCCTTCGCCGCCCCGCGCCTTGATCTCGCGCCATTGTGCAATGGCCAGATCGGTTTTCCCTTCTGCAACAAAACCCTGCGCCATATAGCTACGGGCAAGGATGTTGTCCGGGTTGGCGGAGATAGCGTTTTGATAAAACACGTTGGCCAGTTCCAGTTCGCCCATCTTGCGATAGGTAAAGCCCCAATAGGTCATGACGCGGTCGTCATTCTGATCCATCACGCGCAATATCGCCTGGGCGTTTTCATACTGGCCATCGTAGGCCAGTTCCCGCACTGCATCATAAAGCTGATCTTCGGTGAAATTGGTTTTGTTCGGTTTGACACAGCGACCGGCCGTCTCGTCATACACGCGTCCGAACAGGCATTTCTTGGTCGTGTTTGTCGGCTTTGGGGGGCTGCTGTCGCCACCACCTGCTGCAAACGCGGCGGGAGCGAGCACAAAAGCCTGAAGGGCAAGTGCTGAAGCTAGTACGAGGCGCATATTCCTACTCCGTTTTCAAAGGAACTTGTCAAAAGCATAGCGTGATCTTCAGAAAAGCTAACAATTGACTGATCGCTTTTATTCACAAGCAGGAAAGATTTTTCAGCTGTTGACGATTTTGGTGCAGCTTTGTGTCTCGGTGTCCCAGATTGTGCCGGGTGCGCAGGACTGGGTCTGATTGGTGTGATTGCTGCAGGCAAGTGCGACCGATGCAACGCAGGAAAATGTCAACGCGCAGAGAATGGTTCGAAACATTGGACTCTCCCATCCGGAAAATGCACCTGCAGGATAACCCAATTCCCTCAATCTGGCAAAAAACAAGACCCGGATCGGGGAAGCGACCCGGGTCCTGAAAGAAATCAAACGTCTGCGCTATTCACCAAAGACGCGGGCGAAAATCGTGTCCACGTGTTTGGTGTGATAGCCAAGGTCGAATTTCTCTTCGATTTCCTCGACGCTCAATGCGGCGGTGACGTCGGGGTCTGCCAGCAGCTCTTCTTTGAAATCGGTGCGGTGTTCCCAGACTTTCAGTGCGTTGCGCTGAACCATGGCATAGGCGTCCTCGCGGCTGACGCCAGCTTGGGTCAGCGCCAGCAGCACCCGCTGGCTCATCACAAGGCCGGGGAACTTGTTCATGTTTTCGATCATGTTTTCGGGGAAGATCAGCATCTTGTCGATCACGCCTGTCAGTCGTGCCAGCGCAAAGTCCAGCGTGATTGTCGCATCCGGTCCGATCATGCGTTCGACCGAAGAATGCGAGATATCCCGCTCGTGCCAGAGCGCCACGTTTTCCATCGCCGGGATCACGGCCGCGCGCACCATGCGCGCCAGACCGGTCAGGTTCTCGGTCAGGACCGGGTTCTTCTTGTGCGGCATGGCCGAAGAGCCTTTTTGACCCATCGAGAAGAACTCAGCCCCCTCCAACACCTCGGTCCGCTGCATGTGGCGGATTTCGATTGCGATGTTTTCGATGCTGCTGGCGATGACGCCCAGCGTTGCAAAAAACGCGGCATGACGGTCACGGGGAATGACCTGCGTACTGATTGGCTCGGGGACCAGACCCAGTTGATCGCAGACATGCTCCTCGACGCGCGGGTCGATATTGGCGAAGGTGCCGACCGCGCCGCTGATCCCGCCCGTGGCAATCTCGGCGCGCGCATCGCGCATCCGGGACAGGTTGCGGTCCATCTCGGCGTAGAAACGCGCGAATGTCAGGCCCATGGTTGTCGGCTCGGCGTGGATGCCGTGGCTGCGACCGATGCGGACAGTGTCCTTGTGTTCGATCGCACGGCGCTTCAATGCGGCCAGCAGACCTTCGAGGTCGGCGACCAGAATATCTGCGGCGCGGGTCAGCTGCACGTTGAAACACGTGTCCAGCACGTCCGAGCTGGTCATGCCCTGATGGACAAAGCGGGCCTCATCGCTGCCGACATGTTCGGCCAGATGGGTCAGAAAAGCGATGACGTCATGTTTTGTGACGGCTTCGATCTCGTCGATGCGGGCCACGTCGAATTCCACGTCCTTGGCTTTCCAGACGGCTTCGGCGTTTTCGCGCGGGATCACCCCCAGATCGGCCATGGCGTCACAGGCATGCGCCTCGATCTCGTACCAGATGCGGAACTTGGTCTCGGGCGACCAGATGGCAACCATGTCAGGGCGGGAATAACGGGGTATCATTGGCGGCTGCACCTTTTTGTGTTTGGGATGAGGCGTTGCGCGGGGTTTAGCCGTGCATGCAAAAGGGAACAAGGTGCGAGTGCCGAGATGAGACGGTTTGCCCTGATTTTGATGCTGTGGCCCGGATTACTGGCCGCAGAGGAGTTCCGCCAGTTGTCGGGCAACGAGATACTTGTCGCATTGACCGGCAAGAAGCTCGACTACGGAGAAGGAGCCTGGCAGACCTTCGACGCCAATATGCTGACCCGGTATTTCTCGGACAGGCCTTGTTCGGGCCGCTGGAATGTGCGTGACGACAGGTACTGTTCGCTTTGGCCGCCTTCGGATTTGTGGGCGTGTTACGACGTTCAGGTAAGCGGGCAGAGGGTGCGTTTTGTCGATGACAATGGCGGCGTGACGGATGGGACTTACGTTGATTGAAGATATGGGTTGGTCAAGTAACTGAGCGCTGCATATTGAAGACCGTTGCCGCCCGGTTTCCCGAACCATTCGCGCCCTGATGCTGGACAAGTACCGTTTTGGTGGGCCAAGCTGCGTGAAGTGAAACCAACAGGTTATTGAGATATGCGTATTATTTTGAATTCCGCACTGGCTGCCTGTGCAGGGATGTGGTTGGCATGCATCCCAGCCGCATCGGCGGACACACCGGTCACCTATACCGACGACGGGCGCGCGCTGTTCCGGTTTAACGTGCCCGATTTCTGGACATTGCGCACAGGCGGAATTCGGGAAATCGAAGATACGCAACTTGGCGATCCGCGTGCTGTGGCCCGGGTCATGGGGATGCGTCCAGTCACTGACGATAATGTCTGGATGGGTTTGGTGTCGCCGAACGGTGTCAAAAGCATCGCTGACGGGCTGCGTTATCTGGAAGATATCGACAAGTTTCTGGTCAAGGAGCCGACGGTCACAAGTACCAGTGACAGGCGCATCGGCGGTTTGCCCGCACGTGTGATCCGCGGGACAGGCAACAGGGATGGCAGGGTGGTGAACTTTACCGCCACTGTGATCGATCTGCCGCGTGACCGGGTTGCGATCGTCGTTGCAATCCTGCGCAACGGAGCGGATCCGGCCTATGCCGATACACTGAATGCCGTTTTCGCGTCATTCCAGCCTGCGCGGTAAGGAGGTTCAGATGACAAGAAGATTTATCAAACCCTCGGTTCTGGCGCTGGGGCTTGGGGCATCCAGCGTTCTGCTGACGGCATGCGACGGTGTCTCGGTTGGTGTAGGGGTCGGATATGGATATGACCCGTTTTACGACTCGATGCTGTGGAACGACTACTACCATGACGTGGATGTCGATATTGACGTGAACAGGCCAGTCAGACCTGATCGACCGAACCGACCCGGCGGGCAACCACCGACACGTCCAAGGCCACCCGTGGCGAAGCCGCCGGTGACCCGGCCTCCGGCCGCCCGGCCGCCGATTCACCGGCCGGCTCCCCGCCGACGGTGATAAACGGGGCGTTCAGGTCGGAAGTAATTCGGTTGTAATGTGGACGGACGCTTCCAAAGTTCTGTGCACGGGGCATTTGTCGGCGATTTCCATAAGCCGGGTGCGTTGGTCCTGCGTCAGCGGGCCTTCCAGCCGGATTTTTCTGCGGAACAGGTCAACCTTGCCTTCCGTGACAAGCCCGGCATCCTGCGCATGAACCTTGTCATGGCAGACATCGACGCTGACATGGGTCAGCGGCCAGTTCTTGCGCCGCGCATACATGCGGATCGTCATGGACGTGCACGCACCCAGGCCGGATGAGACGAAACCATAGGGCGACATGCCCCGATCCGTACCCCCGTACGAGGCTGGCTCATCCGCGACCGCGTGGTGACGGGGGCCAGCCTGAATATCCTGCAAGAAGCCGGATGGGTCGGCCTCGATCACCCGCACCACACCTTCCGGCGCGCCGGGCGGCGGTGCGGGCGGACACAAGGGTACGTAACGTCCAACCCAGGCCGAGATTACATCGGCGGCGTATTCGGCATCGGAGGCCCGCGTAATTAGGTGATCGGCATCATCGAGGGTGACAAAGCTTTTGGGATGTTTGGCGGCTTGGAAAATCGCACCGGCATTGTCGATGCTCACCGTTTCGTCACGTGGGGCATGCAGGATCAGAAGTGCAGCCTTCAAATCACCGATGGCCGGGGTCAAAGCCGATTCAGATATGTCATCCACAAATGCCTTACCGATCCGAAACGGCCGCCCGCCCAGCAGAACCTCGGCCGAACCGTCCTGTTCGATTTCCGGCAACGCGGCTTCGAAATGGTGGGACACGTGCCCGGGATCGGCTGGTGCGCCAAGAGTCACAACAGCCTTGACCGAGGGAATGCCCGCACGTGCCCGCAGAACAGCGGCCCCGCCCAGCGAATGCCCGATCAGCAGGGCAGGAGCCATGTCACGCTCTTCCAGATAGGTCGCCGCCGCGATCAGATCTTCAACATTTGACGAAAAAGTCGTGTTTGCAAACTCGCCTCCAGAATGTCCCAGACCCGTAAAATCAAAACGCAGCACGGCAATGCCCATGACCGCCAGGCGCGCAGAAATGCGCCGCGCGGCAGGGATGTCTTTGGAACAGGTAAAGCAGTGCGCAAAAAGCGCTGTTGCCAAAACCGGCCCGTCGGGCAGGTCAAGGCGGGCTGCCAGTTGGCTGCCATCGTGCCCGGAAAATGTAATGCGTTCGGTCGGCATAAGGAACTCCTTGGTCGTTGGCTTCACAGTGGGCACAGCGACGCTTTATCTCAACCCGCCTGACATGTGCCTCACGCGGAGGTGACAGGAATTCCCTAGTTCTTCTTATGCCAAAAGCATCTGTGAAGGCACGAGAGGCAGAACCTCTCGCAGAATGCCAGGTGACGCGGTCTGGTTGGAAGGTGACTTAAGCCAAACCCATCAGGGCTGAATCAAAGGGATATTTCGTCAGGTTCTCATATCCGTCCTCGGTGATCAGAACTTGATCCTCAAGCTTGATCGAAAAGTCGCCGCCGACTTCTCCGACCGCTGCCTCGACACACAGAACCATGCCGGGTTCAAGCGGGTAGTCGTAGGCACCCGCAACCGCCTGATCCGGATATGCAACCAGAGGCCATTCATCGCACAGGCCCACGCCATGCATCAGGCAGCCGTATTTCTGGGCCTGGAACTTTTCGTCCAGCCTATGAGCATTGGCCGTCAGTTCTGGGATCGTGACGCCGGGCTTCAGCATTTCCATGTTGGTCATGATATGTTCATGCGCATGCTGCATGGCATAGATCATGTCGGCGCGCGGCTTCTCATCGCCGATCCACCAGGTGCGGGAAATGTCGATGCAGATCCCGTATGAACCGATCAGGTCCGTGTCAAAGGCAATAATTTCGTTCTTCCGGGTTACCCGGGGGCCGCATTCCTGAAACCAGGGATTTGTTCGCTGGCCCGAGGCAAGGAGGCGCGTTTCAATCCATTCGCCTCCGCGCCGGATGTTTTCGGCGTGCAAGACAGCCCAGACATCATCTTCCGAGGTCTTGCCGTCACCAACATTGGCGCGGGCGAACTTTTCCATCTCGCCAACAGCGGTTTCACAGGCGTGATTGGCGCAGCGCATGGCGAGGATTTCGTCGGGGCCTTTGATGGCGCGGGTCTTTTCGGTGACCTCTTCGCCCTCCATGATCTCGAATCCCTGCGCCTCAAGTGCGCGCAGCCCGTGCAGCATGATCTTGTCCACTGCCAGTCGTTTGTTGCCGCCGCCGTGTTCGTCGATCAAACGGCGCACCTCGTTCGAGAAAACATCGGCGGCCACGTCCACCTTGTCACCGCGGTCGAAATAAAACAGATCAGCGCCCGAACGCTGTTCACGCACCAATGGATTGAACTTGGACAGGAAGGGAGAGTTCTTGTAGTCCCAGATCACCATATAACCGTCGGCGCATAAGAGAACCGCGCGAAACGGGTTATGTGTGTTCCACAGCTGCATGTTGGTGCTGTCGGTGGCATACCGGATGTTCAACGGATCGAACATCAGCAACCCGCCGTATCCGCGATCAACGATAGATTGGGTCAGCCGTTTCCACCGATATTCCCGCATCCGGGCCAGATCGGGAAGAACCAGACCCGCTTGTTCCCATTCTGCAAACGCCAATTGGGTTGGGCCGATTTCTATGCGGTCGTTTTCGTTTGGCGTACCGTCACCCAGCGTTGCCCCCTTGGTCGGGTCGATCTTGCGGGTGTCCCGGTAATGCTGATTCATGGCTTCGCTCCCTTTTGGCCCGGCAAAGATGGTCGTACCGTCCCATGCCGTCTTAGTAGTTTGCGACCCATGTTCAGTCGCTTTTGGACCGACAATACCAAAATACGGTGATAGCCCTAGGCCATGACTAAAATACTGCAACAACACATTCCCTATAACCCGCTGGCTGCGAAACCGCTGCCGGGGATCCAGCCCGCACACCCCGAAGACTGGTTGAACCGCGACGAAGCGTTTGCAGCCCAGATGCGCAGGCGCGAGGATTTGTTGGCAGAACGACGCGATGATGTTCTTGCACTGGATCCCGGTGCAGAACCGGCTGCGCAGGAATTGTTGGATATGGTGTTGCGGCAGGTTTACCCTGAAACATCCGATCATGTGATCCGGTCTGACGGGGCGGAAGTGCTGATTGACCGATCAAGGCCCCTGGATACTTTGTGTCGGCTTGTTCAGGAAGATTTTTGCATTCTGCAGAAACAGGGCGGCGAACATGTTCTAACCGGTGCGATACTGTGTTTCCCGGCCAGTTGGCGACTGTCCGAGAAATTCATGCGTCCGCTGATCAATATTCATCATACCGTCAACAGTTATGATGAAAACGTCGCCAGGCGGGTTCAGCGTCTGTTTGACGGGATTCAGCCGGATCGGCCACTCTGGCGCTTTAACGCGCTGTGGTACGATGACGCCGAGCTGTTTCAGCCCCGCAGTACCAGCGAGCCGCGGAAAATCCGGGATCCGGGAAACACGCCTTATCTGCGCAGCGAGCGTCAGACCATTCTAAGACTGCCCCAAACGCGCGCCGTTGTTTTTTCGATCCACACTTACGTTCTGGCGGCTGACAGGGTGCTGGAAATGGAAAACCCCGCCTGATGGCGGGGCCTCCTAGGAGGGTCTTCTAGTAAAGCTTCATAGACCTAGCGCACCGGCAACACCTGCAAATGCGCCGCTGGAATTAAGGGTCACGATCGCGACCGTAAAAGCCAGAACCTGAGTATTGAGGCGGAAATCCTCGCCCCGGATCAGGTTCACGGCCGCCAGAGAAAGCGCGATCGGTGCCGACATGCTGGCCACGGCCCCGGTCAGGCCCCAACTTGTCAGACGCAGGATGTCGCTGGGCTTTTCATTCTCGTAGGTGGTCGGTTCAATCGGTGCGTGGGCCTGTTGATCCGTCTGATCTGTTCTGAACGCGATGCTCAGCAATTGATCGTCCGACAACTGGATCGGCCTTGCGTTCGGTTTCGGTATCGCGGCTTCCGGCTGGTAATGATCTGCGGTATTCGAGGTGCTGACGCCTGCAAACGGGCCGGTTACGGACTGAAATATCTGTTTTCTGTCTCTGGGTTTGCTTGGCATGAGCGTATCAAACGCGCTCATGAACTGTTCGATGGTTAAAACCGCGTTGGGCGAAAGCCACTCCACGCGCTGGGTCGAACAGATGTCGACCATGCGATACAGGATCACAACCAGCATAAGCTCGGAAATTTCGCTGTCATCCAGCAAAGCTGACACCGGTGAGACCGAAATGACCAGACGGTTCTTTGGTCGTGCCACCGGAGGTTTGGGTATCGTTTTCAGGCCAGCAGTGCGGTCCAGCCGGTCGAAACGGTCGTCGACCCCGTTCAATTCCGTATCCAGTGTCAGACGAACCAGATACTGGCTTGAGACGATGCTGGCCTCGGTGCCGCTGAGCAGCGACTTTCGCTCGATCAGATGACCATAGTCTTCCAGCGTCGCCGCGACGATATTGCCAAAGCGTTCGATCGCGCCCTTGGTCTCACCGTCAAATTGCAGACCGCCATGATAACTGTGCTTCCGACTCACCGCGCATTCCTTTGTCGCTTTCTGTCTGAGACCGAAGACTAGCGGGTGATCTGGGGGAGAATTTGACGAAAATGCAAAAAAAATCAATTTTCGAGGGATTGATTACGCTTTGGAAACCAAGAGGCTAGGGGAAAATTCGGGCATCTGTGGCGACAATGTGGCCAAAGTTGGGATCGCCTGTGTTGGAACCTTGTTTCACTTATTGGTCGATTCGCTGCCCCATGATTGCTATGGATTGCTGATAGACCGAGGCGGCATTCCACTGCTGGATAACAGCAAAATTGGGCTGCCCTTTCTGATAGCCCCGGCCGGGTTTCCACCCTTTCTTGCGAAGAAAATTCGCGGTCGAAGCCAAGGCGTCGGTCATGTTGTAAAAGTCCACCCGACCGTCACCCGTCGCATCGACACCATAGGTCAGGGCATTCCCTGGCAGGAACTGCGTGTGGCCCAGCTCGCCATGTTTTGCCCCTTTTGTCGCCATCGTGACGCTACCCTGATCCACCAGTTTCAATGCCCCAATGGCGTGCGGAATGAAGAATTCGGAACGGCGACAATCATAGGCCAATGTCGTTATTGCGGAAACAACCTGGCTGTCGCCCATGAAGTTTCCAAACCCTGTTTCCATGCCGTGAATGGCGATCAGAACACCGGCAGGTACGCCGTATTGCCGTTCAAGCGCGGCGTAAAACTGCGGGTTGCGGGACTTTCGCTTGCGTCCCTGCGCGACAATCGTGTCGGCTCCGCGCACCTGCATGAACTTGTCCAGCGAGTATTTGAAACTTTTCTGGTTACGATCTGCTGAAATTGTTCGCGTGGCGTATTGCGTCTGGGCCAGTGCCTGCAGCCCTTTCTTTTTTACACCCGCGCGCCGCGCCTGTTTGGCGAAATCGGCCTTCCATACCTCAAACCCGCTGCCGGTGTTGCCGCAAGGCGCGGAGAGTGCCAGGGACGGCAGGGACAAGGCACAGAATATCGCCGTTGCAAGTCGAAGCATGAAACCTATCCAATAACTTGAAACTCTGGGGCAGCGTACGCGCCATGCGGGAAATGGCAAACGAATTCCCGGGACGGGTCAGTAAAGGTCCAGTTCTCCGGCCTCTTTGAGGCTTTCAAACCACTGTTCCGGCGTGGCGTCGATTCTGGCGTGTTTGACCATCATCGCGTTCATATTGGGTAGATGAGATGAATCCGGCCATTCTTCGGGTTCCCAAAGATGAGAGCGGACGATGCACTTTGGGCAATGGGCAAAAATCGTCTGGATATGGATCAGTAGTGCCAGCTTTGGTGCCTTGCCGTTCATGGTCATACCGCTCAGCAAATCCGGATCGGCGCAAAGCCGGGCCTTGCCGCGCAATCGCAATGTTTCCATTTTCCCGGGGACCAGAAAGATCACACTCACGCGTGGGTCCTGCAGGATGTTATGAAACGTATCCACCCGCTTGTTGCCGGGGCGATCCGGGATAGCGATCAGAGTGTCAGACAGGATTTCGACAAACCCTGCGGGATCGCCGCGGGGCGAGATATCAAGGTGACCGTCGGGATTGGCCGACGCGATCAGGCAAAACGGTGAGGCACCGATGAAATCGCGGCACATCTGATCCAATGCCGGTATTTCCTTGGCGACAATCTGCGGCAGGGGCGCACCGGTAATCTGTTCCAGTTCGTCCGCAGACGTAATGAAATGCGAATACCGTAAAAAGGGCGCGTCACTGGCGGGCATGAGGTTTCTCCGCTGGGATCTGTGGCCCGAGTGTGAAAGATCACTCGCAATCCGTCAAATCCAGTGCGGCGACAAGAAAAGGGGCGCCCGATGGACGCCCCCTCTGCGAGAATTTTCGTCGAAAATTCTTGATCAGCAGCTGTAGTACATGCCGTATTCAACTGGATGCGGCGTGTGCTCGTAGGTTTCGACCTCTTCCATCTTCAGCGCGATGTAGCCGTCGATCTGGTCTTTGGTGAACACGTCGCCCTGCAGCAGGAAGTCATGATCGGATGCCAGAGATTCCAGAGCTTCGCGCAACGAGCCGCAAACGGTCGGGATGTCGGCCAGTTCTTCGGCAGGCAGATCGTACAGGTTCTTGTCCATGGCTTCGCCCGGATCGATCTTGTTCTTGATGCCGTCCAGACCGGCCATGAGCAGCGCGGCAAACGCCAGGTAGGGGTTCGCGGCCGGATCGGGGAAGCGGGCCTCGACGCGCTTTGCTTTCGGGCTTTCGGTCCACGGAATACGGATGCAGCCCGAACGGTTGCGTGCCGAATAGGCGCGCAGAACAGGTGCTTCAAAGCCCGGGATCAGACGCTTGTAGCTGTTGGTCGACGGGTTGGTGAAAGCATTCAGGGTCTTGGCGTGTTTCAGAATACCGCCGATGTACCACAGGGCTTCGTCTGACAGGTCGGCGTATTTGTCGCCTGCGAACAGCGGCTTGCCTTCTTTCCAGATCGACATGTTCACGTGCATGCCGGTGCCGTTGTCGCCGTAGATCGGCTTGGGCATGAAAGTTGCCGACTTGCCATAGGCATGTGCCACGTTGTGAATGACGTACTTGTACTTCTGCAGCTCGTCCGCCTGTTTGGTCAGGCTGTTGAAGATCAGACCCAGTTCGTGCTGGCACGAGGCAACTTCGTGATGGTGCTTGTCGACCTTCATGCCCAGACGCTTCATGGTCGACAGCATTTCCGAACGCAGGTCCTGCGCCTCGTCGATCGGGTTCACCGGGAAGTAACCGCCCTTGACGCCCGGACGATGGCCCATGTTGCCCATTTCGTATTCGGTATCAGTGTTCCAGGCCGCGTCGGTTGCATCAACTTCGAACGATACCTTATTCATTGTATTGGAATAACGGACATCATCGAACAGGAAGAATTCGGCTTCGGGGCCCATATAGGCCACGTCACCAACGCCGCTGGCTTTCAGATAGGCTTCGGCCTTCTGCGCGGTGCCGCGCGGGTCGCGGCCATAAGCTTCGCCGGTGTCAGGTTCAACGATCGAGCAGTGCAGGCACAGCGTTTTTTCGGCGTAGAACGGATCGATGTAGGCCGATTCAGTGTCGGCGATCAGTTTCATGTCCGAGTTTTCGATCGACTTCCAGCCAGCAATCGAGGAGCCGTCGAACATAAAGCCTTCTTCCAGGAAGTCTTCATCGACCAGATCCACATCGACGGTCACGTGCTGCAACTTGCCCCGCACGTCGGTGAAGCGGATGTCGACGTAGGCGACGTCTTCTTCGCGGAGAGTTTTGAGAACTGCTTCTGCGCTCATTCCCTTGGTCCTTCTGATAGATATGTCAGGATATTCGGTTGATTTACAGGGCGTCCGAGCCGGTCTCGCCGGTACGGATGCGGATGGCTTGTTCGACGGGCGAGACAAAGATCTTGCCGTCGCCGATCTTATCGGTTTTGGCGGCATCCACGATGGCTTCGATGGCCGCGTCGACCTGATCGTCGTCCAGCACCACCTCGACTTTTACCTTTGGCAGAAAGTCGACCACATATTCTGCGCCGCGGTAGAGTTCGGTATGGCCCTTCTGACGGCCGAACCCTTTAACCTCGATGACACTGAGGCCCTGGACGCCAACGTCCTGCAGCGCCTCTTTCACTTCGTCCAGTTTGAACGGTTTGATGATCGCTTCGATCTTCTTCATCCCGGCCTCCTAATCTGCTTGTCAGGTTGGCAGTGATCACGTCTAAGATCGCTGGGCAATCTGATTGCGAAACGGACCGGTTGCTTGTGCGTAGAATTTCAGCGAGCGGTGAAATTTTCATCGAGTTGCATAAAATGTAATCGAAATTGAATCGCGCGGGAGATGAGATGACGGATTTGCTGACGGCGGCGCAGATGCGCGCGATTGAACTGGCTGCGATTGAATCGGGCAAGGTTACCGGTCTGGAGCTTATGGATCGCGCCGGGCAGGGCGTTGTTGAGGCGATTTTTGAGGAATGGCCCGAGCTGGCAAAAACGTCCGGTCGCGCAGTGGTGCTGTGCGGGCCGGGAAACAATGGTGGTGACGGGTTTGTCATTGCCCGGTTGTTGAAAGAGTGGGGCTGGGAGGTCGAGGTGTTTCTGTACGGCGACGCCGCAAAACTCCCGCATGACGCACGAAGAAACTTTGAACGGTGGCAAGGCAAGTCCGACGTCAGTGTCCGAAAAATCGATACGCTTGCGGATGACAATCTCAATTTCCCCTCAGACCTAGACCTGGTAATTGATGGATTGTTCGGAACCGGGCTGACGCGACCGTTTCGGGGGGGCTTCTCCTTGCTGGCAAATGAGCAGGCAAGGGAACTTCCACAAGAACGCGGCCTGCGGGTGGTTGCAATCGATATTCCCAGCGGTTTGTGCGCTGACAGCGGGCGCGTGCTGGGAAACGTGATCCGAGCGGATCTTACCGTAACCTTTCACGACATGAAGGTTGGTCACATGATCGGCGAAGGCCCCGCCAATTGCGGTGTGGTTCGGACAAAGTCGATCGGGCTTGAACGTGAAGAAGACAATCGAGTTGTTAAGCTGGTTTCGAAAAAGAGTTTTCGGGTCTCGAAGGAACCGAAGGATCACAAATACTCTTATGGCCACGCCCTGATCCTTTCCGGCGGACCGGGCAAAACCGGCGCTGCGCGGTTGGCCGCGCGGGGCGCGTTGCGGATTGGGGCAGGGCTGGTGACAATTGGTGTGCCCCCGGCCGCGCAGTTGGAAGTTGCCGCACAGGTCACCGCTGTCATGTTGCAACTGGTTGAGGGGGCTGACGAGCTTTCCCGGGTGCTGAAGGACGGGCGACTGAATGCGTTATGCCTTGGTCCGGGAATGGGGCTGGATCGTGCCCGCGACTTGGTACCGGCGGCACTGTCGGCAGAGCGCTCAACCGTGCTGGATGCAGATGCGTTGACGGCGTTTGCAGAGGACCCGAAGGCATTGTTCGATCATCTGCATGAGACCTGCGTTCTGACACCACACGAGGGCGAGTTTGCCCGGCTGTTTCCGGATATTGCACAGAAGTTGGAAGAAGTTCCCGACAAAGGCCCGGCATACTCCAAGGTTGACGCAACCCGTGATGCTGCCGAGCGGGCAGGATGCGTGGTTCTGTTCAAGGGGCCGGATACTGTGATCGCGGCGCCGGACGGGCGGTGTTCCATAAGCTCGGCGTTTTATGACCGATCGGCGCCATGGCTGGCCACGGCAGGGGCCGGAGATGTTCTTGCAGGCTTCATCACCGGATTGATGGCGCGAGGGCTTGGGCCGATGCAGGCCGCCGAAGCTGCTGCGTGGTTGCATGTGGAATGTGCGCGGCAATTTGGCCCCGGACTGATTGCCGAGGACCTGCCCGAGCAGTTGCCAAATGTTTTGAAATAGTTGAATGTTTGATTGTCTGCGCGGTGGGTCGCCGAAAAGCTGGCTGATCGGCGTAATTTTGCCAGCGGCGTTGACGAAAACGCACAGCAAGTGTTTGCCAGTTGCATGGCTGATTGGCAGAATTTTCTTGCAGACTACCTTTGACTGCTGAAAGTCAGATTTAAGCGGTTGAAATTATTGAGTATAAATCTCTGCCTTGGGCTCTCGATGTGGCGAATATGCAATGCTTCTACTGTCTGAAATGCCGGCTATTGGAACCTCAGATTTTCGTGGACAAATGGGCGGGACGTGAAACCAGAACCCCATCATGGTGACAGATATGACTAAGATTCTCAGAAACTCATCAATAGCCGCGATTTTGGCGGCAACAGGCGCGATACCAGCTGCTGCTGAGTTGAAATATGAAAATAACAGCGGCGGATATGTGCATCTATACGGACAGTTCCACCCAGCTCTTGTTTCGGTGGACGACGGCCAGGATACCGAGACACGTGTTCTGGACAACGACCTGTCCAACAGCCGGGTCGGTCTGCGTTTGATGCAGCCCTATGGCAGCAACGAGTTCATGTTCTGGTTGGAAACCGGCCTGGGCTTGCCCAGCACAGGGACGGCCAACCAGTTCGGCACCAACAACAACGGCTGGTCGCGCGAAGACATTCGCCACGTCGATTTCTCGCTGAAGGGGGGGTATGGTAAGTTCTCGGCTGGTCAGGGCAGCATGGCATCGGATGGGGCCGCAGAAGTTGATCTGTCTTATGTCGGGACCGCTTTGTATTCGTTCACCAACGATGAAAACGGAGCGTTTTTCTATCGTGATCCCACAGGCACACTGAGCACGATTACAGTGGGCGACTCGTCCAGCAACTTTGACGGGGCGCGTCGCGGCCGCATTCGCTATGACACGCCGGATTTCAACGGGTTCTCGGCGGCAATTGCCTATGGTCAGAACATCCTGTCCAGCAGCGATGACGACGACTACTATGACATCGCGGTTTCCTACGGCAATACGTTCTCCAACGGCGTCGAGTTTGCCGCCAGCATCGCCTACGCCGTGCGCGACTTTGACAACTCATCTGGTGAGCGGAAAGACACGATCGGGTCAGCCTCGGTTCTGCTGCCCAGCGGGTTCAGCTTTACCGCGGCCCTTGGTTCGCGCGATGACACCTCATCCGGTGCAAGCGATCCGGACTATTGGTACACCAAGCTGGCTTATGAAGGAGACTGGGTGTCCTGGGGCAAAACCGGCGTTGGTATCGACTATTTCGACGGGTCGGATTTTGAGAACAGCGGTTCAAGCACCAAGTCCTGGGGTATTGCCATCGTCCAACGGTTCGACAGCATCAACACCGACGCATATCTGAAGTACCGCAACCACGATTTCGACGACACGATCAGTTTCGACAAAAACGAAGCTTGGGTTCTGGGCGCGCGCTGGCGGTTCTGATCCTGCTTCTGAGACAAGCATGCGCTCCGGTTCGTTCCGGGGCGCTTTTTTGTTCAATTCAGCGGCAAAACAAAGCTGATCCGGGCTTTGCCCCCTTGCACGCGGGCGGCTGGGCAAATAGAAGGCGTCAAATTTGCCCGGCGCGCCGTTTTGCGCGCCCCGAATCCTATGGGGACTACCATAATGCAGGTTACCGAGACGCTGAACGAAGGTCTAAAACGCGGCTACAATATTGTCGTATCCGCAGCCGAGCTGGACGAAAAGGTCAACGAGAAGCTGACCGAAGCGCAGCCGGAAATCGAAATGAAAGGTTTCCGCAAAGGCAAGGTACCGATGGCGCTGCTGAAAAAGCAGTTCGGCCAGCGCCTGTTGGGCGAAGCGATGCAGGAAAGCATCGACGGTGCGATGAACAAGCACTTTGAGGACAGCGGCGACCGTCCTGCGCTGCAGCCCGAGGTCAAAATGACCAATGAGGACTGGAAAGAAGGCGACGACGTCGAGGTCGCAATGTCCTATGAGGCGCTGCCTGCGATCCCCGAAGTAGACCTGAAATCGGTCGAACTGGATAAGCTGATTGTCAAAGCAGACGACGCAGCCGTCGAAGAAGCGCTGAACAACCTGGCCGAAACTGCGCAGGACTTCAAAGCGCGCCGCAAGGGTTCCAAAGCGAAAGATGGCGATCAGGTTGTGATCGACTTTGTCGGCAAGGTTGACGGCGAAGAGTTCGAAGGCGGTTCCGCCGAAGACTATCCGCTGGTTCTGGGCTCCAACAGCTTCATCCCCGGCTTCGAAGAGCAGCTGGTTGGTGTGAAGGCCGAGGAAGAAAAAGACGTCAACGTGACTTTCCCTGCGGAATACGGTGCCGAGCATCTGGCCGGTAAAGACGCTGTCTTCACCTGCACCGTGAAAGAGGTGAAAGAGCCCGTCGCTGCCGAGATCAATGACGAGCTGGCCACCAAATTCGGTGCCGAAGACCTGGCTGCCTTGAAGGGCCAGATCGCTGAGCGTCTGGAAGCCGAATACGCCGGTGCGTCGCGCGCTGTCATGAAGCGTGCTCTGCTTGATGTGCTGGACGAGAAAGTCTCGTTCGACCTGCCGCCGTCGCTGGTTGAGGCTGAAGCCAAGCAGATCGCACACCAGCTGTGGCACGAAGAGAACCCGGAAGTGGAAGGCCACGACCACGGTGAGATTGAGCCCACTGACGAGCACAACAAACTGGCGGAACGCCGCGTGCGCCTGGGCCTGCTGCTGGCCGAACTGGGCCAGAAGGCCGAGGTTGAAGTCACCGACGCAGAAATGACGCAAGCTATCATGAACCAGGCCCGCCAATACCCGGGTCAGGAACGTCAGTTCTTTGAGTTCGTGCAGCAGAACGCTCAGATGCAGCAGCAGCTGCGCGCGCCGATCTTCGAAGACAAGGTCATCGACTATATCGTTGAACTGGCGCAGGTTGCCGACAAGGAAGTCAGCAAAGACGATCTGCAAAAAGCCGTTGAGGCACTGGAAGAGGAGTAATCCTCTTCCTATCCCCGGCAACGTGGGGCACAAAAAAGCGGAGCCGTCTGAAATTAGACGGCTCCGCATGGGTGGCTTTGTACTTATGAGGTGAGGGGGTCAGGCCTCATGAGCAAAAGCACGGGGGGTTCGTAGCAGAGCGGTCTTTTGCTCTGGCGTAAATCGGTCCGAAAGCTCTTCGATCAGTTTCAGAACATCTTCGACTTCGGCCTTGTTCGTGGCCGCGTTCATCTGTTCGACAAAGTACCGTTCCAGTTGCGAAAGCGGCTGATGGTCGAAGTTAGCGACCGGTTGCTGTGGCGCTGCTTCGGTCTTGCCGTGAGCATAGAGATCCAGTGCCGCTTCTTCGGTCAGGAAGACATCATGCTCAATCCCTGCATAGTTGCGAATTCCTGCAATCCGTTCATCCGAGCAATCCATGAGTGCGGCCATGGCGACGACCTTGCCCATGGGCTTGGCTGTGCCGACATAGTCATAGGGCGCGTTGCCTGAACGTTGTAGGACCCGGTTCATCACTGGATCGATCACTGCGATCGAGTCCAGCACTCCGGCTGTCTGTGCGTATTCGAACGAGCCGATCATGACTTCGCTGGTGACGTAGGATACAGAGTTCTTTCCGCGTCCCCGCCCGAGTTTCTTGGTGTCGACGCAGAAGCGCGTCGCTTCCCAGACCTGGGCGCTGCGTATGGGAGCCTCGCCATCCAGGATAGAGCTGAAGACGTCGGCCAGCATGTGTGGCCCGGTCGTCTGCAACAGTCGCATACACCCAACGACGTCCCCTTCGTCGTTGATGCTGACAACATGTGCAGGATGCAGGTCGTCAAAGTGATCGCGCTCGCGGCCATCCTTGATGTTGACATCCCAGCCAAGGCGATCCCCGAAAACCCGTGCCCGCAGCTTGAACATGTCGTCCAATACATCTTTGAATTTGTGCTGGTTCATACCATCAATTACGATGATCATTTCCATCCCCCTACAGTCTGGTTACCGTGTCTTAGAATTTAACCAAGATTCGGTTTAAGGCTATTGGGGGTTTCCCGTAATTTTGTCTTTTTTTTGATTAACCTGGGGCAATTAGGCCCATTCCGATGGCCCGTCCGATGGCCTGCGGAGTGGTGAGCGCGCCGAGTTTCTCGCGGCCCGACCGCATGTGCACTTCTACCGTGCGGTGTGAAATGGACAGAATATCGCCAATGTCCTGCTGAGATTTGCCCTCGGCGACCCATTGCAGGATCTCTTTTTCCCGGGTCGAAAGGGTCGGCAGGTACAACGCTTTCGCCAAAAGACCGGATTGCATAACGGTGTCATGCGCGTGAACCGCGGCCATCTGAAGATCGCCCATCACATGCTTCTTCAGCTTTTCCCATTCCGCGTCTGAGCAATCCCGTGTGACACTGAGCATTCCGCATTCGCCGTAAGGCCCCCGGATCGGAACAGTCAGCCCGCGCGATGTAATCCCGAAATCATTTGCATCCCGGAAGACCGCATGGAATTTCTCGTCATGGTTAAACCGCCCCCAGTCAACGGGCGCGATGCTAAGCACTGACTGATAAATCGTGGGATCAAAATGGTGATAGCCGTGGCTGCCATAGTGAATCTTCCACTCGTCAGGGTAGTTCGCATAACCCTGCACATCACCTTTGATGGGGTTCATGGTTGCATAGGAAGCGTAGTCAAAGCCGAGCTCATCGCAGACGGCATTGATGATGTCTGAGGCCGACTTTTCCTCATGGTCGATTGCGGCCAAGTCTATCAGTTTCACCGGTCCAACCCTTACAGTGACACTCCTAGCCCCAAAGAAATGCCGTCTTCGTCCTTCACGGTGTATACGTTGCGTCAACCTTGGGGTGTTGTGCAAGCCATTTGTGCAAGCCGCGTATGCTTATTGCGTACTTAAAGCAACAGAACCGGGAAAAACATACCTTTTCGGCACTTAATATCCCGGAATACCTCCGGTTGACGCGAAGTTCGGGGTGTTTTGAGGGGGTTTATTCCGATCGCAGGCCCGTTTCGACCAGCATTTTTCGCGCTTTCGCTTCGGGATAGAAGCCCTTTGCGTACAGAAAAATCGCCCGTTGCTGATCCCCGTCGGACAACAACCATGCCCCCCTTAGGTACTTTCCGGCGAATTCCAGATTGGTGTCTGCATCCAGCAAGCCTTGCGCTTTCCCGTCGTACCCCATCGAGCGAGCCGTTGCGGGAAGGATTTGCAGCAATCCGTAATACGGGCGGTTGACTGCCCAGGGCCGATGTGTGCTTTCCCGGATCGCCAGCTTGTGCACCAGTTCGCGCGGCAGTTCGTAGTGATCGGCCCACTTATTGATCGATTCGCGCAGTTCGGCTGTCTCGTTCGGATAAAGCGGTGGATCAAATGCTTCGTCTGAGGGCCGGTTGGAGCCGCTACAGGCGGCGATGGGCGTTGCAATCAGAATAGCCAGCACACTGCGGCGAAGGAACAAAGTCATAAGATAGCTCCGACAATAGAGGGGCCGATGATAGAAAACGATAATCGGACTGCAAGGTTGGGTTTTCCGGAGCAGCAAAAACTTGCTGAAACAAAAAAGAGGCCGCGCATGGCACGCAGCCTCTTTCTCGTCATTTCCTGTCGGATCAGGCTTTGGCTTCGTCTTCTTCAGCCGAAGCTTCCGGTGCCAGATCTTCGTCTTCCGAAGCGGCAGAACCGATGTCGTCGAACAGTTCGGCAATCTCGAATTCAGCGGCAGCTTCTTCTTCAGCAGCCAGTTCCTGGATCGATTTACCGGAGGCTTGCAGTTCGGCTTCTTCTTCCGAACGTGCAACGTTCATCTTGATCTCGACTTCGACCTCGGGATGCAGTTTGACTGCGAGCGAGTGCAGGCCCAGTTCCTTGATCGGAGCAATCAGAACGACCTGTTTCTTATCGACAGTGAAGCCTGCTTCGGTCGCGGCCTCTGCGGCGTCACGCGGAGTGACCGAGCCGTAGAGAGCGCCGGCATCCGATGCCGAGCGAATCACGATGAACTGCTGACCGTCCAGCTTTTCAGCCAGTGCTTCAGCTTCTTTCTTGGTTTCCAGGTTGCGTGCCTCAAGCTGCGCTTTCTGGGCTTCGAACGACGCGATGTTGGCGCTCGACGCGCTCAGCGCCTTGCCCTGGGGCAGCAGGAAGTTGCGGGCGTAGCCGGGTTTGACGTCAACGACGTCGCCCATCTGACCCAGTTTCGCAACGCGTTCCAGAAGGATAACTTGCATGTCAGTCTCTCCTTACTTCACGGCGTAGGGCAGCAGGGCGAGGAAGCGCGCGCGCTTGATAGCACGGGCCAGTTCACGCTGCTTTTTCGCCGAAACGGCGGTGATGCGCGAAGGAACGATCTTGCCACGCTCAGAGATGTAGCGCTGCAGCAGACGAGTGTCCTTGTAGTCGATCTTGGGCGCGTTGTCGCCCGAGAACGGGCAGACCTTGCGGCGGCGGAAAAATGGTTTTGCGGCCATGGTTTATGTCCTTTCGTCAGGCTTTGATCAACGGCGCTCGCGGCGGTCGCCACGCTCGTCACGCTTTTGCATCTGAACCGACGGGCCGTCTTCGTGGCCGTCGACCTTGATGGTCAGAACGCGCATGACGTCTTCGTGCAGACGCATCAGGCGTTCCATTTCCTGAACGGCGCCCGAAGGAGCGTCTGTCTTCAGGAAGGCATAGTGGCCTTTGCGGTTCTTGTTGATCTTGTAGGCCATCGTCTTGACGCCCCAGTACTCGCTATCAACCAGCTTGCCGCCGTTGTCAGCCAGAACGGTGCCGAAATGTTCGACGAGGCTTTCCGCCTGCGCGTTGGACAGGTCCTGACGCGCGATCATTACATGCTCATACAGTGGCATGTGCACTCCTGTTTATATCAAGGCGCATTTCAAAGGCGGGGCTTTCTGGTCCTTCGCGACCCTGCCACGAGAGGCTGCGCGATTCATAACTCTTGCGAAGGATGGCCCCGTATACACCTTTGAGCGCGAGGGGCAAGCCCCGCCACATATGCCTTTGTGAAGTCGCCCTAATTCCTTTGGCGTGCCCAATTCCTGACGCTTTTCGGCTCAAAGTTGTTTTGTATGCCGGGGACTAGCCGGAACGAGCAAATTCAGTACGGCAACCTGAGACGGGGTAAAGAAAATGACCGCTACGAACACAAACGCAATTCACAAAACGGCCACTGGTTCGCGATTTGAACATTCTGTGCCTGTCATGGTGGCCTTCGCGCCGAACTGGAAAGCGAGAATGATATTGGCACGGGCCCTGGGCCTGATTTTGATCGTAGCCGCGTTTTCCATGTGGCTTATGTCCGGTTCCGTTGCAGGACCCGAAGTGTGGCCCATCAAACTGGCGGCTTCGATGATGTTCCTGCTGGTCGGGGTTAGCTTGCTGACGATCGAGATTATGGATGCCCGGCCGGACGCATATTTTGATCCGATCCGCCGCGAAGTGCGCGTGCTGCAGAAAAACGAAAATGGCCGCCCGCAAACGGTTCTGCGTCGCAGCTACGAAACCCTGGGGGGTGCACGTTTTGCAGATGATCAGGTCGAGTTGTTCGACATGGATGGCAGCCTTCTGATGAAGCTGCCGCTGCAATCAGTGGATGTAAGCCGGGCGCTCAAGGGGCAACTCAGCGGAAACGTTACGATCTTCGCCTAAATCCCGTTCTGTTCAAAAAAGAACAGAATTTGTGAGAGAATAGAGGTTGAGTGCCGCCCTTGGGCGGCACATTTACGTTAGTGAGCAACCATTCTGGGTTGCACCACCAATTCTGCGGAGTTTGTTATGAAACCTATCCTCCTGGCCGCCGCACTGGCCGTATCAGCAACATCGGCTTTTGCTGCTGCCGAGAAATATGTTCTGGACTCAAGCCACAGCCAGGTCGTCTTTACTTACAATCACCTCGGATTTTCGACCACAACCGGGATGTTCTCGGGTTTTGAAGGCGAGATCATGTTCAATCAGGAAGACCCCGCTGCGTCGAGCGTGACCGTCTCGATGCCGGTGGTCGAGATGATCACGGGCTGGAAGCCGCGCGAAGATCATTTTATGTCCGAGGATTTCTTTGCTGCGGCCGAGGGTGATTTGGCCACCTTCACCTCGACCGGTATTGAAGTGACAGGCGAGAACACTGCCAAGATCACCGGCGATCTGACCCTGAACGATATCACCAAGCCCGTGGTGCTGGACGCAACGCTCAATCAGGTTGGCGAGCATCCGATGGCTGGAAAGCAGTGGGCCGGGTTCGACGCGACCACAACCCTGCTGCGCAGCGACTTCGACCTGGGTCAATTCGCACCGTTTGTCAGTGACGAGGTGGAAATTTCGATCTCGATAGAAGCGCAAAAGGCTGAATAAGACAGATTTGGCTTTTGAATAGAAAACCGCCGGTGCTGAAACACCGGCGGTTTTTTTGTTGGTCAATGTTACTTGGCCCGCGACGCGGTCAACTCTACTGCAACGGTCACGGCAAACGCCAGCGAGTCTTCAGCGGGCATTTTTTTGCCAATGTCGAAACTCAGCCGGTCCAGCGTTATTTCTCCTGTCATTGTTGCGACATCATCCTGAATACTCAGAGCAAAGGGCAAAGTGATGTCCAGCGTCTTGTCTCGGATTGTCAGAGGACCACGCGCCTCGTACCCGGATTCGGTTTTGAACAGGTCGGCATCGAAGCTGGCGGTCGGGAACTGACCGCTGTCGAAGAAATCCGCGCCCATGGCCTGATCCGTTACGGTTCCGAGGCTTAGCGAGCCGATGGCAATGGTCACGTCCACCGACCCTGCGAGGCCGGGTTCTGCCGGTTCGTCGAAAGTGATCGCGGCGGTCCAGTCAGAGAATCTGCCGGTTACAGGGCTGCCAAGTTGCTTGATCGTGATCGACAGGTTTCCTTCCTGCACCTGCCAGTCCGACTGAACCTCTGCAAGTTCGGCGGTTTCAGTGGAAGCGGCAGCGTGTTTGGTGAAAACACCGGTGGTCCAGCCACCCGCCAGCACACCGCACCAGATGACCAGCGCGGCGGCGGCGGGGACAAGTGAGTGTTTCTGTGCGGGCGGCTTGGGCGCATCCGTTGCGCCCGGCAACATCCGACGCAGCGTGCTGTCCTTATCCACGATATGGTGTTTCAGCGCTCCTGCGATGTGCAGCACCAGCGAACCCGCCAATACGATGATGAACAGCCAATGCAGGCTGGCAGTCAGTTCAGCCAGAGCGGGCGACTTGGGAATGAATGGCAGGTTCTGGCCAAAGGGCCACAGGATGGGTGCGAACCCTTCGGCGGCCGCGTGGTGCAGCCAGCCGGTCAGGGGAACCAGCACAAGCGAGCCATACAATAGCCAATGCACTGTTTCGGCGGCGAATGCTTCGGACTTGTTTTCGGCGTTCAGCAAACCGGGTTTGGTTTGTGTCATCGCCCAGAGGATACGGGCCAAGGCCACGAAAAAGACGGAGATGCCCACAGTTTTGTGCAGCGAAAACAGCCGTGCGGCCTGCGCGATGTCGTCCTCGGTAGTCGGAATTGACGGGTCATAGATCGCCTGGGCCAGGTTGTTGGCAAAAAAGCCCAGTGGCAATGCCGTGAAAATCAGCAATGCCGTCAACCAGTGAAAGGTCTTGGCAATACTTCCGTAGGTAGAGAAGGTATTTTTCGAGTGCATTGATCGGATGCTCCGAAGGTGAAGGTCTGGACACAACCTATATCCGTGTGAACAGGACACAATATGACCGTGCGCACAGCGATGGTGCCGGAATGCAGAGCGCAGGCAATGCTTGTGCCGGGCCAATTGTCGGTTTACACCCCGCCGCAACCTAACGTCATCCATGAGGTTGCAATGACACTCGCGTTCGTTTTCCCGGGGCAGGGCGCCCAGACCATCGGTATGGGCAAAGCACTGGCCGAAGCCTATCCCGCCGCGCAGGCGGTATTTGACGAAGTGGACGAGGCACTGGGGGAAAAGCTGAGCAGCCTGATCTGGGATGGCGAGATCGAAACACTGACGCTGACACAGAATGCGCAACCAGCGCTGATGGCGACCTCGATGGCGGCGATGCGCGCGCTTGAGGCCGAAGGGGTTGCGATTACCAATGCGTCCTATGTCGCGGGGCATTCGCTGGGTGAATACTCGGCGCTTGCTGCTGCAGGGGCTTTGTCGGTCGCCGATACTGCCCGCCTGCTGCGCACACGCGGTCAGGCTATGCAGAGCGCCGTGCCGGTAGGTGAAGGCGCGATGGCCGCTGTGCTGGGGCTGGATCTGGAGGCCGTTCGCGCGGTTGCGGAAGAGGCCGCGCAGGGCGAGGTCTGCCAGGCGGCGAACGACAATGATCCGACACAGGTTGTGGTATCGGGCTCCAAGGCGGCTGTGGAACGTGCCGCAGTCATTGCAAAGGAAAAAGGTGCCAAGCGGGCGGTCATGCTGCCGGTCAGCGCGCCATTCCATTGTGCTTTGATGCTGCCTGCTGCCGATGTGATGGCCGAGGCCCTGGCTGCCGTTGAAATCAAAGCGCCTGCTGTTCCGTTGGTGGCGAATGTGCGTGCCGAGGCCGTGACAGACCCGGATCTGATCCGGCAGTTGCTGGTCGAACAGGTGACGGGTTCGGTCCGGTGGCGCGAAAGCGTCCTTTATATGGCGGCGCAGGGTGTGACCGAGACATGGGAAATTGGCGCAGGAAAGGCGCTGTCGGGCATGATCCGAAAGATCGACCGGGCTATTGGCGGCAAGGCTGTCGGTACACCCGAAGACGTGCAGAATGCGGTACAGGCCGAATCGTAATCTCCATACGCGTCGACACAGACGAACCAAGAGGGAAACCGAATGTTTGATTTGACAGGTAAGAATGCGCTGATCACTGGGGCTTCGGGCGGTATCGGGGGCGAAATTGCGCGTACCCTGCATGCGGCGGGCGCGTCGGTTGGGCTTTCCGGCACACGGGTCGAGCCATTGCAGGCGCTTGCGGACGAACTGGGCGAACGGGCCCACGTTTTGCCCTGCAACCTGAGCGACGCCGAAGCGGTTGCAGCGCTGCCGAAGCAGGCGGCCGAAGCGATGGGATCCGTTGATATTCTGGTGAACAATGCGGGCATCACGCGCGACAACATCTTTATGCGCATGTCGGATGAAGAATGGCAGAGCGTGATTGACGTGAACCTGACCGCGACCGCCAAACTGTGTAAAGGCGTTCTGCGCGGCATGATGAAGGCCCGCTGGGGTCGTATCATCAACATCTCGTCGGTGGTGGGCGCAACTGGTAATCCGGGGCAGGCGAACTATGCGGCGTCCAAAGCCGGAATGGTGGGCGTGACCAAATCGCTGGCCTACGAAGTGGCAAGCCGCGGAATCACCGCGAACGCCGTGGCTCCTGGCTTTATAACCACCGCGATGACCGACAAACTGACGGACGATCAGAAGAGCGGAATTCTGGGGCAGGTTCCGGCGGGCCGTATGGGTGACCCTTCCGAGATTGCCGCCGCAGTTCTGTATCTGGCTAGCCCCGAAGCGGGATATGTTACCGGAACCACCTTGCATGTGAATGGCGGTATGGCCATGTTGTAAGCGCGGCGCAGGGCAGGCGCGAAACCGTTTGCCTTGTGCGTTGTCTGTGCTATAGGCGGCGCAGATATGTGGGGGCCGGTCATTCAGGTTGGCCTTCGCCATGCCCGGTCAGCCGGGTCTCAAACCGCCCGGAACGGGCAAACCAAAGCCAGCCTGAGCGGGCAAGGGCAGAACCGGGCAATGCGCCCTGAAACGGAATGAGGAAAAGACATGAGCGACGTCGCAGATCGCGTTAAAAAGATCGTTGTTGAGCACCTGGGTGTCGAAGAAGACAAAGTCGCGGAAAACGCGTCCTTCATCGACGATCTGGGCGCGGACAGCCTGGACACTGTTGAACTGGTTATGGCCTTCGAAGAAGAGTTCGGCATCGAAATTCCCGATGACGCAGCCGAAACCATCCAGACCTTTGGCGACGCCGTCAAATTCATCAGCGAAGCGTCCTAAGCGTTTCGTGTCGAGATAGAGCGGCGCTTCCGGGCAACGGAGGCGCCGTTTTTTTGTGCCCGGACCGATTTCCCGCTTGCACGGCGTCTTATTGCTTCGCACTGTTTCCACTGAGGCAAAATTCCAGGCGGGCAGGGCATGATAAGATCCACCCCGATGATAAACACGGCGCGACTGACGCTGTGTGCGATGCGACCGGAAGATTTCAACCGCTTTGCGGAAATCTGGCGAAATCCGTGTGTTGTGCGCCATATCGGCGGCAAACCGAAATCACGGGGCGAGGCGTGGGATGCGTTCCTGCGCAATGCCGGACACTGGCAGATGGCCGGATTCGGACAATGGGCGGTGATCCAGCAATCGAATCGGCAGATGATCGGTCAGGCAGGATTTTTCTACGGCGATCGGGGTCTGGGTGAGGATTTTGGCCGTTTCCCCGAGGCAGGCTGGGTCCTGGCCCCCGAAGCGCAGGGAAAAGGCCTGGGATACGAGGCCGCACAGGCGGCTCACGACTGGTTCGACAGGGTCATTCCCGGGCCGTTGGTCGCCATGGTGGATGCCACAAATGAAGCGTCGCAAAGTCTGGCGCAGAAGCTGGGCTACGTTCTGATGCGTGAATGCGAATACATGGATACGCCTGTCCAACTGTTACGGCGAAATGGTCCGCCAGCACGCGCCTGAAACACAGTAATTGTAGCAATGCCGCAAACAGAGCGTGGTTTGCCGAAACTGTTTGAAACAACCGTTTCGGAGCTGTCTATGCTATGCTGGATTTTACAGCGATTGGGCGAAGGAGCATGCTCATGAGGATTTATCCCACGATGGAATTGCAGAACGGACGGTGTGTCTCGCTGGACAAAGGCCGTCTCGATGAAGCCATGGTCTGGCATGTCGATCCGGTTGCAACCGCACGTAGCTGGTCCGCGGCCGGGGCCGAATGGATGCAACTGACGGACTTCGACGCAATCGAAGGGCGCAATACCAACGCCGAACTGATTGAAGAAATAATTCGAAGCGCGGAAATGCCGGTGCAGCTTGCCGGTGGTATGCGAAGCCGCGAGCACGTCGAGCACTGGATCGACAAAGGTGCCGGCCGGGTTGTGATCGGAACCCTGGCCGCGCGTGATCCCCACGTGGTCAAGGAACTTGCCAAACTGCACCCCGACCAGATCGTTCTGGCCGTGGATGTCTGGCAAGGTCAGGTTATGACCGAGGGCTGGCGCAGCCAAAGTGCCTTTACGCCGGAAGCGTTTATCGACGCTTTTGCCGACACGCCTTTTGCTGCCATTCTGGTCACTGATATCGACAGCGACATGGATGACGTCGAAGCGCAGTTGGGATTGATTTCGGGTCTGGCCAAGCACTCGCGGACCCCGGTCATTGCCAGCGGTGTCGTTCGTACGGCAGACGATATTTCGCGGCTGGCCTACATCTCTAACATCTCGGGCGCGATTGTGGGCCGTGCGCTGTTCCGCAAGACACTGAGCTTGTCCGAAGCGCTTAAGGTTGCGGCAGCTGCCCATGAACCGGTAGCGCAGTTCCAGTAGGACCGGCCCGGTAAATCTAGCCCGCCCTTTTCCGTTTCAGGGAAGGGGCGGTTTTTTTGTGCAGAGCGGTGGTGCATTCCTGCTGAACCACAATATATGACCGGAATTGGCGAAATGACGCTAACAAGGAATGCGCCCTTGCTCTTGCCCCCGGACCCCGGGGCGGGGTATGGACGGTTCTCATACAGGAAGCAGGCAAGAGGCATTTCATGCGCAGAGTCGTTGTAACCGGTCTGGGATTGGTCACTCCTTTGGCCAGTGGGGTCGAGGAAACCTGGTCGCGGCTGCTGGATGGGGAATCCGGCGCGGGCCCGATTACCCATTTCGATGCTGAGGCAAGTGGTGTCACCACGACATATGCCTGCGAAGTACCGCGTGGAGACGGCACGAACGGGACTTTTAACCCTGACGACTGGCTTCCGCCGAAAGAGCAGCGCAAGATCGAAGATTTCATTCTGTATTCGATTGCTGCTGCAGACATGGCCTGTCAGGATTCCGGCTGGTTGCCTGAAGATGAGGAAAGCCGCCTGCGGACTGGTGTTCTGATCGGCTCGGGCATCGGTGGGCTGGGGTCCATCGCGGAAACTGCCAATCTGATCCGCGACAAGGGCCCGCGGCGGGTTTCGCCTTTCTTTATTCCTGGCGCGCTGATCAACCTGGCGTCGGGTCAGGTGTCGATCCGTCATGGCTTCAAGGGACCGAACCATTCGGTCGTGACCGCCTGTTCCACCGGGGCGCATGCGATCGGCGACGCCAGCCGCATCATCCGCGCCGGCGACGCTGACGTGATGGTGGCCGGTGGCGGTGAAGGCTGCATCTGTGAGATCGGTATTGCCGGTTTCAACGCGTGTAAGGCACTGTCGACCAAATATGCCGATGATCCGAAGAGGGCCAGCCGCCCTTATGACATCGACCGCGACGGGTTCGTCATGGGTGAAGGTGCGGGTATCGTGGTTCTTGAAGAATACGAACACGCAAAGGCGCGCGGTGCGAAAATTTACGCCGAGGTTCTGGGTTATGGCATGTCGGGTGACGCTTATCACATCACCGCGCCATCCGAGGACGGTGATGGCGCGGAACGTTCGATGAAAGCCGCGCTGCGCAGCGCCGGGCTGGAGCCGAAGGATCTGGACTATATCAATGCGCATGGTACCTCGACCATGGCGGATACGATCGAGTTGGGTGCGGTGGAACGTTTGCTGGGCGATCATGCAAGCAAGGCAACCATGACTTCGACCAAGTCGGCCACAGGCCACCTTTTGGGTGCGGCAGGCGCGATTGAGGCGATTTTCTCGATACTGGCAATCCGGGATCAGGTTGCCCCACCGACAATCAACCTGGACAATCCGGCGGTTGAAACACCCATCGATCTGGCACCGAACGCCAAGCGAGAACGTGAGATCAACGTGGCACTCTCCAATTCGTTCGGCTTTGGCGGCACAAACGCAAGCGTGATCTTCGGAAAGGTCAGTTAAATGTGGCGGGCCCTAGCGTCCAACGCGCTGACCCTGCTGGTGGTCGGCCTGTTTCTGATGGGCGGTCTGATCCTTTGGGGGCAATCGCAATACAAGGCTGAAGGTCCGCTGCAATCCGCGATCTGCCTGCGGGTGGAAAGCGGTTCGAACATGACACGTGTTAGTCGCGATCTGGAGGATCAGGGTGCGATCAGCAATGCCATGATCTTTCGCATGGGCGCCGACTACACGGATCAGGCGCAGAAATTGAAGGCGGGCAGCTTTCTGGTGCGCGAAGGCGCCTCGATGCAGCAGATCATCGACGAGATCACCAGCAGTGGTGTAAGCACCTGTGGTTCCGAGATCGAGTACCGTATCGGTGTAACCCGCACGCAGACCCGTGTACGCGAACTGGACCCTGCGACTTTGGACTTTGTCGAGGTTTCCTCATTTGGATCAGATGAGGAAACTCCGGCGGAATACGCAGAAAAACGTGGCGAGGCTGACACGCGCTATCGGGTGTCAGTGGCCGAGGGCGTGACCGCGTGGCAGGTTGTTGACGCGCTGAAGTCATTTGATGCGCTGAGTGGTGACGTAACCCAAATTCCGGCCGAGGGTGAGTTGGCACCTGACAGCTATGACATCAAGCCAGGCGACGACAGGAATGCTGTCTTACAGAAAATGCAGGAAAAGCAGCAGCTTCGGATCAATGCAGTCTGGGAAAGCCGTCAGGACGGGTTGCCACTGGAAAGCCCGGAAGAAATGCTGATCCTTGCGTCCATCATCGAAAAGGAAACCGGCGTGCCGGAAGAGCGCGGACAGGTAGCCAGCGTATTCGTGAACCGCTTGAAGCAGGGTATGAAGCTGCAGACAGACCCGACCGTAATCTACGGTATCACCAAGGGTCAGGGTGTCCTTGGACGCGGATTGCGGAGGAGTGAGCTGCGGCGCGCAACCCCTTGGAATACTTACCTGATCGATGGGCTTCCGCCGACACCGATTGCCAATCCGGGACTGGCAAGTCTGGAGGCCGCAGTTGCGCCCGAAGAAACCGACTATGTCTTCTTTGTTGCTGACGGTACCGGCGGCCATGCATTTGCGGAAACCTTGCAGGAGCATAACCGCAACGTTGCCAAATGGCGTGAGATCGAAGCCGAGCGTAACTCGGGCAACTAATCCGCAAGAGACATGAATAAGTGGCCGGGGGCGCATCGCCGCCGGCCATTGTTGTTGTGCGATCAGGCCGCCGGGCGTCGGCGCTGTCTGCGCCGTTTGGAAGGGGCGGAATTCGAGTTTCCGGAACCCGCATGCGGTTTGGAACCTCTGCGACGATTGCCCTGACGGCGCGCAGGTTTCTGAGGCTCGGCGGCTTCAGGCAACGCGCCGCTGGCGACGGGAATTTCAATCTTCATCAGCTTTTGAATTTGCCGCAGCAGATCGACTTCTTCCGGTGCGCAAAACGCAATGGCTTCACCTTCGCGCCCGGCACGGGCCGTCCGCCCAATGCGGTGGACATAATTGTCGGGCACCTCGGGCAGGTCATAGTTGATCACATAGGCAACGCCGGGGATGTCGATCCCGCGTGCGGCCACGTCTGTCGCCACAAGAATCTTGATCTCGCCCGTGCGAAACGCCTTGATGGCGCGGTCGCGTTGTCCCTGGCTTTTGTTGCCATGGATCGATGCCGCGTTGAATCCGTCTGTGACCAGCCCCTTCATCAGCTTTTCTGCGCCATGTTTGGTTCGGGAAAACACAAGTGTCAGCGCCTCGGGGTCGGTGGACAGAATTTCACGCAGTTTGCCGGGCTTTCCGGGCTTGTCGACGAAGTGGATGGATTGAGTGATCTTGTCCGCAGCTTTACCCGGTGGCGAAACCTGCACCCTTTGCGGGTTGGTCAGATAGGCGCGGCTGAGTTCCTCCATCTGCTTGGGCATCGTGGCCGAGAACAGCATGGTCTGGCGCGGGCTGCCCAGATGCGGCGCAATGCGGCGCAGGGCGTGGATGAAGCCCATGTCCAGCATCTGATCGGCTTCGTCCAGCACAAGATGCCGGACGGCGCCCAGATCGACGGCGCCGCGATCCATCAGGTCGATCAGGCGTCCGGGCGTTGCCACGAGTATGTCGGTGCCGCGCGACAGGAACGAGATCTGCTTGTTGATGGACTGGCCACCAACAACGGTCGCTACGCGCAGTTTGGTTTTTCTGGTCAGATTACGCAGGCTTTCGGCGATCTGATTGACCAGTTCGCGGGTAGGGGCCAGGATCAGTGCCTTTGCCGTTTTGGGGGCCGGTTTGCCTGGCTGGGCCAGAAGGTGGTCAATCAGCGGCAGGCCGAAGGCCAGCGTTTTACCTGTGCCGGTCTGGGCCAGGCCCAAAATATCGTGTCCCTGAAGCGCAAGCGGAATGGCCTGGTTCTGGATGGGGGTGGGTTGGGTAAGTTGCGCGTTTTTCAGGGCGTCATTCAGAGCGGGTGCAAGACCCAGCATGTCGAAGTCGAACAAATCGTATTCCTTTTTGGTCCGCAAAGCCGGGTTGGCCGCGAACATGAGATTCTGGCCACGCAACTTGCGCGACCGGCAGGGTTTAGCGAGACCTCAGGACGGGCAGGCGGGTCCTGCGCCATCCGGCCATCGCATCAAGAACCCTGCGTGAAGGGGAACTGGAGGGTAGGAGCGCTTTGGGCAGGCTACGAGCCTGCCGATGCTCACGCGTCAGCGCTGTGTTGAGCGGCACATGAGGGTTACGAGCGCAATTGTCAAGCGCTGCTGAATGCAAACGCTTGTATGGGTGTTTATCGTGTTACGCCGTCAGCGCGTCCAATTTTGCTGCCCAGATGAAATCATTGTCACTGAGGCCGCCGATCTCATGCGTGGTGAGCCGGACCACTACGTAACCATAGCCGAAACTGATATCGGGGTGATGCCCCTGCTGATCGGCGAGCCATGCGCAAAGATTGGCCAGATAGGTCGCCTTGGCAAATCCCTTGAACTTAAAGCGTCGCGTCAGTGTTTTGGTTTCGGAATCAAGCTGCCAGTCCGGGCTGAGGGCCTTGAGATGTGACTTGGCGTCTTGCGCGTTCAGCGGCGGGATGCCGCCGGAACAAGGGACGCATGTTTGATCTGCTAGTTTCTGTGTCATGGTGGATCACTCGGCAGCGGTTGTTTTTTCAGGGAACTTGTTCGGCAGCAGACCCAGAGACTGGGCGCGGTGGACGTCGGCCAGAAGGTTGCGCTCGGCCGCTTCGAACAGGTCCTCTGGATCGTTTAGCACAAAATACCCCATCTGGTGCATATCGATCCGATAAGGAGTGCGCAGGATCGTCAGGACATCAAACGGGTCCCGATCTGGTATGTCGCTGTTCACGGCGTATACAAGTTCGGTGGGGGAGGAAGCCAGTCCTGATCCCAGGGCCTTGATACCACCTTCCTGTCGACGCAGCCCAAATTCGATTGTGAACCAGTATAGCCGGATCAGCCAGGCGTAGTCGTTCGGTCCCGCCTGTTGCCCGGCTTTACCGATGGCATGGCTGAACGCCGCAAAACGCGGATCACTCAGCAACGGAGTATGGCCGAAGATTTCATGAAAAATGTCGGGCTCTTCAATATAGTCAAAATCTTCACGTGAGCGAATGAAGGATGCCGCAGGGAAAGTTCGATCCGCCAGCATGCCGAAGAAAGTCTTGAACCCGATGAGGGCCGGAACCGGTTGTACCTGCCAGCCGGTCTGATCCAGCAGACGCGCGGAGATGTCCGCGCAAGACGGTACGGTTGTTTTGGGAAGATCGAGGCGTGCCAGCCCGTCCAGGTATTCGCGCGCCATGTAGCGCTGAACATTTGGCGCTTGCGCGGCATAGAGATCGGCCCAAACCGCGTTCTCTTCATCCGTGTAGACTATGTGGCCGCGGCTATCGGGTACTTTCGCGACGTAGCTGGTTGATTTGGGCATGATGTATCCTCCTGAAACAATTGTAGCCGGGCAGCTTGAAATAAATGTCTGGAAAGAGGCGATTGGATTGCTATTTTGCAATGTATGTATGCCCAGAATGGAAATTGTGAAACATATGCTTCATGATGCGGATATTGCGGTTTTGCGGGAGTTGCAGCTGAACGGCCGACTGTCGATGCAGGATTTGGCAGAGCGAACCGGGTTGTCGGCCTCGCAATGCTGGCGGCGGGTGCGTGATTTGGAAGCGTCGGGCGTTATTGCCGGCTATGGGGCGCAGCTCAGGGCCAAGGAAATCGGGTTGAATGCGATCGCCTATGTCCATGTTGCGCTGCGAGATCATCACGAGGACAGCATCAAGTCATTCCTGCGTTTGGTGGAGACTGAACCGCAGATAGTGGAATGCGCGTCCATCACCGGGGACCATGATTTTATTCTGAAAGTGTATGCACGAACACCGGAGGACCTTGAGGGCTTTATCATGCAGCGTCTTCTGAAGTCCGGGCTGGTTCGAGATACCCGAAGCAATTTCGTGCTGCGTCAAAACAAAACACGGGCGCCTTTGCCTTTGCGTTGATTGTTCGACAAAGGCTTGAAGGTTGCCCGGTAGGCGAAAGAAATCATTAATAATTTTGTCACGATGCCTGTTGCGCCGACGTTGTGCGAAGCCTTGACTGTGCGGTCTTTTTCGCGTATAAGTTGTGTCATGCTAGAGGAAGTGGGCAACGGCCCCGGGGCAACCCGGTGGCCGTTTTTCGTTTCTCTCGTGCGGAAAAAATCTCGCATGAGGTCACAGGCAAACATGACTTTGATTACCCCGGAAGAGCGGATGTCCCAAACGGCGGAACTTTTGCAGTCGCTCGAGACGTCCATTCGCGGTTTGCGCCAGGCAGCGGAAGAACTGCGCAGGCAAATCGGAGCCGGGGAGGATGCAGATCTTGCTGGTACAGCAAGACAACTCGGGCAGTTAGAGGGGCTGATCCGAAGTTGCCAAAAAGTGGAGACAAGCTTTGTCGAACAACATCACAGACAAGCCGGGATTGCCCAAGGAGGATACGCACTTGACCTTGAGCGCGCTCGATTTGAAATCGGGTGCAGGCGGCTCGCCTCCGCAGATGCTGCAGTGAGGGAGAGGTTTCTGAATGAGATCGGGAAGGGGGGGCTGTGCGCCCTCCCTTTCCTGTTTGAATTCTGGGCGCTGCCGCATCAGTTGCCACCCGAGGGCGACTGGCGGTCGTGGGTGATCATGGGCGGGCGTGGAGCGGGCAAGACGCGCGCCGGGGCCGAGTGGGTGCGTTCGATGGTCGAGGGGTCTTTGCCTTTGGATAAATGGGAGGCCAGTCGGGTCGCGTTGGTTGGTGAGACCTTTGTCCAGGTGCGCGATGTGATGATCTTTGGCGATAGCGGGATATTGCAGTGTTCACCGCCTGATCGCCGACCTACTTGGAAGGCGTCCGAACGCAAACTAATCTGGCCCAATGGGGCCGAGGCGCAGGCTTTTTCTGCGCATGATCCCGAAGGGTTGCGCGGGCCGCAATTTGATGCGGCCTGGGTGGATGAACTGGCCAAGTGGAAGAAGGCGGGCGAGACCTGGGACATGTTGCAATTTGCGCTGCGGTTGGGGGACCGGCCTCGGGTTTGCGTGACGACCACACCGCGCAATGTGAAGGTTTTGAAGGAGTTGCTCGCGTCGCCGTCCACCGTGCAGACCCACGCGCCGACCGAGGCGAACCGGGCCAATCTGGCAGAGTCCTTCTTGGAAGAGGTCAGGGCACGTTATGCTGGCACGCGGTTGGGGCGGCAGGAACTGGACGGGGTGCTGCTATCGGATGCGGAGGGTGCGTTGTGGACCAGGTCGATGCTGGAGGCAGCGCGCAGTGCGCAGGTGCCCGAATTGGATCGTATCGTGGTGGCGCTGGACCCCGTGGTGACGGCTGGGGCGGATGCGGATGCCTGCGGGATGGTGGTTGTAGGCGCGCAGGTGCAGGGGCCGCCCGAGGACTGGCGCGCATATGTACTGGCGGACCGGACGGTTCAAGGCGTTGGCCCGGCGGGCTGGGCGCAGGCGGCGATTGACGCGATGGATGAATTCGGGGCCGAACGGCTGGTGGCCGAGGTCAATCAGGGCGGGCAACTGGTGGAAGAGGTCGTGCGGCAGGTGGACCCTCTGGTCTCATTTCGCGCGGTGCGGGCCTCACGCGGCAAGGTCGCGCGGGCGGAGCCCGTGGCGGCCTTGTACGAGCAGGGGCGTGTGGCGCATTTCGTCGGGTTGGAGGCGCTGGAGGAGCAGATGTGCCAGATGACCGCGCGCGGGTTCGAGGGGCAGGGCTCGCCCGACCGGGTCGACGCTCTGGTTTGGGCTCTACATGAGTTGGTCGTGGGGCCTGCGGGGGCGTATCGGAGGCCGCGGGTAAGGGCGCTGTGAGAGGTTGTTCACTACAAACCTAGATAACGAACGACTGAAAGCATCCTGTTCTAATGGTGCTGCGCAAGACGCAAAAGTCAGCTTTCGGGGACGCCTTTTTCGACACGATAGCGGAACTGGATGTAGCCGCTCGGGCAGGCGACCGCCTGCGCATCAGCTAAAGTGACATCTCGGAGAGTTCTTCCAAATAATGGTGTTCCATCACCGATCAAAATCGGCATTTGGGTTATGGTGATCTCGTCAAGTCGACCGAGGTTGATAAAATTCTGAATAGTCTTGCCGCCGTCGACATACGCACTCTGATAGCCTTCAGCCTCAAGCCTGTCCAAGAGTGCGGTCAGGTCGCCTGAATACAGTTCGATTTTGTTTTTCAGATTGTCTGGCGGCGTTTTAACACTTTTGCTTAGCACAACAATCTTTGTTGTTCCGTAGGGCCACTGATCGGGTGGCAGATCAAAGCTGCTGATCATTTCCATGCACTTGCGACCCATGATCATGCAATCGGTGGTCGCAATGTAGGTCGCGAAGTCGATGTAGCCCTCGGCCATGCCGGCTTCCGGGTCTCCGGCGGTTTCGAGCCAGTCAACACTGCCATCGGCCCGGGAAATAAACCCGTCTGCGCTTGTTGCGATATAAGCGCTGCACTTCATGATGACCTCCTTGGTTTTCTAGCCAACTCAAAGGATGCTGGTTGTTATCTAACTTGATGGCAGACATTCGTTCCAACAGATATCTCGGCAGCTTCGTCCGCAATGAGGCAAATTGAACTCAATGCAAATCTGGAGTGAAGCAGGCGGTTGAGTTGGGCGTTGCACAACCTCCGCACGCCCCATTCCCGAGGCTTAAACGTCTTTGCGTCATAACTCCTTTCAACAAGCCGGGCAGAGCGGCGGCAGAAAGGAGCACAGATGGTATTCGATTTCTTGCGTCGTGGATCGGCTGGTGAGGCGCCCGAGGCGAAGGCGAGCGCAGCGGGGCCTGTGGTGGCGTGGCAAACGGGCGGGCGCGTGGCGTGGAGCCCTCGGGATGCGGTATCGCTGACGCGGACGGGGTTTTCGGGGAACCCGGTGGGGTTTCGCTCGGTCAAGCTGATTGCCGAGGCGGCGGCGGCGCTGCCGTTGGTGCTGCAGGATCAGGCGCAGCGGTTTGATACTCATCCGATCCTGTCGCTGATGCGTCGTCCGAATGCGGCGCAGGGGCGGGCGGAGTTGATGGAGGCCTTGTTCGGGCAGTTGCTGTTGTCAGGCAATGCCTATGTCGAGGCGATTCAGGCCGAGGAAGGCTTGCCGGTTGAGCTGCATGTGTTGCGCTCGGACCGCATGAGCGTGGTGCCGGGGGTGGATGGGTGGCCTAAGGCTTATGACTACGCCGTTGGCGGCAAAACGCATCGCTTTGGGGCGGATGCTATCTGTCACATCAAATCATTCCACCCCCAGGATGACCACTATGGGTTTTCGCCGATGCAGGCCGCGGCAATGGCGATTGACGTGCATAACAGTGCGTCGCGTTGGTCGAAATCGCTGCTGGATAATGCGGCGCGGCCTTCGGGGGCGCTGGTCTGGAAGGGCGGTGACGGCCACGGCGTTATGGCCGAAGATCAGTTCCGCCGCCTGAGCGACGAAATAGAGCAGAACTATCGCGGGGCGCGCAATGCTGGCCGACCGATGGTTCTGGAAGGGGGGCTGGATTGGAAGCCGATGGGTTTCTCTCCGTCCGATATGGAGTTTCAAAAGACCAAGGAAGCCGCCGCCCGCGAGATCGCGCTGGCCTTTGGGGTCCCGCCGATGCTGCTGGGGATACAAGGCGACGCGACCTACTCGAACTATCAGGAGGCCAATCGGGCGTTTTATCGCCTGACCGTTCTGCCCCTGGTGACGCGGGTGGCGGCGGCGGTGTCGGAGTGGCTCTCGGGCTTTGCCGATGAGGATCTGATGTTGAAACCCGATCTGGATCAGGTGCCTGCATTGGCCGCCGAGCGTGATGCACAGTGGGCGCGTGTCAGCCAAGCGGAGTTCCTGACAGACCGGGAAAAACGGTCTTTGCTGGGTCTTCCGGTGCTGAAGGAGGATGCGGATGACTGAGGGGTATCCACCGTTCGATTGCGCGCCTGGCCTGCGTCTGGCCGCACATGAGAGGGTGGCCGAAATCCAGCATGCGCATCTGTGCAGGCGGCTGGATCAGATTGAAGAGATGATGGAACGGCTGGAGCGTCGATTGTGGCTGACGGTTTACGGGGTGGCGGCGGTGATTCTTGCGCAGGCCTTTCAGTCACTTCTTGCCGTCACGCCATAAATTCAGTGAGTTACGTGGAGAAGTTGATGGATTTAGAACACAAATTCGCCAGGTTCGGAGACGGCTTGTCGGTGACCGAAGATGCGGTCATCGCGGGCTATGCCAGCCTCTTCGGGCAGGTCGACCAGGGCAGTGATGTGGTGCAGCGCGGGGCGTATCGGGGCTCGCTTGACGGACTGAAGGCTGCTGGGCAGCGGGTTAAGATGCTATGGCAGCATGATCCGGCGCAGCCCATCGGCGTCTGGGACGAAGTGCGCGAGGATGATCGGGGCCTGTGGGTCAAGGGGCGCTTGCTAGAGGCCACGCAAAAGGGCCGTGAGGCGGCAGAGTTGATCCGGGCTGGAGCCATGGACGGACTGTCGATTGGTTATCGAACCAAGCGGCTGTGAAGAATGAAAAGGGCCAGCGGGTCCTGACCGAACTGAAGCTGTGGGAGGTGTCGCTGGTGACCTTTCCGATGCTGCCCAGTGCGCGGGTGGCGGCAAAGGGGAAGACCCGAGATGCCGAGGATGCCCTGCGCAGTATTGCCGAGGCGTTTAACGATGCCCGGCAGGAGCTGGCGCGACCCTAGCGCGCCTCAAACCCACCCAAGAAATGGATGTGCTGATGAGCAAGACCGAGACCCCGGCCTTGACCGGAGAGGGTGCGCCCCTGGTTCAGGAGGTGAAGCAGGCGATGGCTGGCTTCGTGAATGAATTCAAGGGCCTGAGATCTGAAGTTAAAACAAAACTGCAACAGACAGAAGAGCGACTTACCATGCTGGATCGTAAATCAACCGTCGCGGCACGTCCGCATCTTGCGGCGTCCATTGAGGACGGTGCACCGCACCAGAAGGCGTTTGATGCCTATGTCCGTTCGGGCGATGACGGTGGCCTTCGCGGGCTGGAGATGGAGGCCAAATCGCTGTCCAGTGCGGTTAACAGTGATGGCGGTTATCTGGTCGACCCTCAGACCGCCGAGATCATCAAGTCGGTGCTGAAATCCACCGCCTCGATCCGGTCGATTGCCTCGGTGGTGAATGTCGAGGCGAACTCGTTCGATGTGCTGATCGACCACACCGATGTGGGTGCGGGCTGGGCGGATGAGACTTCGGCAGCGAGTGAAACGTCGACCCCGTCAATTGACCGGATTTCCATCGCCCTGCATGAACTGAGCGCGTTGCCCAAAGCCTCGCAACGACTGCTTGATGACAGCGCGTTTGATGTGGAAGGCTGGCTGGCCGGTCGCATTGCCGACAAGTTCGCACGGGCCGAGGCGGCAGCGTTCATCTCGGGCGATGGCGCGGACAAGCCCAAGGGTGTTCTGGATCATGCCAAGGTCGACAATGACGTCTGGACCTGGGGCAATCTGGGCTACGTGCCGACCGGTATTGATGGCGGTGTCGAGGCAGATTCAATTGTCGATGTGGTCTACGCCCTGGGCGCGCAGTACCGGGTCAACGGCACCTTTGTGATGAACTCGAAAACTGCCGGTCTGATCCGCAAGCTCAAGGACAGCGATTACAACGAACCCTGGATCTGGCGTTACAAGGACTTGCGCAACTGGTGGGGGCGTCACCATCATGAACGGATTGGTGGGGTGCGGCAGCCGAACCCGACGGATTGGGTGCCCGGGTCTAAACCGATCTGGTTTACTGAGCTCGGCTGCGCCGCCATCGACAAGGGTGCAAATCAGCCCAACAAATTCCTGGACCCCAAATCGTCGGAGTCAAAATTCCCGAAGTATTCCAATGGCCTGAGAGACGACTTTATGCAGGTTCAGTATCTAAAGGCGGTACTGAGCTATTGGTCCGATCCCGATGTGAACCCAGTTTCGGATGGATACGGCGGGCGCATGGTTGACCTTTGGAATACCTACATCTGGGCCTGGGATGCCCGCCCGTTTCCGACCTTTCCGAACCTGCGCAGCCAATGGAGCGACGGTGAGAACTATCCCCGGGGTCACTGGCTGAATGGTCGTTCCGGGTCGCGTACACTTGCATCCGTCGTGACAGAAATCTGTTATGGAGCCGGTGTTCGCGAGATCGATGTGTCCGAGCTATATGGCGTCGTGCGCGGTTACGCGGTCGAAGATGTTTCCGATGCGCGTTCCGCACTGCAGCCCCTGATGTTGCGCTACGGTTTTGATGCAATCGAGCGTGACGGCTTGCTTGTATTCCGGATGCGTGACGGTCGGCGGCCTGTTGATCTGTCATCTGATCAATTGGCGCAGAGTGAAGAGGTTAGCGGAGACATCGAACATCGCCGCGAAGCCGAGGCTGAAATGACCGGCCGTGTCCGATTGCGATTTGTGCAATCCGATGCCGATCACGATGTTGTCGCCGAGGAGGCGATCCTGCCCGATGACAGCACCCATTCCGTGTCGGTCAACGAGATGCCCCTGTCAATGACGCGGGCCGAGGGACGCCAGACCGCCGAACGATGGCTGAGCGAAGCGCGCGTGTCGCGTGAGACGGCCCGCTTTGCGCTACCGCCTTCGATGATGCATCTGGGGGCGGGCGATGTCGTCCGGTTGCCCTCGAACGGACAGGGCGCGCTGTACCGGATCGACCGGCTGGAACAGGCGGAGCTTCAGATTGTGGATGCGGTACGGGTCGAACCGGGCGTCTACACGCCGTCTGATTTGCCTGATGATAAGGTAACTGAAAAACCCCATGTCGCTCCGGTGCCGGTTCTGCCGGTGTTCATGGATCTACCTTTGCTTACAGGATCCGAGGTGCCACACGCGCCATATCTGGCCGTATCCGCGAAACCGTGGCCAGGAAATGTAGCGGTCTATTCGGCGTCGGATGATGAAGGTTACGCATTGAGCGGTCTGATCCCGGGACAGGCGATTATCGGAGTGACCGAAAGCCCCTTGATGCGGGCCATCCCGGGTATCTGGGACGAGGGTGCGCCGCTGCGGGTCAAGTTGATCGACGGGGTGCTGGAATCGCGGCCGCGTCAGGCATTGCTCAATGGTGCGAATTTGGCGGCAGTTGGTGACGGCACACCTGGGAACTGGGAGGTTTTTCAGTTCGCGACGGCAGATATGCAGGAGGTCGACACATATGCGCTTTCTGGACGGTTGCGTGGGCAGGTGGGAACCGACGCCCTAATGCCGAACGCTTGGCCGGAGGGATCTTTGTTCGTGATGCTGAACGATCATATTTATCAGACCAGCCTGTCACGATCAGAGCGCCGGGTCGCCAGGCATTATCGCATCGGGCCCGCAACACGGGGGCATGACGACGCGTCTTTTGTGCATCAGATTCAGGCTTTCGACGGAAACGGCTTGCGGCCATATGCACCGGCGCATCTCAAAGCAGCCCAATCCCAAGGCGGTGACATGATCTCGTGGGTGCGGCGCACGCGTATTGATGGCGATGACTGGTCAGGGCTGGATGTGCCGCTGGGTGAGGAAAGCGAATCCTATCTGGTTCGGGTTCGGTCCGGCGCTGCGGTCTTGCGGGAAGACCTGACCGACACTCCGCAGTGGCACTATTCCGCGGCGATGAAATCAACCGACGGCGTCAGCGGCCCATATAGTGTCGAGGTGGCGCAAGCCTCGGCCGTTTTCGGCGCGGGCTTGTTTGCCAGGCTTCTGGTCGGATAGGCAAATCCGTGCGTCCTGTCCTTCACGGGGATGTCAGTGCTGCGGCGCGGGCCTTGTTGGCCGCGCCGCAGTGGGAGCGTCGGAAACTATGCGCCGTGATGATCGCCGAGGCTGAGCTGGCCGATCAACATGTCAGGCGAACCGGCGAACTGCATCCGATATTCGGCAACGGATCGTTGATGGCCGCGGCACGGAGCCGTCTGCTGGCGGATGAACCGGACTTTGGAGATATTCAATATTGCCTGTGCTTTGAGATGGTTCTGAGCCAACTGATCCGCTTTCTGGTTAGCCGGACGCGCAGCTGACACACTTGCCGGCGGCTGGATCAAGGTCTAGCCGCCCGCGCGGGATTTCATCGCCGCAATCCTCGCAATATCCGAACTCACCATCGCCGATCCGTGTCAGGGCCGCTTGCAATCGGCGCGCCTCAAGATCCCGGTTCGCTTGCTGCGCCTTGGCCATGGCCTGATTTTGCAGCGCATCCATTCGGCTGAGGCGCCCCACGGCCTGTTGATCCAACTGAACAATCGCCTGGGCCTCTTTGCCCGCCTCTGATTGCGCGGCCAGTTCGCGCAATCGGTCGCGAATTTGTGTTTCGAAATCGGCCAGTTCGGACTCATTCATTTTCGTTACACTGCGGATCAAGGGTTTGCGTTTGGTGTTTTTACAACTAAATGGCATTCTAGGCGCAGCAAGGGATCAATAGCTATGTTTGAAACGCGCACCAAAGTGAGAAATATGGATCCGGTCTGGGATCGGATCACGGCCGAGGCGCACGCGGCTGTTGAAAAAGAGCCACTGATGGGCGGGTTGGTGCACGCGTGTATCCTCCATCACCGCAGCCTTGAACGTGCGCTGTCGTATCGGGTGGCGGCCAAGCTGTGCTCGAACGAGATGTCGATGATGGTTCTGCGCGAGATCGTGGACGAGGCCTATGCCGACGACCATGGATTGATAGAAGCAGCGCGGGCCGATCTGATGGCAGTCTACGAACGCGACCCGGCCTGCCACCGGCTGTTGCAGCCCATTTTGTATTTCAAAGGCTACCAGGCAATGCAGGCGTATCGTGTCGCGCATTGGTTGTGGCGCAAGGGCCGTCATGACTTGGCTTATTTCTTCCAGATGCGTTCGTCCGAGATCTTTGGGATCGACATTCACCCGGCCGCGCAGATCGGAAAAGGCATCATGATCGATCACGCACACTCCATCGTGATCGGGGAAACCGCCGTTGTGGGTGACAATGTCTCGATGCTGCATTCTGTGACGCTTGGCGGAACCGGCAAGGAAGAAGAACAGCGCCATCCGAAGATCGGAAACGGTGTTCTGATTGGGGCCGGGGCCAAAGTGCTTGGCAATATCAAGGTCGGTAACTGCAGTCGCATAGCCGCCGGATCGGTGGTGCTGCAGGAGGTTCCGCCTTGCAAGACCGTGGCGGGCATTCCTGCCAAGATCGTGGGTGAGGCGGGCTGTGATCAGCCGTCGATCTCGATGGACCACATGCTGGGCAAAGATCAGTAAGGCAAATCAGCTCGAGCGGTTGTTCATTTTCTCCGACCGCTCGCACCTTCTTTCTTCCCATCGCTTCTTGCGCTCTTTGATCACACTATCGCGCCGTTTTCTGTCTTGCGAATGCAGCAGGATCAGATGAACTGAAACGGGAATTTTCGCGCGGATAGTTGTTGGGCTTGGCCCTTAATGGCGCTGGAAGTGCTGTCGCCAGCAAAAATGAGCATCAGCAAAACTCTGACTGATTTCGCAGAGGTCATTGCACTCCGACAGGTAAAGGAGCCATGCGCAATGAGATTCGAGACGCCGGTCATTCCGAACAAGGACGATGACGATCACGCCCTCTCACATCCTGAACAAGGGGCAAAGCCTCGCCGGATCAAGGATGCGGCGAGGCTGTTGTCTTGTTTCAGGCCAGCATGACCATTGGGTTTTCAAGGTTGTCCACGATGGCTTGCAGCAGCTGTGCACCAAGCGCGCCGTCAATGACCCGGTGATCAACCGACATTGTGACCGACATGACCGTGGCGACCGTCAGTTCGCCATCTTGACCCACAACCGGCTTCTTCAACCCTGTACCAACGGCCAGAATACCTGCATGGGGCGGGTTCACGATGGCGTCGAAATTGTCGATACCAAACATGCCGAGGTTCGAAACCGCGAATGTACCGCCCTGATATTCATGCGGTGCCAGCTTGCGTTCACGGGCACGACCGGCGAGGTCCTTCATCTCGGTCGACAGCGCCGAAAGCGATTTGGTGTCGGCGTCCTGCAGAACTGGTGTGAACAGGCCACCTTCGATTGCAACCGCAACGGCGACATCCGACGGCTTCAGTTGCAGCACCCGATCGCCCGCCCAGACGGCGTTGCATTCCGGGACCTGTTGCAACGCGTTGGCGACGGCCTTGATGATGAAGTCGTTGACGCTCAGCTTTACGCCACGGCTCTCCAGTTGTTTGTTCAATTGGCTGCGGAACTTGAGCAGTGCATCCAGCTTGATGTCGCGGCGCAGATAGAAATGCGGGATGGTCTGTTTAGCTTCACCCAGACGCGCGGCGATGGTCTTGCGCATCCCGTCGAGTTTGATCTCTTCGTATTCACGACCCTCGTACATGCGGGCAACCATATCGGCGGATGGGCCAGTTGGAGCCGCCGCCGCTGCAGGTGCTGACGCGGCTGCGGCGGGTGCCGCAGCAGGTGCGGTTGCTGTCGCGCCTTCCACATCTGCCTTGACGATGCGGCCATGGGGACCCGATCCGGACAATTGCGCAAGATCCAGGCCTTTCTGCGCCGCGATGCGTCTGGCCAGAGGTGATGCAAAGATGCGTCCGCCATCGGCTTTGGCCGGAGCAGCCGGGGCAGGGGCCGGTGCCTCGGGTGCCGCGGGCGCGGCTGCCTCGTTGCCGGCGGCGGCTGCAGGCGCAGCCGCTGGAGCAGCGGCAGGCGAGGCCGCGATATCATCGGCGCTTTCGCCATCGTCCAGAAGAACCGCAATAGCGGTGTTGACCTTGACCCCTTCGGTGCCTTCCGGGATCAGGATCTTACCAACAACACCTTCGTCGACGGCCTCGAACTCCATCGTGGCCTTGTCGGTTTCGATTTCGGCCAGCAGGTCACCCGAGGCGACGGTGTCGCCTTCCTTGACCAGCCATTTGGCAAGTGTTCCTTCCTCCATGGTGGGTGAAAGGGCGGGCATCAGAATTTCGGTGGGCATGTCTTCATGTCCTCTTACTTCGAGAATGAGTAGATCAGCGTTGCGATGTCGATAAGCAGAATAGCGGCACAAAAGGTGACGAACACACCAATCACCATGGAACGCGCGCGCGACACATGCGGGTGGTTTGTCTTCAGCCACTCAGTGAAGTTTCCCAGTGCCGCCGCGTCGCTGTGATCCAAAACCGCCAGGTAATTCATGCCAAGCTGCAAGCGTTGCTGCTCGAGCACGATGTAGATGACGGAAGCATACGAAACGATACAGGCAACGCTTAGCATTGCCCGGATAGGCCAGGCGTCGGTCAGACTTCCAACGATAAAGGAAAACTGAAACTCGATCCCGTTTAGGCCTTCCAGATTCAAAGCTATGCTGATGAAGGAAACGGCAAGGAACGCTGTGCAAACATAAAGCAGATTGCGGTTGTTGTCCTTTCGTGCGGCATCGAGGCTTTCAAAAAGCCAGTCTGCTCCCGAAGGATAATCTGCGTTCCTTGCAATCATCGCCTAGCGGTACGTCACTTGTTTGACGGCTGCGATCACCTCATCGGTGGTCACGAGCGCCAGTTTTTCCAGGTTTGCAGCGTAGGGCATCGGAACATCCTTGCCGGTGCAGTTGATGACCGGCGCGTCGAGGTAATCGAACGCCTCCTGCATCACCACGGATGAGATATAGCTGCCAACCGAACCTTGCGGCCAACCTTCCTCGACAGTCACCAGGCGATTGGTCTTCATCACGGAATTGATGATTGCACCTGTATCCATCGGGCGGATTGTGCGCAGGTCTATCACTTCGGCGTTGATACCTTCTCCGGCCAGCTTGTCGGCGGCTTCCAGTGCGAACTGCATGCCGATACCGAAGCTGACGATGGTGACGTCGGAACCTTCGCGCCAGATACGGGCCTTGCCCAGCGGGACGGTCAGGTCGTCGACCTGAGGCATGTCAAAGCTGCGACCATACAGGATTTCGTTTTCCAGGAAAACGACCGGGTTGGGATCGCGGATGGCAGACTTCAGCAGACCTTTTGCGTCAGCGGCAGAGTAAGGCATGACAACCTTGAGGCCGGGCACCTGCATGTACCACGCCGCATAGTCCTGGCTGTGTTGGGCTGCAACGCGTGCCGCTGCGCCGTTCGGGCCACGGAACACGATCGGACAACCCATCTGACCGCCGGACATGTAAAGTGTCTTGGCGGCCGAGTTGATGATCTGGTCAATTGCCTGCATGGCGAAGTTGAAGGTCATGAACTCGACAATCGGTTTCAACCCACCAAAGGCCGAACCTACCGCGATACCGGCAAACCCGTGCTCGGTGATCGGAGTGTCGATCACACGCTTGCTGCCGAATTCGTCCAGCAGGCCCTGCGAGATTTTGTAGGCGCCCTGATATTCGGCGACTTCTTCGCCCATCAGGTAAACGTCCTCATCGCCACGCATTTCTTCGGCCATGGCGTCGCGCAAGGCTTCGCGAACGGTTTGGGGTTTCATTTCGGCATCTGCCGGCCAGTCGGGGGACAGATCCACCACCGGTGCCGCCGGTGCAGCAGCCGGAGCCGCAGAAGCGACGGCCGCCGGGGCAGCCTCGGGCGCCACTTCAGCAGCGGGCGCGGCCGACGGCAGGGCCGAGGCGTCTTCACCTTCCTCAACCAGAATGGCGATTGGAGTGTTCACCTTGACCCCTTCAGTGCCTTCCTCGATCAGGATCTTGCCAACGATGCCTTCGTCGACGGCTTCGAACTCCATCGTGGCCTTGTCGGTTTCGATCTCGGCCATGATATCGCCGGATGAAACGGTGTCGCCTTCCTTGACCAGCCATTTGGCCAGCGTGCCCTCTTCCATCGTGGGCGAAAGGGCGGGCATGAGAATTTCGGTTGCCATGTCTTATTCGTCCTCTCAGGCGTAGATGTCGGTCCAGAGCTCGTCCAGCGACGGCTCGGGGCTTTCTTTCGAGAATTCGGCGGCCTTGTTGACGACCTCTTTGATCTCTTTGTCGATTGCTTTCAGATCATCTTCTGTCGCGTGTTTGCCGGACAACAGCAGCTCGCGCACATGTTCGATCGGGTCGCTTTGCTCGCGGACCTTCTGAACTTCTTCCCGTGTGCGATACTTGGCCGGGTCGGACATCGAGTGGCCGCGGTAGCGATAAGTCTTGACCTCAAGGATATACGGACCCTTGCCCGCGCGGCAGTGGGCGACGGCCTTTTCGCCGGCCTCCTTGACGGCCAGAACATCCATGCCGTTGACGATCTCGCCGGGAATGCCAAAGGCTTCTCCGCGAACGTAAATGTCCTGGGTCGAGGTAGAGCGGGCTTGCGCAGTGCCCATGGCGTACTGGTTGTTCTCGATCACGAAGACAACGGGAAGATCCCACAGGGCAGCCATGTTGAAGGTTTCATACACCTGACCCTGGTTCGCCGCTCCGTCGCCGAAATAGGTGAATGTCACCCTTCCGTTGCCCTTGTACTTGTCGGCAAAGGCCAGACCCGCGCCCAATGGCACCTGCGCGCCCACGATGCCGTGGCCGCCGTAGAAATGTTTCTCTTTCGAGAACATGTGCATCGAGCCGCCCTTGCCCTTGGACAGGCCGCCCTCGCGCCCGGTCAGTTCGGCCATCACGCCGCCGGGATCCATGCCGCAGGCCAGCATATGGCCATGATCACGATAGGAGGTGATGCGCTTGTCGCCTTCTTCGGCGGCAGCTTCGAGACCGACCACAACGGCCTCCTGACCGATGTACAAATGGCAAAATCCGCCGATCAGACCCATACCGTATAGTTGTCCCGCCTTCTCCTCGAATCGGCGGATTAGCAACATTTCGCGATAATAGAGTTTGAGTTCGTCCGCAGAAACGTTTGGTTTCTTTGTGGTTTTTCGCGCAGCCATTGTGGCAATCTCCCCCTTTCGGCAAGATAGTTTAGCGTTAAACTATCTCATAGAACATTTGGCCGCATCTGGCGAGAGTAAAAGTAACGCAGGGGCAGGATGCGCGATCCTTGGCCTTGCGGTCTTCGTTAAAAGACTGCGGGCAAAGGTTTTTCGATGAAAAATCTGAAACCTCAGGGATCAGTGAATGACGATTTCATCCGTGCGGACCATACCCAGAACCGAACGGGCCTGCTGGTCCAGCAAATCAAGATCCAGATAGGTGTCCGACAGGCGACGGGTCAGGTTTTCCATTTGCGAGGTCTCAGCCTCAAGCCGGGCCAGATCGCGCGACAGAGCGTCCCGTTCCGCAGCAATCTCGACCCGTCTGAACAGGCCAAAATCTCCCTGCACGGCGGCGAAGGTGAAATAGACACCCAGCATGAAAGCCACCATGAAGAACAAAACTGAGCCCAAACCGGGCCGATGGGAACGGGACACTCTGTTAACCGCCGTATGAAGTCTGCCTCAAAAACGTGCCCTTTGCGGACATCTGATCGCACTATGTCACAGGCGGTTCGCGTTGTGAATCCCTTGATTCGCACTTTTTTGCGAATTGCCGATTAGGCTTCTCAGCGCCATGCCGCCAGCGCCTGATTGCGGGTCAGAGTTTGCTGCTCCATGCAGGCCCAATAGAACATGGGCGCCGCGCTGCCATCGCTTGCCAGCTCCGGGTCGCAGGTGGCGTCACGCGCTTTCAGCCAGGCGCGCTGTTCGTTCAACAGGGATTTACCGTTCCCACGCGCATCGGCCAGCGGTTTGACTTCGGCCCAGATACGGTTCAACTCGCGATCCGCGATTTCCCATTTTTCTTTGGCGCAGAAATTGGCGTCGAGTTGGGTTTGTCCGCTACAACTGGATTGTGCGGCGGAATAGGCGGGGATCAATGCAACGATCAGGCAGGCAAGGTACCTCATGACAAAATCTCCAATTCAATAAGGAGAGTTTATCATGAGGCGCGAAATGCAGCCAATTTGTCTTTAAGACTAGCCTTCCAATGCCGCAACGCCGGGCAGGGTTTTGCCTTCCATCCACTCAAGAAACGCGCCGCCGGCGGTTGAGATGTAGGTGAAATCGCTGGCTGCCCCCGACGCATTAAGGGCGGCGACCGTGTCGCCCCCCCCAGCAACCGAGATCAATTTGCCCGACCGGGTCAGCGCAGCCGCTTTCAGGGCCGCGGCGTTTGTGGCAGCGTCGAAGGGTTCCAGCTCGAAGGCACCCAGCGGGCCGTTCCAGATCAGGGTCTGGCTTTGGGCAAAGATTTCGGTGATGGCCGCGACGCTTTCGGGACCGGAATCCAGGATCATACCCTCCGGGGGGCATCCATCAGACCGCAGAACCTGATGCGGTGCATGGGCTTCGAACTTTTGGGCGATCACGATGTCGCGGGGCAGGACAATCGTGCAGCCCGACGTCTCCGCCTTTGCCAGAATTTCCGCAGCCGTGTCCTTCATCGCGGTCTCGGCCAGCGATTTCCCGACATCAATGCCCTTGGCGACAAGAAATGTGTTCGCCATACCTCCGCCAATGACCAGATAGTCGACCTTGTCGATTAGATTGCCCAGCAACTCCAGCTTGGTCGATACCTTGGCCCCACCGACAACGGCAGTGACGGGGCGTTTCGGCGAACCCAAGGCGCCTTCCAGTGCCTCAAGTTCGGCCTGCATCAGACGACCGGCGCAAGCGGGAAGCAAACGGGCAAGCGCCTCGGTCGAGCTGTGGGCGCGGTGCGCGGCGGAGAACGCGTCGTTGCAATACAGATCACCCAGGCGTGCCATACCTGCGGCCAGGTCCGCATCGTTCTTGGTCTCTGCCGCATGGAAACGGGTGTTTTCCAACAGCAGCACCTGACCGGGCTTCAGTTCCTGCGCGGCCAGTTCGGCTTCGGCACCGACGCAATCGGCGGCAAACAGGACCTCGGCTCCAAAGGCGGCCTCCAGGGTCGGTACCAGCTGTTTCAGAGACAGGCTCTCGCGGCGTTCACCGCCGGGGCGTCCGAAATGGGCCAGCAGGATAGGTTTGCCGCCCGCGTTCAGGATATCGCGGACGGTCGGAACGATCCGCTGAATACGGGTTGCATCGGTCACAACGCCGTCCACGACCGGAACGTTGATGTCCACGCGCACCAGAACGCGTTTGTCGCCCATGTCCATATCGTCCAGCGTTTTCCAGCTCATCGCCCAATCCTCGTCATTTTGAACCGATCTAGGCGGTTCTTTTCCTGCATTTTGCATTCAGGTCAATGCGTCACTTGGCATTCATGCGCCCGCATCATAGGTATTTGCGCAAGATAAACGACAGGAGGGCCAAATGGCCGAGATCAAGGATCCCGAAAACACCATCATCATCGAACTGAAGGATGGCAATGTCGTCATCGAGCTTCTGCCGGACGTGGCGCCCCAACACAGTGAGCGGATGAAGGAACTGGCACGTGCAGGCGAATACGACAACGTGGCCTTTCACCGTGTGATCGACGGTTTCATGGCGCAAACCGGCGACGTACAGCATGGCGACATGGAAGACGGGTTCAACCTGCGTATGGCAGGTACCGGCGGTTCGTCCCTGCCGAACGTTCCGGCGGAATTCTCGAAACTGCCCCACGACCGGGGAACGCTGGGCGCCGCCCGGTCACAGAACCCGAACTCGGCGAATTCGCAGTTCTTCATCAACTTCAAGGACAATCATTTCCTGAACGGCCAGTACACCGTTTACGGACGCGTTATCGAAGGCATGGAGCATGTCGACGCCATCACCCGCGGCGAGCCGCCTGCAAGCCCCGATCGGATGGTCAGCGTCAAGGTGGCGGCAGATGCATAAGCTGGCGGCAGTTTTTGCTCTGATTGCCGGCCCGGCGCTGGCAACCGGGCTTGAGATCGAAGTCGAAGGTCAAGGGGCCAATGGCACCATCACCATCGACCTGTTCGACGACGTAGCCCCCAAACATGTTGAACAGATCGCGGCGCTGGCCAGCGAAGGTCAGTATGACGGTGTGATCTTCCACCGCGTGATTGACGGGTTCATGGCACAGACGGGTGACGTGCATTTCGGCGATCAGAACTCTGATGAGTTCAACGCGGGTTTGGCCGGGCGCGGCGGTTCCAAACGTCCGGACCTGCCAGCCGAGTTTTCGGACGTGACGTTCGATCGTGGCGTTGTAGGCATGGCGCGGGGTAATAACCCCAACAGCGCCAACTCGCAGTTCTTCATCATGTTCGAGCCTGGTCCGTTTTTGGACGGCCAGTACACGGTCGTCGGAAAAGTCACGGACGGCATGGATGTTGTTGATGCGATCAAACGCGGTGAAGGGCAGAACGGTGCCGTCATCGGGCAGCCTGACGTGATGAAAAAAGTCACCGTGACCGAGTAATACCTCAAACCCGGCGCTGTTTCGCGCCGGGTTTTTCCATTCCGCTACCCATCGATGAAAACGTGGATCGCACGGTATGAGCTTCCGGCGCCTGAAACGAAGCGAAGTGGCTTACATCTTTCAGTGTCAACATTGCAGCAGCAGGGATCGCATCGGCGATTGCCTGTGAAAAATCCGCCAGGATAGCCTCCTTGAATGGTGCGCCGGTTCTGACGGCCAATGATTTTGGCCGATGATGGCGACAGAATTGGGTGCCAGCGGCAGCTTCTTTGCCCCGATCCGGTGCATTCAATTTTGCGTGTATCGGTCTGGTCCAAGGGGGAAAGCTGCGTCAGCATGTCAGAACGTCAAGAGGTGGGCTGATGCGCGTTCTCTTCACATGTGCGTTGATGATGTGGGCCACCGCCACAGGAGCCGGCCCTGATGAATGGCGTGCGGAATGGCCAGAGACCGATTTCAGAAAATCCGCAGTAACAAACTGGTCCGAAATCCGGTCTGGTGGTCCGCCGAAAGATGGGATTCCGGCATTGGACGATCCCGGCTTTGTCCCCGTTTCCAATGGCTCGCTTGCAGATGTCGAACCTGTGATAACTGTGGAACTGGCGGGAGACGCGCCACGCGCCTATCCAATCCGCTATCTGATGTGGCATGAGATCGTGAACGACCGTATCGGCAGCACCCCCATCGCCGTTACATTTTGCCCGCTTTGCAACTCGGCCATCGTGTTTGATCGGCGATTGTCCAATCGTGTGTTGAGTTTTGGCGTCACCGGCAAACTGCGTCATTCCGATATGGTGATGTATGACCGCGAAACCCAAAGCTGGTGGCAGCAGGCGACGGGTCAGGCCATTGTCGGACGCATGACAGGTCGCGAACTCAGGACTTTGCCGGTTTGGATGGAAAGCTGGGCCGATTTCAGCGCCCGCAATCCCGACGGGCTGGTGATGGCTGAACCCGCCTACAACCGCGACTATGGGCGCAACCCCTATCGGGGCTATGACACGTCGCGTCGACCGTTTCTGTACTCCGGACAAGACCCGCCGCACGGTATCCCTCCGCTTGAACGGGTCGTTCGGGTGGGGGACAAGGCGTGGCCCCTGACGCGCCTGAGCGAAGAACATGAAGTGCAGGAAGCGGGGCTGACGATACGGTGGTCACCGGGTCAGGCCTCGGCGCTGGACACGGGGCGGATTGCAAAAGGGCGTGATATCGGATCGATCCGCGTGCGGGATGACAAGGGCAGGGACGTTGTCCATGATGTCATGTTTGCCTTTGCCTTTCATGCCTTCTGGCCGAACGGGCAATGGATGGTCGGAGGCCGCCCTTAACGGCCTCCGACAGAATTCGCCCTAGTCTTCTGGGGACATTACTTTCCAGATTACCGCTCCGATCGCGGCCCCGATCAGCGGCGCGACCCAGAACAGCCACAGCTGCGCCAGCGCCGGACCATCCGCAAACAGCGCCACACCGGTCGACCGCGCCGGGTTGACCGACGTATTCGTAACCGGGATCGAGATCAGGTGGATAAGAGTCAGGCCCAGACCGATTGCAATCGGGGCAAAACCCGCAGGCGCGCCGGCAGATGTCGCACCCAGAATGATCAGAATGAAGAACGCCGTCAGAACGATCTCGATGATTAGTGCAGACATCATCGAATACCCTTCGGGCGATGCATCACCGTACCCGTTCGATGCAAACCCGCCCACGCCTTCAAAACCGGGTGCACCGCTGACGATCAGATACAGAACAATCGCCGCAACAACCGCGCCGACCACCTGCGCGCCCCAATAGGGCAACAGATCCTTGGCCGGAAACCGGCCGCCAATCATAAGCCCCAGGCTGACGGCAGGGTTGAAATGTCCGCCTGAAATATGCCCGACCGTATAGGCCATTGTCAGCACGGTCAGGCCGAACGCAAAGGAAACGCCCAGCCAGCCAATACCAACATCAGCTACACCTGCAGCAAGTACCGCACTGCCGCACCCGCCCAGCACCAACCAGAAGGTGCCGAAAAACTCTGCCATTAGTTTTGATGACATCAAAAGTCCTCCAGAAAACAATGATTTTCAGGTTAATTCAAAAAACACGTTTTGTGAAACTAATGAAATCGGAGAACTTTTTTGCGAAAGCGGGCCGCACTCAACAGACTGTCGAGGACGCCCTGGCTTCGCTGCTCATTCGCCTGAGCACAGCTGAAGCGAAACCCGCGTCGCATAAGCATCCTTAGTTGATGTTCTATTGACCGCCGCCAGTTGCCGACTGCGGCAAGCGCATTACATCCGAGGCTCGAGATTCTATGTAGATACCTGATGAGTGTTTCAGTGACCGGACCTCAGCGGTATGTCTTGTTCAGTCGATTGCGATCAAGGTCAAATCTTGGATGGGTCAAAAACGGAAAATGCCTCTCAGTGCAAAACTGCCCGGGGACCATCCGTTCGCCGGTGTCATCGAAGATGCATATCGCGTTTTTTCCTACCCCAAGCCAACACGAACCGGCGTCTGCGAAGGGTGCTGCATGGAGGCGTCCATCGAAGCGGATTTCTTCAATCCGGGTATTGAAGATCTGCCTCTGCACTATATTCGGGATTGGTTCTTTGCGGCATGTGATCCGAAAGGCGTCGATAAGATAATTTGGGCCTATCTCCTCCCACGTATACTGGAAGTGCTGGCATGTGATGAAGACGTCAGCTCGAACGGGCTTGAAGTCAGCCTGAGCCGGTTTGAAACCGGCAACCCGGATAACTGGTCAGCCGAGGAATGGAATGTGCTCGATCGGTTTCAGCGCCTCTTCCTGATGCGCGAGATCGACCGGCAAGGGCATGATTACCTGGATGATACGATCTGTATGTTCAGCCTGGGTGGGTGGCCATTGGAAACCCTGCTGGCGCAGGTTGCGGATGTTGCCGATGACAAGCTGGTCTGCCGGTTCTGGAACGACTGGTGCGCCGGTCGCGTTCCTGGTCGCGAGGCGATTTGGATCACCGCCTTTTGGCCAAGCCCGAACAACTCCAGAATATTCGACTTCTACACATCAAAAGAGATGCATCAGAGGTTTTAGAAGCTGGCTTTTGCAGACGACACCAAGGCAGAACTTGCCGAAAAGGCAATTGCAGTTGCGGGAATCATAGAAACCAATGCCACGTGGAACCAGCGTGAGACCTAGAAGGCCCGGATGCAGTCAAAGAAAAACGCCGCAGTGTTGCTGCGGCGTTCTCCAGACTATTGCTGTTTCAGCAGAGGTTACTGGCTGACTTCCGCTGCCGGGTTAGCACCCGACTTGCCGCTGCGGCCAGGGTTCAGCGGGTCGTCCTGACGCTGCACCGAACCTTCGAAATGCGCACCGCTTTCGATGGCGATGGTCTTGTGGATAATGTCGCCTTCAACCCGTGCGGTCGAAGTCAGGCGGACCTTCAGGCCGCGGACCCGGCCGACAATGCGGCCATTGATCACCACGTCATCGGCAGTCACTTCACCCTTGATGGTGGCCGTCTCGCCAATGGTCAGCAAATGGGCGCGAATATCGCCTTCGACGGTGCCTTCCACCTGGATGTCGCCGGACGTCTTGATGTTGCCTGTGATGTGCAGGTCCGACGACAGAACCGATGCTGGTGGCTTCGGCTTGGGCGGAGTGCTGGCCTTGGTCTCGGTCGAGGTGGGTGCTGCCGGTGTTGCCGGGGCGGCCGGCTTGGCCGCTTCAGGTGCCTTGGAACCGGGCTCGTTGATTTTGCTCTTAGAAAACATTTCTCGCAGCCTTGATGTAAGTCATTGGGTTCACAGGTCTCCCGTTCGACCGCACCTCATAGTGCAGATGCGTGCCGGTTGACCGTCCGGTGCTACCCATATCAGCAATATGATCCCCGCGCGAGACCCTTTGACCGACCTTCACGCGGATCTTTGTGTTATGAGCGTAAAGTGTCTCAAGTCCGAACGCGTGCTTGATCTTTACCAGCCGCCCAAAGCCTGACTGCCAGCCCGCATGGGTGACAACGCCATCGGCCGTGGCAAAGATATCCGTGCCGTGCGGTCCGGCAAAATCTGCACCACTGTGCATGCGGCGCCCACCGGTTTTGGGGTCACGACGGGTGCCATAGCCACTGGTGTATCGCACCGCGGCACGCACCGGGCTCGCAAAGGGCGCTTTTTCCGCTGCAATACGGTAGAGGTTCAACTGGTCCATCTGCTGCAGCAGACGGTTCGCGCGGATTTCTTCCGGAGATAACTCCTCACCGCGCGTGCTGAAGGATAAAGGGGTCAGCGGACCGCCCATACCGCTATATCCGCGCCGGACCTCTTCGATGATACGGTCTGTGGGCATACCTGCCTGCTGGAACATCTTATCCAGGGGCTCGACAGAAATGACCATCGCTTCTTCCAGTTGCCGGAAAATCTCGTCGCTGCGCTCCTGCATCAGGCGGATTTCCAGTTCAAGCTCGTCACGCTGATCCAATGCATCGCGGGCATTGGCGGCGATCTGATCGCGTTCCTGCGCCGTCCGCGCCAGCGCTTCGGTCATGAAACCCATTTGCGCGGGGTTCGCGGCAGCGGCCATGTAGACGTCGCCCCCATCGGTGCCCTGTTGCACTTGGGCCAACTCGGTTCGCGCCTCTTCGCGCTGCTTCATCGTCGCGCGTAACGTGGTCTGGATCACGTCGATCCCGGTTTCCAATTCACGGCGGCGATTTTCCGATGCCAGCAGTTCTGATTGCATGACGGAAATCTGCTCAAGCGCGGCGTTGAACCGGTCCTGCGCGGCCAATGCCTCCTGCGCGCGCGCGTCGCGTTCTTCCGAGATGATATTCAGCCGTTCCTGATATGTCGCCTGATCGCGCCTTGCCTGATCGCGGAAATTGCCCGACCCGATACTGTCCATCAGCAGGATGGCCGTGGCAACGGCGGTCCAGCCGACCATGATGGCCACACCGGCAACCGCCACAATCTGGGTTTCGGAACTCAGCCGGATGAACCGGGTGTCCTGGTCGGATTTCAGAAAAACTCTGCGCTCGGGAAAGTGCCGCTCGAGCAGTGAGTGAATTTTGATTGCCAGACGTGTTCGCACGCGTCTTCCCTCTCTCGTCCCCATATTCGGGACCGGTCGTGAGTGATAGCCGTCCCTTGGGCGAAGTGCATAGAGGGCCGGTTCGATTTGGGCAAGTTTGTTGACCGGAGAGACAACTTAACAGCCGGTAACGGGCCAATTGTCGGCGGGATTTTGCCTAAACAGCCGCATTGGCCCCCAGATCATGTGCTTCCCGGCAATGGCATCTCTTCAGTGAGGGGCCAATAAAAATCCGGAGGCAGCCCGGCTTCGGCGCGTTTCTCTTCATTGAAAGGTGGTTTCAGGGCGCCATGAAAGTAGCGCCGGACAAGCTGGTGGAACACGTCTTTTGGGTCGGCGTTTTCGCGTCCACACAGAAAATGAAACCATTTCGAGCCGTATGCCACGTGGCCGACCTCTTCGGCGTAGATCACCTCAAGCGCGGCGATGGCGTCATCTGCACCAGCCTTGCGGAAGATTTCGATCATGCCCGGCGTGACGTCCAGACCACGTGCCTCCAGCACCATTGGCACCACCGCCAGCCGCCCCATCAAATCGTCGGCCGTATCTTCAGCCGCGCGCCACATTCCGGCATGGGCGGGCAGGGCGCCATAGAAACTGCCCATCTGTTCAAGGCAATCACAGACCATTTCGAAATGGCGCGACTCCTCTTCGGCGCATTTGACCCAATCGTCATAAAACCCGATCGGCATGGGGATGTGACCGAACCGGGCGATGATATCCCAGTGCAGGTCCACTGCATTCAGCTCGATATGGGCCACCGCGTGTAACAGCGCGATGCGACCGGCCTCGGAGCCGGGGCGGCGTTTGGGTACATCGCGTGGTGACCGCAGTTCGGGCCTTTCCGGCCGGGCAGGGTTCAGAGGTGGCGTGGCGGTGCCGATTTCAATCCGCCGCGCTTCACCCTTGCGGGCAGCAAACCATGCGGCGGCATGGCGCTTGGAAAGCGCGGTCTTGGCCCGCCCATCTGCCGTGGTCAGAACTTCGGTCGCCATTGTCGTCAGCGTGTCGGACACGGGTATCCTCCGCAGTAGCCTGGTGTCGCGCGGTTGATAGACCGTATGGTCGCCTGGGTCGAGGGGGCCGAACCTAAAGTGCGCGTACAGCCTCCAGCACTTCGTCGACGTGACCGGGCACCTTGACCTTGCGCCAGACCCGGGCGATCCGACCTTCAGCGTCGATCAGAAAGGTTGATCTTTCGATCCCCATGGATTTGCGCCCATACATGTTCTTTTCCACCCAGACCCCGTAGTCCTCGCAAGTGGTCGATCCCTCGTCTGACAACAGCGGCGTGGTCAGTCCATGCTTGGCGACGAATTTGTCATGCTTGGCCACACTGTCCCTCGAGATGCCGAAAACTTGAGCGCCAGCTTCCGCAAAGCTCTGAAGTTGTTCCGAGAAACCGATGGATTCCTTGGTGCAGCCCGGCGTATCATCACGGGGGTAAAAGAATAAGACGACGGCTTGGCCGCGCAGGTCCGACAAGGTAATTTCACCGCCTCCGTCCCGTGGCAGGGCGAAATCGGGGGCTATGTCTGAAACATCGGGCATTGGAAACTCCGTTGAATTGGTCAAGTTCGGTTTAGCGGACTATAGGGCGGCCCTAGCAGGTTGAAAGGTGTAGTGAACGCTTTGACGGAAAACGAAGAACAGCAGACCGGAGAGGCCAGCCAGCCTCCACGCCGACGGTCACGCCGCCGCGCCGCCAGCCTGTGGGCGATGCGGGGTGTCGCGCTGTTGGTTCTGCTGGGTCTTTTCACCGGATTCATGGTTCTGGGCCAGACGATGCATGCGCCCGCCTGGCTGCGCGACCGGGTCGAAGACCGCCTGGAGAGGACGCTGGGCGGGCTGCAGATCCGCTTTGGGGATGTCACTTTCGTTATCCACGAAGGGTGGCGACCCAGATTGCGGCTGAGCGACGTAAGTATCAGCGATGCGGCAGGTCAGCAAATCGCACAGGTTTCTGACTTGCAGGCCAGCCTGGCGATGCGCCCCCTGTTGCGCGGTAACGTGCGGCCCAAGCGTATCATGCTCAGCGGTGCCCAGATCGACCTGACCCGGGGGTTGGACGGTGCGCTGACGCTGACCGTCGGCTCCGGCAGCGCGCCGGTTCAAGAGGCGCCCGATCTGGCACAACTGATCGAGGAAGCCGACGAGATATTCCTGTCGCCGCTCCTGTCCGCTCTGACGTCGGTGGAACTGGATGCGATCACTCTGGGCTATCAGGATTTGCGCCTGGGCCGGTCCTGGGTTCTGGACGGGGGCCACATTCAGGCCATTCGCAGCGAAGGTGAGATGCGGCTTTCCACCGGGTTTTCGGTACTGACCGGGCGCGATTACGCCAGTACGATCGAGGCAAATTACACAAGTACACTGGGTTCGCCGCAGGCCAGTTTCGGCATTTCCATTACTGATCTGCCCTCCGAGGATATTGCCGGGCAAAGTCTGGCACTGTCGTGGTTGCAGGTGCTCAAGACTCCGATCTCTGGCGCGTTGCGCGGCAGTTTCGATCCCGAAGGTGCTTTGGGTCCGGTGTTTGCGACGCTGAACCTCGGGGCGGGTGCTGTACAGCCCACAGCGGATATCAAACCGATCCCGTTTGAAGCCGCGCGCACGTATTTCACCTACGATCCCAAAGGCCAGACGCTGGATTTCAACGAGGTGTCAATCGAGTCGGCATGGGGGTCCGTACATGCCGACGGCAAGGCGTTTTTGCACGGTCTGGAAAATAATGTGCTTGAAAGCCTGTCATCGCAGTTGAGGCTGAGCGCCATCCGGATCAACCCGGCCAATCTGTTTCCCAAGACGCTCGAACTGTCGCGTGCCGAGCTTGATTTCCAGATGAAGCTTGCCCCATTTCGCCTGCGACTTGGCCAGATGGTGATTGAGGATGGCAGCCACCGTTTGCTTGCGTCGGGGCGGCTGGAAGGTCTGACCGATGGCTGGGCCGGTGGTCTGGATGCCCATCTGGACAAAATGCCATCCGACGATCTGTTGAACTATTGGCCCGAGCGTTTGGCCCCAAAACCCAGGAAATGGGTTTCCGAGAACGTCTACCAAGGCAATCTTTCGAACGTGGATTTTGCTTTGCGGCTGAAACCGGGAGTCAAGCCCGATATCTATCTGGACTTCGGGTTCAGTGAAACGACTGTCCGATTTGCAAAAACGTTGCCTCCGGTCCAGGACGCACAGGGGCAGGCAAGCCTGCTGAGCGACCGGTTCACCGTGACCGCGCAAAGCGGGGTCGTGACCCCTGACGTAGGTGGGCCGGTGGACGCATCGGGCACGTCCTTCATTATTCCTGATACAGCCATCAAGAAGTCCTCTCCGGCCATCGCACGTATTCAGGCAAGCGGCAGCACAACGGCGGCCCTGTCACTGCTGGAGCGCCCACCATTGCAACTGATGAGCAAGGCAAATCTGCCGGTTGAACTGGCGGATGGCGACCTGAAGGTTGAAGGCACGCTGGCCTTGCCAATGCACAAGGGGCTGGATTTTGAGGATACCGAGTTTCATTTCACCGGTGAGCTGGGAAACCTGTTCAGCGAACGGCTGGTGCCCGGCTTCACCGTCAGCGCGGACCGTCTGACGCTGACCGGTGATCAGAACGACATTGCCATTGAAGGTTACGGTTTGTTCGGTGCTGTGCCGGTACAGGCGCGCTGGAACCAGCCGATTGGCACCGGCGGTGCGCAGCGCAGCACCTTGAGCGGCCAGATTGAACTCTCATCCCGTCTCATGGATGAACTCAAAGCCGGCCTGCCAAACGGGATGCTGACCGGGCAGGGGACGGCCGATTTCGAATTGGGTATCGGTGGAGGAGAGCCGCCAAGGCTGACGGCGACGTCTGATCTTGTCGGCGTTGGTCTGGCGATACCGGAACTTGGTTGGCGTAAAGCTGACGGAAGCGCGGGCACGATGGATGTCGAAGCGACGCTCGGCGATCAGTTGAAGGTGGATCTGTTGCAGATCGACGCGGCAGGGCTGCGCAGCAAGGCGTCGATTTCGTTCCGCGAAGGGGGGGCGTTTGACCGGGTCAGCTTCAGCTCGTTCGATTTGGGTGATTGGCTGGCCGTGCCTGCCGAACTGATCTCACGCGGGGCCGGGGCCCCGGACATTCGGGTGCTGGGCGGTGTCATGAACATGGCAAAGGCAACCTTTGGCCAAAGCAGTGGCGGTGGTGGTGCAGGGGCCGGGCCAAGACTGAACGTCGCGCTGGATCGTCTGCAGATCACGGAAGCCGTTGCATTGACCGGTTTCAAAGGCGCGTTTGCGACAACCGGGGGCGTCAACGGCGGTTTCACTGCACAGGTCAATGGCGGGGCGACCGTACAGGGTCAGGTCACGCCGCGCGCGGGGCGCAGCGCCGTTACCCTGAAATCACAGGACGCGGGGGCGGTTTTGCGCTCGGCCGGGGTGATAACGCAGGCGCGGGGCGGAGGATTTGACCTGCAACTTGAGCCGGTTGCAGGTCCCGGAAATTACGACGTGATCCTGAAGATCGTAGATACAAGGATCAAGGATGCGCCAGCCATGGCGGCGCTTCTGAATGCCATCAGCTTGGTGGGGCTGGTGAATGAAATGGCTGGGCAGGGCATTTTCTTTTCGGCAATCGACAGCCGGATGCGGATCACGCCGACAGAGATCAAGGTGCTCAGCGGCAGCGCGGTTGGGCCGTCGATGGGCCTGTCTTTTGACGGAAGCATTGATACTGTAGCCCAGCGACTGAATTTGCGCGGGGCGATCTCACCCATCTATCTGGTGAATGCCATCGGTAGCGTTTTGACCCGAAAGGGTGAAGGTGTTTTTGGCTTCAACTACACGCTGAAGGGGCCGCTGACGAACCCCAAGGTTTCGGTGAATCCTTTGTCGGGTCTGGCACCCCTGTTTCTGCGGGACCTGATGCGAGCCCCTGCACCCACCGTGTCGGATGGACCGAATGCCCAGGCACCCAAGCCGGATGAGCCCAAACGCACCTACGGTTCCCCCCCAAAAGATCATTGAACGCAACTGTGGCCGAATCTATCGCGGCCTTGTATGGCGCGGCCATGAAACTCAGCGATTTTGATTTCCATCTGCCCGAAGACCTGATTGCCACGCGGCCCGCCAGCCCGCGTTCCTCGGCCCGTTTGCTGGTGGCGCAGGGGGATTCAATTTCGGACGGGCATGTGTTCAATCTGCCCGATTGGTTGGAGCCCGGTGACAGGCTGGTGCTGAATGACACGCGCGTGATCCCCGCACGCCTGAACGGACACCGCCATCGCGACAGCGCGCAGGGGCCGGTATCGGCCGCGATCCAGGCGACTTTGCTGGATCCGCAGGCCGACGGCACATGGTCCGCTTTGGTCAAACCGTTGAAGAAGGTGAAGCCGGGTGAGGAAATCCGCTTCTCGGACCAACTGAGCGCGACGCTGGAGACCGTCGCAGACGGACAGGCCTTTTTACGCTTCAACCTGACGGGGCAGGATTTCGATGCGGCGCTTGAACAGGCCGGCGCGATGCCCTTGCCCCCTTACATCGCAGCGAAACGCCCGGCAGACGATCAGGACAAGACCGATTATCAGACGATCTGGGCCAGAAATTCGGGCGCTGTGGCCGCTCCGACCGCGTCGTTGCATTTCGATGAAACCTTGATGCAGGCGCTGGCGGACCGGGGTGTTTCTATCACTCATGTCACTCTGCATGTCGGGGCCGGAACCTTCCTGCCAGTCAAGGTCGAGGATGTCAAAACCCACAAGATGCATGCAGAATGGGGCAGGGTCAGTGCCGAAGCCGCCGCCGATATCCGGGCGACCAAAGCCGCGGGCGGGCGGGTCATTCCTGTGGGAACCACCGCATTGCGTCTGATCGAAAGCGCGGCCCGAAATGGCGAGATCGAAGCCTGGGAAGGGGATACGGATATCTTCATTTATCCCGGCTTTCGTTTTAACGTCACAGATGCGCTGATGACCAACTTCCACCTGCCGAAATCCACTTTGTTGATGCTGGTTTCGGCCCTGATGGGACAGGATCGGATGCGCAAGGTCTACGCGAACGCAATCGCCCGGAAGTATCGCTTCTTTTCGTACGGAGACGCGTCGCTTTTAATCCCGTGAATGGCGCGTTCGCTGGATCAGGCGCTGGCAATATCATAGACAAGCACGATCAGAGTGTTTTTTGATCTGACTGCGGTGCGGACAGACAGATTGGCAATTTTCGGAGGCCCCGATGCTTCAGGTTCTTTCCAGCGCATGGGCGCTTCTTCTCGGTATGGGGTTGCTGATGATCGGCAACGGCCTGCAGGGTACAATCCTGGGTGTCCGCGGCGAAATCGAAGGGTTCTCGACCCTCGAGATGTCCTTTGTTATGTCGGCATACTTCCTTGGGTTTCTGGGTGGGTCCCGTCTGGCGCCGGAAATGATCCGGCGAGTTGGCCATGTACGTGTTTTTGCGGCGCTGGCCTCGTTCATCTCGGCTGTGATGATCATGTACCCGATGCTGACCGATCCGATCGCCTGGATTCTCGGGCGCGTGGTAATCGGTTTCTGCTTTTCCGGTGTTTATGTGACCGCTGAAAGCTGGCTGAACAACGCGGCCAGCAATGAAAACCGCGGGCAGGCGCTGTCGCTGTATATGATTGTGCAGATGGCGGGGATCATCAGTGCTCAGGCCCTTATGCTGGTCGGCGACCCGGCAGGCTATGAGACATTCGTGATCGCATCGATCCTTGTTTCGGTCTCCTTTGCGCCCATCTTGCTGTCGATTTCACCAACCCCGGCATTTGACACCGCTAAACCCATGACGTTGCTTCAGCTGATGGGGATATCACCGCTGGGCTGCGTGGGCATGTTCCTGCTGGGTGGCGTCTTTTCAGCTCAGTTCGGCATGGCCGCCGTTTACGGCGCGCGGGCAGGGCTTTCGCTGGTCGAAATCTCGACCTTTGTCGCCTCGTTTTATATCGGCGCGATGGTACTGCAATACCCGTTGGGTTGGTTTTCCGACCGTATGGACCGGCGTGTGCTGATCCTTGTCGTCGCAACGCTGGGTGGCTGCGGGTCAACAGTGGCCATGCTTTTCGGCGTATCGTTTCCAATCCTTCTGGGCGCGGCCTTCCTGATCGGCGGAATGTCCAACCCGCTTTATTCCCTGCTGATTGCTCACACGAATGACTTCTTGGACCACGATGACATGCCCGCCGCATCCGGCGGTCTGGTGTTTATCAACGGGCTTGGAGCAATTGCAGGCCCGCTGATCACAGGTTGGCTGATGGGCGATGCGATCTTCGGGCCACCGGGCTTTTTTCTGTTTATTGCCGCACTGTTATTCGTGATGGCCTTCTATTCGCTATACCGTATGACACAGCGCGCTTCTGTACCGGTCGACGAAACTGGCACCATGTCGACGCTTTACCCGACGGCTTCGCCTGTGGCGTTTGAATTGGCGCAGGAGGTTGCCATCGAAGCCGCCGAAGCCGAGCAGGCTGAGCGGGTTGATGCCTAGGACACGGATTTATGTCGCAAGTGTTGCAATATGTTACTGTAACACTTCTGTAAAACGGCCTTAAATGACTTTACGTCCCTGGGGAGGACAATGCACGGAGTGACGGCAATGGTTACGCCTGAAGAAGTATTGAGTTTTTGGTTAGATGAAGTTGGCCCCGAAGGATGGTATATTCAGGATGACGCGCTGGACGCGAAAATCCGGGACAAGTTCTTAAAAACCTGGGAAGCTGCGAAAGAGGGCAAGTTTTCTCTTTGGCTCACCTATCCCAGCGGTGCTTTGGCCTACATCATTTTGACGGACCAGTTCCCGCGAAACATGTTCCGGGGCTCTGGCAAGGCATTCTCGACGGATCGTGCAGCGCTGGCGGCTGCGAAATGTTCGGTCGACAAAGGCTGGGATCTGAAGATTGATGAACCCGCCCGGCAGTTCTTTTATCTTCCGATGATGCATTCGGAAAATCTGTGTGATCAGGAACGGTGTGTACGCCTGATTTGTCAGAACCTCAGCGAATGCAACCCGGGCAACCTGTTGCACGCCCGCGCGCATCGCGAAGTAATCCGTAAGTTCGGTCGCTTCCCCTATCGCAACGAGGCGTTGTCGCGGCAGATGACGGAACATGAAGCCGCTTATGTAAGCAAAGGTGGCTACGGGTCCACAGTTCGCGAATTGCAGGCCGCAAGCTAGGACGCAGGTTTACACTCACGGATCGCGATGACTCTGTCGGCGATAGCGTCGGCAGATGTATGAATTGCATTATTGATCAACTCGTCCGGGGACTCCGACAGGTCAGTGAAGCGCTCCTGAACCGATTGCAGACGATCCTGTGTTTCTTGCAACCGATCCAGTGCGGTTGTCACGCGTAGTTTTACTGCGCTATCCACAATGTCACCATTTACATGGATCAGTGTCAGTTCATCCCGCAACCCCTTGATCTCATCCCTGATACCTTGTGCCTGTTCCTGCAGGGGCGCCACGACCTGCAGCTTTTCAGCAAACCCGGTTGTTATCCCCTCGAGGGTCGAAGCCAGTTTCCATCCCAAAAACAGGCACAGCGCCAGCAGAAGCAAAGTCGCGTTCAGCAGGGCAAGTACAAGATCTTTAAGCGTTTTGGCCATGAGTCATCTTTCAGTTGAAGCTTGATCAGAAAAGGCCGGAGAACTCCGCCGTTTTTGTTCTAACGCCCGTTCTCCCGTCGGTATAGGCAGAAATCCGCGTCTTTCGATTTGGATGACCTTGCGTCGCTTTTGTCGCGGAGACGGTATATTGATGCATTGCGGAGAATAGTTTAATGGTAAACTAATTTTCAATCGACCTGCGCCGAGAGGAACACATGGCAGCACAATCTTTTGATCTGATCGTAATCGGTGCCGGTCCCGGCGGATATGTCGCTGCCATTCGCGGCGCACAGCTGGGTCTGAAAACCGCTGTTGTCGAACGCGAACATTTGGGGGGTATCTGCCTGAACTGGGGATGTATCCCGACAAAGGCGTTGCTGCGGTCTTCCGAAGTTTTCCACCTGATGGAACGCGCGAAGGATTTCGGTCTGAGCGCAGATAAGGTCGGCTATGACCTTGACGCGGTCGTCAAACGCTCGCGCGGAGTTGCAGCCCAACTGTCGGGCGGAATTGGACATCTTCTGAAGAAAAACAAAGTCACCGTCGTGATGGGTGAGGCAAAAATCCCTGCCAAAGGGAAAGTCAGCGTAAAGACCGACAAGGGGACCGAGGAACTGACCGCCAAGAATATCGTCCTGGCCACCGGTGCCCGTGCGCGCGAACTGCCGGGCCTCGAGGCCGACGGCGATCTGGTCTGGACATACAAGCATGCGCTGCAACCACCGCGGATGCCGAAAAAGTTGCTGGTCATTGGTTCCGGCGCAATTGGCATCGAATTTGCCAGCTTCTACAACACGTTGGGCGCTGACACGACCGTAGTTGAAGTCATGGATCGGGTTCTGCCGGTTGAAGACGCGGAAATCAGCGGTCTGGCGAAGAAGGCATTTACCAAGCAGGGCATGAAGATCATGGAAAAAGCCATGGTCAAGCAACTGGATCGCGCGAAGGGTAAAGTCACGGCCCATATCGAGGTCAAGGGCAAGGTCGAAAAGCACGATTTTGATACCGTGATTTCTGCTGTGGGCATTGTCGGAAATGTTGAAGGCCTGGGGCTCGAGGCGCTGGGCGTCAAAATTGACCGAACCCATGTTGTGACGGACGAATACTGTCGCACCGGAGTCGACGGTCTTTATGCGATTGGTGATATCGCCGGTGCGCCCTGGCTGGCCCACAAGGCCAGCCACGAAGGTGTCATGGTCGCGGATCTGATCGCAGGTCAGCACGCACACCCGGTGAAACCTGAGAGCATTGCGGGATGCACCTATTGCCAGCCGCAGGTTGCATCTGTCGGCTATTCTGAAGCCAAGGCAAAGGAACTTGGGTATGACGTAAAAGTCGGCCGCTTCCCCTTCATCGGCAACGGCAAGGCCATCGCTTTGGGTGAACCAGAAGGTCTGATCAAGACCGTATTCGATGCCAAAACGGGCGAACTGTTGGGGGCTCATATGATCGGCGCGGAAGTCACCGAACTGATCCAGGGCTATGTTGTGGGGCGTCAGCTGGAGACCACGGAAGAAGATTTGATGAACACGGTCTTCCCGCATCCGACCCTGTCAGAGATGATGCATGAGAGTGTTCTCGATGCCTATGGGCGTGTAATCCACATGTAGCGCATCAGGGGGCGCTGCTCCCGCCGCCCTATGGGCGACTCCCCCTGGATATTTTTGAGCCAGATGAACAAGGGATCCGGACTTCATCTGGCCAAAAAATATCCCCCGCCGGAGGCATCGCGCGCAGCGCGATTTGCGGATGCGTCGAATTACCTGTTTCCCTGCTGCTGTCACCTCGCTATACGAGCCGGGTTTGATAAATCAGCACAAAAGGACCTGGTATGGCCAATGTGGTTGTTGTCGGAGCCCAGTGGGGCGACGAGGGAAAAGGCAAGATCGTCGACTGGCTCAGCGAACGGGCGGACGTGATCGCGCGTTTTCAGGGCGGGCATAACGCCGGTCATACTTTGGTTATCGATGGCGAAGTCTACAAGCTTCATGCGCTGCCATCCGGTGTTGTGCGCGGCGGCAAGCTGAGTGTCATCGGTAATGGCGTGGTTCTGGATCCGTGGCATCTGGTCAAAGAGATCGAAACGGTCCGGGCACAGGGTGTCGATATCACGCCCGATACACTGATGATCGCAGAAAACACACCGCTGATCCTGCCGATTCACGGCGAACTGGACCGCGCGCGCGAAGAGGCTGCAAGCAAGGGTACCAAGATCGGTACAACCGGTCGCGGCATCGGGCCAGCATATGAAGACAAGGTCGGTCGCCGTTCGGTCCGTGTTGCGGACCTGGCGGATGAGGCAACACTTGAAGCCCGGGTTGATCGGGCGTTGCAGCATCACGACCCGCTGCGCAAAGGCTTAGGGATCGAGCAGGTCGATCGCGACGGTCTGATCGCGCAGCTCAAGGAGATTGCGTCGCAGATTCTGCCGTTTGCCGCCCCGGTCTGGAAGGTGCTGAATGAAAAGCGCAAGGCGGGTAAACGTATTCTGTTCGAAGGGGCGCAGGGCGCCTTGCTGGACATTGATTTCGGAACCTATCCCTTTGTGACCTCGTCCAACGTGATCGCAGGGCAGGCTGCAACCGGGGTCGGCATCGGCCCGGGGTCCATCGATTTTGTGCTGGGTATCGTCAAAGCCTATACGACGCGCGTGGGCGAGGGGCCGTTCCCCACGGAACTGGAGGATGATGACGGTCAGCGCCTTGGTGAGCGTGGTCACGAATTCGGCACGACCACCGGCCGTAAGCGCCGGTGCGGTTGGTTTGACGCCTGCCTTGTGCGCCAGACCTGTGCCACCAGCGGCGTAAAGGGTATTTCGCTGACCAAGCTGGACGTGCTGGATGGTTTCGAGACGCTCAAGATCTGCGTGGGTTACGAACTGGATGGCGAGCGCCTGGATTATCTGCCCACGGCGGCAGATCAGCAGGCGCGCTGCAAGCCGATTTATGAGGAAATGCAGGGTTGGAGTGAATCGACCGAAGGCGCGCGCAGTTGGGCGGACTTGCCAGCCAATGCGATCAAATACGTTCGCCGTGTCGAAGAACTGATCGAATGCCCTGTCGCCCTGTTGTCAACCAGCCCTGAGCGGGAAGACACCATTCTGGTGACAGACCCGTTTGCCGACTGATGAGCGACGAACAAAAAACCGGCCTGAGCTACAAGGCGCGCCGCCGCTGGTCGCTGATTATTCTGCTGGTTGGCTTGCCTGTTTATGTTGTCGCCGTGGTGACGGTTGTGAACTGGCTGGATCGCCCGCCAATCTGGCTGGAGCTGCTGGTTTACATCGTGCTTGGCATCTTGTGGGTATTGCCGTTCAAGTTCGTTTTCCGTGGTGTTGGCAAAGAAGACCCTGACCAGGGATCACGTTAGCCACGCTGGCGAAAGCGAGTGTGTTGGAACGACGGAAACGTACGCGTCTTCCGGTTCGTTCCCAGATACGCAAACAGAAAAAGGCCGGAGGTGTCCTCCGGCCTTTTTCTGACTAAACCTTTTGCGGATCAGCCCGCTGCGCGCTCGTCGCTGGGGCGAAAACCGATCTGGTTCGAGGCGGCAAAGCGGCCTCCGCCAGCCTTTTCGATTTTTCCATCCCGCAACAATTGACCGAACGAACGCAGGCTTTCTTCGCGGTTGAATTCGTCCTGCTTGAGGGACCGGACCTTGTTCATCAATTGCGGGCGCGAGAACTGTTCCTGACCCTCGATAAAGGACAGGTATGCAGCGGCGGCTTCCAGCAGATCAGGCAATGACTGAGCGCCCTGTTCCTGGGCGAACGTCGCGAAACCACCTTCGTCAGCAGACTTTTCTTCTTGCGGGGTGGTGACGCGGCGTGGCGTGACAGGGCCAGATTCGTTTTGCTGATTGTCGATGCGCTGTTCCGCCACCAGTTTGAGCGGTGCCGCGGCATCAGATTCCGGACGCATGCTGGTGACCTGAATTTCCGGGCGGCGCGGGCTGACGACCGACGCCAGATCTCCCCGGTATTCCTGATCCTGAGCTTTCTCGGCCGAGTCACCCTTTTCTTTACGCTCGGCTTCGGTGGCCGCAACCGCGGTGCGCAGGTGCGAATATGTCTCGCGCTGATCATTTGCAGCCGGGTCATCAAGTTGTTCGTCGGCTTTGTCCATCAGGCGGGACACGTCCAGATCGAGGCTCGAATGATCCTTCGGTTTTTGGTCTTCGGCCCGCTGCGCCAGTTCTGCCTCGACGGCCGAAATCTCGTCCAGCAGTGCAACTTCGTCTTCGGCAGTCAGGAGAAGCTTGTTGTCTTCCGCTGCTTCCTCTTGCGACTCGGCTGCTTCGGATTCCTCTTCCTGCTCTGCCACGTCTTCTTCGCTGAGGATGTTTACAATCTCGTCTTCTTCGGCTTCTGATTCCGGCTGTTCGCCTTCCGTCAGATCATCAAGGTTCGAAAACAGTGCGTCCGCTGCCGGAGCTTCAGCCTCGTCTTCAAACTCTTCGGATACAACAGGCTCCGGTGCGGGAACAGGTTCTGGAGCGGCGGGTGGGGTAGCCGCTTCGGGTGCAGGCATCGAGACGGGGGTCACAGGCTCGATGTCTGCCGGGTTCAGCGCACCCGCCTCAAAGGCTGCGGCCACGGCGTCAACCGGGGCGGCACCACCTTTCAGCAAGGTGCTGTCTTCGTCTTCCGAGTATTCGACAGGATTGTCAGTCGAGTGCGAAACCACCGCGCGGATCCGCTGAAGTTTGGCGGCGATGCTGTCAGCAGGGGGGGCTGGCGCAGCATCGAAGGGTTCGGCAGTGGCAACGGGTTGCGCTGGTTGCGGTGTATTGACGACGTTGAGATCGGGGGCACTGATGGTTGGTTCCTGTGCTGGCGGCGTTGCGGGCGTGGCGATCGTGGCTGAACTTTCGGTTGCGCGCAGCAGCAGGCCAGTGTCGCTCTGTCTGGCTTCCACACGTTTCGAGGCGTCCCGCTGTGCGATCCGGGTCAGCATTTCGGCGTCAGGCTGTGGCGGTTCCGAGCCGAAGTATCGATCATCTGCTGCAAGGTCGCGAAAGTACTCGGCAATCGCTTTCATCGTTTCAAACGAATCGTCAAAGCCTTCTAATGTGCAGGAGAAGGTTCCATAAGAAACGGTCAATACCTTGTTATTCTGTACCATCAGACGCACGTCCTTTACAAACTACCTGAACCAATTCGCCCGGAATCAGGCACACGTATTGGTTCGAAACTCTCTATATGAACCTACCATTTTGTGGTCTGAATGTGTCCAAATCCGGGAAAAATGATCAATCTTAGAAAAAATGCGCCGATTGTGCGGTCGTCCGAGCCAATCTTACTGGTTGGCGGAGGGCAAATCGGGCCCGATGATCTGAATCTGGCGCTGAATCGCGCCAATTTGGCCGTTGCAGCGGATGGTGGTGCGACGGTTCTCAGGGAATCGGGGCGTATTCCGGATGCCGTCATCGGTGATTTCGATTCGCTTTCCGCATCAGACCTTGAAGAGATACCGGCGGACCGCCTGTTTCCCATACCTGAACAGAACAGCACGGATTTCGACAAGGCGCTGCGCAATATCGAAGCCCCGGTGGTCTTGGGCGTTGGCTTTCTGGGCGGGCGTCTGGATCACCAATTGGCGGTCCTCAGCGTACTGATCAAGCGTCAGGACCAATCATGCATATTGCTGGGAGAGCACGAGGTCGTGTTTCACACGCCGCCTAAGGTTTCCCTGAACTTGCCGAAGGGGAGCGTGGTATCCCTGTTTCCCCTGCAAAGGGTGACAGGACGCTCGCAAGGGCTGGAGTGGCCGATCGATGATCTGGTTCTGGAGCCGGACGGTCAGATCGGCACGTCCAACCGGGCGGTATCCGAAGTCACGTTGCAGATGAATGGCCCGGGTCTGGTTGCAATGGTTCCCCGCGGCGCGCTGGATCAGGTCATGCAGGCGTTTCTGTCGGAGCAGACCGGGCGCTGGCCCGCTCGCGCAGAATGACGTAAAGACCTGCCGCCATCGTGATGCCGATCCCCAATGCGGCGATGCCGTTGGGCAGGTCGTGAAAGATCAGCCAACCGAACACGGTCGCAACCGGGATTTCCAGATACTGCATTGGCGCCAGTGTTGCTGATGGGGCATAGCGTAACGACCAGGTCATCAACAGGTGGGCGACGGTGCCCAGAACACCGATACCCAAAAGCAGCCAAACCGCGTCTTTGTCAGGCAGGCTGAACGTCAGTTCCGGAACGTCAATGGCGCTTCCTAGGGTCAGCACAGGCAGCAGGATCAGCGTTGCCATCGCGCCCGAGACAGCCTGGAGCGAAACCGGATCGGTTTCCTTGGCGATCTGCCGCGTGACAAGCATGAACAGCGCAAACACCACGGCCACGATCAGCGGCAGCAGGGCAGGCGCTCCGACCTGAGCGAAGCTGGGCTGAATGACGAGAAGCGTACCGGCAAACCCCACGACGCAGGCCAACAATCGCCTTATGCCAACCTCTTCATCCAGAACGAACCTGCCCAGAAGCAGCATGATGAAGGGCATAACGAAGGCGATAGCGATGGCATCGGCCAGCGGCAGGAATTGCAAGGCGCTGAACATCGCGGTGATGCCAAGGATGTGCAGACCGGTCCGGATCACGGTCAGTTTCAGAATACGCCCCCGCAGACGCCAAGGACGACCTGTGAGGGCGACCAGAGGGATCAGGATCAGTGCCTGCACGGCAAACCGGGTGAAGACCAGTATGCCGATCGGAGTTGTCTCACCCAACAGTTTGGCCATGGCATCACCCAGCGGGGCGAGCATGCAAAAGCCAAGCATCAGAATGATGCCGAGTACGGGTCGGTCCTGAGTCATGTTCGCGACGCTAACGATTTGCTGCGGACGGGGAAAGGTCAGCTTTCCGGAAGCGGTTGGTATTTGGTGTAATCGGGTCCGATGCAGCAGGGCAGGCCGTCATTCAGCTTGAGCCAGCTGAGTTTCTCTTCATGGGCGACGTGCAGGGTAGGCCGCAAAGCCTCGGGATCCTCAAGTGCGGCGACGTACATATGCATCACGTCGGACATAGACTGCGAGCGAAAGGACATTGGTGTGCCGCAATGCGGGCAAAAGCTGCGTTCCACGCCCGGAGAGGAATGAAACGTCTTTGGTGTTTCACCTGTCCAGCGCCATTGGCTGTCCCGGATGCCGAAATAGGCGGTCATCGGGGCCGAGCATTGCCTGCGGCAGCTTTCGCAGTGGCAGGTGACGCAGGACAAAACAGGTGGACTGACTTCAAAGCCGACCTTTCCGCAAAGACATCGTCCACGCATGAAACACCTTCCTTTCAGGAACAGATTTGCACCGCTTTTGGTGCAAATCCATCCAGAAAACGCGGAAATACGGACGCGTTGCGACGTCGCCCGTTTCCCTCAGCAGTTCGGAACATTGACGGCCAGGCCGCCCAGAGACGTTTCCTTGTAGCGTTCGTGCATGTCGTGCCCGGTCTGGCGCATGGTTTCAATTACCGAATCCAGAGGAACGAAATGCTTGCCATCGCCGCGCAGCGCCAGCGAGGCCGCTGAAACCGCCTTGATCGCACCCAGACCGTTCCGTTCGATACAAGGCACCTGAACAAGTCCGGCAACCGGGTCGCATGTCATTCCCAGGTGATGCTCCAGCGAGATCTCCGCAGCGTTTTCGACCTGTTCGGGCGTGCCGCCCATCACTGCGCACAAACCGGCGGCCGCCATCGCCGAGGCGCTGCCAACCTCGGCTTGGCATCCGGCTTCTGCGCCCGAGATCGAGGCATTGAACTTGACCAGCCCGCCAATCGCGGCAGCCGTCAAAAGGAAATCTTCCACATGGCTTTCGGACGCGCCGGGTACGTGATCCAGATAGTACCGCAAAACGGCCGGCAGAACGCCTGCGGCCCCATTGGTGGGCGCCGTGACCACCTGGCCCCCGGCAGCGTTCTCTTCGTTGACGGCCATGGCGTAAACGCTCATCCAGTCGTTGATCGTGTGCGGAGCGTTCAGATTCATGCCACGCTCGGCCACCAGTGCGTCATGGATGCCTTTGGCACGGCGGCGAACCTTGAGGCCACCGGGCAGAATGCCATCTGTGACCAGTCCACGTTCGATACAGTCATTCATCACCTGCCACAGGCGCGCGGTGCCCTTGGCAAAACTGTCCGCGCATCCACGCGCGATTTCATTCGCGCGTTTCATGTCCGCGATGCTTTTGCCGCTGGAACTGGCCATCTCAAGCATCTCGACCGCAGTTTTGAACGGAAACGGCACCGGATCACCTTCATCCGTTGCCTTGCCCTCGGCCAGTTCTTCTTCGGTCAGGACAAACCCGCCGCCGATCGAGTAGTAGACCTGCCTGAGGATCACATCGCCCTGCGCGTCTGTGGCCATCAGGATCATACCATTGGCGTGGCCCGGCAGGTTGTTTTCATAGTCGAACACCAGATCCGATTTGGGGTCGAACTTCAGCGTCGGCAGCCCTTCCGGCGTGACAGTATGGGTCTCGGAAATGGCGGCCAGCGCTTCTTCGGCCTTGTTGTTGTCATAGGTGTCCGGAACAAACCCGGCCAGCCCGAGGATCGTGGCGCGGTCGGTCGCGTGGCCCACACCTGTGAACGCCAGTGAGCCATGCAATGACCCTCGAAGCCCCGAGAACTCGAACGGCGAGGCGCGCATCAGGTCCAGAAAGCGGGCCGCGGCAACCATTGGTCCCATGGTGTGGGACGAGGACGGGCCGATGCCCACTTTGAACATATCGAAGACAGATAGAAACATATCAGGTAGCTGAGCCTTCTGGTGGTGTAGCGTATGATGGTGCAGTGAACGGTGCAACTCCCAGCCCTTCCGCTGCGATTGCTGCGCGCGTTGCGGGGCGGGCTTCCAGTTGCAGCAAAAGCTGCCTCAGATGAGGGGTGTCAGTCAGTTGGAACCAGCTGCGATCGGCCTCGGCCGGATACAACGCCATCCATCGCATCATGCAGGCGATGTAGTATGACAGGGCTGACGGTTGGTCCGATCCAAACCAGCCCGGCGTGTCCTTCGCCTGCTTTTCGAGGATTGAAAGATGTCGTTTCAGGCGGGTCCGGATACCAGCCCGCAGCGCTTCTGTCTGCACCGCCTCAATGTACTTCTCGGCATAGAACAAAATGCGCAGGTCGGCGTGCAGCGTGTTCGACGCAAAAAACAGCCATTTCAGATACGCCGCGCGGTCCGGATGTTGCGGAGCCGGTGCGAGTTGCCCGTGTGTATCGGTCAACCACAACAAGATGGCTGCGGTTTCAAAGATCGGTCCCTGCGGCGTCTCCAAAACAGGGATAAGGCCGTTGGGGTTCAGTTGCTTATAGGCAGCACTGTTTTGTGCATAACGGGTCCGATCGACCAGTGCGGTCTCATAAGGCAAACCCATCTCTTCCAACGCCAGTCGGATCACCAGCGAGGCGTTGTCAGGGGCGTAATGCAGGCGGTAGCGCGGTTCCATAATGCATATCTATTACGCACCTTTCCCGCAGGACGCGCCGATTGCGACGTTTCCAATAGGAAACGCGTATTTTCGCGACAAGGCGCCCCGTTGAATTGGCGTTTTGGGTCTCGAAGTTGAGTGTGGCATTTCGTATAAGGCCCGCAGCAACTTGGGGGAAAGCTGCCATGACAGGGGATCTGTCGCCCATCGACAAGGCGAAATATGTAGCCGCGCACCGTGCCGCGGAAATGGTTCAGGACGGCATGCGTGTCGGATTGGGAACCGGATCAACGGCCGCCTGGCTTGTGCGTCGGCTCGGCGAACGGGTGCAAGAGGAAGGACTGCGGATCAAGGGCGTGCCCACTTCGACCCGCACGGCACAGCTGGCACGTGAAGTCGGGATCGAAGTCGTCTCTCTGGATCAGGCGGGGTGGCTGGACCTGACCATAGACGGCGCAGATGAATTCGATGGCGAATTGAACCTGATCAAGGGCGGCGGCGGTGCGCATCTTCAGGAAAAGATCGTGGCAACGGCCAGCGATCAGATGGTGGTCATTGCCGATGCAGGCAAAGAGGTTGAAACCCTGGGGGCATTTCCTTTGCCGGTCGAGGTGATCCCATTTGGCTGGCAAACCACGCGAACCCTGATCGAGGAAGCACTGGATACGATGGATGTGCTTGGTACCTCGGCTGCGCTGCGAATGAACGGCCAGGCCCCTTTTGTCACTGATGAGGGCAACCACATTCTGGATCTGCACCTGCAACGCATCGGAAATGCCCGTCAGTTGGCGCTGGTGCTGAACCAGGTTCCCGGAGTGGTCGAGAACGGGTTGTTCATCGATATTTGCGACAAGGTCGTAATTGGCCACGGTGACGGGCGGGTCGAACTGCGCGACATCAACGAAGGAACCCTGGAACTGGACCAGTTGGCCGATGGCGACAGGGACAATCTGTTTACGGACCTCTCTGATTGAAAATTGCGGCTGGATTTTCTGCAAATGGCGAGAGAGAAACCCGAATTCCTGATCCTTAGGGGTTGGCAGACGATTTTCCGCGCCCAGATATCCAGAACCCTTCAGGCAAACTGAACAAAGGAACCCGGTATGAGCTTTGACTATGATCTTTTCGTTATCGGTGGCGGCTCGGGCGGGGTCCGTGCAGCACGCGTGGCCGCTGGTGAGACCGGCGCCAAGGTGGCGCTGGCGGAAGAGGATCGGTATGGCGGAACCTGTGTGATCCGGGGCTGTGTTCCAAAAAAGCTGATGGTTTTCGCCAGTGAGTTTTCCGGCTTGGTTGACGATGCGCAGGCCTATGGATGGGATGTTCAGCCGGGTGCGCTGGACTGGAATACATTCCATGGCAAACTAGTGGCGGAACTGGACCGGCTGGAAGGTATCTATCGCAACATTCTGAAAAACAACGGTGTTGAAAGCTTTGACCAGCGCGCCACTGTGGTCGATTCCCACACGGTTGAGCTGGCGGATGGGACACGCAAGACGGCCAAACACATCCTGATCGCCACCGGCGGACGCCCTGTGGTGCCCGAATTTCCGGGCTCTGACCTTGCGATCACTTCGAACGAAATCTTCCACCTTGAGAAGCTACCCGAATCTATCCTGATCGTTGGCGGCGGCTATATCGCCAGCGAGTTTGCCGGGATCATGAACGGGATGGGGGTCAAGACCACCCAGTTCTATCGCGGTGCGCAAATCCTGCGTGGCTTTGACGAAGAAGCGCGTGGCCTGATCTGCGAAGAGATGCGCCAGAACGGCATCGATGTGCGCCTTGGCACCAACGTGCTGGAGATGACCAAGGAAGGTGACAAGATCCGGGTAAAGGCCACTGACGGCACTGAAGATCGGTTCGATGTTGTCATGTACGCAACTGGCCGGGCTCCGAATGCGGATAATCTTGGGCTTGAGGCGCTGGGCGTCGAAAGAGGTCGCAAGGGCGAGATTGTGGTGGATGAGTACAGCCAGACTGGCGTGCCCTCGGTCTATGCTATCGGTGATGTGACTGATCGCGTGAACCTTACGCCGGTCGCCATTCGCGAGGGCATGGCCTTTGTGGAAACCGTGTTCAAGGGCAACCCGACCCCGGTTGATCATGAACTGATCCCGTCGGCGATCTTCACGCAACCGGAATTCGGAACCGTCGGACTAAGCGAGGAAGAGGCTGCGGCACAGGAGCCGGTCGAAGTTTACGCGACATCCTTCAAGCCGATGCAGAAAGCCTTCGCCGGCGGCACGCAGCGGGTACTGATGAAACTGATCGTCAGCCACGCGACCCGCAAGGTGTTGGGCTGTCACATCGTCGCGCCGGGCGCGGGCGAGATGATTCAACTGGCCGGGATCGCCGTCAAAATGGGCGCGACCAAAGAAGATTTCGACCGCACGGTTGCGGTTCATCCGGTAATGGCGGAAGAACTTGTTACAATGCGGCAACCTGTGCGCACTGCTTGATTTGCAACCGCGCGCACACAAGTTACAAGGGACCCCGTGATCACACGGGCCAAAACGAAGGAATAGACACATATGGCGGGCAACAGCGGCGGCCCCTGGGGGGGCGGAGGCTCCTCGGGCGGCGGAGGAAATCGGGGTAACAACGGTGATGGGCGCAAGCCCCCCGAAGGCGATGGCCCGCAGATCCCCGAGATCGACGAGTTGATGAAGAAAGGCCAGGAGCAGCTGCGCGTGCTGATGGGTGGTCGTGGCGGCGGTGGCCGTGGCGGCAACGGTCAGGGCGCAGGTGGCGGTGGCCCGGTCTTCACCAAAGGCACAGTGGTTATTGGCGCTCTGGTCGCAGTGGGCCTTTGGGCAGCTGCCAGCTTCTATACCGTAAAACCGGAAGAACAGTCGGTTGAGTTGTTCCTGGGTGAGTTTTCGGCCGTTGGGAATCCGGGTCTGAACTTTGCGCCCTGGCCGGTTGTGACCGCCGAGGTTATTCCGGTTACCCGCGAACAGACCGAGGATATGGGCGGTACGCGCGGCAGTGATGATGGTCTGATGCTGACCGGTGACGAAAACGTAGTGGATATCGACTATCAGGTCGTTTGGAACATCAACGATCCCGCCAAATTCCTGTTCAACCTGCGCGATCCACGCCAGACAATTCGCGCGGTGTCGGAATCGGCGATGCGGGAAATCATCGCGCAAAGCGAACTGGCCCCGATCCTGAACCGGGATCGCGGTATCATCGCTGATCGATTGCAAGAATTGATCCAGGCGACGATGGACAGCTACGACTCGGGCGTGAACATCATTCGTGTGAACTTCGACAAGGCCGACCCGCCGCAGGACGTGATTGCTTCGTTCCGCGACGTTCAGGCCGCCGCGCAAGAGCGTGACCGCCTTCAGAACGTCGCCGACGCCTATGCGAACCGCGTACTCGCCGAGGCGCGCGGTGAAGCCGCACAGGTTCTGGAAGAAGCCGAAGCCTACCGAGCCCAACAGATCAACAGTGCGATGGGTGAAGCCAGCCGCTTCAGCGCGGTTCTGGAAGAGTATTCCAAAGCCCCGGATGTAACCCGCAAACGTCTGTACCTTGAACGGATGGAACAGGTTCTGGGTGACGTGGACAAGATCATTCTGGACGAGAACTCGACCGGGCAGGGGCAAGGCGTGGTGCCTTATCTACCGCTGAACGAGCTGCGCCGTAATCAGGCCGAGGGGAGCAACTGATGCGTAAGTCACCCATTATTCTGATCGTTCTCGTCATCCTGGTCGTTGCCGGACTGTCGTCGATCTTTATCGTTGACGAACGTGAACGCGCCCTTGTTCTACGTTTTGGACGGGTCGTAAACGTCAAGGAAGAGCCAGGCCTTGCGTTCAAGCTGCCGGTTTTCGACGAAGTGGTGCGTTATGACGACCGCATCCTTTCGATCGACGTGCAGCCGCTTGAGGTGACACCACTGGACGATCGCCGCCTTGTGGTTGATGCCTTCGCCCGTTATCGGATTGCCGATCTGAACCAGTTCCGTCAGGCCGTTGGTGTCGGTGGCGTTCCGGTAGCCGAGGATCGTCTGGACCGTATCCTGCGCGCTGAAACACGCGAAGTTCTGGGTTCGGTCTCGTCCCGCGACATCCTCAGCTCGGACCGTGCTGCCCTGATGCTACGCATCCGCAACAGCGCGATTGCCGAAGCGCAGGCGCTTGGCGTGAATGTGATCGACGTGCGCCTGAAGGCCACCGATCTGCCGCAGGCGAACCTTGAGGCTACGTTCGACCGGATGAAAGCCGAGCGGGAGCGTGAAGCCACTGACGAACGCGCCCGTGGTAACGAAGCGGCCCAGCGTGTACGCGCGCAGGCTGACAGGACCGTGGTGGAACTGGTCTCGGACGCAAACCGTGAAGCCGAGATCATTCGTGGTGAAGCCGACGCTGAGCGGAACGCGATCTTCGCCGAAGCCTTTGGCAAGGATCCGGAGTTCTTCGAGTTCTATCGCTCGCTTTCCGCATATGAGCGTGCACTGCGCGGCGGCAACAGCTCAATGGTGCTGAGCCCGGACTCGGATTTCTTTAATTACCTGAAATCGCCTACAGGTCAGGGCGGCCGGTAATGGGTATGATCCTTCTGGCCTTCGGGCTGGTACTGATTGTCGAGGGGCTGGCCTATGCGCTGGCCCCTTCGCTTATCGAACGGATGCTGGAAACCCTGCGGACCCTGCCCGAGCAGGCACGGCGAATTACGGGTCTTTTGTGCGTGATCAGCGGGCTGATCCTTCTGTGGGGTGCCTATCAGCTGGGCTTTTGAGCAGGACATCTCACTTGCCGGTGATTTCCACGCGATCCTGAGTTGCGGGACAGGTCAAACTGACTACATTAGTCCGTAAGAAGGGCCGCGCGAGAGTGGCCACCTGAATAATTCGACAAGGAGACCCCAGGTGCAGGCAAAAGCACGCAGTATTTCCCTCGGGCGTGAAGACGCGGTTTTTATGGTGCGGTGGATGTGGTTGGCCTTTGCCGCAATGGTGTTGGTTCTGGCCCAGACCGTCGCCGTTCAGGCCCGGGGCGAAAGCCTTGCGCCGCTGGCAGAAAAGATCAGCCCCGCGGTTGTCAACATCACGACCAGCACGCTGATCGAGGGACAGACCGGTCCGCGCGGGATCGTGCCCGAAGGGTCCCCATTCGAAGACTTCTTTCGCGAGTTTCAGGACCGTAACGGCGACCGCGATGAGAACCTCCCACGCCGCAGCAATGCGCTGGGTTCCGGGTTTGTGATTTCCGAAGACGGGTTCATTGTAACCAACAACCACGTCATCGCCGAAGCGGACGAAATCCTTGTCGAATTCTTTCCCGGTGACGGGCAACCCGTAAAGGAGTTGCCGGCCAAGGTGATCGGCACGGACGAAAAGACCGACATCGCACTGCTTAAGGTCGAAGCGACCGGTCCGCTCAAATATGTAAAGTTTGGTGACAGCGACACGGCGCGCGTTGGTGACTGGGTGATTGCCATGGGCAATCCGCTGGGGCAGGGGTTCTCGGTCTCGGCCGGTATCGTATCGGCGCGCAACCGCGCGCTCAGCGGCTCTTACGACGACTACATTCAGACGGATGCTGCGATTAACCGGGGCAACTCGGGTGGGCCGCTGTTCAACATGGATGGTCAGGTCATCGGTGTGAACACCGCGATCCTGTCACCCAATGGCGGGTCCATTGGTATTGGCTTTTCCATGGCCTCGAATGTGGTGGTCAAGGTTGTCGATCAACTGCGCGAATTCGGCGAAACGCGTCGCGGTTGGCTGGGTGTGCGCATTCAGGACGTGACCGAAGACATGGCCGAAGCCATGGGGCTGGAGAAGCCCGGTGGCGCCTTGATCAGCGACGTGCCCGAGGGGCCGGCAAAAGAAGCCGGGCTGAAGGCGGGTGACGTGATCCTGAGTTTTGATGGCGTCGAAGTGGAAGACACGCGCGGGTTGGTGCGTCAGGTGGGGGAAACAACGGTCGGCAAGTCCGTTCGCGTCGTTGTCCATCGCGACGGCGGTACACAGACCGTACTGGTCACTCTGGGTCGTCGCGAGGATGCTGAACGGGTGGAAAACGGAGATGAGCCCGCGCAAACGGACGATGAGGACGAAAACTCCGAGATCCTAGGGCTGACCATTTCCCCGCTGACCGACAAGCTGCGGGAAGACCTTGGTCTGGACGCCGAAGCCGACGGGCTGGTCGTCAGCGAAGTTGATGAGGCGTCTGAAGCCTATGCCAAGGGATTGCGGGCCGGTGATCTGATTACCGAGGCCGGTCAGCAAAAAGTGACATCCGTCAGTGACCTAGAAACACGGATGGAAGAAGCACGAGAGGCCGGGCGCAAGTCCCTGCTGCTGTTGGTGCGCCGCGGAGGTGAACCCCGGTTCGTCGCACTCAGCCTTGGTGAGTGACCCAGGGCGCAAAAAGGTAATCGGTCCGGAGTGTAAACTCCGGCCCTTTTTTATCTGAAATTGCTGATGGAAAAGGTGAGCCATACGCCTGGGAAGGACGTATGGCTCTGGTACAGGGAGAGGTCAGTGGACAGATATCGGGGATGATTCTCTGACCTCCTACGGTAACAGTTATTAATTTAGTGTTAACGTCGCCGCATGTATGTGAAGCAGGTCACAGGCGTCAGATCAGGTCGGATTCCGCCAGTTCCCGCAATGCATCGAAGTCCTGAATCAGCAACCCACCCCGCGACGCCTGAACGATATTGTCACGTTTCCAGGTGGATATGGTCTTGGACACCGCCTCGCGCGTGGCGCCCACGAATTCGGCAAGTTCGCTTTGCGACAGGGTTATCCTGTCTGCCGGATTGTCCTGAAGCTCCGAAAGGTGAAGCAGTTTGCGGGCCAGCCGGATCGGCATCGGCAGAAAGACCTGCTCGTTCAGCTGCGAGCCCATCCAGCGCATGCGCAGACCTGCCAGACGGATCATGTCCTCGGCCAGATCGGGGTGCTGTCGTATTTGACGCAGCACATCGTTGCGCAGCACGCGCAGGACACGCGAGGGTTCGGCAGCGGAAATGGTGGCGGTACGCGGGCCGTTATCAAACAGGGCGATTTCGCCGAAGATCTCACCCGGACGCATCAGCGTCAGTGTAAGCTTTCGGCCGCTCATCGCCAGAAAGGACACTTCGAGCGTTCCTTCCAGAATGGCGTAGAGCGCGTTGCCCTCGTCACCCTGTTCGAAAAGGGTTTGTCCGTCGTTCAGTGAAATTTCGGTAGCCTGCGCGGTAAGCATGGCTTTCAGGCGGTCAGATGCTTCGGCAAGAAAGCCGCTGTTTGGGAAGGCCGTCATGAGTGTACGGGGCTCCGGATGGGGGTGGTGAGTGGTTACCCCATTCTTCACAGCTTTGGCGCTTAGCCAAGCTGTTTGTGGGTAATTGCCGGATTTCAGACAGAATACTTGGCGCCAATGCGGGCATGTTCACGGTTTTGTGATGTCCGCTGTCGGAACCTATTGATGATCCGGGTCGTCCATATAGCTTTGCAGCAGGTTGAATTGCAGCATCAGAAAGACCATCAGGGCAATCGGAAACCCGAAGGTTTCGATTTTGACCCAGAGATCGGTCGACAATGTTCGCCAGACAACTTCGTTGGCAACCGCCAAAACGGCGAAGCAGCCACAGAGGCGACGTGTCAAAATCATCCAGCCCTGATGGCGCATGGGCAACATCTCGTCCAGCACATAGGCGAGATAGGATTTCCCCTGCAAAAGACCGATGCCCAGGATGACCGAGAAGAAGCCGTAGACAAGTGTGGTTTTCATCTTGAAAAACCGCTCATCATTGAACCAGGCCGTCAGACCGCCGAAAAAGATCACCATGAAGGCCGTGAAGATCTGCATCCGGCTGAGTTTTCCGGTCAGAAACCACAATATGCCCATGGCACCCAGCATCAGCGGAACAAAGATGATCGTCGCTATGATGAAGCCGGAATATTCGATGCCGCCGATCAGGAAACTGTCATCACGCAGGCGCAGATAGATGAAGAAGAAGGCCAGAGGCGGGCCCAGTTCCAGCACCTGTTTCAGAAACGGGTTGATTTCTTTGTTACCTGTCATGATTCTGTCCTGCTGCTTACCCGCCCATTTCAACTATTACTGCACCCAATGCAATCAAGGCCATCAGGGCAATACGCCGAGGGCCGACGGTCTCTTTCAGCACCAGCCATCCGATCAGGGCCGCGAACACGGTCGAGGTTTCGCGAAGCACCGCGGCCTCGCCCACTTTGTCCAGCCGTGTGGCGAGCATGATGGCCCCGAAGGACAATGGGGCGATGATACCGCCTGCGAGCCCGCGCAGCATCAGTGGGCCAATCGCAGGGCGATGGATCATGGCCCGCCATCTGAGGAAGGCATAGATCGGCATTGCCGCCCCGTCGATCATGAAAAACCAGGCCAGAAATGTGAACGGATCGGCGGTCGCACGAATGCCATAGGCGTCATAGGTTGTGTAAAGCGCTACGAACAGCCCGGTTACGACGGCCAGAAACAAGGCGATACCCAGCGTTTCGCGGTTCGTCTCGAGATAGCGCAGGTTGTATCCGGCCAATCCGAAGATACCGGCCAGCAACACCGCGACGCCGAACCACTGCGTGGCCGAAAATGTCTCGCCGAACAGCAGGTAGGCGCCAATAACGGTGAACAGGGGGCCGGTGCCGCGCACCACCGGGTAGACCACGGTGTAGGAGCCTTTGGTGTAGGCCAGGGCCTGCAAGGTCTTGTAGGCGATGTGGATCAGCCAGACGATTGCGAAGATGGGCCACATATAAGGTTCAGGCCAGGGCACGACGAAAAAGGCAAAGGGCGCGGCCATCAGGCAGTAGCAGATGTCGATCGCGCCGCGTGACAGCCAGGGGTCGTGACGCCCTTTCTGCAACGCTCCGAAGACCGCGTGCAGGAATGCCGCCATAAGCGCCAGTCCCAGCGCAAGTTGGTGGCCCGCTTCGGTGCCTTCGAGGGAAATCAGCCAGTCGCTCAACTATCGGCCTTTTGCTGGGTGGAAAGGGTGGGGGGCTGTCTGCCCCCCACACCCCCCGAGGATATTTTCAGCCAGATGAAGGGGCGGATCAGCCCTTGTCGAGGCCAGTGAGGGCGGCGGCGAATTCTTCCGGGTCGAATGGGGCCAGGTCGTCGATCTGTTCGCCGACACCAATGGCGTGGATGGGCAGACCGAACTTGTCAGCGAGCGCCACAAGAACACCACCCTTGGCCGTGCCGTCCAGCTTGGTCATCACAAGGCCGGAGACATCGGCCAGTTTGCGGAAGGTTTCAACCTGGCTCAGCGCGTTCTGTCCGGTGGTGGCGTCGAGGACCAGAAGGGTGTTGTGCGGGGCGGTGTCATCGACCTTGCGGATGACGCGGACGATCTTGGCCAGTTCCTCCATCAGGTCGGCGCGGTTTTGCAGACGGCCTGCTGTGTCGATCATCAGAAGGTCCGCCCCTTCATTCTGCGCACGGGTCAGGGCGTCGAAAGCCAACGAAGCCGGGTCCGAGCCTTCGGGCGCGGTCAGGACGGGGACGCCAGCGCGGTCGCCCCAGACCTGAAGCTGTTCGACCGCGGCGGCGCGGAAGGTGTCGCCCGCCGCGATGACCACTTTCTTACCTGCGGATTTGAACTGGCTTGCCAGCTTGCCGATGGTTGTGGTTTTGCCGGATCCGTTGACGCCAACAACCAGAACCACCTGTGGGCGTTTGGGGTAGATGGGCAACGGCTTTGCAACAGGTTCCATCACACGGGTGACTTCCTGCGCCAGAAGTTGCTTGATCTCCTGGGTCGACAATTTGCGGCCAAAACGACCTTCGGCCATGTTGGCGGTGACACGCAGTGCGGTATCCACCCCCATGTCCGAGGCGATCAGCAACTCTTCAAGCTGTTCGAGCATGTCATCGTCAAGCGTGCGCCGTACCACGACCTGAGTGTCGCCCCGATTGAACAGCCGTCCCAGAACGCCCTTGCGCTGCGCCGGGGTTGCTTCGGGCGGCGGCGGAGCCGGCGCAGGGTCCGCGGGAGAAGGCGTTTCGACCGGTTGCGGGGCGGGGGCCGGTTCAGGGGCGGGGACTGGTTCGGGGGTTGGGGCCGGTTCGGGAACCTCGGGGACGGGCTGAGGCTCCGGTTCTGGCTCGGGGATGACCGGATCGGGGGCGGTCGTTTCTTCGCCGCCATCTTCGACAATCGCATCGAGCCCCCGTTCCAGCCGGGACGAGGATTTGAACAGCCGATCCTTGAGCTTTGAGAAAAACGCCATCTTTGGTCTCCGCAGGTGTTCCCTTCACCTAATGCGGATTTGCGGCAGTTGCAAAGGGTCAGAGAAACGCAAGCAGCAATGCAGCTTGTGCGCCCCAGTAAAGCGGCCAGACCAGATATGGGGTCAGGGCCGTTGCGGGATGCCGGGGCGGAAGCAGGAACTTTTCGGTGGCCAGGATCAGGTCGGATGCGATGAAGGCCAGCGCTCCGGGAAGGGCCCAGCGTAATGCTCCGGTCTCGGGCAGGCTCAGAACCGTGATCCCCATCCCCAGAATGATCGGGATATAGCAAAGCACCGGGACTTTCAGATCACCAGCTCGTGGTGCCAGAAGTGTCGCCGCGACAATGCCCAGTAGAACCAGCGACCAGACATATCCTGGCCGGTCCAGGATCAGCGCCGGATCGCTGCTGGCGTGGGTCAGAAACAGGGCAATATAAGCCAGATGCCCGGCTGCAAAAGCACCGATCCCGGCCATGAACGTCGCCTCGGTCTCTTGCGACAGCAAAGCATCCCCGACGGCGCACAACGCCAGGGCCAGTATCAGGAGGGAAGGGGCGCCGGCAACCGCTGCGATCAGCGCCAGGATGGCAACCGATCCGGTCTTGAATGCCGTTCGCGTTAGGCTGGCCGGTTTCGGCGCCATCGGAAGGTAGGCGATTGCAAACAATGCGGCGATCCAGAACAGCGTTGTTGTCATCCCTTACTCTCCTGCCAGTGTCGGCTGTTGGTTCTGATGCAGTGTCAGCCTGATGTGCCGGGCAACTCAACCGGTGACGTCAAGGAAACCGGTCGCAGAATGCTGGTTGGCGTCGGATTGCGGCATCTGACAATATGAAACCATGATGAGGCATTTGGTGATTCTTCTGATTGCGTCCGCGCAGGCCGCAACCGCGCAGACTGCGCTATCGGCTGCAGAGTTCGATGAATACACACGCGGCAAGACCCTATTTTATGGGTTCCAGGGGCAGGTATATGGGGTAGAACGCTATCTGCCCGGGCGCAGGGTCATCTGGTCGTTTCTGGATGGCGATTGCAAGGAAGGTGTCTGGTACGAGCAAAATCAACAGATATGTTTCGTCTATGAAGACCGACCGGATCCTCAATGCTGGTTGTTCACCAGATCGGGTGGAAGGCTGATTGCGCGGTTCGAAGGTGACCCGCTGGAGACTGAATTGTACGAGGCTGATGACCGTGGCGAAGAAATGGTGTGCTATGGCCCGGAAATCGGAGTTTGAGCCTTTGATTAACGCGCACGCAGGCTTTCGTAGTTTATCATGACGTGATCGCGATAGGCCGGTCTGGCCGACAGGGTTTCATAGTATCGCCGTAGGTGCCTGAATGGTGCGCGCGGGATGTCGATGTCAAAATACCTGTACAAAATGTGGCCCAACTGGATGTCGGCCAGCGTGAAACTGGTCCCTGCGATATAAGCGCTATGCGACAATTCTTGGTTTGCAATGGCCAGCTTGTCTTCCAGCACATGCAGGGCAGCGGTGATCGCTGTTTCATCCCGGTCGGAGGGCGCCGTTCTAACGACTCGCCAGAAAACCGGCACGGTAAAATTCATGGCGACGTTCAGCTTTGCCCATTCCGCCCATTTGTCGACGGTTGCACGTCGGACCGGGTCGTCAGGCCAGAAATGGTCATCAGCATAGCGTGCAGCGAGGTATCGAAGGATCGCGCCCGTTTCCCAAATTGTTGTGTCGTCGTTGTCCTGTACCACCGGAATTGTCCGGTTTGGGTTGAGGGCCGCGAAGGCATCGCTGTCCAGCCCGCCAAATTCATGTCCGACGTCATGGCGGCGAAACGGCAGGCCCAGTTCGCCGACACACCACATCAGCGCCTGAACGTTGGATGATGTTTTGCGACCCCAGATTGTCAGCATGAGTCAGAAAAGCGATCCCTGATCCGGGGCGTCGGGTTTGGTTTTTTTGGCCGCTGGTTTGGCCGATCCGCCGGTTGTCAGACGACCATCAGAAAATTCGATCTCAAGAACAGGATGCCCGGCTGCCTGCGACTTGGTGGTGACGACCGCACCTTCTGCGCGAACCACAGCGTACCCTCGTTCCAGCGTCGCTTTGTAACTGAGCGTTTCGCGCAGCCGGTCGGTCGCGTCCAATTGTTGACGCAGCCTGTCCAGCCGGGATTTGTGCGCTGTATTCAGACGCTCTGACAGTCGGTTCAGGTTCTCGGTGCGGTTTTTCAGTTCCTGTCTGATCGGGCGCAGAGACAGGCGTGACGTCAGGTTGCGCCATCGGTCGCGGCGGGTTTCGACAATCCCGCGCAGGGTTGACGGGCGCAAATGTGCGGATGTGTCCAGCAATTTGACGCGCCGGTTCTGAACACCGCGGATCAGGGCGTTGGGCAGGCGGTCCGAGACCTGATCCAGGCGTTGCCTTGGTGTGTCGAGTAGGCTGTCAGCCCTTGGCAGCGCGCGTGACAAATCCCTTAAGCGCTGCGAACGGCGCTGCACGGCATCCGTTGCCGCCCGCGACAGACGTGCGCCTTGTTCGCCGGTCCAGGCAAGCAATTCCAGTCGCACGGGTACCGCCAGTTCGGCGGCAGCGGTAGGCGTAGGGGCCCGACGATCCGAGACGAAGTCGATCAGGGTCGTGTCCGTTTCATGCCCCACGGCGGAAATCAATGGAATCGCGGATGCGGCGGCAGCCCGCGCGACGATTTCTTCGTTAAACCCCCAAAGGTCTTCGATCGAGCCGCCACCGCGCGCAACGATGATCAGATCGGGGCGGGGTAAAGCACCGCCGGGCGTCAGCCGGTTGAACCCTTCGATTGCCCGGGCAACCTCGGGCGCGCAGTTGGCGCCCTGAACTGCAACCGGCCAGATCAGCACCTTTCGCGGGAACCGGTCGCGCAGCCGGTGCAGGATGTCGCGGATCACCGCGCCGGAAGGAGAGGTCACAACGCCGATGATCTGGGGCAGGTAAGGCAGGGGAGTCTTGCGTTCGGGCGCAAACAGGCCTTCCGACTCAAGCTGTTTCTTGCGTTTTTCCAGCAAGGCCATCAGCGCGCCTTGCCCGGCAACCGCAACTTCGTCGACGTTCAGATTGTATTTCGATTGCGCGCCAAAGGCGGTCAGCCGTCCGGTGACGACAACTTCAAGACCTTCTTCGGGCACAACGGAGAGGCCGGAAACCTGACCTTTCCAGGTTGTGCAAGCCAGGACGTTCCGGTCATCCTTGATGTCATAGTACAAATGCCCCGAACGTGCTTTGAAGACGCGACCGACCTCGCCGCGCACACGGATTCGGCCAAACGCACCTTCGAGGGTCCGTTTCACTTCGCCCGAGATGTCCGAAACAGTGTATTCAGGGGTATTCTGGCCGGGAATTGGGTCGTCTAGCAGGTCGGACATTTCAGCGCCTTGTTTCAAATGCTCACCCAGCTTAGAACGCCGCGCAGGCAAGGCCAAGCAGATCGGAGAGCATTCATGAACATCCTTATTCTCGGCAGCGGCGGGCGCGAGCACAGTCTGGCCTGGGCGGTGCTGCAGAACCCCAAATGCGACCGTCTGATCGTGGCACCCGGAAATGCCGGGATCGAGCAGATCGCCGATTGCGCGGCGCTGGATATCGAAAACGGTGGCGCGGTTGTCAGCTTTGCCGAAGAAAACGCGATAGATTTCGTGATCGTTGGGCCCGAAGCCCCTTTGGCGGCAGGTGTTGCCGACCGGTTGCGGGAAGCGGGCGTCCTGGTTTTTGGACCGTCGGCCGGTGCCGCACAACTTGAGGCATCAAAGAGCTTTACCAAGGAAATTTGCGATACCGCGGGTGCCCCGACAGCGGCTTATGCCCGGTTCACTGAGGCCGGTCCGGCCAAGGACTACATCCGGACCCAGGGTGCGCCTATCGTCGTCAAGGCGGATGGTCTGGCTGCGGGCAAGGGCGTGATTGTGGCAATGGACGAGGACACCGCGCTGGCGGCCATCGACGACATGTTCGGTGGCGCTTTTGGCGGTGCCGGAGCCGAGGTCGTGATTGAAGAGTTCATGGAGGGCGAAGAGGCCTCGCTTTTCGTGCTGTGTGACGGTGAGGATATCCTTTCCATTGGCACTGCGCAGGACCACAAACGGGTTGGAGAGGGCGATACCGGGCTGAACACCGGCGGCATGGGCGCATACTCTCCCGCACCGGTTTTGAACGCCGAAGTCGAAGCGCGTGCGATGGAAGAGATTGTGCGCCCGACCATGGCCGAGATGAAACGTCGCGGGATGCCGTTTCAGGGCGTGCTTTATGCCGGGTTGATGATCCGGGACGGGCAGCCGAGGTTGGTCGAATACAATGTTCGTTTCGGCGATCCGGAATGCCAGGTTCTGATGATGCGACTTGGTGCGCAGGCGATGGACCTGATGCACGCAGCCGCCGAGGGGCGTTTGCGCGATACACAAGTGAATTGGGCAAATGATCATGCGATATCGGTTGTCCTGGCTGCAGAGGGATATCCGGGGACCTATGAAAAAGGTTCGGTGATCCGGGGGTTGGATGACCTGCCGGAAGATAGCAAGAACATGGTGTTCCATGCCGGAACCAAGTCTTCTGAAGGGCGGATTACGGCGTCGGGCGGGCGGGTTCTGAATGTCACGGCACGTGGCGGATCGCTGCAGGACGCGCGAGATAGGGCTTATGCGATGATCGATGCGATAGACTGGCCCGAGGGTTTCTGTCGGCGGGATATCGGCTGGCGGGCACTGTAAGCTCTGGCAGAGGTCTCGTGGCGGGCTGCGCCCGTCACGGGTTCTTGATCAGGGGGCTTTGCCCCCTCGGTCTGCGTCCTCACCCCCAGGATATTTTTGGCCAGATGAAGGGGCGGATCAGCAGTTAAGGGCTTGGGCGAGGCTGTCGCGGCCTTGGAAGGGTCCCAGATCTGTTGAATGCCAGCCATTGTCATACGTGACGCTGACAATACGAGACCAGTTCCCGTCGGCCAGTATCAGCGAGGGAATGTCCCCGCAGGAGCGCAGGCCGCCAGATATGAAATCTTCGCCGATGCGATGGTTTGTCAGATCGGGAATTGTTGCGATCTCGGTCATTTGGTTGTTCTCGAAACGCCAGATCCGTAGCGTTTTCGCCAGATGAGGGCGGTCGACATAGGCGATTTCGACATGGCCGTCGTTGTCCAGGTCCGCAGCGCCGACCGGTGCTAGCCAGCGGAAACGGGTGCCGATGTAGGGCGTGGCCGCGATCAGGCCGCCGCCGTTGTAGATTGCAAGCCGGGCACCCTTGTCGCGATGGCTTTCGACGACAAGGGCTTCGCGATGGCCGTCGTTGTCAACGTCGACCAGGCGCGGCCGGATGTCTTCGAAAACACGTTCTTCTGGAAGCCGTATAGTATACTGCGTCGATCCGGGTGCGTATTGCAGGACCAGCGCGCCGTATTCAATCTGATCACCCAGAACACCATGGGGGTATCGCGCCGTGGGTTCGGAGTATTCGGCCGAGCCCAGTGGTTCATACTGCCACGGTTGCTGCGATTGTGCCGTGACCGGACATACACCGAGTGCGATTGCGACGGCGACGACCGGTCTGGCTGGCATCAGATCTGTTTTTCCGGCATCTGCACGACCAGACCGTCCAGAGCATCCGTGACCTTGATCTGGCAGGTCAGTCGCGAGCGGGCCGGATCGGGTTCAAAGGCAAAGTCCAGCATGTCTTCTTCCATGTCGTCCTTGGCCGGGATTTTCTCGACCCAGTCGGGGTGAATGTAGACATGGCAGGTCGAGCAGGCGCAGGCGCCGCCGCAATCGGCCTCGATGCCGGGGATGTTGTTGTCACGGGCCCCTTCCATGACGGTCAGTCCGTTGGCGACCTCGACAGTGTGTTCGGTACCGCCATGCTCGACATAGGTGATCTTTGCCATTGCGTACGTCTTCCTTTTGCGATGTTCGAAACCTTCCTTAGTCAAGGCATTTAGCTCTTTCCAGCCTCATTTGCGACTCGGCGTGCCGCGACTGGACTTTCTTGTCATTTGTTCTATTTTTGTTCTCATGCTTGTTGTCCCTGTTCGCCCCACAGATCAAAACAGCGATTGGCCGCGCCCGCCCGCCTGCCTGCCTGCCGGCCAACTGAACGCCCCGCCCGAAGGTGCGCGCGTGACGGTGGCGGGGCTGGTGATCCTGCGGCAGAGACCGGGGACGGCCAAGGGGGTGATATTCGTCACGCTTGAGGATGAGACCGGCATCGTCAACGTGGTTGTCTGGCGCAAGATCTACGAGCAATTCCGTCGCGCGGTGATCTCGGGGCGGTTGTTGCGGGTAACGGGCCGGATGCAGCGGGCGCATTCGGTGACCCATGTGATCGCGGAAGAGATTGAGGATATCTCGGGGATGCTGGATGTGCTGGTGCGGGGGGAAGGATAGGTCGGCCTTACGGACAAAGTGGACGCTTGCCGGTTGCAAGACTTGCGGTCCGGCGCTCATGGATACGTACATTATGATCCATGTGTGAGTATAAGGCGCTTTTCCGCCGCTTTGACGCCGGTTGGTCGACTCTCCGATGCCGGAAGGGTACTTGCAAGCATCTTTGCGCGTCGGCCTTTGTCAAAGCCTGGGCTTGACTGTGCACCACTCAACGTCTTCTCGAAGTCAGTCCGGATGCCTAACGTAACACAAAATGGATCGCTCAAAAAAAATGTCCGACCGGATGAGAGCCAGATCCACGATCGTTTTGTCGAACTTTCAGAGTTCACGCGATCAAAAGGATATGTACACACCGCCAGAATGATCGAAGAGGCACTGAATGCTTACGCCTTCGAACGCAGGCACCTTGGAATTGCAACAACTTACCTCTCAGAATTGCAGCAGCAGAAGGGCGTTGAGTTGTCACGGTCGGAGGAAGAAACAGACCGGAAACAGCATTCGGTTCCAAACTTCCGCTCTGCGCGGTTGAAAAAACCGATTGGCGTGCATCTCAAAAAGACAGAGCGTTCAGTCGGCCCAGCTCAAACAACAGAGAACGGGCATGCGGCTTTTGTCCTTACCGCCCGGATGCGTACGGACGGCAGCAATGCTGCGCAAATGCGCAAGGGTCTCCGGAAAAACAAGCTGATGCCTTTGCCGGCGGAGCCTGAATTCCTGTTTCGCTAGCGGTCTTTGGTATGGCCAAGGTAAAAACAGCGATGATCATTGAAAACCCAAAGCGACTTCCGAAAACCATCACCGCTTGAATAGCACCCCTTGCGATTGCTTGTCCCGGTGATCCCCGCGCAAATCGGCATGTAGCGCGCGACCGGCCTGCACGCCGGGGCGGGCACTGACGGCTTCCAGCCAGCGCGCAAAATGAGGCTTGTCCTCAAGCACTTGCTGTTGACCTTCCCACAGGCTGGCCCAGCCCCAGATTGACATATCGGCGATGGAATAAAAATCGCCCGCGACGTACTCGTTTTCCGCCAGCCGTCGATCCAGCACGCCATACAAACGCCCAACCTCTGCCCGGTAGCGGTCCTTCGGATAGGGGTGGTCCTGCGGCGGGTCCATGTTCGGGGCGTATTTCAGGAAGTGGTGCGCCTGACCGGCCATGGGGCCGACGCCGCCCATTTGCCACATCAGCCATTCTTCGACGGCAATGCGATCACGCTCGGTTTCGCCATAGAACCGGCCCGTCTTGCGGGCCAGATACATCAGGATCGCGCCGCTTTCGAAGACCGAAACCGGGGCGCCGCCCGGGCCGTCGGGGTCGACAATTGCGGGCATGCGGTTGTTCGGCGAAATCTTCAGAAATTCGGGGTCGAACTGATCACCCTTGCCGATATTGATCAGATGGGTTGTGTAGGGCAGGCCCATCTCTTCCAGGGCAATGGAAACCTTCCAGCCATTCGGTGTCGGCCAGAAATACAGATCGATTGGGTTGGTCATGGCTCCTCCGTGTATCGGCGATCATGCGGCTTTCTGCCGGTTCGGCAAGAGGCGGTTACGAAAGCGTGACAGAACCAAGCGCAGCCTTGACGAATAGCGGCCCGAGGCGTATGGCAGCACAGAGCTACGTGGCGATTTGTTACCGGATTGCGGGCCACGCTAAACAACACCGCTAAAAGGTCAGGATGAAAGACCCCTTTCGCTTGGCCGCGTCTGGGGTTTTTTGTTTGCCTCCCGCGTCGGGGGCGGAAAGGAAAAAGATGAGCGAGACCTGGAACAAACGCACTCAAGCCGTTCATGGCGGTATTCGCCGCAGCCAGTATAACGAGGTCAGCGAAGCGATCTTTCTGACGCAGGGTTTCGTCTATGACACTGCCGAGCAGGCCGAGGCGAGATTCATCGAATCCGGCCCGGATGAGTTCATCTATGCCCGCTATGGCAACCCAACCGTGGCGATGTTCGAACAGCGCATCGCCGCTTTGGAAGGCGGTGAAGATGCGTTTGCCACCGCTTCCGGCATGGCGGCCGTGAACGGCGCGCTAACGTCGATGCTGCAGGCCGGTGACCATGTTGTTTCGGCCAAGGCGTTGTTTGGCTCCTGTCTGTATATTCTTGAAAACATCCTGACGCGGTATGGCGTTGAGGTGACGTTTGTGGACGGAACCGATCTGGCCGCGTGGGAGGCTGCGATCCGGCCTGACACCAAGGCTGTTTTCTTCGAATCCATGTCGAACCCCACGCTTGAGGTCATTGATATTGCCGCAGTGTCCCGGCTTGCTCATGCGGCCGGTGCCGTTGTTATCGTCGACAATGTGTTCTCGACCCCGGTCTTCTCGCGCGCGATTGAGCAGGGTGCCGACGTGGTTGTGTATTCAGCCACCAAACACATAGACGGGCAGGGGCGTGCTTTGGGTGGTGTGATCATCGGCACTAAGGAATTCATCCGTGGCACGGTCGAGCCGTATCTCAAGCATACAGGCGGCGCGCTGAGCCCGTTCAACGCCTGGATCATGCTGAAAGGGCTGGAAACAATGTCCTTGCGCGTAAACGCGCAGGCCGAGACGGCGCAGACAGTTGCGGAAGCGCTTGAAGGGCATCCTGCTCTGGTTCGCACATTGTATCCGGGGCTGAAAACCCATGCGCAAAACGCGCTTGTTCAGGATCAGTTGGGCGGCAAGGGCGGAACGGTTCTGTCGTTGGATATCAAAGGCGGAAAAGAAGCAGCCTTTGCATTCCTGAATGCCATGACCATTCCGGTGATCTCGAACAATCTGGGTGATGCGAAGTCGATCGCGACACACCCCGCCACAACCACGCACCAGCGCCTGAGTGAGAAGCAGCGGGATGAGTTGGGCATCACGCCGGGCCTGATCCGCCTTTCAATCGGGCTGGAAGACCCGACAGATCTTCTGGCGGACATTCAACAGGCGCTTGCGGCATCGCAAAAGTAGACAGATGCACCCTGTGGCTTGCAGTCGCCGCAGGGTGCACGTGCCTCAGGCCCGTCCGTAGAAACCCATCCGCTCGGTATCCGAAAACGTGACACCGGGATTTTCGTAATAGGAAAACACGGCAATTATTCGTGGCTTGCTTCCTGCTACGGGTGTCACCCGATGGGCGGTATTCTTGCCCTTGAACACGTTCAGGGTTCCGGGGCTGAGGGAAATAACCCGACTGTTTTCATCGTTGCCGCTCAGCAGTTTTGCAACGCCGTCATAGTTCGGGTCGTTTTCACTGCGCAGGTCTTTCCGGTACTCAAAAGCGCCACCCTGATCCGGTGCCTGCAACAGCATCGTTGTGGTGAACTCTGACCGGTCAAAATGCCAGTTCAGGGCCTGACCCTCGCGATAGGACATGACGTTCACCCGGGCCAGAGGGTCGTCCATCACGTGTAGTACCGGCTTGTTCATCGTTGCGGCCAGAAAATGCGCGAATTCCGGCCATTCGTACAGCTTTATCAGTGAGGTATCCTGAATCTGATCGGCGCAGAGCGTCCGGTTGGACGTATCGAATTCCTGCAGCGCGGGGTGATCTTCGGGCAATTCCTCAATCTTCTTGAAATAAATGTTGTGGCGGCGCTGATGCAGGAAGGCGTCGTAATCAAAGCGTGGCATCATTTCTGACACTGTGAACTCGGAGACCTCCGGGCGCAGCAATCCTTCGAGATTGAACAATCCTTGCTGTGCAAGCTCCTGACGACAGGTCTCGACAAGGCTTTGCCACGCTTCGCTGCCGGGCTGGTCCAGCGGGAATCGCTCCAGATCGAGTATGTCGCGCATAACGGCCTCGTTCATCGGTGGTCTTGGCGTTTTTACGGACAACCTGTGACTTCGCCACTCGCAATGCTATCCTGTTTGCGACAGGCACCTGCGGCCGAGCAAGGGGCAACCTGTCCAAAACGAGGCATCAAATCCTCGCCGCGTTTCGCTGAATATAGACGGTTTCACGCAGATTTATTCAATCCGGTCTGGTATCTGGTGCGTACTAAAGGGGACTGGAAAAGAACAGAAACCTTCTATATTCCTGCGTCGACACAAGGAAACCCTGCGTATGAACGTATATCCCCGTGACCTGGAGAATTCTCCCGACCGTGACGAAGCCGAGGCGGCCCTTAACGTTTTGCGGCGATGGGCGTCATCCGCGACCGAAGCGGAAATCAGCCAGCTTGACCCGTCGATTGCACGTCTGATCCCGGGGCTTGTGCCGGTCAATTATCCGTCTCTTTCGCGGCAATACCCCGAGGATTTCAAGGTTTATGAGGCGTACAAAGCCTCGCTGCCCGATCTGCAGAACGGTCCGTCCAGCCTAATCCGGGGTGCCAAACAGCGGATTCAGCATGTGGGAATCTCCAATTTCCGCTTGCCGATCCGCTTCCATCGCAAGAAGGGCCATGACCTGATGCTAGAGACATCAGTGACAGGTTCGGTAAGCCTTGAGGCCGAGAAAAAGGGCATCAACATGTCCCGGATCATGCGGTCATTCTACAAATACGCCGAGAGCACGTTCAGCTTTGAGGTGATGGAAGCCGCGCTCAACGACTATATGACCGACTTGGACAGTCTGGATGCGCGAATCCAGATGCGGTTTTCATATCCGGTTAGGGTGGAAAGCCTGCGTTCGGGCCTGTCCGGCTACCAGTATTATGACATCGCGCTGGAACTGGTTGATCGGGGCGGGGAACGCCTGAAGATCATGCATCTTGACTACGTCTATTCCTCGACCTGCCCATGTTCGCTGGAATTGAGCGAACATGCACGCGCATCGCGGGGGCAACTGGCGACACCGCATTCGCAGCGTTCGGTCGCGCGAATCTCGGTCGTTGTCGACAGTAAGGCTGATTGCCTGTGGTTCGAGGATCTGATCGCCCTGTGCCGTCGCGCGGTTCCGACCGAAACTCAGGTCATGGTCAAGCGCGAAGATGAGCAGGCGTTTGCCGAACTGAACGCCGCCAACCCGGTTTTTGTCGAGGACGCTGCCCGGTTGTTCTGTGCTGAACTGCTTGCGGACCATCACATCGGTGATTTCCGGGTAGTTGCCAGCCATCAGGAAAGCCTGCACAGCCACGACGCGGTGTCCATTCTGACAGAAGGGCCGACCTTTGCAGCGGCCAGTTTGGATCCCCGGCTGTTTACCACATTGTTCCACGTCGGATGATCTGCCTGATTTAAGGGCAGTTTTCCGAAAATAGGTTGCGGTGTGGCGATTTTTTGCCGCACCGCAGCAATATTTCTGCACAAGCACATATATCCGGGTAGTCTGCAAGACAATGCAGATGCAGCATGATCGCACCAGGTGGTGCGACACCTTAAAGGATGCCGGGACGTGCAACGCCTTGGATTGCAAATTCGGTCTGCCGCCCAAAGGGCCCGAGCCGGGGAAGCGCCTTTGCTCTGTCTTTGCCTGCATCGCTTTCAGAGGAGAATTAGTAGATGAACCCGATTTCCGGACCATTGGAACTTCAGGCTGCGGCCGTGCGTGTGGCTGGCTATGCCATGGTCAATCAGATGAAGATCATGCAAATCATGACCCGCTCTGCGATCGAGTTGCCGTTAGCGCCATTGCAGGCATTGCGCGCGGCGGCGTCAGAGTCTTCTGCGGTGGAACTTGAAAAGGAACCAGTTCGGGCAAAGCCAGCAGCAAAACCAAAGGCAGTGGCAAAACCAAAGGCAGCGGCAAAACCCAAGACCCGGGCAAAACCCAAAGCGCAGGCAACGCCAAAGGCACCTGTTGTCAGAGCGTCGTCTCTCACGCCCAAACCGGTGGCAAAGAAAGTGGAACCTAAGACCGCGCCGGTCGCCAACGCTGCCACGCCGAAACCGGCCAGCGCAAAATCGTCCGCTACTATGGCCAAGGCGCCGACGCCCAAGAAGCCAGCGGTCAAGCCGGAAGCGGCAGCAAAGCCTCAAACCATTAAAGTGGCGGCACCCAAGTCGCAGGCGGGCAAGACGGCCGAGGTGATGACAGCCAAACAGCCGGAGGCCGAGCCAAAGCCTGTCGCGCGTCAAGCAAGCAAGGCACCCGAGGCACCAGCGGCGGCAAAACCTAAAACCGCTGCCGAACAGCCGGTGCGGCGCACCCGGGCACCTTCCAAACCGCCCGCGATGCCAGTTCAGGCACCAAAATCGGACAGTTGAACCCGACATCCGCTTGACACAGTCGTGCAGGCGCGCCAACGCTGCGCCTCATGACGGATATGCGCCCGGTTGGATATGTGATTGGCCTGTTGGTCGCCATTCTAGGGGCGACCATGCTGCTGCCGTTGCTTGCTGACCTGATCGAAGGGCGGGGCGAATGGAATGTCTTTCTGGAAAGCGCCGTCATTACCGTTATGACCGGCGTGGTCCTGGCCATGAGCTGTTCAAACGGTGTGGGCGAGGGGCTGACAATCCGCCAGACCTTTCTGCTGACAACCGGCGTGTGGGTTGCCCTGCCGGTGTTTGGCGCCATTCCGTTCATGTTCGGCGAAACCGAACTGCGTTTCGTTGACGCCTATTTCGAGGCCATGTCCGGCCTGACTACGACAGGGTCCACGGTTCTATCGGGCCTGGACGGCATGCCCACTGGATTGCTGCTGTGGCGCGGAATCCTGCAATGGTTGGGCGGGATCGGAATCATCGTGGTTGCGATGGTGTTCCTGCCCGAACTGCGCGTCGGGGGGATGCAGATCTTCCGCTCGGAAGGGTTTGAGACCATGGGAAAGATTCTGCCGCGCGCGCAAGAGATCGCCGGGCAGATTTCCATGATCTATGTTGTACTGACTCTGATTTGTGCCCTGGTCTATGCAGCCTTCGGGATGAGTTTTTTCGACGCCGCCGTGCATTCGATGACGACCATCGCGACCGGAGGATTTGCCAACTACGACAGCTCATTCGCCGTATTCTCGGGTCCGACGGAGTATGCCGCTGCCGTTTTCATGATCCTGGCTGCACTGCCATTCGTGCGGTATGTGCAACTGGCCAATGGCAACACCGGTTCGCTTTGGCAAGACAGCCAGATTCGCGCCTTTCTGGCGACCATTGCGGTGTTGGTCGTTGTCATGACCGTCTTTCTGACGACCGTGTTCCCGCACCATTGGGAAAGAGCCTTGCGGGAATCGCTGTTCAACATCACCTCGATCATTTCCGGCACGGGCTATGCCAGCGTCGACTACATGGGTTGGGGCAACTTTCCGATTATGCTGTTCTTTCTGATCGGTCTGATCGGTGGCTGCGCGGGCTCCACGGCCTGTTCGATCAAGGTATTCCGGTATCAGCTTTTGTTCGCGTCGATCAAAACACAGATCAGCCGCATTCGTTCGCCACACGGCGTGTTCACACCGCAATATGACGGCCGCCCCATCAGCCGAGATGTTCTGACCTCGGTCATGAGCTTCTTCATGTTCTTCGTGCTGACGATGGGTGTCCTGTCCTGGGCGCTGGCTCTGACCGGGTTGGATTTCATTACATCCGTGTCCGGTGCTGCAACCGCACTTGCCAATGTCGGACCGGGCCTGGGCAATCAGATCGGACCGGCCGGCAATTTCGCGGGGTTGAGCGATACGGCGAAATGGCTGCTGATCACGGGTATGCTGGTCGGTCGGCTTGAACTGCTGGCGGTTTACGCGATCTTCACCGTTCAATTCTGGAGAAGTTGATGAAAAGAACCCTTGGTGCGCAAATCTCACATATGCTCAGGGATCGTGGCGTAGATGTGATCTTTGGCATTCCGGGCGTACATAACCAGGAAATGTATCGCGGTATCGAAGAGGCGGGCATCAAGCACGTGCTGGCGCGGCACGAGCAGGGGGCGGGCTTTATGGCCGACGGCTATGCTCGTGCTACCGGGAAACCGGGCGTGGCTTATGTGATTTCCGGACCAGGGTTGTGCAATATCATGACGCCGATGGGGCAGGCTTATTCCGATTCCGTCCCGATGCTGGTCCTGTCCTCCTGTCTGGATGAGGTAAATGCCCAGCGGGGCCAGCTGCATCAAATGAAGGATCAGCGGGCCGCCGCAGAAACCGTGGCGGATTGGTCCTGCCTGGCCAACACCGCCGACGCGGCCTTTGGCCTAGTCGAACGCGCGTTCGAAGAGTTTGAGCTGAAGCGCCCCCGCCCCAAACACATTCAGGTGCCGATCGCACAGCTTGAGGCTGAGGCTGACCCGGCGCCGTTCCCGAATCAGCCCGGGCTCAGAACAAAAGTGCTGCCACCTGATATCGCGCCGGTCCTGTCGATGCTGAATATCTCGCGCCGCCCCCTGTTCATTCTGGGCGGAGGGGCGCATTCAAATCTGTGGCGGCAGATATTGACGCAACTGGGGGCGGCATGCTTCACAACTTTTGCGGGGCGGGGCATGGCTGGCACCGGTTACGCTCTGGATTTCGGGGCGATGCTGACACGACCGGGCAGCGCCGATGTGATTGCGTCAGCGGATCTGGTTGTCGCCGTTGGGGCGGAACTGGGGGAAGTAGATCTCTGGCGCGACAAACTTGGGCACACATCGCAACTGATCCGCGTCGATCTGGACCCCGAGGTTCTGTCAGACCGGCATCGTGCAGCGATCAAGCTGCAGGCGGATGGTGAAAGCTTTGCGAAAACGCTTTGGGCGGTGTTGGATAAGGTGAAACCGGCAACTGGTTGGACTGCCGAGGAGGTGGCCAGTGCCCGTACCAAGTGGCGGGCCGAAATCGACGCCGAACGCCCCGGGATCGCCGTAGCGATTGATGTGATGCGCGCGGCTTTGCCTGCAGACACGATGATTTACTCGGATATGACGCAGTTTGCCTATGTCGCAAAGGAACTCTGGGACATGGCCTATCCGTATCACTGGCATCACCCGACCGGGTTCGGCACGTTGGGATATGCGTTGCCTGCGGGCATTGGCGGCGCGATTGCCCGACGCGGCAAGCCCACGGCCGTGATCGCCGGGGACTATGGGGTCCAGTACACGATGCAGGAATTGGGCGTGGCGGTCGAACTGGGTTTGTCCCTGCCAATCATTCTGTGGGACAATGGCAAGCTGAAGGAAATTGAAGACAGCATGGTGCACAGCCAGATTGCGCCGAATGCCGTTGAGGCTCGCAATCCAGATTTCTGCAAGCTGGCCGAAGCATTTGGCGCGTTGTCGTCCCAACCCAACTCGGGGGTCGGCCTGCAATCCGCCATCCGTGCGGCGTTTGATGTGCCGGTACCCACGCTGATCCGCGTCACACCGGACATATTCTGAAGCTTCGGAAAACAGATATGGCGCCGCCTGGTCTGGCGACGCCATTAGTGGAACCTAACGGTTTCTTAGTCCCAGCAGTGAACCAGAACAGTCATTCCGGTTGCGCGGCGGTTCAACTCGTTTGGTGAAATTTCACCGACTGCCTGCCCAGGCTGACCTGCAACACCGGCTTTATCCAGGACTGTACGCAGTCGATCAACCGAGGCGGCAAGACTGACCGAGTCGGGCAGGGTGCGACCTTCAGAGGCCTTAGGCAGAAGCATCCCGACCACGTTTCCGCTGTCGTCGAACACCGGACCGCCTGCATCGCCGGGCTGTGCGACCAGTGTAAGACGTTTTATTCCATCTTCGCCATTCAGGCCCCGCACATCGGCGACTTGACCGAAAGTCAGTGTTGGTGCACCCAATGCGCCCAGATAGGAAAAGCCAGATACGGCCACTTCGGATCGGATACGAGGCTCATCTGCGCTGAATTCGGCCACGCTCATGGGGGCAAGTGCCCGGCTTGGGCGCAACACGGCCACGCCTAGATCGGCATCGTCCCACGCCACCTGAACCTCCTGATCGTCGTCCAGGGTCATACGGGTGCAGTTGTTTGCCACTTCCGAAACCGTCAGAACCGTACCGTTGGCAGCGGCGAAGAAGCCCGAGCGGGACAAGCGCGGTTTACGCACCTGCAAGCCTGAAACCAGGTCGATCCGCTGTTCCGCATCCGCGCCGGCACCGGCGTCAAGGACCGCATCCCTTGTGGTAAAGCTGGCGTTGATGGAGGCCAGTACGCGTGCACGGCGCGCCTCGTCCCCTTCCGGCCAGACCAGGGTGAAGCCCTTGATCTTGCCATCCTTCAATGCGGCCTGCGTGTAGGATACAATCCCTTTCCCGCGGCCTTCCAGCGTGAAGCGATCGCCCCGCAGGGTGCGCGGGCCGTTCAGCGGAACAATTTCCAACGACTGCATCACCTCGTACAAAGCGCGCAACGTCGCTTTGTCACCTTCCTGGCTGATCAACAGCACCTGTGCATTTAGATCTGAGGTCGCATTGAAATGCGCAAACGGTGCTTCGTAGCGGTCAAAGGCCACAACACCCAGCGGCAAGTCCAGTTCAATACCGGCCTGCGGGTCTGCGTAACGCTTCATGCCAACGCTGATCAGCGGTGCATTGTAGTCATCCATCAAGGCCTTGCGCTGCAGCGCCGTCAGAACGCCGGTGGTTTCAAACCCATTGAAGCGCTGCCATTCGGCCATGGAACGGCGTGTACCCTGACCAAATGCCCCGTCGATCGTCGAGTCATAGAACCCCTCTGACTGCAATGCTGACTGCAAGTCTTTGCGTTCCTGCGCGGTCAGCAGACGTTCGCCCTGCAGAGCTTGCGATCGGGTTTCATCGGTATCTTGTGGTGCCGCCGCAGCTTGCGGCTGTTCTGTTTGCGCCTGGGTTTGAACCGGCGGCGTTACCGCGCCCCGATCCAGAACGTTCGCACCAACTGGCCAGAATTGCGGCCCCAGCGCGTTCGAAAAGGCAATGAAACTGTCCGACGGGATTTGACCCTCAGCCCGGTAGACCTGTAGAACCTGATCCGCATCTGATCGTAAATAGGGTCCTATTACAATGGCATACCAGCCGCTGTTAAGGCGAAAACCGTTCACGTCGGGCAGGGTATTTGCATAGATCTGCGCCCGATCCTGCGCCGCCTGCAAGGTCGGTTGTGCCTCGATCTGGACCCAGACACCCGTATCCTGTTGCGCAAAAACGGCGCGTACGCCAAGTAGAAAAAGAAATGCAATTGAAGTGAATATGCGTGCCATTGTCCGCCTGTGTTTCGCAGAGTTTTTTCAGCCCGGAGAATACGCCAAATCGGCCTCGGAACGCCATGGCCAGATTACGGGGAATTTCCAGTGTGGCCGCACAGAGACATGACGAGCCCACTGGCCCGTTGACGCCCCCGGACCCCTTGCATAGGAAGGGCAAAACCGACCGGAAACGGATGCTGCGGCGTCCAGGGGAAATGTCATGACCGAACCGTCCAGCGCTCCACGTTCATTTCAGGAGATCATCCTGAGGCTTCAGACCTACTGGGCCACCAAAGGATGCGCCATTCTGCAGCCCTATGACATGGAAGTTGGAGCTGGCACGTTTCATCCTGCCACGACGCTCCGCTCGCTGGGGTCCAAACCCTGGGCTGCGGCCTATGTGCAGCCCTCGCGCCGTCCCACTGATGGACGCTATGGCGAAAACCCGAACCGGTTGCAGCACTATTATCAGTATCAGGTGCTGATCAAACCCAGCCCGCCCGATCTGCAGGAGTTGTATCTGGGCAGCCTCGAGGCGATCGGCATCGACATGGAATTGCACGACATCCGATTTGTCGAAGATGACTGGGAAAGCCCAACTCTGGGCGCATGGGGTCTAGGCTGGGAAGTCTGGTGCGACGGGATGGAAGTCAGCCAGTTCACCTATTTCCAGCAGGTCGGCGGGCATGATTGCGCGCCGGTCTCGGGTGAACTGACCTATGGGCTCGAGCGTCTGGCGATGTATGTGCTGGGCATCGATCACGTGATGGATATGCCGTTCAATGACCCGCAATCGCCCAGCCCTTTGACCTATGGCGACATCTTCAAACAGACCGAAGAGGAATACGCCCGCTGGAACTTCGATGTGGCCAATACCGAGGTATTGCTGCGTCACTTCGAAGAGGCCGAGGCAGAATGCGCCGCCATTCTGGCGCAGGAACATGACGATCCCAAGACCGGGAAGCGTATCATCATGGCGCACCCCGCTTATGACCAGTGTATCAAGGCCTCGCACATCTTCAACCTGCTTGATGCCCGTGGCGTGATCTCGGTAACGGAGCGTCAGGCGTATATCGGGCGTGTGCGGGCGCTGGCCAAACAATGTGCGGATGCGTTTGTTCTGACCGGGGCCGCCGGTCACGCGGGCTGATGGGCCGGTCAGGCCAAGCCGGGAAGCAATGCCTTCAGGCCGTCCGCGATCATGCCGATTGCGATGGCCGACAGGATCATGCCCATGAACCGGCTCATGATCACGCGCGCGTTGTCAGACAGCCGTTTTGCCAGGGCCGTGGCGTTCCAGTACGTGATCAGAAGCAACGACACGACTGCAAGAAAAACACATGTGTACACAATGGCTTCGGTCGGGCTTTTGATGCGATGAGCATACAGGATCAGGGTTGTAATCGTTCCGGGACCAACGAGAATGGGAAATGCAAGCGGGTAAAAAGCGACCGCTTCAAGCGTCGCATAGGATTGCTTTTCATTCTGCGTGCCATGGTGCGAACTGCTTTCGTTACCGTTCAGCATGTTCAGCCCGAACATCAGAACGACAAGGCCCCCGGCAACGCGCAGGTCGTCCACGCTTATGCCAAAAAGACCCAATACCTGACTGCCGATGACGGCAAACCCTCCACCCAGGATCAGGCAATAGACGGCGGTCTTGATCGCAACTTTGCGCTGGTCGGCGACGGACAGGCTCTGTGTGACGCTCAGGAACACCGGCAAGTTGGTGACCGGGTTCATGATCGCGAAAAGCGCGCCAAAAAAGCCAATGGCAAGGGTCGTTTCCATTCAGGGTGCCTCGATCAGTTCTGCAATCTGCGCGAGGTTGTCTTATTTTCAACGATGAATGAAGAGGCAGCATGAGCGAAACAAGAAAAAGTTCGGCCGGAAAGGTCCTTGTTGTCATTCTGTTGCTGTGCGCGGGCATCGCGGGCATCAGCATGTATTATTTGCAGATTTACGGGTTCTATTACGATGTCGAAGCGAAACCCGGCAAGGATGTTGTTCTGACGGAAATCGAAACGAACCAGCCGGTTGCCATCAATTACAGCGCATTTCAGGCGATTGACGCAGATAGTTCGCCGATCCGCTATCGCGCCTGTTTCGAAACAGAGCTGACATTGGAAGATTTGTCCTCTGCCTTCATGCCTGCCGACGATCCCGAACCGCTAACCGCGCCCGGTTGGTTTGACTGCTATGATGCCGTGGCCGTCGCCGATGCGCTGAAGACCGGACATGCGCGGGCGTATATCGCCATCAAAAACGTCCATTTCGGGGTCGATCGCATTGTGGCCGTGACCGATGGCGGGCAGGGCTATGTCTGGCACAGGCTGAACAATTGCGGCGAAAAGGCTTATGACGGGACAGTTGTAGGCGAAGAATGTCCGCCGCGGCCACAGGAGTAAGAGGTTCATTTTGGTTGATACGGTCCAGATCCCCGATTTCTTGACAGCGACGCTGGGATTTGCGGTTTACCTGATCGGTGCCGAGATCAACGCCCGGGTCGCAGCCCTGCGTCAGTTCAACATCCCCGAACCGGTAACTGGGGGGCTGCTGGCGTCGCTCGTTGTGTTGCTGCTGTATTTGGTGGCGGGTCTTGAACTGTCCTTTGGTTTGGCGGCGCGGGACTTTCTTCTGGTGCTGTTCTTTGCCGGGATCGGATTGAATGCCCGATTGTCGGATCTGATTGCGGGCGGCAAGCCCCTGTTTTTGCTTCTTGTCCTAACTCTGATCACAATCGTTGCGCAAAACGTCATTGGCGCGGCTGGGGCTGTCGTGTTCGGGTACCCGATGCAATCCGGAGTATTGTTTGGCTCTGCGGCGCTGATCGGCGGTCACGGTACTGCAATCGCATGGGCCCCGGAAGTGGGCAGGGCCACCGGTCTGGATGGCGCAACTGAACTTGGTGTGGCCGTAGCCACGCTGGGTCTTGTATTAGCTGCGCTTGTTGGTGGCCCCGTCGCTCGGTTTCTGATCGAAGGGCGCAAGCTTAGCCCGGATCGGCCGGAAGAAGAGCACACCGTCGGTCTGCCGGACAATCCGAATGAAGCGAGCGCCGGAATAGATCACCTGACGGTGATGCGCGTTTTGCTTCATCTGAATCTGGCCATCATTCTTGGCTATGCACTCAGCGAAGTCATCACGGCAGCCGGGCTCAAACTGCCATTGTTCGTGCCCTGCCTGATCATGGGCATCGTGATCGCCAACGTCCGTTCAGCCATCGCGCCCTCAGCCCCTCCGGTTGCGCGAACGCCGTCGCTGGCGCTGATCTCCGAGTTCGCGTTGGGTGCCTTTTTGGCCATGTCACTGATGAGCCTGCAATTGTGGACTATTGCGGAACTTGGAATGGCCATCGCCGTAATCATGACCGCGCAAACCCTGTTTGCGGTGGTATTCGTTATCTGGGTGCTGTTTCCGATCATGGGATCGAATTACCGCGCTGCAGTGCTGGCTGCCGGGTTCGGAGGTTTTGCGCTGGGTGCCACTCCGACCGCCATCGCAAATATGACCGCCGTGACCAAGCGATATGGGCCGTCGCCTATTGCCTTTATCGTGCTGCCCCTTGTATCCGCATTCTTTGTGGATATCGCCAACGCCATCGTCATCCAGACGATTGTGAATTTCTAAGGACCGAAAATGCCCGACCTGCTGATCGAACTGTTTTCCGAGGAAATCCCCGCACGCATGCAGCGCCGTGCGGGTGAGGATCTGAAAAAGAAGGTTACAGATGGTCTGGTCGAGGCCGGTCTGACGTATGCCGGGGCCGCAGCAATGACCACTCCGCGCCGTCTGACCCTGGCGGTCGAGGGGTTACTGGCCGAAAGCCCCACAATCCGGGAAGAGCGTAAAGGCCCCAAGGTCGGCGCACCGGACAAAGCCATCGAAGGGTTTTTGCGCGGCGCGGGCCTGACCCGCGATCAGTTGGAAGAACGCGAGACACCCAAAGGTGCGGTGTATTTCGCAACCATCGAAAAGCCTGGTCGGGCGGCTGCCGATATCGTGGCCGAGGTGCTTGAGGCTACAATCCGCAATTTCCCTTGGCCCAAATCGATGCGCTGGGGCAGTGGCCCGATGCGCTGGGTACGCCCTTTGCATTCGATCCTGTGCATCCTGACCGACGAGGCCGGTGCGCAGGTGGTTCCGCTTGAGGTCGAGGGGATCACCGCCGGGGACAGAACCGCCGGCCATCGCTTCATGGCGCCGGATCGTTTCTCGGTTTCGTCTTTCGAGGACTATTCGGCCAAGTTGAAGCGAGCCTTTGTTGTACTGTCTCCCGAGGAACGCGCCGAGCATATCTGGAATGACGCGCAGAACCTTGCCTTCGCTGCCGGTCTTGAGGTGGTCGACGACAAGGGCCTGCTGGCCGAGGTTGCCGGGCTGGTCGAGTGGTCCGTGGTTCTGATGGGACAGATCGACGAGGAGTTCCTGGAATTGCCGCCTGAGGTTCTGCAAACCTCGATGAAGGAACACCAGAAGTTCTTCTCGGTCCGCAATCCCAAAACGGGTCGGATCGAACAGTTCATTACCGTTGCGAACCGTGAAACCGCTGATAATGGGGCAACCATTCTGGCCGGGAACCAGAAGGTTCTGTCGGCGCGTCTGGCAGACGCCAAGTTTTTCTGGGAGAACGACCTGCGCGTTGCCAAATCGGACATCGCCCAATGGACCCGCGCGCTGGAGAATGTGACCTTCCACAACAAACTGGGCACGCAGGCCGAACGTATCGACCGCATCGCCGCGCTGGCCCGCGAACTGGCCCCGGTGACCGGCGCGGACGCCGATCAGGCCGAGAAAGCCGCGCGTCTGGCCAAGGCTGATCTGAATTCCGAGATGGTCTATGAATTCCCCGAACTTCAGGGACTTATGGGCCGCTATTACATCGCGGCCGCAGGCGAAGACCCCGCCGTGGCCGCCGTGGCGCAGGAGCACTACTCGCCGCTGGGTCCGTCGGATGACGTGCCGACCGCGCCGCTGTCGGTGACCGTCGCGCTTGCCGACAAGCTGGACACACTGACCGGGTTCTGGGCGATTGATGAAAAGCCGACCGGATCGAAAGACCCATTTGCCCTTCGCCGCGCGGCGTTGGGCGTTATTCGGCTGGTGCTGGATAACAATCTGCGTGTTCGGATGGACCGTTTCTTCGACAGCCAATTGGTTCGAGCGGAAAGTGCTATCAACGACGCGCTGCCGGAAGCGAATACACGCGTTCTATTGGAAAAAATCGCCGAGCACGGCGTATTTGGTGCGGCCTTCCAGACAGTCAAAGAAGGGCTTGAAGGATCACCTGCGGCGGCGTTTCTTGAGCTGGAGAAAAAGGTTCCAGACGCATCTGACGATCTCCTCTCCTTCTTCCATGACCGCCTCAAAGTCTTTCTGCGTGACGAGGGCATCCGCCACGACATCATCGACGCCTGTATCGCGATGGACGGCAATGACGATCTCAACCTGCTGGTCAAACGCGCCCGCGCGCTGAACGAAGTGATTGCGACCGAGGATGGGGAAAACCTCGTGCAGGGGTTCAAACGCGCCAACAACATCCTGACGCAAGCCGAGCAAAAGGACGGGGTGGAATATTCCTACGGTGCAGACATCAAATTCGCCGAGACCGACAGCGAAAAGGCCCTGTTTGCCGCGTTGGAGCAGGCACAGGCCGAAATCGAACCCGCACTGAAGGCCGAGGACTTTCCAAAGGCGATGGCTACCATGGCCGCATTGCGCGGCCCGGTCGATGCGTTCTTTGACGAGGTTCAGGTGAATACCAACAATGATATTCTCCGCCGCAACCGTCTGAACCTGCTCAGCCAGATCCGCCGGGTTTGTCTGGGTGTCGCCGACCTGAGCAAGATCGAAGGCTGACCCAGAACTCACTTGCGCCAACAGTGTTTGCGCTTATGCTGCGGTGAAATCAAAAGGTGCCGCAGTGCAGAATAACCCGCATACAACGCTGATCACATCCGACGCGCCAGTCGCCGCCCACACCCATGGCGGCCGGGCGAAATGCCTGCAACGTCTGGTCCGGCTTGACCTGCCGGTCCCGCGCACGGTCGCCTTGTCATTCGATGCGGTGCACCGGATCGCCGAAGGTCATATCCCCGACATCGCCGCCATTCTAGAACAGTTCGAACCGACTGCATTGCTGTGTGTGCGTCCCAGTTCCGAGGACCCCGACTGGGGCGGGCCGGGCGCGGTTCTGAACATCGGCATGAACGACGCCCGCTATGTTGACCTGTCCGACAAGATGGGAGCTGAAGCAGCGGCCGCACTGTATCTGCGTTTTGTCCAGAGTTATGCCATCCATGTCGCCCGGCTGGACCCTGACCTGTTTGATGATATCGATCTCACCGGCCGCGAAGGTTTGCGCCAGTCTTTGCGGGCTTACGAAGATGAAGCCGAAGAGGCCTTTCCGCAGGATCGGGGCGAGCAACTGATCGGTGTTCTGCGTTCGATGGCCCGAGCCTGGGATGGCACTTCTGCGCGTTTGCTGCGCCAGGCCAAGGGTGCACCGGCTGACGCCGGCCTTGGCCTTGTCATTCAGGAAATGATACCGGGCGTCGGGCAGGGGGAATGCGGTTCCGGAGTTCTGCAGCTTGTGGATTCCACGACCGGGCTGCCGCAGATCACGGGCCGTTACCTGAGTCAAAGCCAGGGTCGGGACGCTTTGGGTGAAGATGTGGCGGCGCTGTATCTCGAAAAAGATCCGCGCGGCTTGTCGCTCGAGGAACTGGCGCCCGAGGCCTTTGACAACTTGAAATCTCATGCCGCGCTGATGCGCGAAAAGCTGCGTGAGGAAATGCAGGTCGAATTCGTTATCGAAAACGGGCATGTGCATATTCTGGACGGGGTACGCGTTCAGCGCAGTGCGCGCGCCGCGATGCGGATAGCCGTGCGTCTGGCCGAAGACGGTATTGTGCCGCCGCAGGACGCGGTGATGCGCGTTGATCCGCACTCATTGAACGAGCTGCTGCACCGGCAGGTACACCCCAAGGCAGAGCGGGACATCCTGACCACCGGGATCGCCGCCAGCCCGGGTGCGGCAACAGGCAAGATTGTTTTTACCTCCGCCGAGGCACAGGCCAGTGCCGCGCGTGGCGAGCCTTGCATTCTGGTGCGGCGCGAAACTGCGCCCGAGGATGTGCGCGGCATGCATGCCGCAGTGGCAGTGCTGACGGAAAAGGGCGGCATGACCAGCCACGCAGCGGTAATCGGGCGTGGTCTGGGTCTGCCGTGTATCGTTGGCGCTTCGGAGATGCGGTTCCAGACAAAAAAGAAGTTGCTGACCGCTCCGGACGGGCGTGTTTTCCAAACTGGTGACGAACTGACAATTGATGGCAGTTCGGGTCAGGTTCTGGCCGGTCGGCCTGCTATGCTTGAGGCCGCGTTGGACGATTGTTTCCAGACACTGATGGGTTGGGCCGACGCCGAGCGCGATATTGCAATCCGCGCCAACGCAGACACGCCGGCGGACGCACAGACCGCGCGGAATTTCCAGGCGCAGGGCATCGGTTTGTGTCGAACCGAGCATATGTTTTTCGATCCCGGTCGGCTTATTGTCATGCGCGAGATGATATTTGCGCAGACCTCGTCGGGTCGTGCGGCTGTGCTGGAGCGTTTGCTGCCGATGCAACGCGAAGATTTCGTACAGCTTTTCCGGATCATGGAAGGGCAACCTGTCTGCATCCGTCTGTTCGATCCGCCATTGCACGAGTTCCTTCCAACCACTCGTACAGGGCAACGTGAGCTGGCCGAAGCGCTTGATCTGCCGGTGTCGGATGTCGAGCGGCAGGTCAATGCGATGACTGAATACAACCCGATGCTGGGCCTGCGTGGCGTGCGTCTGGGGGTTACGGTGCCTGAAATCTATGACATGCAGGCGCGGGCCATCTTCGAGGCCACGATCGAAGCCAGTATGGATGGCGCGGCAGTCGTGCCCGAAGTCATGATTCCGCTGGTTTCCGCCCGGCGCGAGGTCGAGCTGGTGAAGTCCCGTATCGACTCCGTGGCTGCCGCCGTCGCCTCGGAAAAGGGGCAGGAATTCGAATACAGACTGGGCGTCATGGTGGAAACACCGCGTGCGTGCCTGCGTGCGGATGAAATCGCACCACAGACCTCGTTCCTCAGCTTCGGAACAAACGACCTGACCCAGATGACCTATGGGCTGTCACGCGACGACGCGGGAAGGTTCATGTCTGCCTATGTGCGCCAAGGTGTGTTTGTCGAAGATCCGTTTCATGTTCTGGACCGCGACGGCGTCGGCGAGCTGCTGAAACTCGGGGCGGAACGCGGGCGTGCCGCGCAGCCGGATGTCACACTTTCGGTCTGTGGCGAACATGGCGGAAACCCCGAATCAATCTCGATTTGCCGCGATCTGGGTTTTGACTATGTGTCCTGTTCGCCCTTCCGGGTGCCTGTCGCTCGGCTGGCTGCCGCTCAACTGGCGATTTCGTCCAGACTTGGGGGTTGACAAGGGTCGCAAGCCCTAGGAATAGTGGTTTTGGAAGGACCTGTGGTCGAAAAAACTCGACCCCGCAGGCAATTTTCCTCTTGCATTTTTTTCAGATGTAGACCTTTCGCCCTCAGTGCGTTAAGAGCCTCATCGCGCCCGCCGGGGGAGGGTATGGCGCGAGAAGTGCCTGTGCGAGGTTATCTGATGCTACGTTACATAATGGCTGTTGCCACTGTGGCAGCAACCGTGCTGCCGGCTGTATCCTTCGCCGAGAAGGAAGAGACTCATTCCGCCAAGGCTGAGCTGGTGACTCGGAGTGAACTGCCGGGTCAGGTTTTTCGTGATTACCTGAAGCTATTTACGCCCCGAAAGGAAGCCAAACCGCTGGACGTATCCTATTCCAAGGAATGGTTGGACCAGCAGCCCAAGGCAACCGGCGATGAGCACTGGAGGTGTCTGGCCGAAGCACTGTACTTCGAGGCACGCGGCGAAAGCGTCCGTGGGCAGTTTGCGGTGGCCGAGGTTATTTTGAACCGGGTTGAAAGCAGCCGCTTTCCGGATGATCTGTGCGGTGTCATCCAGCAGGGAACGGGCAAGAAGTACCAGTGTCAGTTCACCTACACCTGCGATGGCCGCAAAGAGGTCATTCACGAAAAGAAAGCCTATGAGCGTGTCGCCAAAGTTGCCCGCACGTCCATTGATGGGATTGCAGATCAACTGACCGAAGGGGCAACGCATTATCACACCAAAGCCGTACGCCCGTCTTGGTCGCGGGTGTACAAGGAAACCGCCCGGATCGGTGTGCACATCTTTTATCGTCACAATTACCGTACCGCGAGCAACTGACCTGCTTCCGATTGGTGACTAAGCACCGCGAATGCTGAACCGGCATTCGCACGCTCGGGTTTCGCAAGTTCTCGCCGGTGCAAATGGCCCAAGTGGCGTTTTAGGCGGTTGGAATGGCGTTTGTATGAATGTTATAGGCCTGCGCACCGCCTATGATAGGCAACCTGCACTGCCCGAGCCCGAAAAGGCCATACCCATGAGTTCTGAAATCCGCCTTGCCTTTGCGCACCCGTCCGAACGCTCGGAAGCGACAGCGTCCCGGGGTCCTCTGGACCGTATTTCACTGCGCGATCATATCGTCGAAGTGGAAATCGGCGCATTTCAGGCCGAGCGGGGAACAACGCAGCGCATCTGTTTCAACATCGTGGTCGAAGTGCGCCCGATCAGCGATCCGATTGATGATGATGTCGACCGGATTCTGTCCTACGACCGCGTCACAGAAGCCATTGCATTTGAACTGGCCGCCGAGCGGTTGAACCTTCTGGAAACTTTGGCCGACCGGATCGCCGAGCGTATCTTGCTTGAACCTCAGGCTGTAAGAGCTTTTGTCAGAATAGAAAAGCTGGACCGGGGTCCAGGTGCTTTGGGCGTCGAGATCGTTCGCGGCAAGGACACGGCCCATCATGACCTGATTGAAGAAGAGCGGCCGCATCCACGTCTGGTTTATTTGTCGAACGAGGCGATGCAGTCGAAAAATCTGACCGGTTGGATCGATCAGCTTGAAAGCCGTCAGCGCCCTCTGATCCTGTGTGTCGGGGCATCGGACCTGACTGTTCCGAAAACCGGTCATGCAATGACACAACGTCGGATCGACCTGTTGGCCATTGAACAAAATGCATGGGTATTGGCGGCGCACGATCACCGGTGCGTGGTGGTTTCAACGCGGACAGAGCTGGATTGGGCCATGAAGAACGGCCAGATTTGTGTCTGGGCGCCGTCCAAGATCGTTCTGGATGCGGTGGATGGCCCGTCAGCGGCGCCGTCCGATTCGGTTGCGTTGGCAGCGTGGTTCGCGGCAACATTCGAAGCCAGCGAGATGTTGGTCATAGGCGGCGGCCTTCCAGAGGCTCCCAAAACTCCCCTGCGGGCGGTGCCGGTGGATCAGGCCAAACTGTGACCGCGTATTTTCGTCCTCTTGTACAGCACGGACCAACGCGCCCGGCCCATGCGGTGTCGTTGGCGGGGCAGGACCTGTGGTTCACCCATGCGGAAAAACTGACACGCGACGGCGACCCGGTTCTGGTCGCCGTGAACGACATCCCGGAAGAAGTGATCAGCCGCCTGACCCGCAAAAGGGCGGCAGTTGCAGGTCTGGACATGACGGTCCCGCAGATCATGGGCATTTTGAACGCAACGCCCGACAGCTTCTCGGACGGAGGTCTGCACAATTCGGTCGAAGCCGCTGTGTCTGCGGCCAAATCCATGGTCACGCATGGCGCCAGCATTCTGGACATCGGTGGGGAATCCACCCGCCCGGGTGCCGCATATGTTCCGGAAGCTGAAGAGATCGAGCGGACGCGCCCGCTGATTTCCGCGATCTGCGCGGAAACGGATGCTTTGGTTTCAATCGATACGCGCAAGGCCAGTGTCGCCGAAGCCGCCTGGGCAGCCGGGGCTGGGCTGATCAACGACGTGTCAGGGTTTACCTTTGATCCGGATCTGGCCCCGTTTTGTGCTGGGGTCGCTGCCCCGGTTTGCGTCATGCACATGCAGGGTGATCCCGCGACGATGCAGGATGACCCGCAATATGATGACGTCCTGCTGGACGTATACGATTTCCTCAATGGACAGATCGAACATCTTGAGGGCCTTGGCCTGAACCGGAACCAGATCATTGCCGATCCGGGCATTGGGTTCGGCAAAACCGAGGCTCATAACTTGACCCTGTTGCGGAACCTCAGCCTGTTTCACGGGTTGGGCTGCCCGATCCTGTTGGGTGTGTCCCGTAAGGGATTCATCGGTCAGATCGGCAAAGAACCGCGCAAGGATGCGCGTGCACCAGGATCAATTGCTGTTGCATTGGCGGGATTGTCGCAAGGTGTGCAGATCATTCGGGTCCATGATGTGGCCGAGACGGCTCAGGCCTTGCGCTTGTGGACTGCCGTCCGGTAATCCGGTCCCAAAGCTGGAATTTTGGAGAAAACGCCGATGCGCAAATTGTTCGGAACCGACGGGGTGCGGGGCACTGCCAACACGCATCCGATGACGGCGGAAATGGCTTTGCGCATTGGTGCGGCAGTCGGGCGATATTTCCGGCGCGACGCCTCCGGCGTGCACCGCGTGGTCATCGGCAAGGATACGCGCCTTTCGGGCTATATGCTGGAAAACGCGCTGACGGCAGGTTTGACTTCGACCGGTATGAACGTGTTGCTGCTGGGCCCGGTGCCAACGCCTGCGGTGGGTCTGATGACCCGGTCGATGCGCGCTGATCTGGGCGTGATGATTTCTGCCAGCCACAACCCGGCTGAAGACAATGGGATCAAGTTTTTTGGCCCCGACGGCTTCAAGCTGTCGGATCAGGCCGAAATGGATATCGAAGACCTGATTGAACAAGGCGTCCACCCCGCCAAGGCCCAGAATATTGGCAGGGCGCGTCGCGTGGATGATGCGCGGTTTCGCTATGGCGAGCGTGTGAAATCCTCGTTGCCACGTGAATTGCGGCTCGATGGTCTGAAAGTTGTGATCGACTGCGCCAATGGCGCTGCGCACCGCACCGCCCCGGAGGTTCTTTGGGAGCTGGGTGCCGAGGTCATTCCGATTGGCATCGCGCCCAACGGCAAGAACATCAACCTGAACTGCGGGTCGACCAAACCGCAAATGGCGGCGGAAACCGTGGTTGCCCACGGTGCCGATGTAGGGATTTGCCTGGACGGTGACGCAGACCGGGTCGTGATTGTCGATGAACAGGGGCAGGTCGCCGATGGCGATCAGTTGATGGCGCTGCTCGCCAGCAGCTGGGCCCGTGCTGATCGGCTGACCGGCGGGGCGTTGGTGGCAACGGTCATGTCCAACCTCGGGCTCGAGCGGCACCTGGCTGCGCGGGGGCTGCGACTTGAACGCACAGCGGTAGGCGACCGCTATGTTGTCGAACGCATGCGCGAAGGCGGGTTCAATCTGGGCGGCGAGCAGTCGGGTCATATCGTGATGACAGACTACGCAACCACCGGGGACGGGCTGATGGCAGGACTGCATTTCCTGGCGGAAATGGTTCGGGCTGGCCGCAGCGCCTCCGAGATCTCGCAGCAGTTTGAGAAAGTTCCGCAATTGCTGAAAAACGTCCGCTACGAAGTTGGCCAGCATCCCCTGGAAGCTCAGAACGTCAAGACGGCGATTGCCGATGCCGAAGCGCGATTGAACGGACAGGGGCGTTTGTTGATTCGCATGTCCGGGACTGAGCCGCTGATCCGGGTCATGGCCGAGTGCGAAGATGATATCCTGCTGAATCAAGTCGTTGACGGCATCGTCTCCGAGGTCGAGGCGGCGGCTGGCTAGCGTCTGAAAAGCAGTTTCTGCAGGCTGAACCATTGGCTGATGGCCAGCCCAGTCAGGATCATTGCCAGCGCCAGATAGAACCGGAAAGGCAGCGCCTCGGACAGGATCCAGGCGCCAAACACCATTGACCAGATTGGAACCTGATAGTTCACCAGGGTCAGAAAAACGGACCCGGCGCTGCGAATGATGGAAACCCGCAGGAGCGTTGCAAAGGCAGTGGGGAACAGGCCCAGCACGATGATGGCAAGGCCGGGCCGGGTGCCTTCCCAGCGGGGTACACCTTCGTAAGCCAACATGATCGGCAGCAACAGCACAGCACCGACCACAAGCGTCAGGGCGGCCAGGACAACCGGATCAACAGGCGGGCAGCGGCGGGTGAAGATCGAGGCCAGGGCGTAGGACAATGCCGCGCCGACGCAGGCCAGTTGAGCCATGGGTTCAGCCCCCGACCCCAATTGTGCAAGACCTGGGCCGATCAGTATCAGTGCGCCGGTGAACCCAAGGGTTACACCGAACAGTCTGCGCGCATTCATCGGTTCATCGGAAAAGAAATGGGCAAGCGGCAAAACCATCAACGGGATTGCGGCCATGGAAAGCCCGGCAAAGGCTGACGGAACAAATTGCTGTCCCCAGCTTAGCAGGACAAAGGGCAGGGCCGTCGACAGGATGCCGATGATTATGATCGACCACCAGAGTGCCGGGTTTCCAGTGGGAATTTTTCGGCCCGTCGCCGCCATCATCAACAGCAAAGTCAGTGCACCCAGTGTCGTTCGGGCGGTTGCCACGGTGATCGGACCGTAACCTTCCAGGGCCATGGCAACGACCATGAAAGTGCCGCCCCAGATCAGGCCAAGCGTTACAACGCCGCTCCAGTCGCGTGAATTGGGGCTCTCTACCATGGCTTCCCCTTATCTTGCGCATCCGGGGATGTCACGCCGCCATATTTGACAGTCGGTAAGTTTTCACTTACGGTAAGTGATGGCTAACCAATATGTATTCTCTGCTATAAGTGATCCCACCCGGCGACAATTGTTCGAAGCGATTGCAATCAAGCCGCAGGCAGTTGGGGATTTGGCTGAAAACATGCCTGTCAGTCGTCCTGCCGTGTCCCAGCATCTTCGGGTTCTAACCGATGCGGGCCTCGTGGTGTGCCGTGCCGAAGGGACCCGGCGGATATATGCTGCCCGCCCCGAAGGGCTTGCCGAGTTGCGGGATTGGCTGGATCGGTATTGGTTCGAAGTGTTGGAAGGTTATGCGGCCGAATTTAGTGAAAGCGGACAGAACCATGACTGATCCTATCGTCAAAACGGTGATTGTAAATGCGACGCGTGAACAGGCATTTGATGTGTTTGTGAACCGGATTGCAAAGTGGTGGCCACTGCATGGCCATGCCGTGTCCGCCGCACACGGTAGACCGGCATTTGCTGTCTCGATCGAGCCGTTTGTAGGTGGCGCGATTTACGAAACCATGTTTGACGGCACACGTTCGGATTGGGGAGAGGTTCTGTCGTTTGCGCCCGGGCAAAAGGTGGCGTTTACCTGGCATCCCGGAACAGACGAAAAGCGTTCCACCCTGGTGACAGTCGAATTTGAAGACCACGGGTCGGGGCAAACAAAGGTAGTCCTTACCCATTCCGGCTGGCAGGTCTGGGCAACGGAGGCACCGGACAAACGCGGCAGTTACGACGGCGGCTGGGATTACGTTCTGGGCGAGTGCTATCGAAATGCGGTTGCAAACTGAAAAGGGCGGCCACCGGGGCCGCCCTTGTGCTGACAGAAGCCAGGCTCAGTTCTTTTCCTGATCGACCAGTTTGCCGGCCGAGATCCAGGGCATCATGTCGCGCAGTTTCTTACCGACCTGCTCGATCTGATGTTCATCGTTGTGACGGCGGGCCGCCTTGATGGTCGGCTGACCAACAGCGTTTTCCAGCATGAAGTCACGCACGAACTTACCGGTCTGGATGTCCGACAGAGTCTCTTTCATCGCCTTCTTGGTCTGCTCATAGGGCAGGATCCGCGGGCCGGTCACGTATTGGCCATACTCGGCGGTGTTCGAGATCGAGTAATCCATGTTCGCGATGCCGCCTTCATAGATCAGGTCAACGATCAGCTTGGTTTCGTGCAGACACTCGAAATAGGCCATTTCCGGTGCATAACCTGCCTCGACCAGCGTCTCGAAGCCGCAGCGGATCAGTTCGACGATGCCGCCGCACAGAACGGCCTGCTCGCCGAACAGGTCGGTTTCGCATTCTTCGCGGAAGTTGGTCTCGATGATGCCCGAGCGGCCGCCACCGATGGCCGAGCAATAGGACAGACCAATTTCCAGCGCCTTGCCGGTGGCGTCGTTGTTCACGGCGACCAGGCAGGGCACGCCGCCACCCTTGACATATTCGCCACGCACGGTGTGTCCGGGGCCCTTGGGGGCCATCATGATGACGTCAACGCCTTCTTTCGGCTCGATCAGGCCAAAGTGGACGTTCAGACCATGGGCAAAGGCAATGGCCGCGCCGGGCTTGATGTTGTCATGCACATATTTCTTGTAGGTTTCGGCCTGCAGCTCGTCGGGCATGGTGAACATGATGACGTCGCACCATGCGGCGGCTTCGGCAATGCCCATCACCTGCAGACCTTCGGCTTCGGCTTTCTTGGCCGAGGGCGAGCCTTCGCGCAGGGCAATGACCAGGTTCTTGGCACCCGAGTCGCGCAGGTTCAGCGCGTGTGCGTGTCCCTGGCTGCCATAGCCCAGGATGGCCACTTTCTTGTCTTTGATCAGGTTGATGTCGCAATCGCGATCGTAATAGACGCGCATTTTGCCGGTCCTTTCAGTTTCGATTGCGGTGGTTCTATCTGCCCGCCGGCGCAATGGCGATAGCATTGGGGTTGAGTATTTGAGAAAAAGATGAAGAATAATTCGCAAAACATCTTTCATGTGAAAAAATCATGCTTGACGATACTGACCGTCGCATCCTGCGTCATTTCCAGGCCGATCCGAGCCTGACCACAGCCGAACTCGCCGAGCGGTGCAGGATCAGTGCAGGGGTGTGCTGGCGGCGGATTGAAAAGATGCAGGCCGCAGGGATCATTCAGGGGCAGGAGGCCGTGATCGACTGGGTCGCGCTTGGGTATGCGGTTGAGGTTTCGCTGAGGATCACGCTGGACAAGACCCAGCCACGTGCCTTTGACGAGTTCACCGCCGCAGCACGCAAAGTGGCCGAAGTGATCGAGATTCAGACCTTTCTCGGGCGGGTTGACGTGCGCCTTTCCGTTTTGGCGCGGGATATGTCCCACTACCAGCAGGTGTATCGTGACCGCATTCTGACGTTGCCGCACATCGCTGACATCGAAGCGCTGATGCATATTGCCCGGGTGAAACGGGACGAGGTGTTGCCGGTATGACGGAACTGGACGAAACCGACCGCAAGATCTTACGTGCGTTGGCGCAGGATGCGTCTCAAAGCGCGGGCGCGCTTGGGCGACGGTTTGGCCTTTCGCAACCGGCAACCTGGCGGCGTATCCGCAGGCTGGAGGAGGAAGGCATCATCAAGGGGCGCCGGTTACGGTTGAACGCCGAGGCGTTGGGGTTTGGGGTGACGGTGTTTCTGGGTGTGAAACTGGCGCGCAAAGGGCAGGTCAGCCTTGAGGATTTCGAACGTGCCGTAAGCGCCATTCCCGAGGTTCAGACGGTCGAGCATGTGCTGGGTCTTTATGACTACCGACTTCGGGTCGTTGCGCGGGATCTGTCGGACTTTGAACGCGTCCTGCGGCGGCGTATCATGACATTGCCTGGGGCCGGGGACGTCGAGGCCAACGTGCTGCTGAGTGAAGAGCGTCTTCCGGGACCGATCGGATAAGTCAGTATTTTGAGCGGATGCAGAAACCCGGGTGATGCGTCATGCGGGCAAACGCCATCGGCTCTCCATCTTTCCAGGTCGTACGCTCAAGCTGAATCATTGAGGTACCGGTCGTGGTCCCCATGAATTCGGCCAGTCGCCCGTCAGCGGAAACGGCACAGAACGCGATTTCGGCTTCGGTAAAGGGTGCGGTCTTCAGCAGCCATTCATGCGGCCCGTTTTGGTTCAGATCGGCGTGTTCCACATCCGGAACGGCCTCGATATTGATCCAGCGTTCTTCGAGCTGAAAGGGGCGGTTGTCCGCGTAGTGCATGCAGATGATATGAAGGACGCGCGCGTCCGGCGAAACGCTCAGTTGCGATGCCAGCCAGCCTGGGCTGGGCACGACGCTTCGTTCGACCAGAGCATAGCGATAGGTGGCATTCTGGTTTTCCACTGTCTGGCGCGCTAGCGAAATTTCCAGCTTGGCATGTTTGCTGGGTTCTTTTTTGACCCGTGTCCCGCTTTTCCGCTTTCTTTCGACATAGCCTTGTTCGGCCAGTTCCCGAAGGGCCCGGTTTACGGTCGCGCGGGCGCAATTGAACTCTTCGGCCAGCTGCGTCTCGGTCGGCAGCAAAGATCCCTGCGGCCAGATACGGGCTTCGATCCTTCTTTTGACTTCGTCGCGAACTACCTGAAAACTTATCCGTTTTTGCCCTGTCACCTGCGAAATTACCTTTCTTGTACAAAGTGTATGTATCTGGTCAGAAACACGTCAAAGTGTAAAGTAGGGGTGACCCTAATTGGCGTCATTTGTGCCTTGATCGGGCCGTGCGAGACGCAAAAAACAATCTGAAGAGAAAGGTTCCGTTGCGTCAACATGTGACGTGCTTAAGGTGCTTTACGAAATTCGCCAAAAGGTTCAGAACTTCATGAACCTCTCAGGAAAGGAACAATCATGCCCGCGTTGCTGGACAGTGTTGACCCAAACGGTCTCGAAGAATTCTCGGTGGTTTTTACGGACCGGTCCCTAAATCACATGTCGGCATCCTTTCAGCAGGTGATGCGCGATATCTCGGATATGTTGAAACAGGTCTACAACGCTGACGGTGTTGCGGTGATCCCTGGGGGCGGAACCTATGCGATGGAGGCCGTTGCCCGCCAGTTTGCACAGAACGCCAATGTTCTGGTGGTTCGCAATGGTTGGTTTTCGTACCGCTGGAGCCAGATCATCGAAACCGGTGGATTGACGGCCTCGGCCACTGTGATGAAAGCGCGCCAGACCGGAAATACCAGCCCGTCGCCCTTTGCACCGGCCCCGATTGACGAGGTCGTGACGACCATTCGTGAACAACGTCCGGATGTCGTGTTCGCACCGCATGTGGAAACCGCTGCAGGTGTGGTTCTGCCTGACGACTATGTGGCGGCCATGGCTGCAGCCGCGCACGAAGTCGGCGCGCTGATGGTATTGGACTGCATCGCTTCGGGGTGCGCCTGGATCGACATGAAGGCAACCGGCGTTGATGTTCTGATTTCCGCGCCACAGAAGGGATGGAGCGCGTCGCCATGCGCCGGTTTGGTCATGTTGTCCGAACAGGCCGAAGCGCGACTTGAGCAAACGACGTCGGACAGTTTTGCTATCGATCTGAAAAAGTGGCGCCAGATCATGCAGGCTTACGAAAATGGCGGTCACGCCTATCACGCCACGATGCCAACGGATGCGCTTCGTGCGTTTCGTGAAACAATGATTGAAACCCGTGATTATGGTTTCGAAAAGCTGCGCGATGCGCAATGGGCGCTAGGGAATGGTGTGCGGGCGATTCTGAATGACAAGGGAATTGTCTCGGTGGCCGCCGACGGATTTGGCGCGCCCGGTGTTGTCGTCAGTTATACATCGGATCCCGATGTTCAGAACGGCAAGAAATTCGCAGCGCTGGGTATGCAGATCGCGGCGGGCGTGCCGCTGCAATGCGACGAACCTGAAGGGTTCAGCACGTTCCGCCTTGGTCTGTTTGGGCTGGACAAGCTGTATGACGTGGACGGCACCATCCAACGTTTGAAACGGGTTCTGGATCAGGTGATTTGAGCCGGCAATCGGGCCTCAGCGCATGCCGAGGCCCATTTGCATAAGCGTTTTGCGCACCGGCGCCAGTGAATAAAGGGCATTCAGGCTCATGGCGCGGGCGTCACGCAATGGGCGCGCTTCGATCATGGAGGCGCGGTTCAGCAGGTCGATTCCTTTGACACGCAATTCGATCTCGGTGTGGCGCGCTTTGTGGTAGGCCGCCAGCATCTGGGCATCACCCAGCCCGTCCGGTCGCGCCTGCGCCAGATCCAGCAGGCACCGCAGATCCCCCAGCGACATGTTCAGACCTTGGGCCCCGATCGGCGGAACCACATGTGCGGCCTCGGCCATCAGGACGAGTCTTTCACCGGACAGATGCTCGGCCGATTGACTGATGATCGGCCAGATCGTGCGGCGCGACGCTAACTTGAGCGGTCCGAAGAGTTCGCAGGATCGACGGGTCATGGCTGCCTCGAAATCCGGGGAGTCGAGGTTCATGAGCTCGACCGCACGAGGACCACGTTCCATCCAGACAATCGCAGAGGACGGCTGACCCTGCCAGTCGGGCAACGGAACCAGAGTGAATGGCCCGCCGGAGCGGTGGATTTCGGTTGATACGTTTTCGTGCGGGATTGGGTGCGTGACCGCAAAAGCCAGCGCTTTCTGACCATAGCGTGTTGTCCGGACGCCGATACCAGCAGCTTCGCGCATGGGTGAATTGCGCCCGTCTGCTGCGATCACAAGACGGCAGCGAACCCGGGCGCCGTCACTAAGCCCGACGCGGGCTTCGGCGGTGCGGGTAAACAGACTGGTGGTGCCGGTTCCGGGTCTGAAATCCACATTGGGCAACTCGGCCAGCCGCGCCACCATTTCCCGGCGCAGCAGCCAGTTGGGAAGGTTCCAACCGAAAGGCTGGTCGGAAATGTCCGAGGCATCAAAGTCGCGAACGACACGCGGTTCAGGCACGTCACCGCCGGCATCCACGATGCGCATGATCTGCAAAGGGGCGGCGTGCGCATCCAGACGTTGCCACAGCCCGCATTGTTCCAGCAAAACCCGGGCGGGTTGCAGAAACGCCGTTGTTCGAAGGTCTGACCCTTCAACGTCGCGCTCGGTCACGGGCGGGGCAGGGTCGACGCAGATTACGTCAAATCCGGCTGCCCCAAAGGCAGCGGCGGCGGTCAGACCGGCGATACCGCCACCTGATATCAGGATGTCACAACTGTCAGTCATCGCGAAATTCTCCGTTGTCCGCAGACCCTAGTGGTGTTGCGGCCCGGGCGCCAAGTGACATCCTGTCCCGGTTCCTAACCCCGCGAAATCAGCAACAGGATCAGGAACATCACCGGCACCATCGCAAGTGCGGGCAGATAAAGGCCGGGAAGACCGAACAGAAGGATGGAACAGCCCCACATGCTGACGATGGCGGCGGCGGTATAGCCCAGATCTTCGGGCGCGCCGTCTTTCACGTCGCGGGCCATCCATCCAAACAAGGGAATGGCAAACAACAAGCGCTGCCAGATAGGCAGGCGCGGGGACATTTCGATCGCGCTCATTGGAGGTCTCCGTTCTGTTCGTCGCTAAGGCGGATATAGGAACGATGATGCAGGTGCAGAATGAGCAGATCGTCGCAGGTTGCCCTGTCAGACCAGGCGTTCGAGAAACTGGGTCAGATCGTCTGTATAGTGGTGGATATGCTCCGCAGTGTGCGGTTCAGGTGCCACATGGACCGTGCGCATTCCCATCTCGTGCGGGGCTGCCAGATTGCGCGGGTCGTCCTCGAACATCGCGGCCTGTTCGGCGCGAATACCGTCCCGCGCGAAAATTGCCTCGAAAGCGGCTTTTTCCGGTTTTGGGCGGTATCCGGCGTGTTCGACACCATAGACTGCATCAAACAACCCGCTCAGACCGCGTGCCGCCAAAACGCGTTCCGCATAGGGCGCGCTGCCATTGGTATAGACGATGCGGCGACCGGGAAGTGAGCGGATATGGGCGGCCAGTTCCGCGTCCGGATCCATATGACTCATGTCCACCTGATGGACCGCATGCAGATATGGATCAGGGTCCAGGTCGTGCTCGGCCATCAACCCGGCCAGCGTTGTGCCGTACCGGCGCCAGTATTCTGACCGCAAACGATCCGCCTCGGCCTGGTCCACACCCAGAGTGCGCACGACATAATCCGTCATCAGCACCTCGATCTGATCGAACAGGCGCATATGGGGCGGATAGAGCGTATTGTCGAGATCGAATACCCACTGGGTGACATGAGCAAATGCAGGTTTGACCATGGTTATGGTTTAGGGTCCGGTGCTGCGGATTTCAATGCTTCACTTGATTGGAAGGCCAAGTGGCGGATAGACATGACCGAACGAGGAGACGAAAGACAAAATGAGCCAGACCCGCCAACCCAACAAAGATGCCTACAGCCTGATTCTCGAAGCCATTGATGTTGGCGTGTACAAGCCCGGCGATCGGCTTGTCGAAAGCGAATTGGCGGAACGTTTTGGCGTGTCGCGCACCCCGATTCGCGAAGCGTTGCAGCGACTGGAAACACAATCCCTGCTGGAAAGGGACGGGCGATCACTTATCGTGGCATCGTTGGATCACAACCAGATGGCTGAATTGTACGTCGTGCGCCGCGAACTCGAGGCGCTGGCAGCCCGTCTAGCCGCCAAACACGCAACGGAAGAGGAAATCAAAGTTCTTCAGGACATGGTTCTGGCAGATGACGAACTGGTCGATGATCCGACGGCCCTGTCGCGTGCCAACCGGCGGTTTCACGAACAGATTCATTTGGCGTCGCACAACCGATATCTGGTTCAGCAACTGGATCTGGTGCATCGCACGATGGCCCTGATGGCCACGACATCGCTTGCCGTGCAGGGCCGGGGTGAAATCGCCCAGAACGAGCACAAGGGAATTGTCGAAGCGATCGCGGCACGTGATGAAGACGCCGCAAGCCAGGCGTTGCGGGAACACATCTCGATCGCGTTCATGACCCGCCTCAAACAGGATGCGGTCCGGCGCGAGTCCTGAACTCAGGAGGGCAGCTGTTCCTCGGCCGCTTGTCCGTGTTGGGTCTTGTCCCAAAAAAATGGGTTCCAGATCAGCTCCCATAGCGCTTTGTAGGCCGCCAGAACGCCCAACGGGTAATACAGGATCATCGTCGGCACCCAAGGCAGCAGGAAACGCCTTTCCCTTGCTGCGACGGCGACAAGTCCGACCATGACGTTGGTCAGTTCGGCTGCAAGAAACAGGCTGAAAAGGACTGTGACACCTTCTTGCGTCAGCCCCTGCGGCAGCGGTACGGATATGCCCATCGCCAACAGCCAGAACACCCAAAGGACAGGGGCAAGAAGGAATTGCCCCAAAGTTCCCAGAAAAAACGCCTGAACGCCCAAAAAGCGAAGCAATCCCAGATCCCGCAACAAACCAACCGGTGTGCGCATGTGGACCAGATAGGTCACCATGAAACCCTTGAGCCAGCGCGAGCGTTGTTTGACCCAGGGCCAGGTCCGAAAGTTCGCCTCTTCAAAGGTTGTTGTGTCCACCATCTCGGTCCGATACCCGGCGCGGTACAACCGGACACCGAGATCGGCGTCTTCGGTGACATTGTGCGCGTCCCAGGCGCCCAACTCCTCCAATTTGTCCCGGCGAAAAAAGAAGGTGGTGCCGCCCAGCGGGACCACAAGGCCCAATCGGGCAATACCAGGCAGGATTACCCTGAACCAGCTGTTGTATTCGATTGTAAAGCACCGTGATCTCCAACTGGTGCGCGGGTTGTAGTAATCCAGCACGCCCTGCAGACACACGACATCTGGCGGCGCATGTTCAAAGTGATCGACCACGCGTTCGATCTGATCCGGTTGCGGCGCGTCCTCGGCATCCCAGACCCCGATCAAATCGCCGCGGCAGAAATCTAGGGCGTAGTTCATCGCGCGGGGTTTGGTGGTCAAGCCGTTCAATTCCGGGACTTCCACGGTGCGCATCCAACTGGGCAGATCAACGCGTGACAGTGTTTCGCGGGTAACGGCGTCGTCTTCTTCGAGCACCAGAATAACGTCCAACAGTGCTTTGGGGTATGTCAGCCGCCGCAGTCGTTGGATCAGCGCGTCGGCAATCTCGGTTTCTTTGTATAAAGGCACCATGATCGACACATAGGGCTGGCGAGTGCGTGACACCCTGGGTCCTTCCTGTTCCGATGTCCGAGCTGTCTTTGACGTCAAGAAGGCCAGCAACCCGGACAATCTCAGGACCCAGAACAGGAACAACGTGCAGACCGCCGCAAACACCAGAACGGACCAACCGATCGTTGGGATTGCGATCATTGTCGCCAACAGGGCGATTGCGCCTGCGACTGGTCCGGTGCGTGCCCGGGCTGTCCAGGTGCGGCAACTGTGCAGCGGGTCCACACGGGTTTCGGCCGCCCGGGCCAGATCTTGGGAGAATAGTCGGGATATCGCCGTGCCAACCTGATCTGGTGCCGCCAGAACGGGAATCAATGTATATCGGCTTGCCTCAAATTCTGCTGCAATGGCATCGAAATGGTCTGGCCGGGCAGTGGCAACCAGAAGGATCGGACCCAGTCTGACCCACGGTATAACATGGTTCTTAAGCCAGAAGGACGCAGGTTTCAGATCGACCAGATCAGGGGATGGCGGCGTTTCTTCCAGATCCGCGATTTGCAGGCCTGTTTGTTTGGGCAAGGCCAGCAAGACATCCTGCCGGCTGACGCAGCCCTCGCTCACCAATATCTCGCCCAAGGGGGCCTGCTGTCGTGATTGGAGCAGCAATGCGTGATCCAGTTGCGCGCGGGTGATCAGGCCGCGTTCCATCAAATAGAGGCCGAGAGGTTTGCGCAGCCCCAGTGCCGGTACCGGTTCTGCCGGAGCAAGTTGCTGTAAGTTCAGTTCGACCATTAATAAACCCTGACGCGATTACGCACGTCAGGGTTGCTTCAACATAGTTAATGGCCGGTTAATCCGGCAAAGGCAGGCGGCTAAGCCTTTTCTTTTCGCGCGGCCATTGCATCCGCAAAGCGTTCGAACAGGTAGAAACTGTCCTGCGGCCCCGGCGATGCTTCGGGGTGATGCTGCACTGAATAGACCGGGCGGTCCGTCATGCGAATACCGCAGTTCGAACCGTCAAATAGCGACCGGTGGGTTTCAATGACGCCATCGGGCAGGGATTGAGCGTCAACGGCGAAACCGTGGTTCATCGAGGTGATTTCGACCTTGCCGGTTTCCATGTCCTTGACCGGGTGGTTTGCGCCATGATGACCGTGGTTCATCTTGACGGTTTGGCCGCCAAGCGCCAGCGCCAGCATCTGATGGCCCAGACAAATGCCAAAGATGGGCAGGTCCGTGGTCTCGAGTACCTCTTTGATCATGGGAACAGCGTATTCGCCGGTGGCGGCGGGATCGCCCGGACCGTTGGACAAGAATACGCCATCCGGTTCGTGTGCAAGAACCTCGGCAGCGGTTGCCGTCGCGGGCAGAACGGTCACGTCACATCCGGCCGAAGCCAGACAGCGCAGGATGTTTCGCTTGGCGCCATAGTCCAGCGCCACGACTTTGTGCATGGGGGCTGTCTGGCGTGAGTAACCGTCGGGCCAGGTCCAACGCATTTCGTCCCAGCGATAGCTTTGTGCGCAGGTCACGTCCTTGGCCAGGTCCATGCCCTCCAGACCGGCAAACCCACGGGCTGCGGCGACCAGAGCCTCGATATCGAAATTACCGTCCGGATCGTGGGCCAGCGCCACATGAGGCGCACCTTGCTGCCGAATGGCACGGGTCAGTCGCCGGGTGTCAATGCCGCCAATCGCAATTCGCCCGCGTTGCGTCAGCCAGGTCTTAAGCTCGTCTGCGGCACGCCAGTTCGAAGGCTCGGTCGGGTCCCATTTGACCACCATTCCTGCCGCAACCGGATCGCCGGTCTCGTCATCCTCGGGGTTCACACCGACATTCCCAATATGAGGAAATGTGAAGGTCACGATCTGTCCCGCATATGAGGGGTCGGTCATGATCTCCTGATAACCGGTCATGGCGGTGTTAAAACACAGCTCGGCTTCGGTCTGGCCGGTGGCGCCAAAGCCTGTGCCGTAGAACAGTGTTCCGTCGGCCAAAGCCAGACATGCGGTGGGCTTGGACGGGGCGTTCTGGGCCATGGCGCGACTCTCCTGCAGGGTAAATCGGCGCATTCCTAAGGGGGTTGGGCCGCTGGGTCAAGTCTGTTCAATTTTTGGGCAATCATTTAATATCAATGACTTAGATATATTAGACCCCGGTTGTGTCGCGCTTTTTGTTTCGATATGGTCGGGGTTCCTTCATCTTGGGGATGGATTGAGCAGATGGATATGCGATCAAGGGTGAATGCAGCCCTGAAGCAAGCAATGAAAGACAAGGAGGCCGAGCGTCTGTCGACGCTGCGGCTGATCAACGCGGCGATCAAGGACCGCGACATCGCAACACGGGGTTCGGACAACGAAGAAGCAAAAGGTTGCGGTGATGCCGAGGTACTTGAAATCCTTGGTAAAATGACCAAGCAGCGCAAGGAAAGCGCACGCGCCTATGAAGAGGGCGGGCGCTTGGATCTGGCAGAACGCGAACTGCGCGAAGTTGATGTGATCGAGGAATTTCTTCCAAAGCAGCTGGATGATGACGAAGTGAACCAGGCCATTCTGACCGCGATCACCGCGACAGGTGCCGGTTCGATCCGTGATATGGGCAAGGTGATGGGCGAACTCAAAACCCGCTATACCGGCCAGATGGATTTCGGCAAGGTCGGACCGATGGTCAAGGATCAGCTTTGCGCGGCCAGCAACAGCTGACCTGTCACTTCGACGTTTACTGCACCAATTGCTGCGCGACAGGTTCGCGCAGTTTTTGTATCAGCTCGTCATAGAGCGCGATGCGCTCCTCCTCGGACAGAAATGAACCGATTTCCACCTGTCGACCGTCGCCGGTCAGGGTGACGTAATGTGGAACAGGCCCGCCGCGTTGGTGCATTTCAGGCCGGGCCCAATATCGGTTGCACTTCCATTCCTGACGACCGGTTCGGGGGTGGTGGTGCACCAGCCGGGCCTGGCTGCCGCTCAGCGTCAGAACCTCAAAGACGCTGCGGGCGCGGTAGTTTGTCTGAATGGCCAGCCACAGGCCCAGAACGCTGAGTAGCATGAAAGGAAGCAGCCCCCACAGCAGCACCGACCCCAGCACCGCCAGCATCGGGATAAGCCCGAAGGCAAACACCAACAGGATGACCCGCATCGCCCAGCGGGGCGGCAGCGAATTATGCGGCCAAAGGCGCAATTCCTGCTCTGTGTCTGATGTCTGAGTCCATTGATAGGGCATGGTGAAAAAATAGCGCATCGACACCCGGAGTCGATGGCCAAAAGATCAGATCACGTGGCCGACACGCGCCCACGACAATGCATCATCCAGCCGGTCATCGCCCCAGAACACCTCACCGCGCACGACGAGGCTCGGGGCGCCAAAAACGCCTAGCTGGGTGGCGTTCTTGGTCTCGGATTCCAGCGCCTCCGAGATTTCCGGGCTGCGCGCACGGGACAGTGCAAGGCGCGGATCCTGCTGGCATCTGAACAGGGCCTCGGACAGGGCAGTTTCGCTGCCTGCTTCGACGCCATCTTCAAACCAGATGCGATAGAGGTTCTGGGTAAAGTCCTTGCCCCAGCCTTCGCGCATGCCCAGAAGGGCGACCTGATTGGCAAGGGCAAGATCGGAAATCGGGTAAGGGGCAGGCAGCTTGGCATGAAGCCGGTACTTTGCCGCGCGCCGTCCGATATCCCGCCACATGTAGGCTGACTTTGTGGGTTTTCCGGCAAATGGAATGTTTTGTTGTTCGGACATGATGGTTCGCACGTTGAACGGTTTCCAATGCACCGTCGCATCATGTTCTGCACACCATTCATCCAGACGCATCACCGTCAGAAAACTGTAAGTGCTACCTATTGAGAACCAGAAATCAATTTCGGGCATTGCGTACCTCCGGATTGCCGGATGACCAACCGCAAACAGAATAGCCGATTTTTGGCCTTCTGGCGATATTCCCGAAATGTCGGAAGCTTTCCAAAGAAAAGTCCCGCCGGAACGGGCGGGGCTTTGCAGTGATGTTTTCAGGGATTAGTGGGCGTGGCCCTTGTCCCAGTCTTCCTGCTTGGGCAGCTGCTCGAACGTGTGCTCGGGTGGCGGCGTCGGCAGGGTCCATTCCAGCGTATCCGCGTATTCGTTCCACGGGTTAGGACGTGTCTCTTTCGCGCCGCGCAGCAGGGCGTAGATCACGATGCCGAAGAACAGCAGGAACGAGGCGAACGAGATGAACGCGCCAATCGACGATACGAAGTTCCACTGGGCAAATGCCTCGGGGTAGTCGATGTAGCGGCGCGGCATGCCCTGACGGCCCAGGAAGTGCTGCGGGAAGAAGGTCAGGTTGGCGCCAATGAAGAACATCCAGAAGTGAACCTTACCCCAGAACTCGGAGTACTGACGGCCCGTCATCTTGCTGAAGTAGAAGTAGACACCGGCAAAGATCGCGAACACGGCACCCAGCGACATCACATAGTGGAAGTGCGCCACCACATAGTAGGTGTCGTGATAGGCACGGTCCACACCCGCCTGCGACAGTACAACGCCGGTCACACCGCCAACGGTGAACAGGAACAGGAAGCCGAAGGCGAACAGCATTGGCGTCTTGAACTCGATGGATCCGCCCCACATCGTCGCAATCCACGAGAAGACCTTAACACCTGTCGGAACCGCGATGACCATTGTGGCCAGCATGAAGTATGCCTGCTGACGCAGTGACATGCCGACGGTGTACATGTGGTGCGCCCACACGACAAAGCCCAGAACACCAATCGCGATGATCGCCCAGACCATCGGCAGGTAACCGAAGATCGGCTTGCGTGCGAAGGTCGCGATGACGTGGCTGATGATGCCAAAGCCTGGCAGGATCACGATGTACACTTCCGGGTGGCCAAAGAACCACAGGATGTGCTGATACAGGATCGGGTCACCGCCACCGGCCGGATCAAAGAAGGTGAAACCAAAGTTCCGGTCCATCAGCAACATGGTGATCGCGCCGGCCAGAACCGGCAGCGCAAGAAGAATCAGCCATGCAGTGACGAAGATCGACCAGCTGAACAACGGCACCTTGAACAGGGTCATGCCCGGGGCACGCATGTTCAGGAAGGTGGTGATCATGTTGATCGCGCCGAGGATCGAGGAGGCGCCCGATACGTGCACGGCGAAGATCGCAAGGTCCATGGACATGCCGCCTTCGGTCGTGGACAGCGGCGGGTAAAGAACCCAGCCCACACCCGAACCGAGCTGGTCGTTACCACCCGGAGACAGCAGCGAGGCCACACCCAGCGAGGTGCCCGCGACGTACAGCCAGAAGGACAGGTTGTTCATCCGCGGGAAGGCCATGTCCGGTGCGCCGATCTGCAACGGCATGAAATAGTTGCCAAATCCGCCAAACAGGGCGGGGATGACCACGAAGAACATCATCAGAACACCGTGATAGGTGATCATCACGTTCCAAAGGTGTCCGTTGGGTGTGCACGGGTCGGCCATGAAGCCTTCCAGGCACATGTACTGAACACCGGGGTGCATCAGTTCAAGCCGCATGTAGACGGTCATCAGGACCGAGATCAGACCGGCAATTGCCGAGACGACCAGGTAAAGAATCCCGATGTCCTTGTGGTTGGTCGACATGAACCAGCGCGTGAAGAACCCGCGATTGTCCTCATGTTCGTGACCATGAATGGCTGCGTCTGCCATTTAGGTGCCTCCTGTTACAACACTACCGCGCAGTCGGACCTCTCCAACGCGCGGGATTCCTGCTGGTTTTAGATTGCGAGGGGACGACCTTCAATGGTCGAGTTTGATCTGGATCAAGATTAATTGTCGCGGGCAGGAGGCTTCCACGACATTTTTGACCCGGTGGTGCCTGCTATTTGGCCATTGCAGTACGGTTTTCAAGAGGTACGCCCGGTTCCCGTTTCCGTGCTTGACCCCCGGCGGGTTGGGTCGCAGAACGGGTAGCAGCACCAAATCGGGAGTAATGCCATGACGGGCTACGACACTGACAACATCTTCGCCAAGATCCTGCGTGGTGAAATCCCAGCGACCCGTGTTTACGAAGACGATGACACGCTTGCTTTCATGGACATTATGCCACGCTCGGACGGTCATCTTCTGGTCATACCCAAAACACCGTGCCGGAACGTTCTGGATGCCTCACCCGAGCAACTGGCTGCTGCAATGGCGACCGTGCAGAGAATGGCGAGGGCGGTTAAGGCGGCCTTTGACGCGGACGGCGTCACCATTCAGCAGTTCAACGAAGCCGCAGGCGGACAGGAGGTTTTCCACCTGCATTTCCATGTCCTGCCTCGGCACGAGGGCGTTTCGATGCGCCCGCCGGGAAATATGGGTGATTTCGACCTCATCGCCCAACATGCCGAGAAAATTCGCGCAGCTCTGACCTGACTCTAATGCGCCCCATCGCAGGTGTCGTGATCCCCGAATGCGTGCAGAACGGCGCAGACATGATCATGATGCCCGTCACATGCTTTGGTGATGCGAGCCAGTTCTTTTTCCAGCCGGGCCAGACGTGCGATCCGGTCGCGGATGTCAGCCAGTTGACGCTCGGCGATGTCATGCGCGCGGTTCAGGTCATCCCCTTGCGCGCCTTCCAGGGTCAGTAGAGCTTCGACTTCGGCAAGGGGCAGCCCAAGATCGCGCGTGTGGCGGATGAACTGCAAGCGCCGCAGCGCAGCCTCATCATACCGCCGCTGATTTCCGGCTGTTCGCGCAGGTTTGGGCAACAGCCCTTTTTCTTCGTAAAATCGGATGGTGGAAACCTTGACCCCGGTATGGCGGGACAAATCACCGATTGAGTACATTTTATTGGCCTGCCACTTGAACCTCTAGTCACTGGAGGAATTACATTGCTTTAAGAACCGAAACAACAGGCGCTCGTTACATGGCACATCAGCACTCGCATTCAAGCCACAGGCACCATCATCACATCGACCCAAAGGCCGGAGATGCCCGTGTCGCCTGGGCAATCGCTGTCAATTTGTTCCTTACACTGGCGCAGATTGTCGGCGGCATTCTGTCCGGCTCGCTCGCGCTGATCGCCGACGCTCTGCACAACCTGTCGGATGCCGCGGCGCTGATCATCGCCTTTTTCGCCCGCAAGATCGCACGGCGACCTGCCGACCCGCGCATGAGTTTCGGATATGGCCGGGCCGAGGTCGTGGCAGCGCTGATCAACTACACAACGTTGATCGTGTTGTCCGTCTACCTGATGTACGAAGGTGTCACGCGGTTCATCCAGCCGGAACCGGTCAATGGCTGGATTGTCGTCTGGATTGCCGGGATTGCTTTAGTCGTCGACCTCATCACTGCGGCACTGACCTACTCAATGGCCAAGGAGAGTATGAATATCCGGGCAGCCTTCCTGCACAACGTGGCGGATGCGCTGGGGTCTGTTGCCGTGATTATCGCCGGAACAGCGGTCATTTTGTTTGATTGGACATGGGTTGATCCCGCGGTCACGATCATGATCTCGGTCTACATCCTTTGGCATGTCAAAGGTGAGATCGGTGAAACGATCCGGGTTCTCATGCTGGGGGCGCCCCCCGATCTGGAGCCGGAACAGGTTGCCACGGCCATCGAAGAGGCCGAAGGCGTAACCGCCGTACACCACGTGCATATCTGGAGCATGCAGGAGCGTGAACCGGCGCTGACCGCACATGTCATTGTTGACGAGGCGTCCTGGTCCGATGCCGGGGCCGTCAGATCAAGGATCAGGCAGAGCCTGAAAGACCGATTTGGAATTGCGCACGCAACGCTGGAGTTTGAGCGGACCGACCAATCCTGTCCGGCATCTTCACGCTTTGGGCATCAATGAATTATGGGTTTCATGAGAATTGCCGTTCCGATTTGGGGTCGGAACGGCAGACTCGTAACCAAACACATAGTCGGATTCTCCGGGCAAGCCCGTGATCACCGGTTAACATACCACTCACTTTAGAACGGTGAACTCATACTACTCGTTAACGTCTTCTTTGTATCGGCCAGAATTAAACTTTGCATAAATATCACCGGAAATGTGGGTAATAGTGGTTAATGAACCCACTGACCGGGAAACAGATGCCAGAGGAGTCGGTGATTGTTACTTCACGTTGGGCAATCTGTACCGCGCCATCGACCGATCCGTCAGGAATCACCCGCAGCAAAAGCGTCGTCAAAGGTTCTCTGGAGGGCAGAATCCACATCCGCCAGTGTCACCGGCAGCCCCAGATCGACAAGGGATGTCACCCCATATTCGGTGATGCCGCACGGTACGATGCCCGTAAAATGATCAAGATCAGGTTCGACATTGATCGAAATTCCATGAAAACTGACCCATTTCCGCAGGCGTAGCCCAATGGCCGCAATTTTGTCTTCGGCAGGCTGGCCCGTAACGGTAAGCGGCTTGTCATCCCGCCGCACCCAGACGCCGACACGACCGTCGCGGATCTCTCCGCGGACGTTGAATTCGGCAAGTGCTGAAATCACCCAGTTTTCCAGCTGTTTCACAAACCTGCGCACATCCCGGCCACGCTTGTTGAGATCCAGCATGACATAGGCCACACGCTGGCCTGGTCCGTGATAGGTGTATTCGCCGCCGCGTTTGCTTTGGTAAACAGGAAACCGTTCCGGATCGGTCAGATCCTCAATACGCGCGGATGTCCCCGCCGTGTAAAGCGGGGGATGTTCCAGCAACCAGATACACTCCTGCGCGTCGCCCGAGGCGATCGCGGCCACGCGCGCCTCCATGAAGGCCACGGCGTCTTCGTATTCGGTCAGCCCTTCGGTGATCTTCCATTCCATACCGGCCTCTTATCCTGCGCAGGGGTCAGGGAAAAGGGGTCAGGCGGCTTCGGACAGGCATCGCTGCAATACCTGAGCATACGTGTCCTGACCCTGAGCGCCGGTCAGCAGGTACTTGCCCCCAAACACCATAGCCGGAACACCTGAAATACCCCGGCTTGTCCAGAATTGCTGTTTTTTCCGCACGGCAGCCGCGTGGGTGCCGCCAGCCAGTGCGCCCCGTGCCGCGTCAGGGTTCAAACCTGCCGCTCGGACGACCTGCATCAATACATCAATGTCCGAGACATCCTGCTGTTGCGTGAAATAGGCATCAAACAAAGCCAGTTTCAGCGGATGCTGACGCCCCTCATGTTCTGCCCAATCCAGCAATTGGTGTGCGGCAAAGGTATTCACGATCCGGCTGTCATCGTTGAAGTTGAAGGCAAACCCAAGCTCAGCCCCCAGCGCTGTCAGCCGTTCGCGTACCTGCTGGCTTTGTTCGCGTGTCGAGCCGTATTTTTCGACAATATGCTCTCTCAGGTTCTGACCTTCCGGCGGCATGGCGGGGTTCAGCTCAAACGGATGCCACCGAAGACGGGCAAGCACACCTGTTTGTTGCAAAGCAAGATCAAGCTGACGAAATCCCACAATACACCATGGGCATACCACATCCGAAATGATGTCGATCTGAACAACGGGACGGGGATCGGATGTTGTCATCGAGAGCTCCTGCGCGGGAATCCTGTAGTCGGTTTGGTTGATTAGTTAAGCAGAGGGCAGGGGATTTCAAACAGATATCTTTTGCCTCTTCACAACGTCTTCATCAGCGTCTATACGCCCTCTACCAAGTCACCGGCAGTGCGGTCGTGGCGGAATTGGTAGACGCGCAGCGTTGAGGTCGCTGTGGGGTAACTCCCGTGGAAGTTCGAGTCTTCTCGACCGCACCAAAAATATTAACAAAATAACTTAAAAACAAATATTTGAACAATAATTACGCCATTTGGACCACCCTTGGGTCCACCCTGCATCCCTCCGTTACAATGGTTCTGGCTAAGGCCGAAACGATAGGCAAATAAGTTCAATTAGAAGTCGGAAGTACACTGATGTCAGGTTTTGGTCGGGGAGACATAGGTTCCGTTATACAAGGGGTTGGAGCGTTGGCGGGGGCCTTTGCGGTAGGATTTGCTGCTTGGCTAAACGTGCAATACGGGCTTAAGTACTGTGACGACCATACAATCTGAGTTGGGCGTCAAAACTTGAGTGAATTAGTTCAGATAGAGTGCGTCGAATCGATGAAGAAGCTGAATATGTTGACAGTCCGGCGGTCATTGGCTTCTTTGTTTCCGGTTTACATCAATTAGAACAACTGAAACGAACAAAACACGAGAAATTCTCGGTGCTTGGACAGCTCATCACTTATGATGTTCGTTGAAATATTGCGGCCTGCAAGTAGTAGGCCTATTTGCCGAAAGTTGTGATTCTGCTGCATCTTCGGAAATGTATCTGGTAACGAGTGTGCTGTTCCGATCTCATGACCGGAACAGCATTTTCTTTTTTTGGAGTTGCATTGGCAATATGCAGGCTCCCTCATTTTACCGCAGGCGGTTTTGAGCTTGTCATGAGGTCATGTAATTTTGGCGTTAACTTTACTGCGAAAAATCCGCTCTGAAACCATGGGTTTCCTTCGAAAACGCATGGTGACTTGCTTAGTGGGATTCGGCTAAAGTTACTTGGATTGCACTGCGCAGGTTAGTGAGGTGTGCTCGGCTCCGGCGGAACCTACCTCGTGCCCGCTTATCGCGGGAAACATAACAAAGAACTCTGTGCCTTCACCAAGTTTGCTTCTGTAGTCTATTGTTCCGCCAAAATGCTCAACAATTTCCTTTGAAATGTGCATCCCGAGTCCGGTACCGCCTGCGTGACGTTCATCGGAGGAGTCTATCTGGGAAAAGCGATCGAAAACTTTGTCATGGAACCCCTCAGGTATCCCGATGCCATGGTCTTTGACGAAGAGGCGAATATTCCCGCCGACTTTCTCGCATCCGACGGTTATCTCGCCTCCATCGAGGGAGAATTTAGCTGCGTTTGAGATAATGTTGGCCAAAACCTGAAGAAGGCGGGAGGCATCACCTTTAACGTACAGATCATTGTTTCCCCTTAAGTCTTCTACAATTTCTACATTGTGAGCACTGGTGTATCCCATGTTACAGGCAATCGCTTCCTGAATCAGCGCATGTACATCAACAGTTCCTTCACGGTAGTTCATCTCGCCCGCTTCCATTTTTTGAATGTCCAGCACATCATTGATTAGGGATGCGAGCCGTTCGCAGTTTTTACCTGCTAAATGAATGAGGCTTTGCATTGATTCTGGAGCTTCACCCAATGCGCCTGTGTTGATTAGGTCAAGTGATCCCTTGATCGAAGTGAGAGGCGTACGCAGTTCATGGCTAACTGTCGATATAAACTGAGTTTTCGCAATGTAGGCCGCTTTTGTTCTTTCGTGCTCTGCTTTGAGCTTTTCGAGTTGTTCCAAATTCCTACGGTAGAGCTTCAGAAACACCACCGAACAGTCAATCAGAAAGTACATTACAAAGATAACGGTGAAGAAGTGCAGCCAGAGTTCAGATGAAAGCTCGGGGCGTTCGGTCCAGATATCCTTGACGACAATCAACATGAACGATACGCCGTACATGGTCAGACGGACAATCATTGCCCACAGAAACTGATGGTTGTTCATTGCTGCAAACAACGCCGCAGCAAACAAGAAGAACATTGGAGTAAAGTGACCGCCGGCGGGTTGTGCGAAAGCTACTGAAACAGCATACAGGCAGATTGCAGTTGAGCTGAGGATCGTGTTCAACAGAATCCAAACAACCATCATACTAATTGCTTTGTGCTGATCTGGCTTTAAGCGCGGTACGCGTTTGGCCAGCAATAAATCTTGCGCTTCGCAAATGAGGATTGTCCCGTAGAACAGCATGGCGTTAATGGGATCGAAGAAGAACGCAGTCAAAATGGTCGTGGCCAGATAAATAGCCTGCCGCTGCCACAGAAGCGCAAAGCTCATGGCAGTATAATCTATGATGTTTTGCAGAAGCCGGTTTTCCGTTTCACCGGAGTCCCGGTCCGGCAGATTGGCGTCGATGGCTGTCATCTAGATGTCTTCGTTTTTGGCGCTTGGACAGTACCATTAGCGGCACAATGAGGACTTAGTTGGTCTGAATTGGGTTCACAGTTTGGCGCTAATCCTTTGAAGGCCACCGTGATTGTTGGCGTTTCACGCAAGGTTCTGGTGTGAGAGGTTGAAAAACTTTTTGTTGCGCAAATGCAGTGTGGGGCGCCCAAAATTGACGATCTCGTTGCTAAGTGCATTTTTTTTTTCTTAATGTGCCAGAAAGAAGGAGAAAATCTAAAAGGGTTGGGGTTTGACTGCAGTTGAATTTTCGAAGTTGGGACAGGGCGCTGTCGCTCCTGTTTCGGCTAGGCTTGCAAAAAAGCCGGTGACACTGCTTCAGTTTGCAAGGTCCGCTGGTCGAAACATGTTTGAAGTCATCCCGGCCGAAACTTTGCGTGAAACTTATGTTCGTGGGCCTTTGAACATACACTATATCTGCGATCCTGAAATAATAACCGAGTTACTTGTCGGGCAGGGCCGTTCGTTTCCCAAAGCCAAGTTCACTAAAGACATTATTGGATCGGCTGTAGGCAACGGGTTGATACTCTCCGAAGGGGAAAAATGGCGTCAGCAGCGGCGTAGGTATTCTCCACTATTCGCCGCCAGGAACCTCCCGGTTCTGGCCCGGCATTTTGCAGAGACTGGTGTCGAGATTGCAGATTCATTGGCGGAACATGAAGGCCCTGTAGATATTGCACAAATTGCGCCTGCATCAACGTTGACGAATATTTCTAGGGTAATTTTTTCGGGTAACAAGAAAGTCAGTTCAGAGCAGATACGCATGGGGCTGATCAAGTATTTTGAGTACATTTCTGATTTGTCTCTTTTCGATTTAATGGGTTTGCCAAAGTGGGTGCCGCGCAAGAATTGGCTACGCAGCCTGGCCCCGGTCACCAATATGCGGAACCTCGCCAGAGAGGTCATTGATCAGCGTCGCGCCGAAAGCCGCAGCGAGCCACAGGACTTCCTTGATTTTATGATTGAGGCGTTAAAAACAGATTTCGAGGATGAAGCGACAACCGTTGACAACCTTTTAACCTTTGTCGTCGCTGGCCATGAAACTTCCGCCAACGCTCTGGCCTGGGGGTATTATCTGCTGGCGTTGCACCAAGATATGCAAGCTAAGGTTAGACAAGAAATTCGGTCGGTTCGCCCAAAAGGCCCAATGGAGTTTTCTGACCTGGAAGCAATGCCACTCCTGCGCGCCCATGTAAAAGAGACGCTGCGGCTTTACCCTTCAGCCGCGTTCTTTGCTAGAGACGCATCTGCCGACCTTGAAATCAAAGGGGTAAAGATTGCAAATGGTGACGCGCTGTTCTTCCCAGTTTACTCTTTGCACAGAAACGAAAAACTATGGGATGCTCCTGACCACTATCGACCGGAACGGTTCTTGGGATCTACACTACCTCGAGGTCAGTACATTCCATTTGGAGATGGTCCCAGAATCTGCATTGGTGCTCAGTACGCTGAAACTGAAATCATGGTACTTATGGCTTCGGTGCTCCGTCGAATTAATTTTTCTATTACAGAGTCTGAATTACCGGAACCAGTTTTGACATTCACCATGCGTACCAGTGGCCCACTCATCCTCAACGCCGAACGGGTTCGCGAATAAAGTTGATATCTAAACTCCAGTGCCTGACCTTTGATCGACGTCAGGCCTGGCGATAGAATTAGCTTACTGCCGGCGAGTGAGGTAAGTGTTATCGCCGTACAGCTCACGCAAGACTACATCAAACAGTCTATCGTTGACCATTTCTTTGCGATGCGGTGTGGGCTCAGAAAATGTGGAAGAGGTTGTAACCAGTCCCTTTCTGAGATTGGCCTCACGATGATTCACGTTTTTGATAGCCATGTCCAAAGAGGCGAATGCTCCAACCTTCGTAAAAGAACGAAGCGATACCGGTGTACCTTTCACCACTTTAAGATGGACAGATGCGCAGCGGTTGCTGAGAACAGTCCCTAGTTCTTGGTTTAGGAAAGCTTCGGTCGGAATATTCTGGGTGCATTCCCGCCCATGTGTAACAATTAGAAATGCGCCACTCCCGCGATAGGAATAGATTCCTCCAGCAGCCTGTGTTGTTCTTTCAATGCAGAATCCAATGTCGGAAACAGATCGCCGAAAATCACCAAAATTCTTCAGATCAAAGTGATACTCGGCGTCACGAAATTTGATTGCGGTGACCCAGGTGTCAAATCGACGCCTCCGTGAAAGCTGCTCGACATAGTTGTCGAATTCGACATACCCCAAGCATTGTGCTTGCTCGTCGATAGACAATGGATCCTTGAAATTGAATTTCTGGTTGAAATCCAATTCACTGCGAAGATTTTCTATCGACGCCGATGAGGATTGGGTTTTCTTTCTCTCCATCATCAGAAGGTGAGCAGCGTTCATACGGCTGCGCAATTCAAAGAAGTCGAAGGGTTTAGTTACATAATCAAACGCGCCTTCTAAAAATGCCTTCTCGATGTTCTGCCTGTCATCCAGTGCAGTCAGCATTATGACAGGTGTTTCCAGATTTTCCGGCAGGTTTCGGATTTGTGAAAGCAACTCTATCCCCGAGGTTCCAGGCATCTGAATGTCAACAAGCAGACAGTCGAACGGGGATTCTGCTGCTTCTATCATCCCAAGCGCTTCATCAGCTGAACTGGCAGCAGCCACATTGCAGTTTTCGAGTTCAGGAAGTGCTGACTGGAGCAATTTCAAAATGTCAGGATCATCATCAACCGCCAGTACAGTAAGTGCGGTCTTTCTTTGTGCTCGATGCTCTAAATTTCTTTGGAACCGATCACTGCCAAATGTGGAATGTCTCATAACTGGTGAACCGTCGATATCCTCATAACGGGGTAAACTTAGGAGGAGAGTGGGTCGAAACAGCGGCGAAAATGGAGAAAGTCTTCGTAGAAAGGGGCTTTTTCTTGACCTTTATTTGGCGCTAACGGCCTCAACAACGAATTGCCAGTTATTGTTGTGAACTAGCGTCGCTTTCTCGTAACGTTCTTATTTCGGCAATCTGTTGGCGCCAAAGGGCAGTCTACGATCGCAAAACTACGGAATTGAACAACGGTTGGAAGTCTAAGCATCGACTCTGGAAACCCCTCAAAAACGCAGTACAACCGAGTTTTCCCAATAGTCTTAAAATCAACCTTAGTTGCAATGAAATATGCGTCGGGCGTCCAAGAGAAAATAAGACAATCTAGTGGGTGAGGTGTTCCATTTACTTGTGGATGTTGAATAAAACCGACTGACTGATGGTGCCATCGATGGAAAACTTTGCGCCGACAGGCGAGGCATTGATGCCCAGTCGCCGTGACCACCGTGCCCAGACTGAGGGGACGATGCCCAGGATGCTGGTTGCACCACCTTCCATCGCGACAGTAGTCATCTGGTGAAACAACTCCTGTTGAACCGGAAGCCTGCGTGACGATGCAACATCCTTTGCCACGAAGAAACGGGATGCTTCCCAAACAGAGCGCTTTACCGGGGCGTCAATAAATAGAACGTCAGATGGTATTCCTTTAAGGATACCTCTTTGAGCGTCGCGCAGCATATAACTATATACCCCGCACTCTGCAGTCGTGGGCAGAAGTCGTACACCTCCTAAGACCTCACCGAATTCATGCAACACAACCCATCGACAGGCTGGTGTGTCGTATTGGTCAAATTCCATCCCGTCAGCTTCACCAACTTGCCACTTTAACTGGTCAATGAAAATTGATTTTCTGGTTTCAAGGTATTTTGCCAGAAGGGTGCCATGCTCGTAAATATTGCGAAAATTAAGTGTAGTCGCGCGAATATGGCCAATGTTGCCACGTGGCATTGGCGGCTTGCTATTGACAGCAAAAATTTCTAGTCGCGCCAAAGTATTTGGTGCGCCTGAAGTGCCGTTAGCAGGTGTCAGTTCCGGAAGCCCCTGCGGGACCGGGTATGTCTGCTTATACCTGAGTGGTTGGTCCATATTTTACTCATATTTCCGACACACTTATGGCAAGATTCAACTCAGCAAGTCCACAACCCTATGCGGTAGTTGCACGAATAGATGGATAGGTGTGTCTAAATCTCCTCCCTTCCTTTGGTTACCTTCGCTGCCTGACCAAAAACTTTAGAAAGTTCTTGGCTTCTATTTTCTTCTGCAGGTCCAATTATTTCCCCATGTCTGGCAACACTCTGAAAAATATAGCTTCTCTTATGTATCCCTTTCAAATTCTCGATGGATCAGGCGCAGTTTCGCTATCCGATAGTATTTCGAGGCAGTCGTGACGGCTGATAGAAGCAAAGTTAAAATGGCATCAAGAATTGGAGGGATTTGCTTTTCAGTATGCGCTCTCGCACGGGAGGAATTGTACAAGGTAAAAAAAATGCACAGACATAAGGAAGCCCACCTTATGTCACCGTTTTGCCGCCTTCGTAAGAGAGGATGAGAAAACCCTGAGTGTATCATGCTCCAGCCAACCGTTGCCTGAAGTCTGCAATGCCCAACGGTTGGCGAGGTGTAAAAGGTTGGTGAAAAGTTATGCGTATACTTGCTGTAGACGACGATCCTAGCATCCTGGAGTTGCTAGATAGAGTTCTAGACGCGTTCGGTTATAAAGACGTCGTCACCGCCAGAAGTGGGCCAGAGGCCATTGAAACACTGTCACGACCTAACGAAGCGTTCGACTGCTTGCTACTGGATGTGCAGATGCCGCAAATGAACGGCATAACTCTTTGCGAAGAAGTGCGAAAATTACCAGAATACAAGTACACGCCCATTATCATGGTGACCGCCATGGTGCAAAAAGAGTACATCGACGAAGCATTCGGAGTTGGGGCAACGGACTACGTTACAAAGCCTTTTGAGTTCTCTGATCTAAAGCAGAGGTTGTCTGACGCCTATAGAATGGCAGCGGAACGAAGAGCCGCAATCGAAGTGCTGGAAGCTGAAGCGGATTTTGAGTTGTGTTTTGGCAATGGTCCGGACGTTCGCTTAATTGATCCGCAATGTTTCGGAGATTTGCCCGGTTTCATTGGGTTAGCTGAATTTGAGAACTACGTAATTCAGCTTTCAACGATGCACTCCTTGGCTGCAAAGCTTGTGGCGGTGAAATGCATAGGCGCCGAACACATCTATGAGACGAGCACGGTCAGTGAATTCCGTAGTGCCATGACTTTAGCTGGTACAGCGCTTCTGACAGCCAATCAGCAAGGGCGCAAAGTAGCGACCTATTGGGGAAATGGCATATTCTTGATGATCTATGACAATCAAATTGATTTGAGTGTGGACCAGTTGGGTGCTCCGCTTCCCGAGGCATTGAAGGAAATTTCCGGTGACACCACTTCAGGTCGGCCAATTGGCTTCCAAGTTAGCGAAGAAGTTATGCTTAAAGCCAAAACCAAGATGGAGGCGTTGTTCTTGATAGACAAGGCCGTCGAAATGGCTGAAATGTCGGAGGGTCGAGCGGCGAATATCGCTTGAAAGACTGCATATATGAATGGTGATTAAAACCAGGCTGTTGGTGCAAAAAATACATCAGAACGCCCTGAGTTTTTCATTTTGCTGGTTGAAATAGATCCGCGCGCTCGTTCATCAGACGTTCAACCTTTGTGCTTTTGGCCTACTTTGTCCGATCTCAGTGCCTACCCGGCGGCAACAACTCGGAGAAAGAACCCGTAAGCTTCTTCTCGAAATTTGATCTGATGCGAGATCTGGCGTATTCGCCTCTCTCTAATTTCCTGAAGGTTTCTTTCGCGACCACGGTCAAAGCGTGATCGGTCTAAGCAGCTTCCCGGCGTATCCGTTCTTGTTCTTTGATGGGGTCTTTGCCTTTACGGGCTACGGGTCGCCATTTCTCGGCTTCCTCGCGCGCTTCCTTCAAAGATACGGCTGACAGAGCGCCCAAACCCATCTCTCTGCGACGCCCGTGGACATGGACCCGAAGGAACCACTTGCCGCCATCACCATCTTTTTTGTGTAACCAGAGGCCCCCGCCGTCCGAGTATTTGCCGGGTGGGCATTCTTTACCTGCAATGATGATAGCTTGTTGAGTGCTGGCATTGGTCCACCCTCTGGTCCACCTTATAGTGTGAGACACAGTGAACCACTCTGACGCGAATGGAAGCCACATTTTTATGTTTTGCAGTGGTTTAGTTGAATTCTTGAGGCAACCTGAAACGGTCAGAAATATGCGTGTTCAAGTCTTCAATGCATCTCGACCGCACCAAAATCCTATTAAAGCAATGTAAAATTACCCTGAAAGTGAGGCGGATTTAGGCTGCCTTAGATTGCGTCCCGCGCTTGGCAATATATGCTTGCTGGCCATGTAGCGCCTTACGTCTGTGAAATAACTGGTCTGGCGGATCGTCGAGGCAGTTTTTCGCAAGCCGAAGGTCACCGGAGCATATCCGAATTCTGGATGTGGCTAAAGTCACCACGGAATGACCGCTTAATCGAAGATCTCATTACCACCAGCTTTGCATCACCCAAACATGTTCACCCAGCGGATCAGCATTGGCGCAAGGCAAATCAACAACAAAACGGGCATCATGCACATGGCCATAACGGCGGACATTTGCACTGGAAGGCGGTTTGCCTTTTCCTGAGCACGTAGCTCGCGATCAAGCCTCATGTCAGTCGCAAACCTGCGCAACGATGCGGAAATGCTGGTGCCATACTGGTTGGATTGTAAAAACGCGTTGGCAAATGAACTCAACTCGTCGATTCCGACCCGGTCGGCCATGTCAAGAAAGGCGGCCTGTCGTTCCTTGCCCGCCTGCAATTCCAGCTGAAGAATTGAGAACTCCTGCGAAATCTCGGGCGCCGCACTTGCCATCTCATGTGACACACGGATCATCGCTGCATCAAAACCCAGACCGGCCTCAATTGCCACCTGCAGAAGATCGAGTGCGTTTGGCAGGCTGTGTTCAATTGCCTGGCGGCGTTTCTTTATTCGATAGCGCAACCAGATTGCGGGTCCATAGAAGCCCGAGACCATCAAGACCGTTACGATCTGCAATGTGTTCATCCAAGTAACACCCTGCAATATGCCGGCGACCCCCAATTGAACCTGGGTTTCTATTGGCAGCGCCATGGCTGCGACAAACGTGGCCGGCAATACAAATCCCAAAATTACACGGCAGCTGTAGTATGTGCGAATGGCGTGCTTTCGTTGAATGCCAGCCTGTCTTAGGAGCTTGCCAATCTTAGAACGTTCGTTCTTCGACGACGGAACGAACGCCTTGAGAAGCCCGTGCGGATCGCTGTTGTCGCCTTGAATGAGGTCAAAATCCTGACCGTGCCCACTTGAAACTGACCCTCCACGCATGCGCTGCGCCGCCGTGTTGTCGGCCTCGGTTAACCCGGACAGGCCCATGACAACAAAGAACACGCTAAGGGCAACTCCCACGAGCAAAAAGAACTGCGGCGAGAGGCTTTGCTCACTCAGAAACTCTTGAATAATATCCATATCATCAGCCCCTTTTTTAGAACTTGAACTTAACCAAGCGGTTCAAGATGAGCCCCTGCGCAATTGTCAGGCCTACAATCACGCAGGCGAAATAGGGAAACAGTGGGTCATTGCGAACGTCGCCGTAGAAGGTAGGCGTGGAAATTTCGATCGATAGGTAGATAATTATCGGCAAGATCGTGAGGATTAGGCTGCTCAGACGCCCTTCAGCGGAAATCGCCTTGATCTTCTTCTGCATGGTGTGCCGGTCCCTGATGGTCTGGGACAGGATGGTCAGAACCCGCGCAAGGTTGCCGCCGGTTCCATGCTGAATGCCAATACTTACGGCAAGGTACTTTGCGTCCTCGGTGCCAACGCGTTGCGCAAAGTCGTGAAAGGCAGTCGCGACATCATCGCCGTAATTGATCTGATCTTTGATGATGCCAAATTCCGTGCCGATTGGATCCGGCAAGTCCGTTGCGACGTTTCCAACCGTAACAGCAACCGGATGACCAACCTTCAATCCCCGGGCCATCAAATCCAGAGCGTCCGGCAGTTGTTTTGTCAGCTTCTTCGATCGAGCGTTCTTCATGGCGACCAGCACGATGAACGGCCCAACGAGACCGAGAACCGCGCTCAGAAGGGCTGCCAATTCCTGGACGAGAAACCGGGACGCGCCTGCGAAGGTCAACAAGGCCAAGAACACGACTGCGAGGGCAGCCCATATCGGACTGATCGTTAACCCCGCTTGAACGAGCAAACGGCGAAAACGAACTATTGGACCGGCTTTTTCTCCGGCGGCGAGCATCGCGGGATCCCGAAGGACTTGCAGTACTTGATCACTTGAGGCTCCGTCCTGAATCATCTTCATGCGCCGGTTCCTGGCTTCGCTTTGGGTTTCCCTGCGAAGCAGAAGCTGGTGCAGACCCTCGTAAACCAGCAGAATGCCCAGAAAAATCGCGATATAGATCAGAATGTTCAGTGTGTTTGGTTGCAGATCAATCATGACGTCATTGCCCCGCGAATAAACATGTCGCTATCCACATCAATGCCTGCAGCAACCAGTTGGTCGAAGCATTTTGGGCGGATGCCGGTCGGCAGGAACTCTCCCAGTACATCCCCGTTTTCAGACTTGCCGCGACGTTTGAAGACAAAGATGTCCTGCATGGTGATCGTGTCGTCCTCCATGCCGGTGATTTCCGAAATGCTGACGACCCTGCGTGTGCCATCGCTGAGGCGGCTCAGTTGCAACACGATTTGGATGGCCGAAGCGATTTGAGACCGGATGGTCTTGATGGGCAATTCTGCCCCCAACATAGTCACCATCTGTTCCACCCGACTGAGCGCATCACGCGCTGAGTTTGCGTGAACGGTTGTCATCGACCCGTCGTGGCCGGTGTTCATGGCCTGAAGCATGTCAAAACATTCAGCGCCACGAACTTCCCCGACAATAATGCGGTCCGGCCGCATCCTGAGCGCGTTGCGCACCAGATCGCGTTGAGTGATCACGCCCTGGCCCTCCGAGTTTGGGGGGCGGGTTTCCAGACGAACCACATGGCTTTGTTGAAGCTGAAGTTCGGCGGCGTCCTCGATTGTTACGATACGCTGGTTGCCGTCGATAAAGGATGAAACGGCGTTCAGCATTGTTGTTTTGCCGGAACCGGTGCCACCGGAAATCAGGATGTTCAACCTTGCTTCGACCAGCGCCTCCAGAAGCTTGGCAGCTTGGCCGTTCATGCTTTCTCGCTGAACGAGCTTGTCGATCGTCAAAGGATTGCGCGAGAATTTGCGAATCGACAGCGCAGGCCCGTCCACGGAACACGGGCGAATGATTGCGTTGACACGGCTGCCGTCTTCCAGGCGCGCATCAACCCATGGCTGGGATTCATCAATGCGACGACCGACTTTGCTGACGATCTTGTCAATTATCCGAAGCAGATGGCGTTCATCGCGAAAGCGCGCCGTCGATTCTTCTAACAAACCAAAGCGTTCCACGTAGACTTGATCATATGAGTTGACCAGAATGTCGTTGACCGTCGGGTCTTCCAGAAGTGGTTCCAGCGGACCCAGCCCCATCACTTCGTGAATCAACTCGTCGACCAGTGATGTGAAAGCCTCGGACCGCAAATGAAGGTTTTCCGCCTCAATCAGGCCTGTCACCAACGATGCGATCTGACGTTTCAGCTCCGACCGCTCAACCTTGTCGATCACGGACAAGTTTAGCCGGTCAAGAAGTTCGCCGTGCAAACGGCTTTTGAGCTCCAGATGCGCTTGCAGATCAACGTCCACGGGTTCCGGAGTCACCTTGGGCCTAGGTACTTCGATTGGCTGCTCAAGGACCAAGACATTCGAATTGGATGCAGCCTTGCGTGATCTATACTCATTGAACACGGTGATCTCCTTTTAAGTCGTTTTTGTTGCCACGGGCCGAACGTCTTCAGACATCGCGCCAGCAAGTTTTGTCAGGGCTTTGCCAAGGTCGGATCCTGGCTTCATGTCCACGATGGGACGCCCAAGATCGACTGAGTTGCGGGCGACCTTGTGGTTCTCGGGCAGCCAGTGTTTCAGCTTGGTTTTCAGGACTTTCTCTGCCTCGCGAACGTGCCCCGGCCTGAGCAGAGTCTTAGGTTCGCGGTTCACAATAACCTCGACCGGAAGAGAGACATTGGCTTCGCGGTAGAAATCAATCAAACGTCGCGCTTGGCGCACGCATGGCACGGTTGTGTCAGTAACCAGCGCAAGCTGGGTCGCACGCTTGAAAATGGGTTCGACCCATTCGACAACGGCACAGGGCAGGTCGATGACAATATAGTCGTAACGACGTTGAAGCAGATCGAGCATACCTTCGAGAAGATTCGCGTGTATCGACTGAAGCGGAACCAATGGAGCAGGCGCGCAAAGCACGTCGATGCCGAGTTTGTGGCTCTGAAGGATCGATGACAGGAAATGGTCATCGGGCTCATCCGAGTTTTCGATGAACTGAAGGCACCCTCCGTTGTCTTCGAGATCCAGAAACACGTTTGCGTTTCCGAATTGCAGATCGAAGTCCAAAAGTGCGACGCGTTTTTTCTCAGTCTTCCGAAACAAGGAGCCCTTGCTGCCCACCAGCGAGCACGCAAGGTTCACCGCAACAGTAGACGCGCCGATACCGCCACGGGATTTTGCAACCGGGATAACCCGACCCAGAGCAGACAGACCGTTCCTGGTCGGAAGCTGCGGAACGGTGCGCGATATGGTTCTTTCACTGACCGCAGCTTTCAATCCCTCGCCATCGATCGACAAGGGAAGCACTTCGTCGATACCAATTTTCCGCAGTTCACGGGCTTTGGTGATCGAAAGATCATTCTGCGTCAGCGCCACGAACAAGGTGTCATCATCGCGATGCGTCAGCAGTTCTTCGACGGCTTGTACCTCGCCCGAGTCATCCGGGTCGATTTCAAATATCACCACGTCATGCTTGAACGCCATTTCGCGGGCGGTTCCGTTCAGTGTTTTGAACGAGCCAGCCAATTCAGAGACTTTGTTTTCTCTGACAGCGGGAAACGCGTTTGCGACCGCCTGCGCGATTGTTTCTCCTGCTGACAGAAGCATGACCGATTGTGACTTGAGATCTGAAACGTGGTTACTCATTAACCTGACTCCCCTAATGCTAGGTCTTCAGCAGGCAGCGAGACGCTGAAATTGGAATAGCCGGCTGTCGAAGAGATTGTGCTGCTTGTCGCACCCGCGGCGTTGGCCAAAGCGGCCAGAGGCGACACGAACTGAAAATCACTCAGGTTCAGTTCAACAGTGACCATGGGTGTGTAAGGGCCGCCCAGGAAACCCAGATTGGAATTGAAATCATAGGAAAATTGCAGTGCGCTGATGGTTGTGCCCGGTGGCAGAAGCGGACTGACGCGATCCCAGATTTCCGACGCAGTGGCGTTGGTGGCGATACCTGAACACGCCGGGGTCATGGGATCGGCGCATATGCCGACCGAGGCACTGCATGAGGTGCCGAAACGAGGTTGGAGTGCAGATGTTCCTCGCGTGTGGGTTTGCGGAACGCCAGCACACGCAGGTGGACGCACCACGGCGATACGAGCGGCCAACTGCGCTGCTTTTTGTGCGTTCACTCCACTGTACGAAAGCCTGCCAAAATCCAACAGTGCAAGGAACAGGAAAGAAAACAACGACACGACCAGAGCAAATTCGACCAGAACGCCACCATGCTGCTCTTGCAGGAATGAGCGACCGCTCTGTCGCAAACGCGCGTGGATATCCAGCAGGCGTCTCATTGGCCAAAAATCCGCGATGTATCAGCGACGTCCGTGGTCACCGATGTCGCACCGCTGCCGAACAGCGTCAGGATGCCGCCCAGCGGAAACTGAATGGTGATATTGGCACTCACCTGGCCAACAGGGGCGGGGTTCATTCGATAGGTGCCGGACACGCAAGACAGGCTTGGCGTCACGGAATTGACCGTCACGCTGGACGGAAACAGGTTATTTCCGTTGATGTCCTGCTCAACAATGCTTTTCAAAGTCGTGGTCAGCCCCGCAACAGAGCCACCGGATGTGCAGATATCTGCAGGTGTAACTCGCGACAAGTAGCGGCTGGCATCGCGCACACCGGCAATAACCGACTGGTACGACCACATAAGGCGCGCCGACTCCAGAGTTACGGCCAATAGAAGCAACATGACCGGCATAACAAGGCCGAACTCGACAAGGATCGCGCCGTCGTCGTTCCTGGCGAAACGTTTGAAAGGAAATCTGTACCTCATACTCATGAACGTGCGCCTTTAACGATACAACTGTACGACGTCGCGGAAGATGCCACCGAAGCCATTACCGCCGCTCCCAATACCGGTGACATCCGGGAAGCCGACGACCTCGCCGTGAATGTCAAAACTGGGTGGCGAGCTGCCATCATCGCCCACCGGTTCCGTCAGGAAGACGGCAACGAATTTTGTTACGGGAACCCCGGTCGTCGAACCGGAAACAGGGTTTTGTGCGCAATCAATGCCGGCCGCTGTTACAACGCGCCGCGCCGGGTCATTCGACATATGGCTTGAACACATTGGGCGGCCGGTTTCGGCAAGCGAAGGATCAAGGATGGCGTTTGCGTTTGGTGCTGCGTAAGGGTTTGTATTCCCGTAGGCAATTTCCCGAAGATACATCCCGTATCGCGTGCCCGCGAATACTGAATTCGACCCTGACAACGGGGGCAGGTGAGTGTCACTGCCAACACCGTCTGCCAGCCCATCAGCCAGATCGTGGTTCCGGTTCAGGTAGCCGGCCCGATCCCAGGTGCCATCGCCGAAACGGTTGTTTCCGCCGCAGGTACCCGCCGCCATGCACAGGTCGCGACCAAGGCCGGTTGTGTCGGGTGTCGGTTGTTCGTTGCCTTGAATGCAAGCGCCGCCACCGGTCTTTTCAATGCCCTTGATCACGTTCGGCGCCGGCGCGAAATCTATGTTGTTTTTCTCGCCATTGAGAACAGAGCGGTAGATGTCAAAACGCACGTTGAATGCCGCGTTTGTGATGCCGACTTTCTGCCCTGGTTCCGTGTCCAGCCCGTTGGTGAGAATGCACTGGGTGATCTGGCTTTGCGCCGCGATGAGGCACGCCAGTTTGTTGCCACCTTCGTCTGCGCACACGCCCGAGGTGTCCTGGAAGTTTGCCAGATCGATGAAGCCAAAATTACCGGGCCCCCAGGCAGTACCGTTGCCGCCACTGCGAAGCAGGATTTGATCGCCGACTGTCAGAGTGGACTCCCAATTCGGCGGAAGGCAGAACATCAGAGGTGAAATATCGCACGCGGCTTTCGAGTATCCGGCCACCGCTTCGGCCGAAACGCTGGCCGCCGAGAAACCGCTCCCTCCAAGCATTTTGTCCAGTGCGGAAGCAAGGCTCATGCTCAGCGATTTCGGTGTTAAGACGACGTGCGCGAACTTTGCTTGACGCGGGTCTGTCGTGAGGTCCGCGCCGAGCGGCGTAAGATCTGAAGCAGGAAGCGCGGAGTGAAACGAGAGCGTATAGTCAGATGAACCTGAAAGCGCGGCGCTGCCATTCGCAAATGTCTGACTGTCACTAATCAGATTTGCCGCCGCATTTGTGGCCCGCGAAATCGCATTAGGTTGTCCGTCCAGCTCAGCGGCCGCAGCCAGGGCCACATTGTCCGCAAACGACTGAAGCTCGGCATGGGTAGAGTTCAACCGGCCAACATCCAGAGTGATCGCAAAGAAGCCGAGGAAAGCGACCAAGGCGGTGCCCCACAGGATTGCTACCGTACCACGGTCATCCTTGATGAAATCGGATATGAAAGCAGCTACTGGCATGGCCGGGCTTACTGGCTGGGTGCCTGACTGATTTTTATCGTTCGAGCGCGAGGTTTGACCTGCGGCGTCGCGACCGCCGGGGCAAGCTGAGCATCTTTCTGGGGGGTCGTTTCCAGTTCGGTGACAGGCTCGGCTTCTGTTCTCTCTTCCGCTTCGTTGAGCTGCCTTTGGATGGTTACAACCTCGGTCTCGGTTCCGCGACGGACCGTTACAGTTGGTTGAGCTTCGACTTTCTCCACCGGGCCTTCTTCCTGCAGAAGATCGCGCAGGCGAACCATCTCCATGGGTTCATCTTCAACATTGTCCAGGGTTCTGAGCGTCAGACTCAGTGTTCCGGCCTTTTGAGCCAGCGCCAGACGTTGTCCCTGCTGTGGGGTGACCTCAACGGTTATCGTCCGGGCGATCTCAGGTTGATCGCTGAGTTCCTCTGACTGCTGATCCACGCCAATCACGCGGATGTTCTGCAAGATGGTCACCGCGCGAAGTTCCTGCTTCGCACCTTGTGTCAGGACGATGTCTACATGATCGCCCGGCGTAACAAATCCGCCAACCGCAGTCACGGCATCGACCTCGATCGCCATGGCGCGCGTGTTTTCTCCAAGTTTCTGAACCAGCGTGACTTTTTCACCAAAGTTCGAAACCTTTGAAAGAAGCATCACTTCGCCGGGGTAGAACCGCCCTTTGGCGCGGCGCAATTGGCGGCGGTTGTCGGGAACAAGAACGTCGATTTCCGTGAAAACTCCGGCCGGAAGTGCTTCGCGCGGCCAGGGGTGGATCGTAACGTTGTGCGCTTCGATCGTTTGGCCAAATGCGATCTCCGATCGGGCCACATAAATTTCGACCAAATCTGCATCAGGCGATACGCTTGCCGTGTTGGCCTTGAACTGAATATGGTCTTTCGCCAGGTAAACGGAACCGGAAGCTATCGCAATTCCAAACAGCGTAGAAATGATTGGTCTGATACGCATATCTCTCTCCAAAAGTCTCGCACTCAAATACGGAACTTCGGTTTTCCTGTTTTTGCGAAATTCCTGGCGGTAAATTCTGCGCCGCCAAACTTGAGTGAGGGCGCAGAATTCTTTGATGTTCTGACCTGGTTTCGGTCAGCAGGTTGCACTGCCCAAAGCAGCACAGGCACCAGTCACGTTTGTATTGGTGGTAGTGCCCAGATACGAAAATGCACCGACTGCAATCGAGGCGACCACCAAAAGGGCCAGTCCGTACTCAACAATTGCCGCACCGCTTTCGTTCTTAGCAAACTTCTTCACAAATTTGATCATTATTTCCCCCAAAAGGTAAAGTTAGTTTCAACGCTCCACAGTAATGCAGCGCAAGCCAGGCAAAAAATGCTTTAGCTTGGAATCAGAATAGGGGCGAGGGAAGCAGCATCCTTCCCTCAAAGGTAAATATATTACACGCAAAGGATGTAAATTGCATGTTGCTATCACTTAAAGGATTAAAATAATTAACCCAGCATTAACAGGATGTTAAAGCGCGAAAGAATCATCTCGGCTGTCAACAATGGATCGGCCAAGGCTTCAATTGTAATCAATTTGATAGCCAGTTTTGGGGTGTGGAAATTTTTCTCTGGAGGGAGCTTGGTAGTTGAGAATATGCAGATATTTGAAAAAAATTGATAAATATGAATGAGTTATAGTAATCTTCTTGTGGCCCGTTTGAACGCGGATGTGCGCCCTGCGCGGTGAAATCGGTTGCTCATGGATTACGTGTAGAACAAATTTGTCGTCCAGGTTCGGACGTGTTTGGTTCGAAGATTTTTTTATCTAGTTGGGTTGTGGGGTATGAGTGTCAGTTTTGTTAAGAGCACCCACGCGAAGGACAGTTTTAACTTCGTGATGGAGTGGACGCGGGCCGTAAATAACAATGGCTCTATTCTAAATGCAGCAAATTTTTTAATGCGTCTGCTAAATGCGGATGCGCTTTTAATTGTCAGGGTTTCGAAAGCCGGTTGGAAAGTTAAGCACATTGCACGGTGTTGCATCCAACAAGGGAAGATATGGCCGTCGCAACCTCAAACCCAAGCGGAATTGGTTTTCGGGGATTGCATCTCAAATGCAAAGCCGGGATCTATCTGGAAATTAACGGACATGATGCTATCTGGTGCGGCACCAATGTCTCGCTATCAATATCATAAACCTGAAGGGTTGGTCGAAGTCATTGTGGTTCCGCTTGAGACAACCGCGTCACATATCGACTACATTGAATTGCACTACAGTGTCAGCCCTCTGGGACCCGATCTGGATTTGTTAGCTGTTTTGACTTCAACTCTTTCGTCTGGATGGAAGAACCGTTTGCCCGGTGCGATTTCTGCAAAGTCCGAGCAGCCCCGCAGCCATCGTCTGTCCGAAGACAGCGGCGGCGACTATGTCCCGATCCTTGATCCTCAGAACCCGGCGGCGCTCAGCAGATGCGAGTTCCGGGTTTGTGCGATGATGAGGGAAGGAATGACAGTAAAGCTAATCTCGGAAACTCTTTCGGTTGGCCCCGCAACTGTTCGTTCACACCTCAGTTCAATATTCTCCAAAACCGGAACGTCCAATCAGGTCGAACTATTGCACCTGCTAAATCGGAACGCCCAAGCTGGAGGAAAGCTCAAGGGTTTTGCAGGTTGACGCGGCAAGTTTGCTACAGGTGTTCGAAGTGTCTTGGCTGAGGAGAGAGGGTTCACCATGTGACTTGCTCGGGTTTTCATACGATAATACTAACCCTTCTGTGTGAAAAAAAACTGTTCTGAAACATATAGTTCGAATGACGGGGACTGGATCAGAACGTACGCCTAGGCAGGGAAGAGGATGGATGCCTTAGGGTATTTGATCGACCTGAGGGCGTTCACGAACTTTTCTATGAAGCGCATTGCGTTGTTTTTGGCTGAGTGCAGATCTTATGAATCAGGTGGCTGCTTGGGATTCTTTTGGCACCCAATCCCTCTAAAAGGCGAGTGCGAAGGTGCATCAGTTTGTTCGGGATTGCCGGTTTGCTCGATTCCCGTCTCGCCCCGTTCTGCGTGCTTGTGTAAGACAGTGGGCAATTCAGATTGGGAACGGCTTGAATGTCACAGACCATTACCATCTTTACGACGATGAAAAACGAAGGCCCCTATATGCTTGAATGGGTGGCTTTTCATCGGAGTCTGGGCATCGACCACTTCGTGATATTCACCAACGATTGTGAGGACGGTACTGACGAAATGGCCCGCAGGCTGCAGGATCTGGGGCTTGCGACACATGTGTCGAACGAGGTGAAAGAAGGGGGAAACCCTCAGCACCAGATGTTGCGGCGGGCGCGGCGCCAGCCCAAAGTCAAGGAGTCTGACTGGTTATTGTGTCTGGATGTCGATGAATTCTGGAACATCCGTTGCGGTGACAACAGCTTTGGCTCTCTGATTTCCCAGGTGGAACATCGCGCGGGGCAGCCAGTGGATGCAATCTCGTTCGCGTGGAAGCTGTTTGGCAGCGCCGGAAACATCAGCTTTGAAGACCGGCCCGTGACCGAGGCGTTTGTGATGGCGGATATGGAATTCCCGTATCACTCCAGCCGAGCTTTCGGCTTGAAGACGCTGTTTCGCAATAACGGAAAATTCACCCGGTTCGGTCCACACAGACCAAAAGGCATCGAAGCAGGAAAAGAGGACGACATTGCCTGGTCGGATGCCAGCGGCAATCTGTTCCCTGCGGCAAAGGTCGGCTGGCGAGCCTGGCGAAACTTCGATCACAGCTTTGGTCGGATTCACCACTACTCGGTCCGGTCGATGGACGGTTTTTTGATCAAGCGGGATCGGGGAAGAACCAATCACATCAAGGTGGATCAGGGGCAATCCTACTGGATGGATATGAATGCCAACAAAGAGATGGACCAGTCCATCCTGCCGGCGGCCCGCCGCGCCGCGCCCTTGCTGACCGAGTTGAAGGCGGATGAGGAATTGGCCCGCCTGCACGAACAGGCTTGCAACTGGCACACGGCGAAAGTTCAGGAAATCAAAATGCGCAAGGACTGGGTGGACTTCCGGTCCTGGCTTGCGGACAATCTTGTTTGAGCATCATGACCGACCTGTCCAAAGAGCAACTGAAGCCCGAACACCCTGACCGCAAGACAGGGTACGAACGCATCCTGACCGACCCCGCACCGCCATGGTTTGTGGAGCTTTATCCGGGCGGCGAAGGCAGGGGCTTTCTGCAGAAACTTGAACGCCACGCGTTTCTGTTTCACCAACGTTCGGCCTCTCGCCTGATTGTAAGCTTTGACAACATTGCCAACGCCAACGACCTGTCTTTTGCGCGCGAACCATGGGGCTGGAAGTTTTTCAGGGACGAAGGGTGGTCTCATCTTGGGGTGTTTGCCCGGACCAAGGCCTGGTATCGCGACACGGAAATCATTTCGTATCTGGAAGGAAAGGCCCGCGAAGGTTTTTTTGCCCAGTTCGATCAGGTGGTTTTTGCCGGTGCATCCATGGGGGGCTACGGCGCGCTGGCGTTTTCCGCTTTGGTGCCGGGGTCAACGGTGATTGCCTTCAACCCGCAGACAACGTTAGACGAACGGCTGGTGCCATGGGAAACCCGATACCGGTTCGGTCGGGTTCAGGACTGGGATCTGCCGCTCAGCGATACTGCCGAAACCATCAAAACCGCCAAACGGGTTTATGTGGCTTTTGATCCGTTTTTCGATCTTGACCGGCAGCAGGCGGCGCGCTTGCAGGGGGGAAATGTCATCCCGCTGAAGACCTGGTGTTCGAACCATTTCGCGGCCCCGATGCTGCGAAAGCTCGATTTGCTCAAACCGGTTATGCTGGGAGCGATGGACGGCTCGCTTGAGGCCGCAGATTTTTTTCGGATGATCCGGGCGCGCAAGCGTTTGCCGGTCTACATGAACAGACTGGAAGAGATGAGCCGTGACCGGCATCCGAAACTGGCACACGCAGCACGTCAGAGATTTCGTGCCCTTCGCAGGCAAGCGGCTGCCGACACTGCCCAGGCAACCTCATGACCCCAGGCAGGGGGGTTTTTATAGGTCAACGAAAGGACAGGATGGGCGCGCGCCTGTTGATGTTGTTGACATGTATCCGCCTGGCCGAGGATTGCGATACTGATTATCGGGTGAACTGGTTCCCGCAAGGCGCGGATGCACCCGAGTTGGAACATCCACAAGAACTGTTTTCCCAAGCGTGGATGGCGGACCATTTCCTGGATGCCGACGCGTTCGAGGCGCTGTCACAAAAAGCCCAACCGATCTGGAAATTTCAGAACGACAAGACACCGGACCGGCTGATCAAGCATCTGGACGCCGGGCGTGCGGTTCTGGTCGAGGAGGGGTTCCAAATTCTGACGTTCCCCTGGGAAGACATTGAAACGATCCGCCCCCGCTATCGAGAGTTCATTAACCGGATCGGCTTCACCGACGAAATCCGCGCCATCATGGACCGTGCGGACCAGGCGTTGTCGGGGCAGGGGGTGTCAGCCTACCACATCCGCCGGGGCGACATTCTGAACGGGTTGCCGTGGAAACACTCAACCTGGCCTGCGAAGATTGAGACCGAAGAGCTGTACGAAGCCCATCTGGACAAGTTCGCCGACAATCCGGCGATCATGTTTTCGGATCAGCCAGAACTGATCACCCGGTTCCAGAAGCGCTATCCGCAACTGATGCGGATGTCGGACATTGCAGATCTGTCAGAGATGACCCGGGCCAAGCGTGATTTTCTGGAGCTTTATGCAATGTCCCGGGCGGATCAGGTGGTTGCCCCCCCCGTATCGGCATTTTCGATGGCGGCGGCCAGGCTTTCCGGGCAGGAGAACAAGATGTTTCGCGATGTTTTGTCCCAGCAGGAAATAAGTGAGGCCAACGAAAAGACAGTGGATCGGCTGCGCAATGGGGCGGACGGATTTATCAACGCGTCAGAGGCTGCACATATCTATGCCAAGGCGACGTTCCACTTGTTCTCTCTACAGGCTGAAGAACGGGCAGAAGAGTCACGCCAGTATGCGGAGTCTTTGCTTGAAGCCGGGGCGGACAACGCGTTCTTGCCTTTGTTGAATGCGCTGAACTACTTTTACCTGCGCCGCTGGAAAGAGGCGCTGAGGCTGACAGAACAAGCCTTGGCAAATCCCCATATCTGGCCTGAGGATCACGCCGTTGCCTGCGCATTGCAGGCCGCAATTCTGGGCAGTCAGAAAAAGCGGTGGCTTGCAGCACAGGCTTTCACTCGGGCCTTTTGGGCAAAACCGTTGAGGCCCGACGTCATCATATTTGGATCGCGACTTGTGTTTCGGGATCAGGTTTCTTATCGGGCGATGCCGCCTGTGGACTGGACCATTCAAAAAGCGGTCCGCAGATCCTGGTTCAACTTCAATGCCCATGTCGCTCAGCGTCGGGTATTATCACGCCTTCCCTGCAACTTTGATGTGATCTTGCTGGACTGGAGCGATCTCGCACTCGACCAAAAGGCGCGCCGGCTGAATTCGAGCAGGGACAGGTTGGTTATGTTGCAGGATTGGCTGGGCAACATGCAAAACCTGTCGGAGAAGATGCAGGTGCCGCTGGATAGCCCGGAGTACCAGAGCTTTTCTACAATCCTTCGGTACCGGCTGGATGATCTGCCGTTGGAAAAAGCAATAGATGTTTCCCGGAACGTATCAAGCCTTCGCCCTGAAAACACGCTGTATCTCAAACGTTTGGCCGAGCTGTACGAGGCGGATGGCGAGAATTCTCAGGCGCGGCTCAAGATGGCTGAGGCTGTTGGAAATGATCCGGGAAATCCATTTCTGGTGTTTGCCATGGGCGGCTTGCTGGAACGGATCGGCGCGTCCGAGCAGGGGCAAAACCAGATCCTCGAGGCGGCAGATCTGGATGACAATACAGCAGCGATTCAGGGGGCGGCCGGTCAGTTGTTGCTGAGGCGGGGGGACAAGAAAAAAGCCGCTGGATATCTGCGCAAGGCACGGGACCTCTGCCCGCCATACAAGCGGTTCGCCAATCAACTGAAACGAACAGAAACCTGACCGGGAGGGAAGGCAACAGCGTTTGGGCGGCTTGAAGGCAGGTTCAAATATGTGAAAACTCGTGTAGGACTAACAGGTGATGTATCCGCCGAAACCGGGACAATAAAACCAACAAAGGGCAGTCAGTCATGAAGGAACAGGACCCACGCTTTGTCAGCGTGACCCCGATGAAGAACGAAGGGCCGTTTGTTCTGGAATGGGTGGCGCACAACCGGGCCATTGGTGTCGATCATCAGGTGGTTATGACCAATGACTGTACCGACGGGACGGACGCTTTGCTGAAAAGGTTGGACGAGCGTGGAATTCTGACCCATGTCGACAACAATTCACGCCGGAAGACCAGCCCGCAGAAACGGGCATATAACACGTTTCTGAAAATGGAAGTTGCCCGCCCGCAAGACTGGGTTGTCGTGATCGACGCGGATGAACAGATTGTGGTCAAGACCGGAGATCACACACTGCGCGCCCTGACCGAGGCAATTCCGGACGCTCGCACGATTTCGATGACATGGCGGTTGTTCGGAAATGCGGGTGTTGTGCGCTACGAGGATCGGTTCCTGTCGGATCAATTCAGACAGGCCGCGCGTGAAATGACCATCCGGCCGTTTCAGGCGTGGGGATTCAAGACCATGTTTCAGCGCGAACTCTGGGACGGGTTGGGGGTTCACCGGCCCAAGCGCCCGACGGTCGAAACCATGGCGGAATGCCACTGGTACAACGGATCGGGTCAGTTGATGCCCGACCGTTATTACGAAAGAAGCTGGCGGTCCGCCCGCGATTCCGTCGGGTACGAGTTCGTTCAGGTCAACCATTACGCGCTGAAGTCCTGCGAAAGCTATCTGGTCAAGAAGATGCGCGGTCGCGCTCATCATCTGGGCGAAAGCCTGGGGATGGAATACTGGAACATGATGAACCAGAATGCCGAGACGGACAGCGCGATCGACGTCGTCGCTGACCGCAAACGCGAATTCTATTACGACATGCTTTCTGACCCTGAAACCGCCCGACTGCATCACCTGACCTGTGATCTTCACCGTCAGCAAATCGCGCAGCTGCGGGAAGTCCCCGAGATGCAGGATCTGATGCAGCAGATGACTGACGGTGCCGTAGCCGGGAAGGTGTGATGACGGTTCTTTTTCAGGTTTGCGGAGGCGCCTGATGCTTTGGCTTCATATCGGGATGCCCAAGACCGGCACAACCGCCTTGCAGGGTTTTGTTCGCACGAACGGCGGAATGCTGGAAAAGGCCGGGCTGCGATACATGGAAACCGGTCGCCGGCGCCACGAAAACAGCCGGCTGACGATCAGCCACAATATCATCGCCTTCCACATAAACCAGACGCAGCAGCCGACAGACGGGTTCCGCGAAGCCATGGCTCTGGAATACGAGGCGCACAAGGATAAAACCTGCCTGGTCTCGTCCGAGATGTTGTACTCTGTGGATCTGGACCGGCTGGCGCAGGTTTTCTCCGATATTCCGGCCCGGCAGATGCGCATTACCTTCTACTGTCGGCGATATTCCGACTTTTGGGAGGCGGACTATAAGCAGCGGGCAAAGAATGGTCGCTTGCCCGCTGGCGGAACGCAATACATCCGCGCTCGTCTGGACGAGATCGCCGAAAACCCCGAGCGGCTGAGTTACAGCGCCATGCTGACCCGAATCCGAAGCGCGTTTCCCGGCGTGACGGTCGCGCCTTTCTTGTATGATCGGTCCGTAATGGCCAATGGAAATATCGTGGACGATTTCATGTCACGCATTGGTGTCACGCTTCCCAAGGGTAGCACGGCAAATCTGCCGTCCAATCCTTCACAGTCCCGCGCGGCAAGCGAGGCTTTCGGGATTCTGGCCCGGTCCATCGGGCGCCAGCGAACCCGACAATTGCGGCGACGTGTTGTCGACGATCCGGTAATGATCCGGCGAAATGACGTGCTTGAACCGAAAGAGCGTTTGTGGCTGGACGAATACCTGGCCGCACAGGACACTGATTTTCAGCAGGAATTTTTCCCGGACCGCGATCAGTTGTTCCCGCCCGTGCAACTGAGTGACGCCGATTTGCAGTTCCGCCGCGACTCGCCTGAAGAATACGAAGCGCTGCGGCTGGCCTCAGAGGTTGTTTTCCGAATGGCGCTTGAAGAGTAATAGTGCCTATTCGACAAAAATTTCCTGCCTCTGTCGCCCGGTTGTCTTGTCGAATATCAATATCCGGTTGTCATCCGTTACAACCGCGTACCAGTTTTTTCCGATGGTCACGGCCTGCGCTTTGGCGCCGTCCGGCAGTTCGATCTGGTCGGGCAGGGTGGGGGTGCGGTCCGATAGCCGGATGACAATCAGCGCGAATGTCACTAGAACCCCGCCAATCATCACCACGGTCAACAACATGACCATGCGCCGCAGCAGCTTAAGCTGGGGCGTTTCCTGCGGTTCTTGGGGTTCGGAAGGGACAGTCATGGGCACCCGGCAGATTGAGTTTCAGATCGCGGCCGCTCCGCCGCCACGTCTTGATAAGGCGCTTGCGCGGGATGTGCCAGCGGAAGAAAACCTGTCCCGTACACGCCTGGGGCGTCTGATCGACGAGGGGGCGGTGCAGGTCGATGGTGTCGTGGTGGCCGATCCCAAGGCAAAAGTCACGGAAGGCGCGCAGATCGTTGTAACCGTTGCCCAAGCCGAAGACAGTCATATCGGCCCCGAAGACATCCCGCTGGACATCATTTACGAAGACGCGGATCTGGTCGTGATCAACAAACCTGCGGGCATGGTCGTTCACCCGGCACCGGGTTCGCCCAGCGGCACGTTGGTGAACGCGCTTCTGTTTCATTGCGGCACGGATCTGTCCGGCGTCGGCGGTGTCAGGCGTCCGGGCATTGTGCATCGCATCGATAAGGAAACCAGCGGGTTGCTGGTCGTCGCCAAATCGGATGCGGCGCATCACGGTCTGGCGGCGCAGTTCGAAGCGCACAGTGTCGAGCGCTATTATCGCGCGATCTGTTACGGAGTGCCGGACGCCAACGATCCACGCCTGCGCGGCGTCAAAGGTGTCAGTTTCGAACCGGGCAATGTCATGCGCCTGACCACGCAACTGGCCCGGCACAAGACGGACCGGCAAAAGCAGGCCGTGTACTTTCACGGCGGCCGCCACGCTGTCACGCGCGCCCGGGTCGTCGAAACATTTGGCGCGCCCGCGTCTCTGTCCCTGGTCGAGTGTTGGTTGGAAACCGGTCGTACACATCAGATTCGCGTGCATATGGCACATGCGGGCCACGGGTTGGTCGGCGATCCGGTCTATGGCGGTAAGCGCAAACTGGCCGCCCGCGCGTTTGATCCGGCGACGGCCGAGGCTGTCCGCGCTTTTCCGCGTCAGGCACTGCATGCCGCGGTTTTGGGGTTTGAACACCCGGTCAGTGGCGAAAACCTGCGGTTCGAAGCGGCCTTGCCGAATGATATGGAAAGCCTGATAGAACGGCTGCGCGCGCCGCTGACACAATAAGCAAACCCCTGTGAGTAAGAGTTTCTTATCTTTCCTTTATCAAAGTTTAATCTCAAACTGTTAGCAGCACCTCTTGAATGGGCAGGGTTCCTTACCCATATCCTATGTTAAATACTTAAACATTTGTCGGAGGGACATGAACATGGCAAATTACGCAAATCTCCCCGCGCCGACGCCTGAGGGTGGCCTGAACCGCTATATGCAGGAAATTCGCAAGTTTCCCCTGCTTGAGCCGGAAGAAGAATACATGCTGGCCAAGCGCTGGGTGGAAGAACAGGATACCGAGTCGGCGCATAAGATGGTGACATCGCATCTGCGTCTGGCGGCCAAGATCGCCATGGGCTATCGCGGCTATGGCCTACCGCAGGCCGAGGTGATTTCCGAGGCGAATGTGGGCCTTATGCAGGCCGTGAAACGTTTTGATCCGGAAAAAGGATTCCGTCTGGCGACCTATGCGATGTGGTGGATCCGCGCCTCGATCCAGGAATATATCCTGCGGTCCTGGTCGCTGGTGAAACTGGGCACCACCTCGGCGCAGAAAAAGCTGTTTTTCAACCTGCGCAAGGCGAAGGCCCGCATTGGTGCGCTGGAAGAAGGCGACCTGCGTCCTGAAAATGTTGCGCAGATCGCCAACGATCTGGGCGTGACCGAGGAGGAAGTCATTAGCATGAACCGCCGCATGTCCGGTGGGGATGCCTCGCTGAATGCGACCGTTGGGTCCGAAGGCGAAGGTACCATGCAGTGGCAGGACTGGCTTGAGGATGAAGATGCCGACCAGGCCGGTGACTACGAAGCCCGCGACGAGTTGGAAGCGCGCCGCGAGTTGCTGGGCGCTGCGCTGGACGTGCTGAATGATCGTGAGAAGGACATCCTGACCCAGCGGCGCCTGATGGATCAGGCCGTGACTCTGGAAGAGTTGAGCACGCAGTACAATGTCAGCCGCGAACGCATTCGCCAGATCGAAGTCCGGGCGTTTGAGAAGCTGCAGAAAAAGATGCGCGAGCTGGCCCGTGAAAAGGGCATGCTTGGAAACAGCTACAGCTGACCGGACAGCCTTAGCGGACCGGCCGGAATTTTCCGGCCGGTTTTTTCGTGCCCGCGCTGCAGGCCCCGGTTTCGAATTCTGCAGCTTAGAAAATGGCTGGATTTGCCTGACTTGGGTGTGATTCACTGCTAAAGGTACACCGACACAGGCTGAACCCAGCCTTGCGACGAGGCTGCAACATTTCAGCAGGACAGTATTCGGAGTTCACGATGCAAAAGCCGGTTCAATGGGGCATTCTGGGTGCCGCCAAATTCGCACGGCAGTTTATGGCACCTGCCATTCATGCCGCAGACGGGGCAAGACTGTCGGGGCTGGCAACCTCAGACCCTGCCAAAGCTGAGCCGTTTCAGCAGTTCTGCCCGGATCTGGCGGTCTATGACAGCTACGATGCGCTTCTCTCGGATCCTGAGATTGACGCGGTATACATCCCGCTGCCCAATCACCTGCATGTCGAATGGAGCCTGAAAGCCCTTGATGCCGGAAAACATGTGTTGTGCGAAAAGCCGATGACCATGAAGGGCGAAGAATTCGACGCCCTGATCGGAAAACGGAATCAGACCGGTTTGTTAGCAGCCGAAGCTTATATGATCGTGCACCACCCTCAGTGGCAGTTCACGAAAAGGTTGATTGCCGACGGGGCGATCGGAAAGCTGTCACATGTGACCGGGGCCTTCAGCTTCGACAACCGGGCGGACACGACGAACATCCGTAATCGCGCGGAAACGGGGGGTGGTGGATTGCGGGACATTGGCGTCTACGTTATCGGCGGCGCACGTTTTGCGACGGGGCAAGAGCCTGTCTCGGTACAATCGGCAATTCGCTGGCAGGACGGTATCGACACGTTTACGGAAATCCGGGCGCAATTCCCTGACTTTACTTATTCCAGCTATGTTTCGATCCGCATGCACCCGCATCAGGAGATGGTATTTCATGGCGAAGGCGGCGTGATCCGGCTGACAGCGCCATTCAACGCCCGGGTCTTTGGCGAGGCCCGTGTCGAATTGCATCGCCCGGGGCTGGAAGTGCAGGTTACGCGTTTCCCGGCGGATGATCACTACAAACTCCAGGTGGAAGCGTTCTGCCGGTCTGTTCGGGAAGGGGCTGACTACCCATGCCCACTTGAGTTCTCGCGGGGAACGCAACAGATGATCGATCAGGTTTTCAGTCAAGCCGTACCGCTCTGATCCACCCACTTGCTTACCATGGCGAGCCTCGGTTAGCCTGCCGGGTACCCATTCAGGAGGTGCCCTATGGCTGGTGGTTGGGCGCGCGATGGCGCGGTAAGTGAACAGATTGAGGCGTCAATATCCGATGAGCTTGCACGGATGCAGGCGCAAAAACGCCCTTTGGGTGAAAGCCTGACCCATTGTGCTGAATGCGAAGAGCCAATTCCCGAGAAACGGCGCAATGCGATCCCGGGGGTGAAACTGTGTCTGGACTGTCAGCAGGAACGTGACGGGGCGTTCAAAGCCCGCAGCGGCATCAACCGGCGCGGGTCAAAAGACAGTCAGCTGAAGTAAGCCCCAGCGGAGCGGCCCCTTGCAAGACAACTCTGCCAAGCACGTATCCCTCCTGCAAAACGGTCTGGTCCTTGGCTTTTTGGCTGCGTTCTTGTGGGGCACACACAGCGTTATCGTTCGCTATCTGACCAGTGATCTGGGTGGAATGCAGATCGCCACGACGCGGTTGTTCATCGCCGCGTTCGCAATCTACTGCATGTTGCGTGCGATGGGGGCGTCAGTTTCGATCCGGTTTGGGGACTGGAATTTCCGTCTGGCTGTGTTGTCGACGGTGGTGAACTACATTCTGTTCCACATCGGACTGGAGCATACCGGCGCGGCCAACGCGATGGTGCTGGAAAACACAGCGCCCTTCTTCGTTCTGGTGTTTCTCTACTTTTTCGCGGACACACCAGTTGGCCGGACCGAAGTTCTCGCGACGGTATTGGCGATCTTTGGCGTTTTTCTGACGGTCTACCTGGATTTCGAAGGTGGCGGAGAGCCTCTGCTTGGCGATGTGATGGAAATCGGCGCAGGCCTAAGCTGGGCCGTGTTCCTGATTTCCAGCAGCCGGGCTATGAGAGCCTCTGAAACTACGCCTGAACGTTTGAATTTCCTGTTTGGGATATTCATCTGTTCAGGCGTTATTCTGTTGCCGCTTTCCCTGTTCGGAATTCAGATGCCGACAGCAAACGATGTTGTTTTTCTGGTACTTCTTGGTGTGTTACCAACGGCGTTGGCTTACTACCTTTGGTACGAAGCGGCAGCGCGGGTTTCGACCCTCACGGCCACTTTGATGTTCGCCGCTTCTGTGGTGTTCACCTTCATCAACTCAGCACTGTTTCTGGGGGCGGCCATCACACCGCTGGCTGCAATAGGCGCTGCGCTGATCGTCCTGGCCATATTCCTCACGACCAAATCAAATGAGAAAGACTAGGGAAAAACCTAGCGAGATTTGCGGCGCCATCGCCGATACAGGTTGATGTCCATTGCCGCCACCATGATGCCCAACGGGATCATCCAGAAGCCCAGAATGGGAAGAAACCCAAGAACACCGCCGAGTATCAGCAGGATGCCCACGATGATCCGCCAGCCACGTGGCACGGTTCGGCGAATTCGGTTCATGGCAGGGCGCAGGCGCGCCTTCAATGCGGCCCAACGCCCTGTGGATTGGGTGCTCACCCCTCCATCGCCTCAAGTTCGTCAATGAAGCCAGAGATCATGGAGAGGCCCTTGTCCCAGAACTTGGGATCGCTGGCATCAAGGCCAAACGGTGCAAGCAGTTCCTTGTGGTGCTTCGATCCGCCGGCACGCAGCATTTCGAAATACTTGTCCTCGAACCCTTCCGAGCCGCTGGCGTAAACGGAATAAAGAGCATTCACCAAGCCATCGCCGAACGCATAGGCATAGACGTAGAACGGTGAGTGGACGAAGTGTGGGATATAGGCCCAGAAGGTCTCGTACCCATCCATGAATTCGAACGCAGGCCCAAGGCTTTCGGCCTGAACGCTCATCCAAAGGGCGTTGATGTCGTCCGGTGTCAGTTCGCCCTCGCGGCGGGCGGCGTGCAGTTTGCATTCGAAGTCGTAGAAGGCGATCTGGCGGACGACGGTGTTGATCATGTCCTCGACCTTACCGGCCAGCAGCACCTTGCGCTGTTCTGGCGTTTCGGCCTGATCCAGCATCTTGCGGAAGGTCAGCATCTCGCCGAACACCGAAGCGGTCTCGGCCAGGGTCAGAGGTGTTGACGAAAGCATTTCGCCCTGACCTGCGGCCAGCACCTGATGTACGCCATGGCCCAGTTCGTGCGCCAGAGTCATCACATCTCGCGGTTTGCCCAGATAGTTGAGCATCACGTAAGGATGCACGTCGGTGACTGTTGGGTGGGCAAAGGCGCCGGGGGCTTTGCCCGGTTTCACGGCGGCGTCGATCCAGCCTTTCGAAAAGAATGGCGCAGCAATCTCACCCATGCGCGGGTCAAACGCGTTGTAAGCGTCCATTACCGTTTTTTCGGCTTCGGCCCAGTTCACGGTGCGCGTGTCTTCCATCGGCAGGGGTGCGTTGCGGTCCCAAACCTGCATCACGTCCAGACCCAGCCACTTGCGTTTCAGTTCGTAGTAGCGATGGCTTAGCTTGGGATAGGCGGCGACCACCGCTTCGCGAAGGGCATCGACAACCTCAGGCTCGACATCGTTCGACAAATGACGCCCGGTTTGCGCGGTGGGCATTTTGCGCCAGCGGTCGACGATTTCCTTTTCCTTAGCCTGCGTGTTGTGAACCCGGGCAAAGGTTTTGACATTCTCCTGAAACACCGAAGCCAGTTCCCGTGCCGCAGCCTCGCGTTTGTTGCGGTCCTGTTCGGTCAGCAGGTTCAGGGTGCCTTCGATATTCAGCTCTTCGCCATCCACGGTGAATGTGAGGCCGGCAATCGTCTCGTCAAACAAGCGCTCCCATGCGTCTCCGACAACGCCCAGATCGTGCAGGAATTTTTCCAGCTCGTCGGACAACTGATAGGGCTTCATCGCGCGAATACGGCGGAAAACCGGCTCGTAACGCGCCAGATCCGGGCTTTCATCAAAATGGGCACGCAGCACGGTGTCGTCGATGCGGTTGATTTCCAGCGTGAAGAACACCAGCGGTGTCGTAAAGATTGTAATCTTTTCCTGCATGTCCGACAGGAACTTGGCCCGCTCGGCATCCGTGGTCAGCTGATAGTAGCGCAGACCGGCAAAGGACATGATGCGGCCGGCAATTGCATTGATCTTTTCGTTACGATGCACGCATTGCAGCAGCTCACCCGCATCCAGATCAGCCAGTTTGCCTTCGTAGTCCGAGGCAAAGGAGGCGCATTCTTTCTCCAGCCACTCAAGATCACGGCCAATCTCGGGTGCGTCTTCCGCCTTGTACAGATCACTCAGATCCCATTCCGGCAAATTGCCCAGATTGTCAGCCCCGCCGACAGCGTTTGCGTCACGGACGGGAAAGGGAAGGTCGCGCATGGATCACCTCGATGTTCTGCTTTCGGAAACATCTAGGCGCGGGCGGCAGGGATCACAAGCGGCCAGAGCGACGGATCGGCTTTTAACTTTGTAAAGCAGCATTAGGTGCGGCGTTTGGCTGACTGGCCCTGAAATGCGCGGCAAGTTGATCAAAAACCGGTCCCCGAACTTCGGGTGATTCCATCATGACCTCATGTTCGCCCTCGGGAACTTCAATCAGCTTGCCTTTGGGCCAGTTGGCCATTCGGGCCCGGATGGCATCACGATCCACGATCCGTTCGTTTCCGCCCAGATACGTCAGGCATGGTACATCCGGCGCAGGCTGTTTCATCAGCCAATCACATTCCGTCAGCGCCTCGCGCAGCCAGATTGTCGACGGCGCCCCAAGCGCCATTTCCGGATGCGCAGCCAGTTGATCCTGCATCATCCGGTACATATCCGGATCGCGGGTCAGCATATTGTCTTCGAAGGGCTGAATGGTGACATAGCTGTCCAATGTCGTGGTCGGAGGTGTTTTCTCGCCCAGTCCGAATTTTGGCCCCCAATAGGCCGTCATCCAGCTGATCGGCCGCATGATTGTGGAAAAGTAAATGCCCCACATTGGGCCGGTGAAGGCACAGGCCGCAAAGCAGTTCTGCTCGATAATCGCCCGCAACGCTATGGCACCGCCCATTGAATGGCCGATCACGTACCAGGGCTTTGGCAGGTTCAGTTCTGTTGCCATGTCCAGAACGGCGCGGACGTCCTTCTGGTAATCCGGAAATTTCGCGACATGTCCGATCCGGGGGTCGTCCAGAAGGCGATCCGCCAGTCCCTGACCGCGCCAGTCTATCGCCAGGAAGGCAAAGTGCCGTTTTGTGAACTCTCCGGCCGCGTTTCCGTATTTTTCGATATATTCCGTGCGTCCCGGAAACATCAGCACAGTACCGTTTGCACTGTCTTCAGGCACCCAATGCGCGACACGGATGCGTTTGGTATCCGAAGTTTCCAGCCAATGGGCCTTGCCACCGGCAGGAGCGCCGGCCACAGCTTCAAACAAAGGGGCCGGCGAAAAATCCATCAGGCCAGCACCGAGGCAAGTTTCATGGCAATCCCCATGTCTCCGTCAACGCTCAGCTTGCCGGACATGAACGCGCCGGTCGGGTTCAGGTCACCGCTGAGGATCTGCTCGAATGTATCAGCATCCGCGCTCAGGGTCACGTCGGCGTCTTCGTCGCTGACACGCGCGCCGTCTGCATCCAGAACGATCGAACCCAGATCTGCGATGGCGAATTTCGCCGAAGCATCAAAAGCCCCGCCCGCCAGTTTTTCATTCAGCGCGGCTGCGGCCTTTTCAAGAATCTCGCTCATGATCTTCCTCATATTGTTTATGCGCCGAGAATGGACATCCCCGGTCGCAACGCTACACTGAACAATGTTATGAGCATTGCAAACCACAATCTCAAAGGTATCGTCGCGGCACTTGCAACACTGATGGTGTTTTCTACCATTGGCGCGGCCCAGCAAGCCGACTCCAAGGACGAATCCGTGCTGTTGGAGCAACTGGCACAGTCCACGCCCCGGCAGGCGATCAGCATTGACCGCCAGTTGCAGTCGCTCTGGTCGCAATCCGGGTCGGCCTCGGCGGATCTGTTGCTGGAGCGCGGGCGCGAGGCGCTGGAGGACGGAGACGTCAAGGCGGCGATTGAACACCTGACAGCTTTAACCGACCATGCACCGCAGTTCGCCGAAGGCTGGCACGCCCGAGCATCGGCATTTTTCGGTATCGAGCGCTTTGGTATGGCGGCGGCTGATCTGGAACATGCACTTTCCTTGAACCCCAACCAATACGAAGCCATCTATGGCCTGGGTCTGATCTTCGAAATGCTGGATCAGCCGGAAAAAGCGTACGAGGCCTATTCCCGCGCTTTGTCTATACATCCCCATCACGAAGAAGTAACCAATGCCGTGAATCGGCTAAAGCCTCAGATCGAAGGCAAGGCGCTGTAAGGTCCGGGGCAGGGGGCAAAGGTGAGCGGGTCTTCCCGAATCGTGGCCGTTCTTGGCCCGACAAACACAGGTAAAACCCATTACGCGATCGAGCGGATGCTGGGTCACAGGACTGGTGTGATCGGTCTTCCGCTGCGTCTGCTGGCGCGCGAGGTCTATGACAAGATCGTAGCCGTCCGTGGACCCTCCGTCGTGGCCCTTGTCACGGGCGAGGAACGGATCGTGCCACCGCGTGCGCAATATTGGGTCTGCACGGTCGAGGCGATTCCAGAAGGCATGGGCGCGGATTTTGTGGCCATTGATGAGATCCAGCTCTGCGCCGATCCCGAGCGTGGCCATGTTTTCACGGACCGCCTGCTGCGCGCACGCGGGACAAGTGAGACGCTGTTTCTAGGGTCAGATACGATGCGCGGTCCGATCGCGGCGCTGGTGCCCGAAGCACAGTTCACCCGCCGCGAGCGGCTGTCGCAGCTTGTCTACTCCGGCTCGAAAAAGATCAGCCGCATGACACCGCGCAGTGCCATTGTCGGGTTTTCGGTCGACAGCGTCTATGCGATCGCCGAGCTTCTGCGCCGTCAAAAGGGTGGTGCAGCGGTAGTTATGGGGGCGCTCAGCCCGCGTACACGCAACGCACAGGTCGAGCTATACCAGAATGGCGAGGTTGACTATCTGGTCGCCACCGATGCCATCGGAATGGGTCTGAACCTGGATGTGAACCATGTGGCGTTTTCGTCCCTGACCAAATTCGACGGTCGCAGGATGCGACCCTTGGCGCCCAATGAACTGGCCCAGATCGCTGGCCGGGCAGGGCGCGGCATGTCCGACGGCACGTTCGGCGTAACGGGTGAGGCCCCGCCTTTAGATGATGGTGTGGCGCAGGCGATCATGGACAGCCGTTTCACGCCGATGAAAAAGCTGAACTGGCGGAATGCCGCCTTGCGGTTCGGCTCGGTCGAGGCGCTGATCGACTCGCTGGAGGTCAGCCCAAACGACGAACACCTGATTAAGGCGCGGCCCGCCGACGACCTGAACGTGCTGAAATCTCTCTCGCAAGTGACGGAGGTCTCGGCACGCGCCAGCGACGGTCCGTCGATCCGTTTGCTGTGGGATGTCTGCCGAATTCCAGACTTTCGTGGCATCAGTCATGCCGAGCACGCAAGTCTGCTTGAGGTGATCTACAACCACCTGCACGAGCGTGGAACGATCCCGGATGACTTTCTGGCGCGGCAAATCCGCCGGATCGACCGAACCGACGGAGATATTGATGCGCTGTCCAAAAGGTTGGCATATATTCGCACATGGACATATGTTGCGCAACGAAACGGTTGGGTACGTGACGAATCCCATTGGCGCGAGGAAACGCGCACTGTAGAAGACAGGCTGTCGGACGCTCTTCACGAACGTTTGACTCAAAGATTTGTGGACCGGCGCACATCCGTTTTGTTGCGCCGGCTCAAACAGAAGGAGGCCCTTTTGGCCGAAGTAAATGACAAGGGTGAAGTGACCGTCGAAGGCGAATTCGTCGGTCGTCTGGAAGGGTTCCGGTTTATCCCGGACAAAAGCGCGCAAGGAACCGAGGCGAAAGCTCTGAAATCGGCGTCCCTGCAAGCTCTCGCGCCGCAATTCCATCTGCGAGCCGACCGCTTCTACAACGCGCCCGATACTGAAATTGATTACACAGATCAGGGCGGCCTGATGTGGGGCGAATACGCCGTTGGCAAACTGGTTGCCGGGGCGGAGCCTCTCAAGCCGGTCGTCGAGGTTTTTGTGGATGAGGCTGCGGGACCGGATGTGGAGCAGAAGGTTCAGCGTCGTTTGCAGCACTTCATCGACCGCAAGGTCGCGGCGCTGTTTGAACCGCTGCTTAACCTGTCGCGCGACGAAGAACTGTCAGGTCTGGCCAAGGGGTTTGCCTTCCGCATGGTCGAAGCCTTGGGTGTGCTGCCCCGTGCCGGCGTCGCGCAAGAGGTTAAGGATCTGGATCAGGACGCCCGTGGCGCGCTGCGCAAGCACGGCATTCGGTTTGGACAGTTCACAATCTTCATGCCGCTTCTGCTGAAACCCGCACCGACGCGTCTGCGACTGGTGTTGTGGGCCCTGTCCAGCGGATTGCAGGAGTTTCCTGAAGCGCCTCCTCCGGGTCTGGTCACCGTGCCTGTCGCCAAGGGCGCGCCCGAGGGGTACGACACAATGTGCGGATACAGGGATGCCGGCGAGCGTTCGATCCGTATCGACATGCTGGAGCGTCTGGCCGACATGCTGCGTGCAGAAGACAGCCGGGGAGGGTTCGAAGCCAAACCCGACATGCTCTCGATTACCGGTATGACGCTTGAACAGTTCGCTGACCTGATGCAGGGGCTGGGCTACAAGGCCGTGCGTGGCGAACGTGAGAAGGTCAAACCGGCGGCTGTCGAAACAGAACTGCCTTCGACAGTTGCAGCCGAGCAACCTGTCGCCGAAGAAGTGTCCGCACCCCAAGAGGCAATCGAAGAAGTTGCAGCACCCGCCGAGGCGCCGGCCGAGGCCGCGACAAGCACTGAGGCGGCAGTCGAGGCACCTGCTTCGGATGAGCCGGAGGTCGAAGTATTCTACACCTTTACCTGGGGTCGTCAGCGGCAGCCGAACCGTGGTCCGCGCCGCGAGCAGGGTCAGGGCAAGGGCAAGCCGCGTGGCAAACCGCAGGAAGGCCGTGGAAAACCACACGGCAAGAAAGGCGGCAAGCCGCAAGGCTCCAAGACTTTCTCCTCCCGTCCTCCGAAAAAGGAAAAGGCGATCGATCCTGACAACCCGTTTGCAGCTGCGCTGATGGGTTTGAAGGACGGCAACTGACCCGAGATGGCCGAGGCCCGGCTGCGGATTGACAAATGGCTGTGGCAGGCGCGGTTCTTCAAGACCCGCAGCCTGGCCGCCAAACAGGTCAGCGGCGGTCACGTGCGGGTAAACGGAAATCGCGTGGTGAAACCGGCGCATTCGGTCGGCCCCGGCGACGTTCTGACGTTCACTCAGGGGCGTATCGTGCGCGTCGTACGTGTCGAAAAACTGGGCGAACGGCGTGGACCGGCACCCGAGGCGCAAACGCTGTACTCGGACCTGACCGAAAAGCAGAACGCACCACCGCGTAATCCGGGTTTTGAAGGAAAAGGTCGTCCAACCAAGAAAGATCGGCGCGCACTTGATCTTTCTCGACCTCCGGAATGCTGATCCTCACTTGAAGAGCAAGCCATACTGAATTAGCTAGACGCCCAAACCGCAAACGGGAACGCCGCCATGACCTATGTTGTCACCGAGAACTGCATCGCCTGCAAATACACCGACTGTGTCGAAGTGTGCCCGGTGGACTGTTTCTACGAGGGCGAGAACACACTGGTCATCCACCCAGATGAATGCATCGACTGCGGCGTGTGCGAACCGGAATGCCCCGCCGACGCCATTCGCCCCGATACCGAGCCGGGTATGGAAGAATGGGTCGAGTTCAACCGCAAATACTCCGAGCAGTGGCCGGTGATCGTGACCAAGAAAGATCCCCTGCCAGACGCTGAAGAACGTGATGGGGAAGAAGGCAAGATGGAGAAGTACTTCTCCGAAGCGCCGGGTGAGGGCGGTTAAACGATTCGTCCTGGAATCTGGTGGGAAACTGTAAAGATAGAGGGATATCCTTCTGATTCCCAAGCAGCTTTTCGAAATTTCCCCGGCGTAAGCTTTCAGATGCCACTTTTTTGTGGTATACTACGTCCCTACATGATGATCGGGATTGGGGTGCGCTCCGTAAGTATGCTTGCTTTGGAGTTCTGAGTTTTCAACACAACCGCCGCCAGACGGGGCTTAGATGTGCCCTGTGGTGGTGTTTTTGTTGTCTGTACCCCGGTCCGCAACGAAGGAAAAAAGTGAATGTCAAAATCGAAAAAGCTTGAGTTCCGCCCTAACGATTACGTTGTCTACCCTGCGCACGGCGTGGGTCAGATCATCTCGATCGAAGAGCAGGACGTTGCGGGGTTTTCGCTCGAGCTGTTCGTGATCTCATTCGAGAAAGATAAGATGACCCTGCGGGTTCCGACCAACAAGGTCACCGAATCCGGTCTGCGCTCGCTGAGTTCGCCGGACGTGATCAGTCAGGCGATGAAGACGCTTAAGGGTAAAGCCAAGGTCAAACGCGCCATGTGGTCACGCCGGGCGCAGGAATACGAACAAAAGATCAACTCGGGCGATCTGATTTCGATCGCCGAAGTGGTTCGTGACCTGCACCGTACCGATGACCAGCGCGAGCAGAGCTATTCCGAGCGGCAGCTTTACGAAGCCGCGCTCGAGCGTCTGACCCGCGAAGTCGCCGCAGTATCCGGGCATGGAGAGATTTCGGCTGCCAAGCAAGTCGACGAGGTTCTGATGTCGCGTGCCGCCTGATCTCAATCGGCTACCAGGTTTCGGGCCGTCCCTCATCGGGGGCGGCCTTTTTTTATTCTGCTGCTTGGTCCCCGGTGGGTTTGAGAGTAATTTTGCCCTGAACAAAGGGGGATAGGCAGTGAAGGTAAAGCAAGCGATAAAGTTCCTCTATATCGGAAAAGACCCGATATCGGTGCGGTTCAGGTATACCTTGATCCTGTTTGATGCTGCTACGATCATCTTCTTTGTTGCCACCGCACATGGCGGTCATGGGCCCGGCATCACTCTGGTCAGTATGATTGTGGGCCTGATCATCCTTATGGATTTTTCGGCGCGGCTCTGGATTTCGAAGGATCGCAAAAGACTGCTGCGCAAGATTTACACGCTGGCCGATATCGTCGTGATCCTGTCATTGATCCTGGATCCGTTCCTCACCGGCAGCCTAGCCTTCCTTCGAATATTGCGCGCGCTACGTCTGATCCATTCCTATCATCTGTTGCGCGACCTGCGACGCGACAGCCCCTTTTTTCGAACGCATGAAGACGCAGTGATTGCTGCGATCAACCTGCTGGTTTTTGTGTTTGTGACCTCGACGGCAGTTCTGGTCTACTTCATCCCGGAAACCAGCCAGACGCCATACATTGACGCACTGTATTTCACAATGGCGACGCTTACGACGACAGGATTTGGTGACATCACGCTGGCGACACCGTGGGGCAAGCTGTTCTCGGTTTTCATCATGGTGGTCGGTGTCGCACTTTTCGTGCGGCTGGCGCAGGCGATATTCATGCCCCAGAAAGTCAGGCATAAATGCCGAAACTGTGGACTTTACCGGCACGACCCGGATGCCGTGCATTGCAAACATTGCGGTGAGGTGTTGCGGATTGAAACCGGCGGTGTCGCCTAAATCCGTGCGATCAACGCAACAAGGATCGTGACCTCGGCCAATTGCTGCGCCGCGCCTAGAATATCCCCGGTCTGACCGCCGATTTTTGCTTTTGCGACGATTGCCAACAGGCCGACGATCAGCGCCGCGCAAAGTGCCGGGAAAAAGGCAGAGCCACCGATCAGCGCCACAGAGACTGCACAAGCAACAATCAGGCCTGCAATTGCACTCATCAAACGGGGGCGACCTACAGAGTGACTTAGTCCGGATGAACGGGCATTTGGTAAGATGGCCATCAAAACGGGCATCATCGCACGAGACATCACACATGCGGTCAGGATGGCGCTGATCCCTCCGGCCGTCAGCAGGGATGCGACAGCAAACACCCGGATCAATTGTGAAAACAAAAGTGCCAGAACACCATAGGTGCCGATATGGCTGTCTTTCATGATCTCAAGCCGCCGGTCCCGGGTGAACCCACCCCAAAGCCCGTCAGCGGTGTCTGCCAGCCCGTCTTCGTGCATTGCGCCGGTTGCTGCAATCAGAACTCCCACCAGCAACCCGGCAGAGACAAGGGCCGGCACGTTCAGGGAGATGGCAATCCATCCCACCAGACAGGCAATTATTCCGACGGCCAGCCCTGCAATCGGGAAAGCCCACGCAGCCTGAGCCTGACGCGCGAATACATGATCCGGCAGCCGGGGAACGGGCAGGCGGGTCAGAAGCACCAAAGCCAGGGGTATATCCCAGCCGGAAATGAGTTTGGTGTCGTTTTTGAGCACTCCCGCGCCTTTCGGGGTCTTGTTGGTCTGGATGCTTCGGTTAAACACACAGGACCACTCTGATGCAACGAGGCTTTCGATGCTGCCCGAACTTACCGACCTGAAAACTTTCCGGAATGCGCTGAGCTCTGCACCCGGCCCGGACGAAACTGCAACAACTGGCGCGTCCGAGCGCAACGGCCAACTGACCAAGCCTCCGGGCGCGCTGGGTCGGCTCGAGGATCTGGCGATCTGGTATGCGGGATGGCGTGGGGATGCCCGGCCGCAGATTTCCGCGCCTCAAGTGATCGTTTTTGCCGGAAACCACGGTGTTACGGCGCAAGGCGTATCAGCATTTCCACCTGAAGTGACCGTTCAGATGGTGATGAATTTTCAGCATGGCGGTGCGGCGATCAACCAGCTGGCTAAATCGGCTGGTGCGACGATGAACGTACACGCGCTGGATCTGGACACGCCAACTGCGGATTTCACAAAAGCGCCGGCAATGGATGAGCAAGAGCTTCTGTCAGCGTTGCGTACAGGCTGGCAGGCGGTCGATCCAACGGCGGATCTGTTGGTGGTTGGCGAGATGGGGATTGGCAACACAACTCCGGCGGCCGCAATTGCCTGCGCCCTGTTTGGAGGCGAGGCGGCCGAATGGACCGGGCGTGGCACCGGCGTTGATGATGCGGGTCTGGCCAACAAAACCCGGGTGGTCGCTGAAGGTGTCGCCCTGCATGGTCAGGCTGGCGACGGGCTGGATATCCTGCGCTGCCTGGGTGGGCGCGAGATTGCCGCCATGGCCGGTGCCATCGCGGCGGCACGTGTGTTGCGGATTCCGGTTATTCTGGACGGTTTCATTTGCTCTGCGGCTGCTGCGTGTCTGGCGGACGTGACCGAAGGGGCGCTGGACCATACAATTGCAGGCCACCAGAGCGCCGAGGGCGCGCATGGCGCGGTCCTGGCGCGGCTTGGCAAAGAACCCTTGTTGAACCTGGGCCTGCGGCTTGGTGAGGGGTCGGGTGGTGCGCTGGCTATCAACATCCTGAAAAGCGCCGTCGCCTGTCATTCGGGCATGGCAACGTTTGCCGAGGCCGGTGTCTCGGACGGCTAAACGCTGTATCTGACCCGGGTAGGGGCCTGGGTCAGGCAGACTTCTTGGCGTTTTCTTCAGCCATCTCCAAAAGCGCAGTTTCCAGCTCCTTCTGAAGCTCGCGCGACCTTTCGATGTATTTCTTGTTCTCGGCCGTCGGCATGCCCGGTATCCACAATTCGGCCAGCTCGCGCACCGACATCCGGTCATGATGATAGAATGTCTGTTCCGCCTGTGCCGCTTCATAGTCGCTGAGGCCGATGTTCTCCAGAACGTAGCGGCCAGCACGAAGTGAGCTGTCAAAGGTTTCACGGACGATATCGTTCGCACCGGCCTGATACAGCTCATAAACGTGGTTGCGGTCATAGGCACGGGCGATGATGTGCAGGTCAGGGCGTTGTCGCCTTGCGTAGCCAACCAGCCGCGTGACCTGCTTGTGATCGTCCATGGCCGCGACAAGAACGGATGCCTTTTCGATCCCTGCCGCGCGCAGCAGCTCGGGGCGGGTCGGGTCGCCCAGAAACCCTTTGACGCCGAACCTGCGCATCAACTGCACCGTGTCGATGTCGTGGTCCAGAACGACCGTCTTGAAACCACTTGCCCGAACCAGCCGGTTTACGATTTGGCCAAAGCGGCCTATGCCTGCGATGATAACCGGGCCTTTTTCGTCAATCTCGTCCGGTTCCGGCTGCGGGCGCACATCGCCAATGCGGCGCGAGAGTTGATCGTAGATGATGAACAGCAGCGGCGTAATCAGCATCGTCAGGGCGATGATCATCAGCAGTTTCTGGGAAAGATCGGTGGGGATGACATTCTGCTGCGTGGAAAAGGCCAGCAGGACAAAACCGAATTCACCAGCCTGGGCCAGACCCAGAGTGAACAGCCAGTGATCGCGCCCGCGAAGCTTGAAGGCACGTCCGACGATATACAGGATAATCCCTTTGACCAGGATCACCAGCAGCGCCAGCCCGATCAGGTCAAATGGATCGTTGAAGAAATAGCCCACGTTGATCCCGGCACCGACTGTGATGAAGAACAGCCCCAGAAACAGACCTTTGAACGGCTCCAGATCGCTTTCCATCTCGTGTCTGAATTCCGAACTGGCCAGAACCACGCCGGCCAGAAATGCGCCCAAAGCGGGCGACAGGCCAACCAGCGTCATCAGGAATGAGATTCCCACAACGATCATAAGGGCCAGTGCGGTGTACATTTCCCGCAGGCGGGTGGCGTGAATGAATCTGAACAGGGGACGGGTCAGGTAGACACCCGCCAGAATGACGAAAGCAACGGCGCCGAGCGTGACCAGCGTGACCGCCCAGCCCGGCAAGCCCTCGACCAGGGACAGGCTGTGATGGGCCGCGCCATGCGCATCGACATTGCCTCGGTCGATAGAGCCGTCGCCTTCAAGGTGCGGAACGCGCGGAAGGGCCAGCAACGGCAGCATCGCAAGGATCGGAATGACCGCAATATCCTGTGTCAGCAGAACCGAGAATGTGGCCCGCCCGCCATTGGTCTGCATCAGCCCCTTTTCCGACAAGGTCTGCAATACGATAGCCGTCGACGACAGCGAAAGGGTCAGACCAACCGCCAATGCCACGGTCCACGGGTGGTTTGCGTATATCGAAACACTGGCGATCACCGCCGTCGACATTGCGACCTGAAGACCGCCCAGCCCCAGTAGTTTGTCGCGCATATCCCAAAGGGCGCGCGGTTCAAGCTCGAGCCCGATCAGAAACAGCATCATGACGACGCCGAACTCGGCTACATGCTGCAGGCTTTCGGTTTCAGCACCGACCAGCCCCAGAATGGGCCCGATCACGATACCGGCCGCCAGATACCCCAGTACAGAACCCAACCCCAGACGCGCTGATAACGGCACCGCAATAACTGCCGCCGCCAGATAGATCGTTGCCTGGTAAAGGAAATCGTCCATGTTTGTCCTCGTGTCCCGGTCAGGTCGGAAGGGGTGCGTCGCGCTTGAGTTGATCCATTACAATCTGGCTTTGCACCCTCGCAACGGCAGGATGCGGCAGTATCACCTGATGAAGCAAGCGGTTGAGCGCGGAAAGGTCATCACAGAATATGTGCAACAGATAATCTGCCTCTCCTGTCATCGTCCAGGCGCTTGTAATCTCGGGCCGCGCATCGATCATGCGGGCAAAGCTGGCAGATTGCTCGGGGCCGTGCGTGCCCAGATGAACCTGCACGAAACCCTGCACGTGCAGTCCCAGTTTCAACGGGTCCAGACGTGCGGCGTAGCCGGTGATGTATCCTTCCGCCTCCAACCTTTGTCGGCGGCGCCCTGCCTGACTGGCTGACAGGTTGAGCATTTCACCCAGCTGATGTGCCGTCAGGTGCGCGTTCTTTTGCAGCGCAGACAGCAGGCGTGTGTCCATGGCATCCAACATATGCGGATTCGCCCCGTTTTTCTTGTCTTTGGTGCGTAAATCGCGCACACACAGCTAGTTTACACGAAAATTATGCGCAGAAACAGCGTCAATTAAGACGTATTTTAGAATCAGCAAAGAAATTCCTGTTTTTTAGGAGACCCGCCATGGGACCTTTTCCGCACAACGCACCGAAATCCGTAATCAGCAAAGAAAACCCGGCAGGGACCGACGGCTTCGAGTTTGTCGAATTCGCGCATCCAGAACCGCAGGAGTTGCGCGACCTGTTTTCCAAGATGGGATTTGAAAGGGTCGGGCACCACAAGAACAAGCCCGGCGTCGAACTGTGGCAGCAGGGCGATGTCACGTATATCCTGAACTCGGACCCCGACAGCTTTGCCGCCAAGTTTGTCGCCGAACATGGACCGTGCGCGCCAGCAATGGGGTGGCGCGTGGTTGATGCCCAAAAGGCCTATGAGCACGCCGTTGCAAAAGGTGCCGAGCCTTACGACGCCGACGACAAAACACTGAACGTGCCGGCCATCAAGGGGATTGGCGGCTCGCTGATTTACTTCGTCGATCAGTATTATGACACGTCGCCCTACAACGAGGAGTTCGAGTGGACGCAGCAATCCAAACCCCGCGGTGACGGGTTCTATTACCTCGATCACCTGACGCACAATGTCTACAAGGGGAATATGGACAAGTGGTTCCGGTTCTACGAAAGCCTGTTCAATTTCCGCGAGATCCGCTTCTTTGACATCCAGGGCAAGTTTACGGGTCTTTACAGCCGCGCGCTGACTTCGCCTTGTGGCCGCATCCGCATTCCGATCAACGAGGACAGAGGCGAGACCGGCCAGATCGTTTCGTACCTGAAGAAATACAAGGGTGAGGGCATTCAACACATCGCAGTGGGAAGTGAGGACATCTACGATTCAACCGACGCGATTGCGAAAAAGGGGCTGAAGTTCATGCCGGGTCCGAACGAGACCTACTACAACATGTCCACGGACCGGGTCGCGGGGCATTCCGAACCCCTGGACCGGATGATGAAGCACGGCATCTTGATTGATGGCGAAGGTGTCGTCGACGGAGGTGAGACACGGATCCTGCTGCAGATCTTCTCGAAGACTGTCATCGGACCGATCTTTTTCGAGTTCATCCAGCGCAAGGGTGACGACGGATTCGGCGAAGGAAACTTCCAGGCGCTGTTCGAATCCATTGAGCGCGAACAGATAGAAAGTGGCGAGATTTCAGCTGCTTGACGCGACTAAATAAAGCGCGCGCTGGCGTGTCAGCGCGCGTGTTTTTTTCCCGTTCGATTTTGGCTGTTAACTGCGGGGCATTTTCAAAGTCACGTTGCGTCCCTTCTTTTGGTACTGCAACTGACTGTCCCCGATCGCGATTACACGGCCACCATCCAGCCGATCGCCGACCTTAAGCTTTTTGTAGCGGCCGCTGGGCAGCCGGATCAGGGCGCGGCGGTTCGCTGGCGAACCGTAGACTCCGATCAGGTTGAGCTTTCGCAGGTTGATGGCATTGTCCAGAGTGGCCTGACGGGCGACAGAAGCCCGGCTCGGAATTTTGGGCGCAACGGATTTTGCCGCAAACGATCCGACATCGTCACTGCTTTGATCGATGGCGGCCGTTGATCCCAGATTGGCTGACGTGGTGGTTGCCTTCGGCGCGGAAGCCGCAGCCAGACCTGCCGGGCGGGATTTGGGGCGCGGAACCCGAACGACCGCCAACGCGGTCGGGGTTTCATCAATCTGAGGTTGCTCCTGCAGGGATTTTGGCCGCAATTTCGGCCGCAGCCCGGACAACTCGTCCCGAGTCCGACCACCCAGCTGCTGGCGCTCGAACCCTTCGACCAGATCAACTGGCCTGATTTTCGGACGCAGCCCAGCCAGCCTGTCATTGCCCTCTTCGACGATGGGTTCCTGTTCGAAGCGAACCGGGACTGCGGGCGGAACCGAAGACGGTCGTCCGAGGAAAACCATGACCCCATCCGGATTCAGTGTACCGTCGGCCGTGGGGGTAACCAAACCCCGCTCATCAAGTACAAACCGTGTTCCCGCGCCGCTGGGTGCAGCGGGCTGTTCGAATGGCTGATCAGTGTCAAACTTTTCAGCCGCAGGCAGCGCCACCGCGTCATGCGAAAGGTTCGATGGATCAAGCGATGACAGATACAGGTCGTCGGATTGCACCGCGGGGGGTGGGATCAGCGCTTCGGGCGCGGTCAGGACGACGCCTGTCTGGGATTGCAGTTCCTGTTGCGCCTGAGGATCACGGGCCACCTGCTCGACGGGTGTTGGGATGACGTCCAACGCCTCGAGAATAGCAAGATCCGTCGCGGTCGGCTCGGATTTTTCCTCAACCACAGGCGGAGAGATGGGGAATTCAGAGCGCTCTGTGTCCGGTTCTGACGTTTCTTCCACCGGGGGTGGAGTGACAGCGACTTCGGCAATATCACTTTCCTGTTCCGCGGCTTCTTCAACCAGTACTTGCTCTGGCACACTTGGGGACGCCGTTTCGTCCGGAACACTCTGCGCCAGAACGGGTTCTGGGCTGATTTCGTCTTCGGATCCGGTCAGGAACCAAAGACCGATGGCGATTGCAAGAACGCCTGCGACCAATGCCAGAGCTTTGTAGAGTTTGGCTTCACCTAAATCTGCCGCGCCAGTGCCAATCTCTGCGCCTGGCGCGGTCTGCGCCCGAAATGCAATCGGGGCATCGGTCGCCGCTATAGCATGGACCGAAGTGTTCGATTCCGCTTCTTCTTCCGGCTCTTGCGCCGTATCGGCCGGTTCGGGTGCAGCGGGCAGTTCTGTGGTGTCCCGAGGTAAGAATATGGGCTCGGTCGGAAAAGGGTTTGGGCCAGTTTCTGCACTGAACACGATAGGAATGAACCCGTGTTGGGTTGCGAACTCCCGGGCCTCGTCCAAAGTTTGCGTTGCCACTGCCGCGACGTGGGTTTGCTGTCCGTCTGTCGCTGTATCATATGCCAGTTCGTCCAGTGCATACGGGGTGGCCCCGGTCAGTGCATCGCGTACTTTCTGCCCAGTATCGTCCGCGTCCGGTTCTTCGGTTTCGACTGTCAGAAACCGGATTTGGTCTTCCGGAATCACGACCTTGCAGCTCAGGTCGTTTTCCAGCGCAAAACCCGCGTCGCGCAACGCCTGCATGCGATCCGGGAAATCCGGCGCATCCAGCGGAACCGTGCCAATGCAGAACCAGTCGTCATCCGAATGGTGATGCAGGGAAATTCCGTCGGCAGAAAATGATAACGCAAAAGCGGGTTTCATAACTCCGAAGAACCATAATTGTCATCGTCAATGCAAACGACATTGCGTTCGCAGCACGACAGTAAAGCAGGATATCGCCGAGGGAAAGAAAAAGCCAAGTCACCTCTTGTACGAGAGCGCCCGGTCACCCCATCTTAAGACAGCAAGAATTGGAGGGATCACCTTGAAGACATTTGCTTTTCTGGCCGCCATGCTGGCAATGACGGCGGCAAGCGCGGCCCATGCGGAAGAACGTCGCATCACCGTCAGCGCGGCAGGGACCGTTCAGGCCACACCCGACATGGCGACCATTACATTGGGTGTCACAAACCAGGATACGCAGGCTTCGGTGGCGATGCAGGCAACATCCGACGCGGTTTCCAGAATTCTGTCGCGACTGGACGAAAAAGGGATCGAGGCACGCGATGTGCAAACCCGCGATCTGTCCCTTTCGCCGGTCTGGTCCAACCGAAACAACGTGCCGGGGCAGAACCCGGAAATCACAGGTTTTTCTGCGTCGAACCGGGTTTTTGTTCGGGTGCGTGACCTGACCAAGCTGGGTGAGATCATGGATGCGGTCATTCAGGACGGTGCCAATGACTTTGGCGGCCTGAGTTTCGATGTTCAGGATCCCAAGCCGCTTGAAGCAAAAGCCCGAGCGCAAGCTGTCGCCGAGGCAACCGCCAGGGCCGAGCAACTGGCGCAGGCCGCGGGCGTGACACTTGGTCCAGTTAAGTCAATTGACGAACAGGGCGGTGGTGTGCAGCCCATGCCACATATGCGCCAGATGAGCATGGCCGAAGCGGGCAACGTTCCGGTTGCCGGCGGCGAGGTTTCAATCTCGATCAATGTGTTGATAGAATTCGAAATTTCCGAATAAAGTCAGACCTCTGCGCGGGCTTGCAGCGGTTGTCGTTGCTTGCCCGCAGCGTCGAAATTCTCGGGCAGCAGCCAGGCTTCAAAGGCTTTTCGGATGCGTGGCCATTCGCTGTCGATTATCGAATACCATGCCGTGTCACGATTGCGCCCCTTATAGTGGGTCGCTTGCCGGAACACGCCTTCAAAAGTGAACCCAAGGCGTTCGGCCGCGCGTCGTGACGGTGCATTCAACGCATCGCATTTCCATTCGTAGCGGCGATAGCCAAGCTCGTCGAAAACGCGGCGCATCATCAGGTACATAACCTCGGTCGATTGCGGCCTGCGCTGCAAAAGGGGCGAGAAGTGGATGTGCCCGACCTCAATCGATCCGGCAGCGGGCGTGATTCTTAGGTACGAGGCCATGCCGACCGGGACGTCATTGGCATCCAGAACCGAGTGAAACATAGGATCGGCATCGGAACAATTGTTCTGGGCCCATTCCACAAAGGCGGCTTCGGACTCAAAGGGTCCGTAGGGCAGGTAGGTCCAGTTGTGGCCGTCCGCGTCGTTTGCAAACGCCCGGTACAAACCGGGCGCGTGCCTGTTGATATCTAGCGGTACAACGGAACAGAACCTTCCTTGCATCGGTGTGTAAGGCGGTGTCGGACGCGGGAAGTCACTCGAGACGGGCCAGCCAATTGGCTGGCCAAGGTCGTTCGTTTCGCTACCGGTTGCCATGGATCAGGCGCTTGCCTTGCTGAGCGCCTGGTCAAGATCGGCAATCAGGTCGTCGGCATCCTCGATCCCGATCGACAGACGTACCACGTTCGGGCTGGCACCGGCGGCTTCCTGTTGTTCGGGCGTCAGCTGCCGGTGTGTGGTCGAGGCTGAATGAATGATAAGCGAGCGTGCGTCACCCAGATTGGCCACATGGCTGAATATCTCCAGCGCATTGACCAGTTTGATGCACGCGTCATAGCCGCCCTTGACCGCGAAGGTGAACAGGGCACCGGCCCCGCGTGGATAGCACTTCTGGACCCGATCGTAATAGGGCGACGACGGCAGGCCGGCATAGGTGACATATTCCACGCGGTCATCTGCTTCGAGCCACGCGGCGATTTTCTGGGCGTTCTCTACGTGGCGCTCCATTCTCAGGCTCAGGGTTTCGATCCCCATCAGCGTGTAATGCGCAGCCTGCGGGTTCATCGTCATGCCCAGATCACGCAGCCCGATGGCAATTCCGTGGAAAGTGTAGGCCAACGGGCCAAAGGTCTCATGAAATTTCAACCCGTGATAGGCGGATTCCGGTTCGCTGAGCGACGGGAACTTGTCATTTGCGGACCAGTCGAACTTGCCTGAATCCACGATGCAACCGCCGGTGACAGTGCCGTTGCCGGTCAGGTACTTCGTGGTCGAATGCACCACCAGCGTGGCACCATGTTCAATCGGGCGGCAAAGATAGGGCGTGGCCGACGTGTTGTCGACAATCAGCGGGATGCCAGCGGCGTCCGCCACATCCGCAAGCGCGCGGATATCGGTAACGTAGCCGCCCGGATTGGCGATGGATTCGCAGAACACCGCCCGTGTGTTTTCGTCGATGGCATCCTTGACGGCGTCCAGATCGTCGGTGTCGACGAACTTGGCGGACCAACCGAAGCGTTTGATGGTCTGGCTGAACTGCGTGACAGTGCCGCCATAAAGGCGGGTTGATGCAACCACATTGCAACCCGGTCCCATCAGCGGAAACAGCGCCATGATCTGCGCGGCGTGACCCGAGGAACAACAAACCGCACCCACACCTCCTTCAAGGGTCGCGACACGCTCTTGCAAAACAGCCACGGTAGGGTTGGTCAGCCGGGAATAGATGTAGCCGACCTCTTGCAGATTAAACAGCGCGGCGGCGTGGTCCGCGTCGCGGAATACATAAGCGGTTGTCTGGTAGATCGGCGTCTGGCGCGCTCCGGTCGCCGGGTCGGGCCGGGCACCGGCATGAATTTGCAGCGTGTCGAAACCATAAGTGGGTCCATCAGACATCTGGAACATCTCCTGTTGGTATTTGTGTTGCAGAATCTCTAGGGCATTGGTCGCGTGCGCACAACGATCCAGTCAGCGCATCCACAGTCCTTTGCTCTTGATCTGGTTGCGGATGACCTGCTCGCGCTGGGGCAGGTTCTCGCGGTCGAACATATTGCGGATCTTCTCGCCCTTGCGTTGGATCACCAGCTTTTTCAGCGGGTCGTAGTTCTTCAGAACCTTCTTGATCCGGTTCGGCGCGGTCACTGTTTCCAGAACTTCGATGACATGATCCGGCTCGCGCGCGTAAAGCAGCGGGAACAGCCGGTAGTGACAACTTACGGTGCCATCCAGCAATCCGTCCGGCAGGGCGTCGCGCCCGCCGCCAAGCGCGTGGATCACCAGCGGCAACGCGGCCTGATCCAGCCAGGGGTCAAGGTTCTGGCCAACAAGCTCTGGGATATCCTCGTCGCGGATGGCGAGCGCGTATTCCAGAAACCGTTTTCCGAAAGCGTGTGGGCAGGAATAGAAAAAATACCCTGCATTGAAGTACAGATAGCGCCGCCAGTGATCCAGCGGTTGGTCTGTGTCGATCGAGCTTTCGAAGTCCAGCCCGAACCGTTGATAGAGCGCGCGCCAGATGCCGTCGAAACCGGGGCCATACAGCGTGGGTTTTGGCCATGTTCCTTCGACCTTCAATGATGCGCCGGGGCGGTCGAAATCGAACGGAACTGTGTTCAGATCGCCCGTGATTAGGGTGTCGCTGTCAAAGAACACAAATGGCTCACCCTCGGGCATGGCCAGCAATGCTTCGATCTTGTTGCCAAAAGGATAGCTTTCGCCGAAGGCATGGTTGTCAAAGGGCAGAATCTCGGCGTCCAGTTGTCGCAGAACTTTGAGAACATCCTCGTTCTGAATGCTGGGGTTTTGTTGCCAGCGTGGGCCGGGTTGGGGAACCGCAACAAACAGTCGGCCTGTGAATCCCGGTGAACAATGTCGAAGCGCGGCGGCAAACAGCACAGCCTCGTATTGCAGGCGGTTGTTCTGTCCGATGATGACAATATTGAACTTGGGGGCCTTGGCCTGCATCGATAAACTCACGGATTTTCGCCGTTGTCCGGCGCTGCTCTGGTTCTGGTGACACACTGTAAGCGGCAGACGGCGCCAAAACCAGATGCGAGATTGGAAAACCGTTGCGGCGCGCCCAATTCTGAACGCGACGCAGGAACTCAAAAAGGCCTGGACATGTTTGTCATCAATGGCGGCAGGTAGGAAGCAGACGAGTCATTTGGCGCCTGGGACTGGCAGCGCTGTCCGTCGAATACCCGCTGTCCCACCGCTGCAGGTGATTATTGGACCGTGCATGGAGATTAACTCGAAGATTTTCTCGAATAGTTAAATTTGACCAAAAGCAAATAAAAACAGAAAATTAAACGGTGAAGTTGAGGTCGCTCCCTCAGCTTTTTCGACTTTTTGGTGATTTTATAAATTTTACCAATTGATAAAAAATTTGTTTGTGGCAAGCTGAGGTCACAATAAACATATCTACAGGGAGTAGAGTGATGGCACAGGGCCAGATGGTCCCCGGTATTGTCGCCGGGCGGCTTTCCAGCGATGAGCTGACCTCGAATTTCACGGATCTGCACCCGCCGCTGGCCGCGCATGAGGCGGCTGTGGCGGCTGATCGGTGCTATTTCTGCTATGACGCGCCATGCGTTACCGCTTGTCCCACGGACATCGATATTCCGTTGTTCATGCGCCAGATTCAGGCCGGTCAGCCGGAAGCGGCAGGCCAAACCATTCTGGAACAGAACATTCTGGGTGGCATGTGCGCCCGGGTCTGTCCGACCGAAACATTGTGCGAAGAGGCCTGCGTACGCGAAACCGCCGAAGGGTCGCCGGTTGAGATTGGTCGACTGCAGCGTTATGCAACGGACAGCGTCATGGCGACCGGGGTGCATCCATTCGAAAGGGCGCCATCGACCGGCAAGACAATCGCCGTGGTTGGCGCTGGCCCTGCGGGACTGGCTTGTGCCCATCGTCTGGCCATGCATGGCCACGACGTGGTGATCCACGACGCCAGGCCCAAGCCGGGCGGGCTGAACGAATATGGTATCGCGGCCTACAAATCGACCAACAACTTTGCTCAGGCCGAGGTGGACTGGCTGCTGAAAATCGGCGGTATCGTGATCGAGACCGGTTCCGCGCTGGGTGACACCATCTCGCTGGACGGGCTGCGCCAAAATTACGACGCGGTTTTCCTGTCTATCGGTCTGGCCGGGGTGAACGCACTTCGCGCACAAGGGCATGATCTGGACGGAGTGCGCAATGCGGTCGACTTCATCTCGGACGTGCGGCAGGCAGATGACCTTGCGCATTTGCCGGTAGGGCGCAACGTCGTGGTGATCGGTGGCGGCATGACTGCCGTGGATGCGGCAGTGAAATCCCGCCTTCTTGGTGCCGAACATGTGACCATCGCATATCGCCGCGGCCGCGACGCGATGGGAGCCAGCCGGTATGAACAGGATCTGGCGGCCTCTCATGGTGTTCGAATTCTGTGCAACGTTCAGCCTGTGGCCATTCATGGAAATGGCTCCACCGCCGAGATCGAGCTTGAATATACCGAATCCCGGGAAGGCAAGCTGAGCGGAACCGGCGAAACCATTCGTGTTCCGGCGGATCAAGTCCTCAAGGCCATTGGTCAGACACTGGAAGGGGCACCTGAAGGTTTGGATCTGGACGGCAACAAGATCGTCGTTACGGGCGCGGGCCGCACATCCATCGAAGGTGTCTGGGCCGGGGGCGACTGTGCAACCGGTGGCGAAGACCTGACCGTGACTGCGGTGGCCGAGGGCAGGGATGCCGCGATGGACATCCATGCAACGCTTGTTTCGTGATATAGTGAGGCATTGATCTTTCAATCGCATTGCTGAGGTGTTGCCATGTCCCGGATCGAAGAAGCCGTTGCCCGCCACTATACGACAGGTGAACTGACAGAACGCGTTCGCGATGCGCTACGGCAGAGCGGTATCGACCCGGACGCGGCCACGGTTGCCGACCTGAAAGCGGGCGACGAATTCCACACAGGTGGAGTTGCTGCGACGGATCATCTGTTCGCGCAGCTTTCGCCGACCCACGCAACTCGGGTGCTGGATATCGGTTGCGGTATCGGTGGAACGTCGCGCTACATTGCGGACCGCTACACCTCGACCGTTACGGGCATCGATCTGACTCCTGAGTTCGTCGAGACGGCAACCGCCCTCAGTGCAATTGTCGGTCTTGAAGGCAAGGTGCGTTTTCTGACCGGAAGCGCTTTGGACATGCCGGTGCCGAACGCCAGCTTTGACCTTGCCGTTATGCTGCATGTCGGTATGAACATTCAGGACAAACAACGCCTGTTCGCCGAAGTGGCCAGAGTTCTGGCAAAAGGCGGCACCTTTGCGCTGTTTGACGTGATGGGCGGTGCGATGGATGAACCGATGGTCTTTCCATTGCCCTGGTCGACGACGCCCGACACCTCGTTCGTGGACATGCCTGGTGCGTACAGGGACGCGGCCTCGGCTGTTGGATTTGAACTGATCACGGAAAACGATCGCTCGGAATTCGCGAAAGCGTTCTTTGAAGAGGTCTTTGCCCGCACGGCCGAAAGCGGCCCCGCACCGCTGGGGATCCATCTGATGATGGGTGATACTGCCCCTGAGAAGTTCAAAAACTATGTCGCAAACCTTGACGCCGGGCGCATCCGCCCGACCGAGATGATTTTCAAGAAAACCGGTTAACCCGGTAAGGAGAACCCATGGCCAATCTGACAACTGACTTTCTGGGAATTTCCAGCCCCAACCCTTACTGGCTGGCATCCGCGCCGCCGACGGACAAGGAATACAACGTACGACGCGCATTCGAGGCTGGATGGGGCGGTGTCGTGTGGAAAACGCTTGGTGCCGAAGGGCCGCCGGTCGTGAATGTGAATGGTCCGCGCTACGGGGCCATTTACGGCGCGGATCGTCGCCTGCTGGGCCTGAACAACATCGAACTGATCACCGACCGCCCGCTTGAAGTAAACCTCGAGGAGATGGCGCGGGTCAAAGCAGACTATCCTGACCGGGCGCTGATCGCCTCGATCATGGTGCCGTGCGAGGAAGAGGCATGGAAAGCCATCCTGCCGCGCGTCGCAGAAACCGGAGCGGACGGGATCGAGCTGAACTTCGGTTGTCCACACGGGATGAGCGAGCGGGGAATGGGGTCGGCCGTCGGACAGGTTCCGGAATATATCGAGATGGTTACCCGGTGGTGCAAAAAATACTATGACCGCCCGGTCATCGTGAAGCTGACACCGAATATCACCGATGTCCGCAAACCCGCTGCTGCGGCAAAGAACGGTGGTGCGGATGCCGTATCGCTGATCAACACGATCAACTCGATCACCAGCGTCAATCTGGACACGTTCAGCCCCGAACCCTCGATTGACGGTAAGGGCAGCCACGGTGGTTATTGCGGGCCGGCGGTCAAGCCGATTGCCTTGTCGATGGTGTCCGAGATTGCGCGCGCAGAGGCAACCCATGGGCTGCCGATTTCAGGCATCGGTGGCGTGACCACCTGGCGCGATGCTGCGGAATTCATGGCGCTGGGGTGCGGCACTGTTCAGGTCTGCACGGCGGCGATGACCTATGGGTTCAAGATCATCGATGAACTGACGGCCGGTCTGTCCAAATGGATGGATGAAAAGGGCTATTCCGACGTGTCCGAAATCGTTGGTCTGGCGGTGCCGAATGTCACGGACTGGCAATACCTGAACCTGAACTACGTCGCCAAAGCCAAGATCGATCAGGACCAGTGCATCAAGTGCGGCAGATGCTATGCCGCCTGCGAGGACACCAGCCATCAGGCGATTTCGATGTCCGCCGATCGCGTTTTTGAAGTGATGGATGATGAATGTGTGGCCTGTAACCTGTGCGTCGATGTCTGTCCGGTCGAAGGATGTATCTCGATGGAGCCGATGGCAGCAGGGGAGATCGACCCACGCACACAAAAGGTCGTTGAGCCCGGTTATGCGAACTGGACCACGCATCCGAACAACCCAATGGCTAAAGCGGCTGAATAATCCAGTATCTTTTGGACGAAAACCTGATCCGAGAAAACGCATCGAGTTTCTTCGGATCAGAAAATCGGTCGGCCCCCATTGTGACAGGTAAAGGTTCATTGGTTGGCGGTGCGGATAAGATGATACCCGCACCGCCTAATTTCTCCTACAAACCACGCACGGTCAGCTTGTCGTTCAATTCAGAGATCTGCCTTCGGTCTGGTTGCAAGAACAAAACCATTCATCCAATCGGTTAACTTCTTCTCAAGGGGTTAACAGTTTGCGGTACAAGGTTTCCATAAAGGGCGCTGCGCCTTCGAACGGGTCCTCCTCACCAAGAATTGCCCGGACCTGCACTTCAAAATCGGCGTAGTGCTGGGTCAGGGACCAGATGGAAAATATCAGATGATAGGGGTGAAGACGGGCAATTTTGCCCTGATCCATCCAGGTAGTCAAAACAGCAGTTTTTTGGTCGACCAGAGACTTCAGGTCATTGGACAGATTATCCCGGATACGAGGCGCGCCCTGAACCAGTTCATTGGCAAACAGGCGGCTTTCACGGGGTAACTCCTGGCTCATCTGGAGCTTGCGGTTGATGTAAGACAGGATCTCTTCCAGCGGATCGCCGTTTTCGTCCAGATCGTGAAGCGGGGCCAGCCACACGTCCAGAAGCCCGGACAGAAGGGCGGTGTGAATCGCCTCCTTCGAAGGGAAGTAATACAGAAGGTTCGGTTTGCTCAATCCGGCTTCGGCTGCGATTTGGTCCACCGTCGCACCGCGGAATCCATGGGCTGAAAAAACGTTCAGCGCCGCCTCGAGAATCGCTGCGCGGTTCTTTTTCTGAATTCGGGTAGGCGCACGGTCTTTTGGCATTGATCCCAGTTACCCCAATTTTTGTCCGACGGGTGCTGATTATGCTTAAATTTCCGTCGACGCGATGCAATTTCTTGACTGATGTCGAACCCGTGATAGCGTGAGTTTGACCAGATGGTCAAATCAAGACACCAAAAGCGAGCCAAATCGCAAGCAACAGGGGAAAACAGATGGCAGCTCCGGCGCAGAATCTCAGAATTAATGGAGACAGGCTGTGGGATAGTCTGATGGAGATGGCAAAGATCGGTCCCGGCGTTGCGGGCGGCAATAACCGCCAGACATTGACGGACGAAGATGCCGAAGGGCGCGCGCTGTTCCAGAAATGGTGTGAGGAAGCCGGTTGCACCATGGGACTGGATCAGATGGGCAATATGTTCGCCCATCGCGAAGGCTCTGATCCTGATGCTCTGCCAGTCTATGTTGGGTCGCACCTGGATACGCAGCCGACCGGCGGGAAATACGACGGTGTGCTGGGTGTGCTGGGCGGGTTGGAGATCATCCGGACACTCAATGACCTGGGGATCAAGACGAAGCACCCGATCGTAGCGACCAACTGGACCAACGAGGAAGGCACCAGATATGCGCCGGCCATGTTGTCCTCGGGCGTGTTTGCCGGAATGCACACGCAGGACTGGGCCTATGACCGGGAAGACGCGGAAGGCAAGAAGTTTGGCGATGAGCTGAATCGCATTGGCTGGCGAGGAGACGAGGAAGTCGGTGCGCGAAAAATGCACGCCTTTTTTGAACTGCATATCGAACAGGGCCCCATCCTGGAGGCCGAGGAAAAGGACATCGGCGTTGTCACGCATGGCCAGGGCCTGAGCTGGACCCAGATCACGGTTACCGGCAAAGACGCCCATACCGGCTCGACCCCGATGCCGATGCGCAAGAATGCGGGTCTGGCCATGGCGCGCATCCTTGAGAAAGTGGACGAAATTGCGTGGTCCCACGCGCCCCACGCGGTTGGGGCGGCAGGGCATATCGACGTCTACCCCAATTCCCGGAATGTTATCCCGGGCAAGGTGGTGTTCACGGTCGATTTCCGCTCGCCCGAACTGGACGTGATCACCGATATGGAAAACCGGTTGCGTGTTGCTGCCGAGGATATCGTGGATGAAATGGGGCTTCAGATCGAATTTGAGAAAGTCGGCGGTTTTGACCCGGTGAAGTTCGATGAGACCTGCGTTGCAGCGGTTCGAAGCGCGGCTGATCGTTTGGGGTATTCTCATACTGATATCATTTCCGGCGCCGGGCACGACGCTTGCTGGATCAATCGCGTTGCCCCGACGGCGATGGTGATGTGTCCGTGTGTAGATGGCCTGAGCCACAACGAGGCCGAAGAGATCAGCAAGGAATGGGCTTCTGCCGGGGCGGATGTTCTGTTTCACGCGGTCGTCGAAACTGCGGAGATTGTGGAGTAGGGGGCTCTGCCCCCTTCGCCCGCTGGGCGTCTCCCCCGGGATACTTTTGGCCAGATGAAGCAAGCGGCGCAGACCGCAACAGGGAGTTTAACATGAGCACTGTTATCAGGAACGGAACAATCGTCACCGCCGATTTGACGTACAAGGCTGACGTAAAGATCGAGGCCGGCGTAATCACGGAAATTGGTCCGGATTTGAAGGGCGACAAGGAACTGGATGCAACCGGGTGTTATCTCATGCCCGGTGGGATTGACCCGCATACGCATCTGGAAATGCCGTTTATGGGAACCTATTCCAGTGACGACTTCGAAAGCGGCACGCGGGCGGCGCTGGCCGGCGGGACCACCATGGTCGTCGATTTCGCATTGCCGAATCCGGGGGAAAGCCTGCTGGATGCCCTGAAACGCTGGGACAATAAATCGACGCGTGCAAACTGCGACTATTCCTTCCACATGGCAGTAACATGGTGGGGCGAGCAGGTCTTTGACGACATCAAGACCGTGATCGAGACGCGGGGTATCAACACGTTCAAGCACTTCATGGCCTACAAGGGCGCGCTGATGGTGAATGATGACGAGTTGTTTGCGTCCTTCAGGCGTCTGGCAGAACTGGGCGGGACTGCGTTGGTGCATGCCGAAAACGGTGATGTTGTCGCGGAACTCAGCGCCAAACTGCTGGCCGAAGGAAATACCGGCCCCGAGGCGCACGCCTATTCCCGACCGCCGCAGGTCGAAGGCGAGGCGACCAACCGCGCCATCATGATCGCCGACATGGCGGGCGTGCCGCTCTATGTGGTGCACACCTCGTGTGAAGAGGCGCATGAGGCCATCCGCCGCGCCAGAATGCAGGGCAAGCGCGTGTGGGGCGAGCCGCTGATTCAGCATCTGACGCTGGATGAAAGCGAGTATTTCAACCAGGACTGGGATCATGCGGCACGCAGGGTGATGAGCCCGCCATTCCGCAACAAGCAGCATCAGGACAGTCTATGGGCAGGCCTGCAATCAGGATCGCTAAGCGTGGTGGCAACCGACCATTGCGCCTTTACGACCGAGCAGAAGCGGTACGGTGTCGGCGATTTCACCAAGATCCCCAATGGGACCGGCGGGTTGGAAGACCGGATGCCGATGCTGTGGACCCATGGTGTTGAAACAGGGCGGCTGACGCCGAACGAGTTTGTGGCGGTTACATCAACAAACATCGCCAAGATATTGAATTGCTATCCGAAAAAGGGCGCAGTTCTGGTGGGGGCGGATGCCGATCTGGTCGTCTGGGACCCCCAAAAGACCAAAACCATCAGCGCGGGCACGCAACAATCCTCGATCGATTACAATGTCTTTGAGGGCAAAGAGGTCAAGGGTCTGCCACGTTTCACGCTCAGCCGTGGGCATGTCGCGGTGCATGATGGTGAGATCAGGACTCAGGAGGGGCACGGTCAGTTTGTTGCGCGTGAGGCCAATACCCATGTGAACAAGGCGCTGAGCACCTGGAAAGACCTGACTGCCCCACGACCGGTGGAACGCACGGGTATTCCGGCGACAGGTGTGTGATTTGCGCGGACTACTTTGTTCAATGGCTTCGTTGCTATGTAGCGGAACTGTCGCGTATGCGCAGTCAGGTTTTCCGGTATATGGCAACAACTCGGGATGCGACGTTCACTTTGAACGCAGCACCGCCGAGGCAACAGACATGGCCTTGTTGAAAGAAGGGCGGTTGCTGTTTTACGAAACCGCCTGCGATGTCTTGGTTGTTGGAAATCAAGATGGACAGATATCGACACTGACGGCGAAATGCATCGGCTATGAAGAAACCTATGACTTTACATGGGATTTCTACAGTGATGGACACGAGGGGTTTGTCCTTGCAAACCCTGACCAGACCTACGCGACGGTATTGAGCGTTTGTCGGTGAAAGGACAAAAATGACAAGTAATGAACAGCCCGTCATTCAGGCAAAACAACTGGACCTCACCTTCCAGACCAATGACGGGCCGATCCACGCCTTGAAAGATGTAAACCTGTCGATCGACAAGGGCGATTTTGTCAGTTTCATCGGCCCCTCGGGCTGTGGCAAGACCACCTTCCTGCGCTGTATCGCGGCACTGGAAACCCCGACCGGGGGAACCCTGACGGTAAACGGCATGACCCCGGATGAAGCGCGGCGGAACCGGGCCTATGGCTATGTGTTTCAGGCGGCGGGGCTGTATCCCTGGCGGACCATCGCCAAGAACATCAAGCTGCCACTTGAGATCATGGGGTACTCGGCGGCCGAGCAGGATGAGCGTGTGAAGAACGTTCTGGAACTTGTTGATCTTGAAGGGTTTGGTGGCAAGTTTCCCTGGCAGCTATCCGGTGGGATGCAGCAACGTGCCAGTATTGCCAGGGCGCTGGCTTTTGATGCCGATATCCTGCTGATGGACGAACCTTTCGGCGCTTTGGACGAAATCGTGCGCGACCACCTGAATGAACAGCTTCTTGCGCTGTGGGCGCGGACGGAAAAAACCATAGGGTTTGTGACCCACTCGATCCCCGAGGCGGTGTATCTGAGCACCAAGATCGTAGTGATGAGCCCGCGTCCGGGACGGATCACGGATGTGATCGACAGCCCGCTGCCAAAGGAACGGCCTTTGGACATCCGGGATTCTCCGGAATTCATTGAGGTGGCCCACCGCGTGCGCGAGGGGCTGCGTGCCGGTCACGGGGATGACGTCTGATGCCGGGTGAATCTATCAGACGGGCAGAGCGGGACGATGTCCCGGCCTGCGCACAAGTTATCTCGACTTGGATGAAGGCAACATGCTGGATGCCCGAAGAACTGCCCGTGGAAAAGCTTGCCGGATTGATCAATGAGGCCTTTCCGCAACGCGAAATCTGGGTCGTGGGCGACCCGGTAGACTGCTACATGTCCGTTGATCCCGTGGCGCGCAAGGTCGGCGCGTTATACTGCCTGCGAACCGGCAAGGGGATCGGTAAGCGGTTGTTGGACAAGGCCAAGGAAAACCGCGATTTCCTGTGGCTGACAACACATGAGCCGAACAAGGCAGCGCAAAGGTTCTATCGCCGGGAAGGGTTTGTCGAGGCTGGAACGCAGCCGCCCGTGCCGCCCGAAACTCTGCCAGTGATCCGGATGGAGTGGCGCGCATGAAGCAGATTGTTGCCGTGTTGACAGTCGTGGCTGCCATTGTTGCCATTTGGTACGCCGCCTGTGTTCCGATGAACATCAAGGGTGTGCTGTCCGAGCTTGAGCGCGGCGGGGCCGAGGTTCAGCCGCCGACCGCCAGTGCGCGCCGCGACATGGGAGAGGTCAGGCTGGTTTTGAGCAACAGCTTTGCGATCCCCGCCACGTGGGAGCAGAAAAAACCGCGCCTGCCATCCCCGCACCAGGTCGCGATCGAGCTGTGGGAGACCACGATAGGCAAGAATATCACTTCCAAGCGGTCGCTGGTGTATCATGGTTGGGTAACCTTGAGCGCCACGATGCTGGGTTTTGTCATTGGTACCGGGCTTGGCATTTTGCTGGCCGTAGGGATTGTCCATAGTCGGGTCATGGACCTGTCCGTGATGCCATGGGCCATTGTCAGCCAGACGATCCCGATCATTGCGTTGGCACCGATGATCATCGTCGTTCTGTATTCGGTTGGTGTTCAGGGCATTATTCCCAAGGCGATCATCTCGGCCTACCTGAGCTTTTTCCCGGTTGTTGTCGGCATGGTCAAAGGCTTGCGCAGCCCGGATGCCATGCAACTTGACCTGCTGCGGACCTACAATGCCAACACGTCGCAGGGGTTTTGGAAACTGCGCCTGCCCGCATCGATGCCGTACCTGTTCGCTTCGCTAAAAATCGGCATCGCAGCATCGCTGGTCGGCGCAATTGTCGGAGAACTGCCGACAGGTGCGGTTGCCGGTCTGGGCGCGCGGCTGCTGGCGGGCAGCTATTACGGTCAGACGGTTCAGATCTGGTCAGCGCTGTTCGCGGCAGCCATTCTGGCGGCTTGCCTGGTGGGTCTCTTGGGTCTGATTGAACGGGCGGTACTGAAACGCATGGGGATGGCGCAATGATACTGGTTTTTGGTGCAGTCCTGTTGTGGGTGTTCGGCTGGTGGCTGAACAGCCGGCTGGCCAGTGGTCCCTGGGCCGACACGCGCATGGTCAGGTTTCTGGCCCCTCTGGTTTTCGGGCTGACGGTTGTTGGCATCTGGGAAATGCTGGTGCGTGGGCTGGATGTTCCTCTGGTCATTCTGCCCGCACCGTCGGTCATCGCGCTGCGGTTTGCGGACAGTTTGCCGATCCTCTGGGCCGATTTCGTGCAGACGATCATCAAAGGCGCCTTTAGCGGCTACGTGATTGGTTGCGGCGCGGCGTTTCTGATGGCGATTGCCGTGGACCGGTGGGATTTCCTGCGCTTGGGTCTGCTGCCGGTTGGTAACTTCGTTGCTGCGCTGCCGATCGTGGGCACCGCACCCATTCTGGTGATGTGGTACGGGTTCGACTGGCATTCCAAGGCCGCCGTCGTTGTTGTGATGGTGTTCTTTCCCATGCTGGTCAACACCGTGGCTGGCCTGCGCGAAGCGACAACCATGCAGCGCGACCTGATGGAGACCTATGCGGCGACCTATTGGCAGAGCTTTGTGAAACTCCGCCTTCCTGCGGCGATGCCATTCATTTTCAACGGACTAAAGATTTCTACCACCTTGGCCCTGATCGGCGCTATCGTGGCCGAGTTCTTTGGTTCGCCCATAGTCGGGATGGGCTTTCGAATTTCGACCAGCGTCGGACAGTTGTCGCTGGATATGGTCTGGGCCGAGATTGTTGTGGCCGCGCTGGCCGGAACGGCTTTTTATGGGCTGGTGGCTATGATCGAAAAGGCGGTGACATTCTGGCATCCGTCACAACGAGGATAACGCAGGAAAGAATTCAACAGACCCCGAAAACGGGGCACCAATCGCAACTAGGAGAAATGAAGATGAATAAGCTACTCAGCGGCGCGGTTACAGCCTTCAGCCTGGCAGCCACTACGGTGCTGGCGGCGGACGAGGTAACGCTACAGTTGAAATGGGTCGGTCAGGCGCAGTTCGCGGGCTATTTCGTGGCCGAAGCAAAAGGCTATTATGACGAAGAAGGGCTGGATGTCACGATCAAGCCCGGCGGCCCGGATATCGCGCCGGAACAGGTCATCGCAGGGGGCGGGGCTGACGTCATCACCACATGGATGGCAGCCGGACTTGCGGCGCGTGAGCGGGGTGTACCCTTGGTCAACATCGCTCAGCCCTTCAAGACCGGCGGATTGCAGGTCAACTGTTTGAAGTCCACCGGCGTTGAATCTCCGGAAGATTTCCCGGGGCGGACGATGGGTGTCTGGTTCTTCGGGAACGAATACCCGTTCTATGCATGGATGGCATCTCTGGGAATCGAGACGGATGGTGCGGATGAAAACGGCGTTACGGTCCTGAAGCAGGCGTTTTCGGCAGATCCTCTGATTCAGGGGCAGGCTGATTGCATTTCGACCATGACCTACAACGAGTACCGCCAGATCCTGCAGGCCGGTATCACCCCGGAAGAACTGGTGACCTTCAACTACCTGCAGATGGGCTTTGGTATGCTCGAAGATGGTCTGTACGTCATGGAAGAAAACCTGGAAGACCCGGCCTTTGTCGACAAGATGGAGCGCTTTGTTCGGGCTTCGATGAAAGGGTGGAAATACGCTGCCGAGAACCAGGAAGAAGCAGCCGAGATCGTGCTGGAGTTTGACGAAACCGGCGCTCAGGAACTGGATCATCAGGTCTATATGATGGGTGAAATCGCAAAGTTGATCGAAGGGTCGGATGGTGCGCTTGACCCCAGCGACTATGATCAGACCGTGAAGACGCTTCTGTCGGCCGTGTCTGCAGAAAACCCCGCCATCACGAAGGAACCGGAAGGGGCATGGACTCATAAGATCACGGATGCAGCATTGAACTGACAACCGGATTACTTGAAACAACGAAACGCGGCTCGGAAACGGGCCGCGTTTTTGGTTTGAGGTGCCGCAAATGTGTCTGTACTTACAATCATTTCCGATTAGTATTCCATTGTGAATTGGTGCAATTCGTACGAACTGACGTTCAATCGGAATAAAATGCAGGATTTTGCATCAGAATTCAGCAAGGCGATGGCTCTGATCCTGAACGGGGATACAGAGCTTTGGGCGATTGTTCTGCTATCCCTGCGCGTTTCGATCTTTGCCGTGTTGATTTCAGCCGCCATCGGCATGCCCTTGGGTGCTGCTCTTGCCGTGGCTCGGTTTCCGGGACGCCGGGTGCTCATTGTTCTGATGAACGCCCTGATGGGTTTGCCGCCCGTGGTGGTCGGGTTGCTTGTCTATCTGATGCTGTCACGCTCGGGGCCATTAGGCGTCTTGCAGCTGCTTTACACACCAACCGCGATGATCATCGCGCAGGTGGTTCTGGTCACGCCCATCGTCGCAGCATTGACACGACAGGTGGTCGAGATGCTGGCCGAAGAGTATTCGGAGCAGTTGCGCTCGCTTGGCGTGTCGCGACTGGCCTCGGTTCCGGTCTTGTTGTGGGATGCCCGGCTGGCACTTGTCACGGCGTTGCTTGCGGGCTTCGGGCGGGCCATTGCCGAGGTTGGCGCAGTGATCATCGTCGGCGGCAATATCAATCACGTGACGCGGGTCATGACGACCACCATCGCGCTTGAGACATCCAAGGGCAATCTGGCGCTTGCGCTGGCCCTTGGGGCGATCCTGATCGGAATTGCGGTAGCGGTAAATGCCATGGTCAGCGCGCTGAGCCTCAGGGCCGAGCGGGAAGGATTACGCCATGCGTGATCTGGCCGGTGAAATGTATAGAAAACTGCAGGTGAAGGATCTCAGGATCGCGCGCGATGGCAAAGATCTGCTGAACGTGCGGGAACTAACTTTGGACGGGCCTGGCCCGACATTGATCCTCGGGCCAAACGGGGCGGGTAAAAGCCTTCTTCTCAGGTGCCTGCATGGGTTGATCGCGCCGGACGGTGGTCGAGTGTTTCAGGACAGCGTGCCGTTGAATGCCGAACACAAGGCGCGTCAGGCGATGGTCTTTCAACGGCCGGTTCTGTTGCGCCGCTCAGTTGCGGGCAATTTGGGCTTTGTGCTGAAACGACAGGGGCTGAACCACGCTCAGCGCAGGGACCGAATTGCAGAGCTGCTGACCGAGGGCGGGCTGGAAGCCAAGGCGCGTCAAGCGGCACGATCCCTTTCCGGAGGTGAGGCGCAGCGATTGGCCATCCTTCGTGCACTGGCGACATTGCCCGATACATTGTTTCTGGACGAACCGACCAGCGCACTTGACCCAGGCGCGACGCAGAAAATCGAACAGATGATCTTGCGGGCTTCCATGCGGGGCGTCCGCATCGTGATGGTGACGCACGACATCGGTCAGGCCCGGCGATTGGCGGCAGATGTGGTCATGATGCAGGCTGGTCATGTGGTTGAACATGGCGCCGCCAATCAGGTACTTGAGGCGCCGACAAGCGAAGCCTCGCGACGCTACCTTGATGGCGGACTGGTCACTTGAAAACTCGACGGAGAACTGAATGATCCGAAACTTCATTCGGGCAGCGGTTGTAGCGTTTGGCCTGCAGCTTGCCCCCGCGCAGGCGGAAGCGCCGTTTATCATCGTTCAATCGACCACATCGACGCAGAACTCGGGCCTGTTGGATTACATCCTGCCGGGTTTTGAAGCGGAAACCGGAATTGATGTTCGGGTCGTCGCGGTCGGCACAGGGCAGGCGATCAGGAATGCGATCAATGGGGACGGTGATGTCCTTCTGGTGCACTCAAAGCCCGCCGAAGAGCAATTCGTTGCTGACGGCTGGGGCGTCGAACGCTTTGACGTCATGTACAATGACTTTGTGCTTGTAGGGCCCAAGTCGGATCCGGCCGATATTCGCGGCGGCTCCGATGTTCTGGCCGCCCTGTCTGCGGTAGCCGAGGCCGAGGCCCCTTTCGCCTCACGCGGGGATGACAGCGGAACCCACAAGGCCGAAATGCGCCATTGGGCCAGTGCAGGAATTGATCCGACCAAAGCGTCGGGAACGTGGTACAGTGAAACGGGATCGGGAATGGGCGCCACGCTTAATGTGGCAAGCGGGTTGCAGGCCTATGCGCTGACGGATCGGGCCACCTGGCAGTCATTCGGAAACAAGGGCGATCTTGAAATTCTTGTCGAAGGTGATCCGCGCCTTTTCAACCAATACGGCATTATTCTGGTTAACCCGGAAAAGTACCCGGGTGTCAGGGCCGCTGCCGGACAACGTTTTATCGATTGGCTGACAGGGCCTGACGGACAGGCCGCCATCGGGTCCTACCAGTTGGACGGACAACAGCTGTTCTTCCCAAACGCCAGATGAAAGCAGGCAATCAGCCACTGGCCCCGTTATGATGGACTGTTCCTATGCGGGACAGATCGTATCCGCCGAATTCGGCTGCTCTGGTGGCAAATCGTTCTGATCGCAGGAATCCCAGCAGCTTTTGCAAGGGAGCGTCAAAATAAGCGCGGCGCCAGATTGCAAGGTCCAGCCTCTCGGTATGCGTCGGGACAAAACCAAGATTATACAGTCCGGCCAAGGCCCCCAATCCGAATCCGACCTCGGCTTTGGCATCGTGCAGGGCCACAGCCAGTTCTTCCTCGGTTCGGGCGCAGGATGGCAGCGCGTCCAGATCATCCCGAGTGAGGCCGCAGGCGGACAGTTGACCGTCGAACAGATGTTGGCTTGCCGCACTATCCTGACGGAGTATGACCCGCCGCGCTTTCAGGTCCCCAAATTCCCTGATGCCCGACACGCCTGGGGCCAGCAACAGACCGCGCTGTCTTTGCGCGATCTCGATAAGGACAACCGGTGCTTCGCCGAAGGCGTTGCGCATCGCCTGGGTGTTGAACCCGTTTTCTTCGTGGATATGCAACACGGCAGCCTGCGCGCTGCGATCTTTCAGGCGGTTCAGGCCGTCGAAAGACCCATCGTAATATGTTGCCAGACCCGATCCGCTTTCCCGCAAGGCCCAGTCCAGTAGGGGATCGTGACTGCCTGCGACAATCGGGGGAAGGGGCGGTTCCGCGACCTGCGGCCCGGATCTTGACGCGTTCAGCCAGGCGATGACCTCGGCCCGGGGGAACAGCAGCTTGCCCATCGCGCGCACGCAAGGCACCTCGCCCGAGGAGGCCAGATCATAGGCCTTCCGCTCACCAATGCGCAGCAGGTCGGCCAGTTCTTTTGTGGTCAGGTAGTGGGACATTCAGTCGAGGCGCACCGCGGAACCAGACCCTGCGTCGGCAGCACTGAACCCGGCCTGTTTCAGAGCATAAGGCGCGCTGACAGTGATAACGACCATCGCCGCAACGGCGGCAAGAAAGGCTTTCATGGTTCCCTCCGGCTCAGTTTTCCGGTGCGGTGGCGTGGCGCAGAAAGTCGATCAGATCCACTCTGTCCTGTGACCCGGCGATCCGCTGCATCGGCATCTTCGATCCCGGAATGTAATGGTCCGGACCCTGATCGAACAAGGCATTAATTGTGTCCTCATTCCAAACGATATCAGAGTCTTGCAGCGTGTCCGAGTAGAAATATCCGGGCAGGGTGCCCGCCTGTCGCCCAAATACGCCGTGCAAAGTCGGTCCGGCCCGTCGTTCACTGTCGGGGGTCAAGTTGTGGCAGATTGAGCATTTTCGGGCAAACTGGCGTTCGCCATTGCTCATCTCATCAGGGTTTTTAAGGAAGCTGGGTTCGGCTGCGGCCATTTGCTCCTGATCCCCAAGGGCGGCGACAGGCCAGCTGTACATCGCCTCGTCAATGCCGCCGGCATAGATGTTCTGACCGTCCGACGAGAAGGCCAATGCCCAAACCGGCCCGCGCAAGGTCGCACGGAAATCCTGCGCAATGCGCCATTCGACCGTGTCGATCACCATGATGTAGCCTTCGCCGTCGCCGACCGCCAAAAGTTTGCGATCGGGGCTAAGCGCCAGCGCAAGGATTGGACGGCGGTCGAGCGTAAAGTCGCGTTCTTCGTCGGTTGTCAGGTCCAGGATGCGCGTCACACCGTCCACGGCGCCATAGGCGATCCAGTTGTCAGTGGAGTTCAGAACCAGTTCGTTAATACCGAACCCGTGTTCGACCATCCGGTCAGTTTCCTGTCCACTGGCAACGTCCCAAACGCGCAATGTACCGTCCATGCCCGCCGAGTATAACGTGGCCCCATCCGGCGAAAAGGTAACGGCGTTCACGCCGCTACCCGCCTGAAGTGTCAGCGAGGCCGAACCATCCTCTGGCCAAATCCCGATGGTTCCGTCCCAACTGGCCGTGGCCACATGCGTCTTCGAGGCGGCAAGCCCAACAATCTTGCCTTTGTGTTGGCCAACGATCTCTCCGTCCGGCCAGCGACGCAGCGTGAAATCGTCTCCGGCGGAATAGACAGCACGGCCGTTGAAGGCGACGGAATTGACGGCGGCCTCGTGCCCTTCAAGCCATTCCGGCTTGCGGTCCGACCACAGCCCGACCGAGTTGTCGAAACTTGCAGTCGCAATCCGTCCGTCCGGCGCAGTGGCGATCCCCATGATCGGCCCGCCGTGACCCTTCAGCGTGAAAAACTCGGCCAAAGCCGGGAAGGGGATCAGGGCCAGTGCTATGACCAGCTTGCGCATCTATTCCGCTGGCGAGGCCGCTGCCTTGCCAGCCTCTTTTTCCTGGACGCCTTCCAGCCACAGCGAATGATGCTCGCGCGCCCATTGTTCCTCGACCTCGCCCGTGCCCATGGCGTCGAATGCGCCTTCCATCCCGACCGAGCCCAAGTAGATATGGGCGATGATGATGGCGATGAACACATACGCGACCATCACGTGCCAGACTTGGGCATACTGCATCTCTTCCTGCGGGGACATCTGCTCGGGCAGGGTCAGGCCCAGCATTTGCGGAAGCCCGGTCGCGTTGGCGACCGAGAAGGTCTTTGCGAACATCGGCAGTTCAAAGGGGAACAGAAGCGACAGACCGGACAAGCTGATCGAGACGCCAAGCAGGATACAGGCCCAGAAGATGATTTTTTGGCCCGCGTTGAACTTCCAGGCGGGCGGGTGACTGCCTTTGGAAAACAGTCCTCCTCCGGCAGCGAGCCATTTCAGGTCGGTCCGGTTGGGGATATTGTGGGCGATCCAGTTCACCGTGACGATGATCAGGCCCAGCATGAAAGCCCAGGCGAGGTTGTTGTGCAGCCATTTGCACCCCTGAGCAATCGTCGCAAACCCTTCCTTGCCGACAAGCGGGATCAGGAAGTCGCGGCCGTATAGCGTCAGCAGACCCGTAACGCCAAGGATCAGGAACGACCCGGCAAACAGCCAATGGCCAAACCTTTCAAATCCGTTGAAGCGGGTCACAGTGCGGCCGGTCCTTTCGCCGTCGATGCGGATTTTCCCGCGGATCAGGAAAAACAATACGATGACCGCCAGCATTCCGCCCACGATATAGGTTCCGTATTCGCGCAACGGTCCGGTTCGAAAGTTCAGCCACCACATACCGCCGTCCTGGATCAGTACTCCGGCTGCAGGCCCTTTGGACGACACCGTCACGTCTGCTGACCCATAGCGAAGGGCGCGATAGACATCGCTGTCCGAGGCGACGCCGCGCGTTCCCAACTGGCCAAGCAAGCCTTCGGCGTTGCCTTGGCCGGTATTGTCCGAGCGATAGCTGTTATCCACCTGTTCGCCGCGCTGACGCGCCAGGATGTCTTCAAGCGTCGTCGCGCCGCCAGTCGCTGACCTGTCGGCAGGGGCGGGGGCTTGGGTTTCACTTGATTGGGCGACGGCGATCTGGGCCATCGAGAATGTCAGCAGTAAGACGGTGAGCAAGCGGAACATCTGAACCTCGGTCAAAATCCCTAGTCAGACGACCCGGCGCAGCGGGTCGTCTGTTTGGTTCAAGAAAACGGTTTTATCCGTCTTTCTGGTCGTAGGCCGTGCCCCAACCCCAGGCGCCCGAGCCAAAGCCACGGGCGACGACGCGCTCGCGGTAGATGGCCGAGACCACATCGCCGTCACCGGCAAGCAGGGCCTTGGTGGAACACATTTCGGCGCAGATAGGCAGTTTGCCCTCGGCGATCCGATTGCGACCGTACTTGGCGAACTCTGCGGTCGAGTGCGTTTCCTCGGGGCCGCCGGCGCAGAAGGTACATTTGTCCATCTTGCCGCGCGATCCGAAGTTGCCAGCCTGTGGGTATTGCGGCGCGCCAAACGGGCATGCGTAGAAGCAATAGCCGCAGCCGATGCACAGGTCCTTGGAGTGCAGGACGACGCCTTCCTCGTTCTGATAGAAGCAGTCGACCGGGCACACCGCCATGCAAGGCGCATCCGAACAATGCATACAGGCCACCGAGATCGAGCGTTCGCCCGGGTTGCCGTCATTGATCGTCACCACCCTGCGGCGGTTGATGCCCCACGGCACCTCGTGTTCGTTCTTGCACGCGGTCACGCAGGCGTTGCACTCGATGCAGCGTTCAGCGTCGCAGAGAAACTTTGCTCTAGCCATTATCGTCCTCCTTACGCTGCCCAGATCTTGCAGAGAGTACACTTGGTCTCCTGCATCTGGGTCACTGAATCATAGCCATAGGTCTGGGCGGTGTTGGAACTTTCACCCAAGACATAGGGATCGGCACCAGCAGGGTATTTCGCCCTGAGGTCTTCGCCCTGGAAATGGCCGCCAAAGTGGAACGGCATGAAGGCCACGCCGGCACCGACCCTGTTGGTCAGCATCGCCATTACCTTGACCTTGCCGCCTTCGGGACCTTCGACCCAGACCTGCGATCCGTCACGAATACCAAGGTTGTTGGCATCGCGCGGATTGATCTCGACGAACATGTCCTGCTGCAGTTCAGCCAGCCACGGGTTCGACCGTGTCTCATCACCGCCACCTTCATATTCGACCAGACGACCTGACGTCAGGATTATCGGGTAATCCTTTGAAAAGTCGTTCTTCTGGATCGAAGCATAAAGGGTGGGCAGGCGATAGGCATGCCGGTCTTCGTAGGTCGGATAGTCCTCCACCAGATCGCGCCGGTTGGTATAGAGCGGTTCGCGATGCAGCGGGATCGGATCCGGGAAGGTCCAGACAACCGCGCGGGCTTTGGCGTTCCCGAAGGGCGCACAGCCATGAGCGATCGCGACCCGCTGGATACCGCCGGACAGGTCGGTTTTCCAGTTGGTCTCTGGCCCCGCAACGGCGTCGATGGCCGCGCGTTCCTCAGCGGTGAGGTCACCGTCCCAGCCAAGGTCCATCAGCATCTGCATCGTGAATTCGGGATAACCATCCTGAATTTCCGATCCAACGCTATAGACACCTTCGGCCAGCAGGTTGTCGCCATCACGTTCCACGCCAAAACGGGCGCGGAAGGTCAGGCCGCCTTCGGCCACCGGTTTGGACATATCATAGAGGTTCGGTGTCCCCGTATGACCCATTTCCGGCGTTCCCCAGCAGGGCCAGGGCAGACCATAATATTCGCCGTCGTTCGGGCCACCAATGGCCTGCAGCGTGGTTCTGTCGAACGTGTGCTGGTTGGCCATATGGCTTTTCAGACGTTCCGGCGACTGACCTGTGTAGCCGATGGTCCAGAGGCCCGAGTTGAACTCACGCGTGATGCTTTCAACATTCGGGGTTTCGGGATCTTCCATCTCGATATTGCGGAAGAACCGATCCGCCCAGCCGAACTTGTTGGCGAATTTGGCCATGATGACCTCGTCCGGCAGGCTTTCGAACAGCGGATCAACCACCTTGTCGCGCCATTGCAGGGAACGGTTCGACGCCGTGACCGAGCCACGGGTTTCGAACTGCGTGCAGGCGGGCAACAGGTAGACGCCATCGGTGCGGTCATGCAGAACGGCCGAGACGGTGGGATACGGGTCGATCACGACCAGCATGTCCAGCTTCTCCATCGCCGTCTTCATTTCCGGTCCCCGCGTCTGCGAGTTCGGAGCGTGACCCCACAGAACCATGGCACGGACGTTGTTGTCCTGATCCATGTTCGCCGGGTCCTCCAAAACACCGTCGATCCAGCGGGAGACAGGGATACCGCGTTCATTCTGAAGCGGTTTGTCCTTGCCTTCCTTGTCCTTGATCGTGGCGAACTGACCTGCCAGCCATTCCGGTTCTTCTCCCCAGACACGGGCCCAATGACCCCAGGCACCTGCCGAAAGGCCATAGTAGCCGGGCAGGGTGTGTGACAGAACACCCAGGTCCGTCGCGCCCTGCACGTTGTCATGGCCGCGGAAGATGTTGGTGCCACCACCCGAGGTGCCCATGTTGCCCAAGGCAAGCTGCAACACGCAGTAGGCGCGGGTGTTGTTGTTGCCGTTGGTGTGCTGCGTACCGCCCATGCACCAGATCACGGTGCCGGGACGGTTGTTGGCCATGGTCCGCGCAACACGCTTCAGTTGCGAGCCGGGTGTTCCGGTAACGCGCTCGACCTCATCCGGGTTCCACTTGGCAACCTCTTCACGGATCTGGTCCATGCCCCAGACACGGGTGCGGATGAACTCTTTGTCCTCCCAGCCGTTGTCGAAGATGTGCCACAGGATGCCCCAGATCAGCGCCACGTCTGAGCCGGGACGGAAGCGGACATATTCATCCGCATGGGCCGCGGTGCGCGTAAAGCGCGGGTCGCAGACGATCAGCGGCGCGTTGTTCTGCTCTTTCGCGCGCAGAACGTGCAGCAGCGAGACGGGGTGCGCCTCGGCCGGGTTGCCGCCGATGATGAAGATGGCCCGGGAATTATGGATGTCGTTATACGAATTGGTCATGGCGCCGTAGCCCCATGTGTTCGCAACACCCGCAACAGTGGTTGAGTGGCAGATACGGGCCTGATGGTCCACGTTGTTCGTGCCCCAGTAGGCGGCGAACTTGCGGAACAGATAGGCCTGTTCGTTGTTATGCTTCGCGGACCCCAGCCAGTACACGCTGTCCGGCCCGGATTCCTCGCGGATGCTCATCATGCCGTCGCCGATCTCGTTGATCGCCTCTTCCCAGCTGATGCGCTTCCACTCGCCGCCTTCCTTTTTCATCGGGTACTTGAGGCGACGCTCGCCATGGGCGTGCTCGCGAACCGAGGCCCCCTTGGCGCAGTGTGCACCCAGATTGAACGGGCTGTCCCAACCGGGTTCCTGCCCGATCCAGACACCGTTCTGCACTTCGGCGACGACGGTACAGCCGACCGAACAGTGGGTGCATACGGTTTTGATATTCTCAACGGCCTGGTTTGCCGCTGTCTGGGCGCTGGCTGGCGTCACGGTTCCACCCGTGGCGCTGATCGCGGCAAGGCCGCCGATCGTCAGGCCCGAGCCACGCAGGAATGCGCGGCGATCGACGGTTTTTTCGCCGACCTGGGACAGGATACTTGTCCGCTGGGGGCGTCTCGCAACCCCGTTGGTCTTTTTCCTAAGCATTGTTTTCCTCCCTTGCTGGCCATGTAAGCCATGGCTGGCTTGGTACTGCTGAAGCCGACGTCAGGGCCAGTCGCAACCGTCAGTCGGGTGTGACATCGTCCGGATCAGACCCGGGCGCTGTCGTCGCGGCTCAGAAGCGCGCGCTTTTCAAGTATGCGCGCGTATGCGCAGTGTCCTGAATTCGGGTCTCGTCCGTCGGCAGCTCGGCTGCCTCGGCTTTCCCGGTCAGGCTGGCTGCGGCAACGGCAGCGGGCGCTGCGGTACCGGCCAGTTTCAGGAAATCGCGGCGTGTGGCGCCGTCTTCCTTGGTCTTGCTCATGGGCTCCTCCTTCCCAATTGCGATTTAGCGCCGTTTGGGGCGCTGGCGAATGGCAGCAAGTTACGCTGCCGTCATCCGGAAAGCCTCCCGCTCGATCTCCATGAAAACCCGGCCGGCTGTCCCGACCGAGGCATAGAGAACCGAAGCTTCGGCGGCTTCGAGATCCGAATAGAAATGCATGGCCCATGGGCCGATGTGCTTGTTCCAGAACACCTTCTGGTCCTCCAGCGTGGCAGGCGCGCCAAAGCGTCCGACAATCATGCCCGCCATCATCTCCATCAGCGACGCGATGTTGTCCTCGGGCTCAAACACGTTTTGCGCCCGCGTAATCCCACGCGCTGCCATGTCGTTGCGTAGATGAGCCAGTGGTTTCTCGTTCAGGAAACCCGTCAGGTAGAAGCTGGCATAAGGCAGCAACTCGCCCCGACCCAACCCGATGAACAGCGCATTGAATTCCCGTTCCGCCGCTGCGGGTTTGGTGACTTTGGCAACCCTTGCCATGGCCTGAATGGCCTTGCCCAGTTCAGTGTCGTCGCCACCCAATCCGGCCATCTGATCCAGCAGCAACTGATCCGGCGGGCCCGCCAACAGCAGACCAAGAAAGTTGTAGAAATCCGCGCGCAGTCGGTCTTCGGCCGAGACATCCAGGTTTTGCGCGTTGCTTGCGGTCATTGGGTTATCCTTCGAATTCAAACGTCATGCGGCGCGGGGCAGGGGTTAGTTCGGTATCTTCAGGCGCATCGCATTCTGCGATCTGCACAGGTTCCAGTCGTGTGTCGTCAACGAATGTGGGTTCGTCCCGGATGTCGGTAATCACCTCGTCCTCGCCTTCGGGTGGACGTTCTTCTTCATCATCTTCGGCGGCCAGCGCCTCGACATGGGCCAGCATACCTTTGCCGACCTGATAGGCCGTCTGAATGTTCTCGATGACGCATGCGGCGTCCGTATAGTCCTCACCGTAGTCGACCAGCCCGTCCACATTGGCCAGAACCGGATTCAATCGCCACAGGCGTCGCAATGCACGTCGGCGGAGGCGGTCGGGGACGGCCTGGGCCATGAACCCTGAAATGTCGTCACCGGGTTTCAGATCATCCGGGTCCGGCAGATCGAATGCGGCAAGAATCTCCGCATCTGACTTCTCTCCCAGCTCTGCCTGCTGTTCTGCCACTTTCTGTGCTTCGGACGAGATGCGTTCAGCCTCGGCTTCAGCCTGAACGGCAGCCTTGCGGCGGGACCAGAAATCGTGCACTTCCGTCATTGCACGATCCTCCGCGGCGCACGATACACGTCCGAAGCTTGCCGAATGCGTGCATCCCCTTTTCCATCTTCCACCAGATCGGTCCGTTTCTTGTCGCGGCGGCGTTTGACGAACACCTCATCCCGGTGATGTTGCAGCGTAAAGTCGCGCACCCACGCAATCAGACCCTCGCTCATTGGAATTTTTTCGACGATCTCTTCTCCGGTATCGGCATAGTCCTGACCTTCAAAAGGAGAAGCCGTGATCAGAACCGCATTCAACGGATGATCTCCGTCAAGCTCGTCCCGCAAGACCAGATAGACGGACGGTTGAATGTCAGACAGGTTCACCATGTAGGCTTCGGTTTCGTCTGCCCAGAGCGTCAGCGGAAGGGTGGCTGCATGGTACTCCACTGCTTCCCCCTCGCGGCGCAATTCCTTCCAATCCGCAGGTCCTGCTCCGGGCAAAGCCGCCACTGCACGCCAGTTCCACCGCGCCCAACGGGTCACACCCGGTGTTTTGCGCACAACAACGCCAACCGGCATTTCGATCTGATTTGCGGCCCTGGCCACCTAATCCTCCCCGAAAGGCTCTCCCCTGCCTTCCTTGGTGTCCACTATGGTACACAAAACGGCTTTTCGCCAAGCATCTTATTGGCGCGAAACATGACAATTGATCACCACAAGTTTATTTTTTAACCAATTGGTTATTAATTTTGGTGTCCGGGCGAAGGTTATGCGGGGTTGATCCGTCGAATATTCCTTTCTTTGGTGCCGCGGACATTGCCTCACTGCGCATACGGCTTAATGTGCTGAGGGTGGGGAAAGCGATGGGGATGGATATGGCCATAAAGATGCTGCTTTGCGATTGCGCGGGAACCCAGTCGCTGGATGCGGATAAGGTGACCTCGGCCTGCGACGTGGCGTGTTCCAAAATTCACAGCGCGCTGTGCACGCGGGAACTGGAAGCCGCCGCCGCTGCGCTGAAAGGCGAGGATACGACAATCATAGCCTGCGGGCAGGAGCAGGACGTGTTTCGTGACCTTGCCGACGATCTGGGTGTTGAAACGCCCGGCTTTGTCGATCTGCGCGACCGCGCAGGTTGGTCCGAACAGGGGCAGGATGCGGCACCCAAGATGGCTGCGCTGGCCGCCGAAGCACTGCTGCCGCAACCGATCACTCCCAGCGTCGATGTCGTTAGCGAAGGTACCTGCTTTATCATTGGACCGGGCGAGGTCGCTTTTGCGCTGGCCGGGCGTTTGTCAGGTACTTTGGCGATCACAGTGCTGGCCACGGATGACGCTGTACCGGTCTCCAGATCGTTTGACGTCGTGCATGGGGAACTGCGCGCGCTGAATGGGGCGCTTGGTGCGTTCTCGCTGAAGTTGGACAGGTTGAGGCAGTTGAAACCCGGCGGGCGGGGCGCGTTCGGTTGGACCGACGCAAAGGATGGCGCGCGCTCGGTCTGCGACATTGTGATCGACCTGACCGGCGGCACCCCATTTGTTCAGGCCCCTGCCAAGCGCGAAGGCTACCTGCGCGCCGATCCGCGCGATGCGCTGGCCGCCGAAAGGGTGGCGTTTGATGCGGCGCAATTGGTTGGAACGTTCGAAAAGCCGCTCTATGTTCGTCTCGATGAAACCCTTTGCGCCCATTCCCGGGCGGAACAGGTGGCTTGCACGAATTGTCTGGACATTTGTCCGACGGGTGCAATTACTCCGGCCGGAGAACACGTCGCAATAGATCCGATGATCTGCGCCGGATGCGGCGAATGTTCATCGGTTTGCCCGTCGATGGCGATCACCTACGAGGATCCGCCCCTGGCCGCTTTGCTGTCTCGGATGCATGTCCTGGCGCGCACCTACCGACGAGCCGGAGGCATCGCCCCGCGTTTGCTGGTTCACGATGCCCATGGGGCCGAGATGATCCGGCTTGCTGCCCGGTTCGGTCGGGGCTTGCCTGCGGATGTAATCCCGCTGGAACTGAACGTGATCTCGGGCTTTGGTCATGCGGAAATGCTGGCCGGTCTGGCCCACGGTTTTGCACGAGTCGATGTCCTGCTTTCGCCAACGACCGAAAAAGACGCGCTGGACAAGGAACTGATGCTGGCGCAGGCCATTGCCGATCCCGAGTGTCTTGATGTGATTGATGAAACTGACCCGGATGCACTGTCTGACCGTCTTTACGACCAGCATGTCCCGCAGGCTTTGACTGATCCGGTCCTGCCTTTGGGAAATCGCCGGCAGGTCGCGCGACTGGCAGCGCAGGCGCTGAACGGTGACGCCGATGAGCCGATCACTTTGCCACAGGGCGCGCCATATGGGGCAATTGCTGTTGATACGGATGCCTGCACGCTGTGTTTGAGCTGCGTGTCGCTGTGCCCGTCCGGCGCATTGGTCGACAACCCGGATATGCCGCAACTGAATTTCCAGCAGGACGCGTGTTTGCAATGTGGCCTGTGTCGGACGATCTGCCCCGAAAAAGCGATTGCTCTGGTCCCGCAGCTGGACCTGAGTGACAAGGCCCTGTCTCAGCAGGTGTTGAACGAGGAAGAACCCTTTGCCTGCGTCGAGTGTGGAGCGTTGTTCGGTGTGAAGTCCACGGTCGAACGCATTATGGACAAACTGTCGGGAAGCCATCCGATGTTTGCCTCATCCCAACAGGCGCGAATGATCCAGATGTGCGATAATTGCCGTATAAATGCGCAGTTTCAGCATCAGGACAATCCTTTTCAATCCAGCCCAAGGCCGCGTGTTGTCACCACCGAGGACTACTTCTCGAAGCGAAAGGATCACTGATGCTGCAGTGGCGCGCCCAGATCGGCCGCGCGGATGTTCGACACGAAGGCGAGGATAGCTTCCAAGTCCTCCAGCGTGATTTCGACCGGGTGAATGGGCGAGGGCCGGGTCGGATCGAACGGCGGTGTCAGCCCTGCGATCTGGGTGAACGAAGGGTGCGGGTTCAGCGCAAAGAAGGCTTCGAACCGCTCCGACCAGTCGGGCATGGCGCGCAGAACCGCAAAGGACGGGGTCGAGCCCAGACCGTTCATGCGGTTGCGCGGACCAATAACATGACACCTTCCGCAATGGGTAAACGACAGCTCGCGCCCGATTTCAGTGTTCGCGTTCGTTGCCGTTTCTTCAGCAGTTTCAACGGTGTCAAACTGCGTATCGAAAGAAGGGCCCTGATCCGGCACAAAGCTTTCGATCGTGCGCTTTCCAATGTCCGACAGCATCCAGTCCTCAAACCGGACCTGGCGGGGGTCATCCTGAATACGAAGATGGTAGGTGACGCCATCCCGGGCAAAGACGGGCTTACCCGGCGGGGAGGCCGCCACAGACATTATCCCGTTTTCATCGGCGATAACCCGGATTCCGGTCTTGAGGGAAAAGCGCGGAAGAATATGTTGCAGGAGACCCGAGTCCCTCACCTGATCCGGAGCCGCAAGCCCAAGCGCCTCCTGCGATAACGAAGGGGTGGCAGACAGCGACAGGCTCAGGCACAAAAGGATGGCACGCATTCCCCAAGCCTAGCGGCGACAGGCGGATAGCGTCAAATAAACTGAAAAAGACGGAGACACATGCAATGACAGGCGATACCCACACTATGGGGCGGAACAAGGAAACAGATGCATGAGTGTTCGTGACGCGGTTCTGGCGAACCTGAAAAAGATCACCGATCCGGTTTCGGGTCAGGACATCGTCAGCGCAGGTGTGGTGCGCGCCCTGAATGTCGAAGGTGAAACCGTTCGTTTCGTGCTGGAGATCGACCCGAAACAGGCCGAGCGGATGGAGCCGGTGCGTGCCGCCGCAGAACAGGCCGCGAAAATGGTCGAGGGCGTAGAAAAGGTATCCGCGATGATGACCGCGCATTCCGAAAAGGCGCCGCCGGATCTGAAGCCGAAACCCAAGCCCTCGCAAACAGGGCCACAGCCGGTTGCGGGTGTTGACCGGATCATCGCCGTGGCATCTGGCAAGGGCGGGGTCGGTAAATCGACGGTTTCCGCCAATCTGGCCTGCGCACTGGCCGCCGAAGGTCGCCGTGTGGGGCTATTGGATGCGGATGTTTATGGGCCTTCGCAGCCGCGTATGCTGGGGGTGTCCGGACGACCGGCAAGCCCTGACGGAAAAACGATTCTGCCGTTGCGCAATCACGGTGTCACCATGATGTCGATGGGCCTGATGACCAACGAAGGGCAGGCGGTCGTGTGGCGTGGCCCAATGCTGATGGGCGCGCTGCAGCAGATGATGAACCAGGTGCAATGGGGTGCACTGGATGTGCTGATCGTCGATCTGCCGCCCGGCACAGGCGACGTGCAACTGACGCTGAGCCAGAAGTTCCGGGTGGACGGTGCCATCGTCGTGTCAACTCCGCAGGACGTGGCACTGATCGACGCCCGCAAAGGCATCGACATGTTCAATCAGCTCAAAACGCCCATCGTGGGGATGATCGAGAACATGTCGACCCATATCTGTTCGAATTGCGGACATGAGGAGCATGTATTCGGACACGGCGGAGTGGCCTCCGAAGCCGCTGCGCTGGGCGTGCCGCTGCTGGGGGAAATTCCGCTGCATTTGGACATTCGCGTCGCAGCCGATGGCGGTGCGCCGATCGTGGTCAGCAAGCCAGACAGTCCGCAGGCCGAGGCGTTCCGCAAGATCGCCCGCGACATGATCGCCGAGGGCCAGGCATGACCGAGCCGGTCTTCCCCCCATTGCTGACCGGACATCCGGTTCAGGGCGGGGAAGACCCGTTTGACCGCGCGCAGGCAATGGCTGCGCTGGGCTGTGACGCGGGCGCGGTCGTTTACAATATTCAGGCAGACCGTCTGCGGGTTGCGATTGTCTTCGCGCCCGAGGTGCCGCTGCGGGACGCAATGGCAATGCTTCCGTTGTGCGCGGTGGGTTTTCAGAACGCTTTGGGCGCGCTGGCCCCGCCCGAGGTTGCCGTACATCTGGGCTGGGACGGTTTGGTCTGCGTGAACGGGGCCCGGTGTGGGCAGTTTCGGGCCGCTGCTTCCGCCACTAGTTTGGAAGAAATCCCTGACTGGTTGGTGATCGGGTGGGAACTGGCCTTGTTGCAGACAAGCGATGCACCCGGGGAAAACCCTGATGTCACCGCGCTGTATGACGAAGGCTGTGCCGAAGTCGGCCCGGTGCAGTTGGTCGAAAGCTGGTCGCGTCACATGCTGACCTGGCTCAATCGCTGGCAAGAGGACGGCAACGGCCCGTTGCACGCAGAATGGATGGGACTTCTGCGCGGCGTGGGTGAGCCGATTGAAGAACAGGGCGTGTTCCTTGGCACGGATGAAAGGTTCGGTATGCTGATCCGCAAGGGTTCGGACACCCAACTGCGCCCACTGACTGAATTGCTGGAGGCATCCTGATGAAATTGGCCCGTGCCATTCACTTTGACGAAAGTGACATGAATGTCTTTCAGTCGCCTGCGCGCACCGGTGAATGGTGTATTTCGGGCGGGTTCGAGTTTTCGAACTGGGGATCGGCCGATCTGGCTGGCAGGGCGCGGCAGGCCTTTGCCAACGGCTGGCTGGGGCTTGAGACATTCGGACGGGTAACATTCGTCGCCGTTACCAAGGTCGAACCACCCGAACTTGACCAGATCGCGCAGAGCCTCGCGGATCATTTCGTCCGTTTCTACGGAGCCCCGTCAATCGATGCAGCCCTGGGCGTTGCACAGGCCGAAATTGACCATATGTCCGGCCTGTGTGAAGAACACGCGCCCAACACGCTGCTGACCGTTGCTCGCGAGTTGACCGATTCAGGTGTTCATGAAGCGTTTCGCGTCATCGTTCCCCAAGATGCTGAACTTGAGGCGCTTGCCGTCCATGGGTCACTGGACGAATAGCGTTCAGATCGTATCGACAAAACCACCGAACTGACCGCGTTTGAAAATCAGGCCCTGACCAGTCCGGTACATCGCGGTTTCGACGCGGCCCACCAAGATCAGGTGATCGCCCGCTTCGTGCCGGTCATGCAGATGGCAATCAAACCGCGCCAGGCAGCCGTCCAGTTGAGGGCGACCGGCAGGATCCGCGCTCCAGTCTGCGTGCGAGAAATCAAAGCCGTTTCGGGCAAATTTCAAAGCCTGATCCTGCTGCTCCTGCGCCATGACGTGGATCGAATAGTCCGTGCACGCGCTGAAGGCGTCAAAGCGGTTGGAATCCTTGGCAAGGCACCACAGAACCAGCGGGGGATCCAGCGACACCGAGGAAAAGGAATTCACGGTAATGGCGCGCGGCCCTGCGGCCGTGTTGGTCGTGATGACCGTCACACCTGTGCCGAAACAGCCCAACGCCTGGCGAAAGGCGTTGCTGTGATCCGGGCCGGGGGTGAAGGTTCTATCCGTCATTGCGCGCTCGTGTTTCAGACGCGCACCAGGTGCCATGAGCGGTCGGGTTTGTCCATGGAAAGGTGAAAATGGCGTGAATATTTACGCGTCAGTTCAGATCTTCCAGCAATCGCCCATGTTTGCGTGTTTCGACCAGAACATCGCCAAATGTCACCATCCCGCGTGCCCGAAGCATGGGCAGCATCTTGACCAGAGCCTCGGCCGTCGCGACGGCGTCGCCCAATGCCGTATGGCGCAGCGCCTCCGGGATTGTGATGTCCAGTCGCTCGCATAGTGCATCCAGAGTGTGTGTGTCGCTGGCACCGAACAGCACAGCCGACAGCAGGACCGTGTCCAAAATCAGGTGGTTCCATTCCACACCCATGCGTTTCTCATGCCGGCGCATAAACGCCATATCGAACGGAGCGTTGTGGGCCACAATGACCGCATCATGAGCGAACTGATGAAAAACGCGCCCAGCCTGGGCAATGTCCGGAGCCCCCTGGACCATGTGGTCGCTGACCTTGTGCACCTTGGTCGAAGCCGGAGGGATCGGAATTCCGGGGTTGACCAGCAAATCCAGATGCTCACCTTCGACGATCCGGCCCTTGACCACCCGGACTGCGCCGATCTGCACAACTTCATCCTTGTGCGGCAGCAGGCCCGTCGTCTCGGTATCGAACACCACGAAACACAGGTCGGTCAGGGCGCGATGTTCGAATTCTACATCGGTGGCTCCGTCCAACAGATCGAAATTGTAAACCAGCGGGCGGGCGGCCTCGGGCGGGATATTGGCGGCACTGTCGTCGAAGATCAGCATGTAGCCGGGCGCATGGCCCAGGGGTTTCATACGCGCGGCATAGCTTTGGTTGCCATCAATGCTGGTCAGCGTACATGCGACCTCGAGCCCGGTCTTGCACATCTTCTCATACGCCGCTGTCAGCGGGTTCGGCTGCAGATACTCGAAAAGAGAGGCGTTCAGCCTAGGATGGGAAATCTGGGCCAAAACCTCGGCGGCCTGCGCGTCGTAGAGAACGATTTTATGGGTCGGACCAGCCAGCAGCATTGCCACCGGAATTTCCGTCAACAGCGCCGTAAGCTTCCGCTTTTCAGCCGCGAGATGAGCAGTTTCCGCAGCGACGGCTTCGGCGATATCAAGGGTCTTGTCAGTGAGCCGATCCGCAAGCCCTGCCGCTGCCGGGGCCAGATCCCCCAAATACCGCGCGGCCTGAAGGTCAAGGTCGCTGCTGACACCGGCATGCGCACGGGCGCGCAGTTCAGCCGACAAGCGCTCGATCGGTTTCGCGACATTGTCGTCAAACAACAGCCAGACGCCGACACTTAGCGCCAAAAGGCCAAAGGCGATAAGAATACCGGCAAAAACAAACGCATTGGCCAGGTCCGGGTTGCCCGTTCGTGCGTATCCGACCCACAGGGCTGCAATGCAGACGGTCAATCCGCCAAGTGCCAGCAGACAGAAGAACAGGAATACTCTCAGGCGCAGGCTCAGCCGGGTCAGCATGATCAGACCTCGCAGGTGGCTTCTATGACCGGGTCTCCGGAACCCGCCGCGATCCAGGTGGCATTCAGCAGCCGTCCGTCATCGGCGAATTCTGCACCATCTGCGAGGTTGGCGCGGCTGTTTTCGGCGCAATTGACTGCAACGGGCAGTTTCGAAACCGGGGCCCAGCGACCGAAGAAGTATAAATCCACCAGGCGTTGCTCGGGAACCTGCGCGTTGGTGCGTACCGATACGGTATCGATCGCGGCAAAACGATCCACGAAGGGCACGGCATAGGTCCAAGGTCGATAGAAGGCGCGGCTTTCGACCTCCTGCACGATTTCCATTCCTTCAGGCAAGGTATCAAGCTGGCGCCCATACCACGAATATTCGCTGGCGATGGTCACTCCGATCATCCCGGCACCGGCGGCAACCGGCGCGGTCCAGCGGGGCAGACGGCCACCGGAAAGCTTGTTCAACAGCATTGCGATGCCTGCAAAAGCAAAACCTGCAAAAACCGTACCGATCAATTCAAGAAACATGGCTAACCTTTCTGACTCAGGCGCGTCTCGCCTCTTCTTCTTGTTCCAAATACGGTCGCCGAAAGCGATCCCATCGTACTCGTCAAACTACACTTAACCCAACATGCCCTTGCCGTGGCCTACCGCCGACTGCATCGTTTTTACCACGACAAAGGCATCGCGCAGATGACTTCGCTCAAAGTCGGACAAATCCGACGGGGGCAGGTAATTGTCGGGATCTTTCGCAGCCTTGATCTGCCGAACCTGATGTTCAAGCCGGGTTTCGGCAATCAGATCGTAGGCGTCCAGCAGATCCCGCGCGCCAGCGGGGCTCAGCACGCCGCCGGCCTCGGCGGCTTTCAGGCGTGCACGTGTGTTGGCTTTGGTGAATTGCCCCTGCAGACTGTAAATCCGGGCCAGATCCACCACAGGCACGACGCCGTTATGTTTCAGGTCCAGCGTGTTTCGATGCTCGCCCGAACGGATCGTCGCAAAGCCGCGGAGCAGGCCCAATGGTGGCGTGTGCTTGAGCGAGTTGGAAATCATGTGGGCGACAAAGATTGAATTTGCGCTGGCCGCGCCGAGCGTATCTGCCTGAAGATCCGAGAACAGCTCGAACGCGCCGCCGATGGGGCGCAGGTCGAACATAACCGAGGCCAACATCTGTGCCTCGGGGTTGGGTTTGGCGATCCAGCCCTTGAAATAGTCGCGCCAGACGCGGACCGGCTGACACCAGCGCGGGTTGGTGGCCATCATGTCGCCGGGGCAATAGAAATACCCGCAGGTGTCCAGCCCGTCCGAAACAAATTTGGCCAGATCAGCAAAATAGGGCATCTGGGCGTCCGTCACCTTATCGTGCAGCATCAGGCAGTTGTCCTGATCCGAAACACCTGTCTGTTCCTGCCGCCCTTGCGAACCGCACGCCAGCCACAGATAGGGAACTGGCGGTGGTCCAAATTTGTCTTCGGCCAATACCAGCAAGCGCCGGGTGGCAGTATCGGCAATGTCGGTGATCAGACGAGTCACGATCTCATGCCGGTTCCCTCCGGCCACCAACTGCACCAGCAACTGAGGGATTTCAGCCGTTACCAGCGCCATCTCCTCGGCGGATTGGGCGCGGGCGATCCGACGCACGAGTTCGGCGGAATTGACGGCCTGATAGTGGGTCAGGTCCGTTTGCGTGACGATGCCGACAAGACGTCCGCCTTCGGAAATGGGGATGTGGCCGATGCCGCGCTCCATCATGACATGCAGAACGTCCGAGCCGATATCCGAGGGCGAAAGTGTGACCGGATTTACCGTCATGATCGACGAAACCGGCGTTGCTGCGGGCATTCCGTCTGCCACGAACTTGCTTGCAATGTCCCTCAGCGTGGCAATGCCCAGAAGGGTCTCGCCTTCGGATACGCAAAGCGACGAGATATGCCTTTCTCGCATCAACTGCGCTGCCTTTTGAACCGGGGTGGAAGGTGGGCAAGTCGCAGGATCGCGTGCCATCAACACGTCAATAGCGGTGGTTGCCAGACTTTGCGGAGTGGAGCGGTTGCCCCGGGTTCGGTTGAAGAATCTCGAGACCACATCATGATCGTCGATCAGTTGGCGCACCAGGGCGGGCGGCAGCAGAATCAGAACAGACGGCGTGTCCGCGCGCGCATGCGTTGCTGCCTTGCCGTCTTTCAGTAGCCCCCGCTCGCCAAATGAGTTGCGCAGACCAAGGTGGGATACGACCGCGCCGTTTTCATCTGTGATTTCGACCTGTCCTTCGTAGATTACGAAAACACCAGGCAGGGGGCCGCCCAACGCGTAAACCGGGCTATTCGCTTCGACCTCATGAACCTCGATCTGCCGGGCAACGGCGTCCAGCGTATCCGAGGGCAGGGCGTCATAGGGGTGAACGGATTTCAGAAACCGGGTGATCTCATCATGGGACAGGGGCATTGGGTCGTCCTTGGCTTCTGAATGAAAAGCCCCGCCCGGTGGGATGCCGGGCGGGTACAGTGGATCGAAAGATGTGGTCAGCCATGGAGGGTACCGACCACATCAGGCTCATTTGTTCTGAGCTGCGCCTGCACCACGGGGAATGCGCACGCTTTCGACCAATTCGACGATCTCCGGCGGAGTCTCTTTGGTCATACCGGCGACGACGTAGGCAACGCCGAAGTTGATCATTGCACCAATGGCACCGAACGAAGTCGACTTGATCGGACCCAGAAGCGGGTCAGCATCGGTGAACGAGTTGGTGTCCGGAATGAACAGCCAGCCCTTGTGCAGGAAGATGTAGACCAAGGTCACGGTCAGACCTGCCAGCATACCAGCAACTGCGCCAGTGTTGTTGATGCGGGTCGAAAAGATCCCCATCATCAGTGCCGGGAAGATCGAGGCCGCCGCCAGACCGAAGGCAAGTGCCACGGTTTGCGCCGCAAAGCCCGGTGGGTTCAGACCCAGGTAGGTTGCAACGACGATGGCCACGGCCATGGCGATACGCGCGGCCAGCAGTTCTCCTTTTTCAGAGATCTGCGGGTTGATCGCACCTTTGACAAGGTCGTGGGACACCGCCGACGAGATCGCCAGCAACAGACCCGCAGCGGTCGACAGGGCAGCCGCAAGACCACCGGCCGCGACCAGACCGATCACCCAACCCGGCAGGTTGGCGATTTCGGGGTTGGCCAGAACCAGGATGTCGCGGTTGAACTTGGTCAGTTCGTTACCAACCCAGCCTTTTTCTTCCGCAATGGCTTGCATGTCGGCATTCGCGTCATTGTAGTACTGGATCTTGCCGTCGCCGTTCTTGTCTTCCCAGTCCAGCAGACCGGTTTTCTGCCACGTCTGCATCCAGTCGTAACGTGGATCTGTGTCGATGTCTTCAACCGAAACAGCGCCACCTTCGATGCCACCGTTGGGCCACATCATGTCGGTGATGTTCAGTCGCGCCATTGCGCCAACCGCAGGGGCAGTCAGGTACAGCAGAGCGATGAAGACCAGCGTCCAGCCAGCCGACCAGCGAGCGTCAGACACTTTCGGTACGGTGAAGAAGCGCATGATCACGTGCGGCAGACCGGCGGTACCGATCATCAGCGACAGTGTGAACAGTACCATGTTCAGCGTGTTCGAGTGGTGGGCGGTATATTCGTTGAAGCCCAACTCGGTCACGATCGCGTCCAGCTTGCTCAGCAGAGGCTCTCCGCCTGCGGTGTCGCCGAACAGCCCCAGCGCCGGGATCGGAGTGCCGGTCAGCTGCAGCGAGATGAAGATCGCCGGGATCGTGTAGGCGGTGATCAGCACGCAGTACTGAGCGACCTGAGTGTAAGTTACACCTTTCATCCCACCGAAAACCGCGTAGGCAAACACGACACAGGCACCGATCAGCAGACCGGATGTGTTCGACACTTCAAGGAAGCGGCCGAAGGCCACGCCAACGCCGGTCATCTGGCCGATAACATAGGTCACCGAAGCCACGATCAGACAGATCACCGCAACGATACGGGCGGTCTGGCTGTAGAAGCGGTCACCGATGAATTCCGATACGGTGAACTTGCCGAACTTACGCAGGTAAGGTGCAAGCAGCAGTGCCAACAGCACATAGCCACCGGTCCAACCCATCAGGAAGGTCGAGTTGTCATAGCCGGTAAAGGCAATCAGACCCGCCATCGAGATGAACGAGGCCGCGGACATCCAGTCTGCCGCTGTCGCCATACCGTTGGTGACCGGGTGAACGCCGCGACCGGCGGCGTAGAATTCGGATGTGGATCCCGCACGGGCCCAGATCGCGATGCCGATGTACAGCGCGAACGACGCGCCGACAAACAGCAGGTTGATGGTAAACTGGTCCATGGGGGTTACTCCTCATCCACGCCGTATTCGGCGTCCAGCTTGTTCATGCGCCAGGCGTAGTTGAAGATCAGCACCAGAAAGACCAGAATCGATCCCTGCTGAGCGAACCAAAAGCCCAGGTCGGTGCCGCCAACAGCGATACCCGACAGCAGAGGACGCAGCAGAATGCCGAATCCGAAAGACACCAGCGCCCAGATCACGAGGCTGATGTAGATGAGGCGCAGGTTGGCCTGCCAATAGCCCTTATCGGCCTCGGCAGCCTGCGCGGAGTTTGTAGATTGATCCGCCATCGCGGGTTCCTCCTTCGCTTCGTCGTTGAGCGGCCCCTTGCCCAACTCCTCCAGTGCGTTGGGCCGCCTCTCGAATGCGCCGAACGCCGGGTGGCGTTTGGCAAAACTCCTCCGGTCCGCCAAGGCGGGTCCGTTGAAGTATTCTTTTGTTGGATCAGAGCCCCAAATTGGGCTTCACTTATCCCCTTAACTCATCGCGTCGCCGACGATCTGTTCCAGATCACTGGCTATGTCTTCGATCCGGCCCATGGCGTTGGTCCGTTTCAAAACCTCATGACTTTCGTAGTAGTCGATCAGCGGAGCGGTCTGCGCATGGTAGGCTTCCAGCCGGGACGCAACGGTTACCGCATTATCATCGGCGCGGCGCTTGAACTCCGTGTGACCGCATTTGTCACATTTTCCTTCGACCGCCGGTTTCTTGAACTGATCGTGGTACCCCTCACCGCAGCCAGCACAGGTATAGCGGCCCGAGATGCGGGTGATCATCTCGGCATCTTCCACCTCAAGGCTGATCGCGGCGCTGATCTTCTGACCGTTTTCGGCCAACAGTCCATCCAACGCTTCGGCCTGAACCGTAGTCCGCGGGAATCCGTCCAGAATGACACCCTTGGCGCAATCCGGTTCCGCCATCCGGTCGCGCAGGATGGCTATGACGATCTCGTCACTGACAAGATCGCCGGCTTCCATCACGGCCTTCGCGGCCTTGCCTGCCTCGGTTCCGGCAGCAACGGCGGCCCGAAGCAGATCGCCGGTACTCAGTTGGACCAGCCCGAACTTTTCTTCAAGCATGCGGGCCTGTGTGCCCTTCCCGGCGCCCGGAGGGCCGAGAAGGATCAGAACGGCGGGTGTGGTGATCGTGGCAGCGTCCATCACATCCTCACTTGTTCGCACGGTTTTCGATCAGGTCTTCGACGACCGACGGATCAGCCAGTGTCGAAGTATCACCCAAGCTGCCAAAGTCGTTTTCGGCAATCTTGCGCAGGATACGGCGCATGATCTTGCCCGAGCGGGTCTTGGGCAGGCCAGGCGCCCACTGGATCACATCCGGGCTGGCGATCGGGCCGATTTCGGTCCGGACCCAGGTGCGCAGTTCTTTCAGCAGTTCGTCGCTGGGCTCACGATCATTCATCAGGGTGACGTAGCAATAGATGCCTTGCCCCTTGATTTCATGGGGGTAGCCAACAACAGCGGCTTCGGCGACGGCGGCATGCGCAACCAGTGCGCTTTCTACCTCGGCCGTGCCCATACGGTGCCCGGATACGTTGATCACATCGTCAACGCGACCGGTAATCCAGTAATCGCCATCTTCATCACGACGGCAGCCGTCGCCGGTGAAGTAATAGCCCTTGTAGTCCGAGAAATAGGTCTTTTCAAACCGCTCGTGATCGCCCCAGACGGTGCGCATCTGGCCCGGCCAGCTGTCCTTGATGCACAGAACGCCTTCGACCCCATTGCCCTCAATCTCAACACCGGATTGCGGGTCCAGAACCACCGGCACAATGCCGAAGAACGGTTTCATGGCCGAGCCGGGTTTCATCGCGTGTGCGCCGGGCAGGGGGGTCATCAAGTGACCGCCGGTTTCGGTCTGCCACCAGGTATCAACGATGGGGCATTTCCCTTTGCCGACAACTTCGTTGTACCAGTTCCAGGCTTCGGGGTTGATGGGCTCGCCCACTGTGCCCAGAACGCGCAGGTCGCTCAGGTCGCATTTGTCGACGAATTCATTGCCTTGTCCCATCAGGGCACGGATTGCGGTCGGCGCGGTGTAGAACTGGTTCACCTTGTGCTTTTCGCAGACCTGCCAGAACCGCGAGGCGTCCGGAAATGTCGGCACACCCTCGAACATCAGCGTGGTCGCTCCGTTGGCCAGTGGGCCGTAAACAATATAGCTGTGGCCCGTGACCCAACCCACATCTGCGGTGCACCAGTACACGTCACCATCGTGGTAATCGAAAGTGATCTCATGGGTCATCGACGCATAGACCAGATAGCCGCCGGTCGTATGCACCACGCCTTTGGGCTGACCGGTTGAGCCCGAGGTATAGAGGATGAACAGCGGGTCTTCCGCGCTCATCTCGGCGGGCGCGCAGTAGTCATCCGCCTCAAGCGCCATTTCGTTGTAGTCGTGGTCACGCCCATCCACCCATGTGGTTTGGCCACCGGTCCGCTTGACCACCAGACATTTCACGGTGTCCTTGCAGTGCAGCAAAGCCGCATCGGCATTCGATTTCAGTGGCGTCTTGCGGCCACCGCGCGGGGCTTCGTCGGCAGTGATCAGGACCTTGGCGTCGCAGCCATTGACCCGCGCTGCCAGGGCGTCCGGGGAAAAACCTGCGAAAACAATCGAATGGATCGCCCCAATCCGCGCGCAGGCCAGCATGGCATAGGCGGCTTCGGGGATCATCGGCAGATAGATCACGACCCGGTCGCCCTTGCGCACGCCCATTGATTCCAGAATGTTGGCCATCCGGCAGGTGCGGCGGTGCAATTCGGCATAGGTAATGTGCTGCGCTGCGTCGTTTGGATCATCCGGCTCCCAAATGATCGCGGTTTGATCGCCGCGTGTCGCCAAGTGACGGTCCAGACAGTTTGCCGAAACATTCAGCGTGCCATCGGCATACCAGTTGATCTTCACGGAGCCAAAGCTGTAGTCCACATCCTTGACCTGAGTATAAGGCTTGATCCAGTCGACGCGCTTGCCCTGTTCATCCCAGAAGACATCAGGATCACTGACAGAGGCTGCATACATTGCCGCGTATTTGTCAGCATCGATATGCGCACGGGACACGATTTCTGCGGATGGCGGATATGTTTTGGCATCTGCCTGGGCAGCGGTTGTCATACTGAGGCTCCTCCCTCTAGGACTGGATATTGATGAACCGATTTTGCCCGTCAAACAGGCAATGTCGACCCGTTTCCTCCCGATTGCGAATATACGGGGTTCTGAAAACAAATAAATAAATTGCCGTAGTTCCACGATTTGTTTGTAAACAAATTTCGCTATCTGGTAAAAAAATGTAAAGAAATATGAAAAAGATAAAAAAAATGTATAAATAACAATATCTACCGTGTAACTATTTTCGAACTGCAGTTTTCCGGAATTTCCCGGACGCCTTTTGGATTCCCAATTCTTCTTTCGATTGTTCCGGCAGGTCGCGCCCTGAAGGCGGCAACTCATCAGCGTCTGCGGGGTTGGCACATCCGGATGTTGGCGCTAGCTTTATGTCCAAGCGCTCTGACCAAGGGGCGCATCACAGGGAGAGATCACTATGAACAGGATGTTAAGCGCCGCCGCCGTCGCGGCCATTGGCGTGGCCTTTGCAGGCGAAGCCGTTGCGACCGAATGGAACGCCTCGGTCTGGGGCAAGCGCCGCGCATTTACAGAGCATGTTGAAAAGCTGTCCGAACTGGTTGCCGAAAAGACCGGCGGCGAGTTCAAGATCAACGTCAGCTATGGCGGCTTGTCAAAACCCAGGGAAAACCTGGACGGGATCGAGATCGGCGCATTCGAAATGGCACAATTCTGTGCGGGCTACCATCGGGACAAGAACCGGGCGATCACCGTTCTAGAACTTCCGTTTCTGGGCGTGAACAATCTGGACGAGGAAGTAGCGGTCAGCCACGCGGTTTATGACCACCCGGCCGTCAAAGAAGAAATGGCGCAGTGGAACGCCCGGATCATCATGACGTCGCCCATGCCGCAGTATAACCTTGTCGGCACGGGCGAGCCGCGCGACACACTTGCCGCTTTTGATGGTATGCGCGTGCGCGCGACCGGCGGGTTGGGCAAAGCGTTTGAAGCCGTAGGGGGCGTGCCAACATCCGTGCCCGCCACCGAAGCGTTCAATGCGATGGAATCCGGCGTTGTCGATACTGTGGCATTTGCCCAGCACGCACACCTGTCCTTCGGCACCATCAACGAAGCCGACTGGTGGACGGCCAACCTGAACCCCGGCACCGTAAACTGCCCGGTCGTGGTGAACATCGACGCCTATGAGGCGCTTCCGGCAGAGCATCGCGAGGCACTGGACAGTTCGATTGACGAGGCGATCGATCATTATCTGGCCAATTACGGAGCCCTGCTTGAAAAGTGGGACGGTGTTCTTGAGGAAAAAGGCGTTCAGAAAATCATGATTGACGACGCCGTCCTTCAGGAGTTCCGCGCCAAGGCGGCCGATCCGATCCGCGAACAGTGGATTGCCGACATGACCGATCAGGGTCTGCCTGCGCAGGACCTGTACGATCTTGTTCAGTCGACACTGCAGCAGCAACGCGGCGGAAACTGATGTTTTGAACCGGATGCCATCGGGCGTCCGGTTCTCTTCAACCACAAGGAAAAAGCAGGATGGCGGGACAGGCCACCGTGCTGGAGGATGGCAGCCGTCTCAGCCGTCTGGACCAGCATCTTCTTCGGGCAGAAAGACTGCTGGCCCTGATCAGCGGTCTGGCGGTTTTCTCGCTGATGGTTCTCGCCGTTGTGTCTGTAAGCGGCCGGAATGCGCTCAACGCGCCATTGCCGGGCTATGTCGACTGGATTGAACAGGCGATGCCACTGATCGCATTCCTGGGCGTTTCCTACGTGCAGCGAGATGGCGGGCATATTCGCATGGACATCGTCATCGCGCGTCTTCGCGGCAGGGCGCTTTGGTTCTTCGAGACGATTTCCGTCGTCTTGATCCTCGTCCTGATGATGGCCCTTGTCTGGGGCAGCTGGTCCCATTTCGAGCGGTCGTTCGATTTTGCCGCGCCAATGTGGAGCAGGGACAGTTCCATCGACATTGGTATCCCTCTGTGGCCGGCCAAACTGTTGGCTCCGGTGGCGTTCTCCGTTCTCTGCCTGCGTCTAGTTTTGCAGATCTGGGGATATGGGCGCGCGTTTGTTCTGGGGCTGGATCAACCGGTCGCTGTGCCTCTTATTCAGGACGCGGCCGCACAGGCCGCTGCCGAGGCGGATCAGTTCGAAGGGCAAGGCTGACTCATGGACACGATTGATATCGGATTGTGGGTCACAGGCGGCCTGCTGTTTTTGGTGGTCACAGGAATGCGCGTCGCCTTTGCGGCGGGGCTGGCAGGGCTTGTTGGGCTTGTATGGATTTTCTGGGCCAAGTTCGGATATGACCCCGACCGCTTTGGCAAGGCGCTGACGGTGGCAGTGAAAACGGCCGGGCAGGTGCCGCATTCCAAGGTGGCCTCACACACGCTCAGCCTGATCCCGACATTCATACTCATCGGCTATCTGGCCTACTATGCCGGGCTGACCCGCGCCTTGTTCGAAGCGGCAAAGCGCTGGATTGCCTGGGTTCCAGGTGGCCTGGCAGTGTCGACCGTGTTTGCCACCGCAGGCTTTGCCGCCGTGTCGGGCGCGTCTGTCGCTACGTCTGCCGTATTCGCCCGGGTTGCAATCCCCGAGATGCTGGAGGTCGGGTACAACAAGCGATTTGCAGCAGGCGTTGTCGCCGCCGGCGGGACATTGGCTTCCTTGATCCCGCCGTCCGCCATCCTTGTGATCTATGCGATCATCGTCGAGCAGGATGTTGGCAAGCTTTTGCTGGCCGGGTTTATTCCCGGCGCGTTCTCGGCGGTCATCTATGGGGGCCTGATCGTCGGCATCGCCGTTGTGTTCAAATCAGTCGGCCCGCCGGTCACCGGCTTTACCTGGAAGCAACGTTTCGCATCGCTGCCTGGGGCAATGCCAATCGTTGCGGTGATCCTGATCATCATCTGTTTTGTCTACAACCCATTTGGCGAAAAAGCCTGGGGCACGCCGACTGAAGGCGGAGCAATCGGAGCCTTCATCGTTTTCTGCTTTGCCATCTATCACGGCATGCGCTGGGGTGAATTGAAGTCGGCGCTGCTGGAAACTGCCAAGCTGACGGCCATGATCTTTTCGATCATCTGGGGCGTTCTGATCTACGTCCGTTTTCTGGGTTTCGCCGATCTGCCCGGAGCGTTCTCCGACTGGATCACGTCGCTTGAAATGTCGCCCATGCTGATCCTGATCTGCATCCTGTTGGCCTATGCCGTGCTTGGCATGTTCATGGACGCAATCGGTATGCTGTTGCTGACATTGCCTGTTGTATACCCTGCGGTAATGGCACTGAACGGCGGCGAAGCTGTCAGCGCTGCCGAGAGTGCTTTTGGAATGTCCGGCCCGATGTGTGCGATCTGGTTTGGAATTCTGGTGGTCAAAATGGCCGAGTTTTGCCTGATCACACCGCCAATCGGGCTGAATTGCTTTGTTGTGGCGGGGGTGCGTCCTGATCTCAGTGTTCAGGATGTCTTCAAGGGCGTGACACCGTTCTTTGTGGCCGACGCTGTTACCATCGCCCTGCTTGTGGCCTTTCCGGGTATCGTACTCTATCTGCCGTCCCTGGCTGGTTGACCTGGGTTTTTGCGAGGCTCTGCCTCGCGCTCCGGGATATTTTTGGCCAGATGAAGTAACGGATCTTTAATCAAATTGTCGGACACAGCATTGGCGGTACAGGCAGGGATGCCGATGACCGCGCCAGGTGAAGCTCTCCGGACCAATGGCCGGAGAGCGGATCCCTTGTTCATCTGGCCAAAAATATCCCGGGGGAGTCGCCCGCAGGGCGGCGGGGGCAGAGCCCCCTTGACCTTTGAAACCCTGGCAAGATTCAGGTTTCGGCGCGCATCAACATGCCATAGAGGTCACGTGGATCGTCGGGGTCCGCCAGCATGTCCAGAGGCTCGAAGAAGTCTGTCCCTTCGATGGCGCGTTTGATGTAACGAAGGGCAGAAAAATCCTCGATCGCAAAACCGACACTGTCGAATAGTGTAATCGCCCGTTCATCCGTGCGCCCCTTGGCCTGGCCTGTCATCACCTGCCAGATTTCAGTCACGGGGTGGTCTGAGTCCAGGGCCTGAATTTCGCCTTCGATCCGCGTTTGCTCGGGGTATTCAACGAATATTTCCGAACGCAGCAGGATATCCTTGTGCAACTCGGTCTTGCCCGGGCAATCACCGCCGATTGCGTTTATGTGAACGCCGGGACCGACCATGTTGTCCGTCAGAATGGTGGCGTATTTCTTGTCGGCTGTGCACGTCGTGATGATCTGGGCGCTTTCGATGGCGTCTTCCGCCGTATTGCAGGAAACAACAGTCAGACCCTTGCCTTGCAGGTTTGCCGCGCATTTGGCCGTTGCATTCGTGTCGGTGTCATACAGCCGCACAGTGTCGATGCCGCACATTGCCTTAAACGCCAGGCACTGGAACTCGGATTGAGCGCCATTGCCGATCATGGCCATCGTCGTTGCGGATTTCGGTGCCAGATAGCTGCCGACCAAGGCAGAGGTTGCTGCCGTTCTCAGGGCCGTCAGCATGGTCATTTCAGTCAAGAGGGTGGGATAGCCCGTGTAAACATCCGCCAGCAACCCGAACGCGGTCACGGTCTGCAGACCCTCGGACGTATTTTTTGGATGCCCGTTCACATACTTGAAACCGTATGCCTCACCATCCGAAGTTGGCATCAATTCAATCACGCCATGGGGGGAATGGGCGGGGATTCGGGGCGTTTTGTCGAAGCTTTCCCATCGCTTGAAGTCAGATTCGATCTGCGCGGCAATCTGCGTGATCATCTTTTCAAGGCCGATATGATGGACGAGGCGCATCATGTTGTCGACGGAAACAAAGGGCACAAGCGCCTTGTCAGAAGGTTGCATCAGGGTCTCCTATCGGCGGGACAAGTGAATGCCTGCGATCATGCAGCGCACGGATCCACCCGCTGTTTCAATTGTGGGAACCGAAAGCGGCAGTGGTTTTGCACTGGCTTCGATTATGGAAATCTGTTCGGGCGTCAGTGCTTCCAGCGTCCGGCTGGACAAAGCCAGGACCAGACCGTCTTGGCCAGCCAGCTCAATGGCGTTGCCCGCGAATTCCGCGATCTGATCGTGGGTTAGGTCGATGACGGCACGACCGGTTTCCTCCAGCCTGGCTTTGACTGTCGTGCGTCGCTCGGGGTCGGTGATCATGTCCAGGCAAATCAGCGCATATTCGGTGCCGATACCCATCAGAACGTTGGTGTGATAGACATCGTGCCCCAGGGCATCTTTCGCTTCGAAAACAATAGGCTCATAGTTGAAGTGAGTACAGAACCGTTCGAGCAGAACGGGGTCGGCGCGGTTTGATTTTACCGTGTAAGCCACCCGACCAATGTGATCCAGGACCATCGCGCCGGTGCCTTCCAGCGCCAGCTTGTCCTGTTCGAGACCGGAATAGTCGATCACGTCCTGAACGCGATATTCCTGTTTCAGCATCTCGATGACGTCGGAACGACGTTCGCGCCGCCGGGAAGGAACGTACATCGGATAGATCGCGACATGCCCACCGGGATGGGTTGAAAACCAGTTGTTCGGAAACACACTGTCGGGTGTGTCCAGTTCTCCGTGATCGTCAAAGACGTGAACCCTGATACCTGCGGCCCGCAATTGCGCGACTGCCTGATCGTGTTCATTGCGCGCCGCAGATGAGGTTGCGGTCGCCGAACGGCTGGCAAGTGTCTGGAACGCGTTGTCTCCGTGCGTTTCCGGGTTTGAGGCAAATGCATGCGGCCGGATCATCACGACGGCCGAAGGGGCTTGCAGCGACTGCATCAGAAACTCCGGGTGGGGCGGTCGAATATGCGGCGACCGAGTAACGAGGCGGCCAGATCGACCATCAGTTTTGCGGTTCGGCCGCGTTCATCCAGAAACGGGTTCAACTCTACCAGATCCAGCGAGCGTACGAGGCCGCTTTCATGCAGTAGTTCCATCACCAGATGCGCTTCCCGTTCGGTCGCGCCGCCGGGAACGGTGGTGCCCACGGCAGGTGCGATGGCGGGGTCCAGAAAGTCGACGTCCAGCGAGACGTGCAGGATACCGCTTTCTGCGCGGACGCGGTCCAGAAAGGCCATCAGCGGTGCTTTGATGCCATTTTCGTCAATGCTGCGCATATCGGCCAGCATGGCGCGGTCCTGTTCCAGCGCGGCCCGTTCCGCGGGGTCGACCGAGCGCAGGCCAATCATTCCGACACGGTTGGTGGGCACCGGTGCCGTGAGCGGCGGAAACGCGTCAAACCCGTGCCGACCGGTGAAATAGGCGACCGGGGTGCCGTGCAAATTGCCGCTGCCGGTGCTGTCGGGCGTGTGAAAGTCGCTATGCGCATCCAGCCACAGAACAAAGAGGGGCCGTCCGATGCTGTGCGCATGGGCTGCCATTCCCGCGACCGTACCCATAGAAAGCGCGTGATCACCACCCATGAAAATGGGCAAACCTTGGCGGGCGCTCTCCTGCGCCGCACGGCTCAGCGCCTGGGTCCAGCCTACACATTCGGGCAAGGCGAACAGGTGAGGATGCTCGGCGGTTGCGACGTCGTCAGGGCGGACATCACCGATGTCCGACACGCTGTGGCCCAGATCCATCAGGGCCTTCTGCAAACCCGCGACGCGATAGGCATCAGGACCCATGCGGCATCCCTGCCGACGTTTTCCGGCGTCCATCGGGGCGCCGACAAGTATTATGTTTTCATTTGCCATGTGTTTGTCTAACCTTTCAACACGGCATCCCGGAAGATAGCAAAGTGCTCAAAAAGAAACCCCGATAAACAAACTGGTAAGCGACAATGGACGATTTGGATAGCAAGCTGCTGAACGCGTTGCACCGGGATGCGCGCGCCTCGCTGTCGGAACTGGCGCAGATTCTGGGCGTGACGCGAACAACCGTCCGCAGTCGACTGCATCGCCTGAAACAGTCCGGAGAGATCGTCGGCTTTACCGTTCTGACGCGGCGCGATGTTGCGCAAAGCCCGGTTCGGGGACTGATGATGCTGGAAATCGAAGGCCGGGGAACCGAGCGGACCATGGCAAGGATCGCCGCCATGCGACAGGTAAGAGCGGTTCATACGACCAATGGCAGCTGGGACCTGATTGCCGAGATCGGGGCCGAAACGCTGGCGGAACTGGACGAGGTTCTGTTTCAGATCCGGCGGATGGAAGGGATCACGCGATCCGAAACCAACCTCTTGCTTTCAACGCGGAAGGGGCGCGTCTGACCGGGTGGCGAACTTGCTGCCTGTAGCGCTTTGAATGCTAAGGAAATTGTGCCAAACTCCGCCTGGGCGGTCGGGCAGGCTTTAGCGGCTTTAGTTCCGAATACGCGATTGGTTTGAAGCAGGGAATGTCGTGATGACCGTACAGGAAACAAGTGACGATTCCCGGGTTTTAAGGGTGGCCGAGAAGGCTGCGGCCATGCTGGAAAGACCCTGGGTTCGTATCGCGGTTCCGATCCTCATCACGATCATTGCGCTGACCGTCCTGCACGAGTTGTCTTCGCATGTGAAATGGTCCGACGTTCAGACCGATATTGCGGGTACGTCCTGGAAGCTCATGTTTTTCGCGCTGTGCTGGACCGCATTCAGTTTTCTGTCGCTGTCCTTTTACGATGTGTTTGCGGTCAAAAGCTTGGCGGAAGACAAGGTTCCGCTGCCGGTCGCCGGAATGGCCGGGGCCAGTGGCTATGCTGTGTCAAACTGTCTGGGGTTTTCCTACATCACGGGAACCGCGATCCGGTATCGGATCTATGCGTCGCTTGGGCTGGATCTGGCCCGTGTGGCCGGGGTTATCGCCACCTCTTGGGTGGCCTTCTGGATGGGTATGGTCCTGATCCTTGGCATCTTGCTGACGTTGCATCCGGACGGGATATCTCAGGTTCTTCCGATCAGTGAAACGACCGAAACCGTAATCGGCCTGTGCCTGCTGGCCGGGTTGGCGGCTCTGTTTGTCTGGCTTGCCAGCGGCGGGCGCCGTCTGGCTTATGGTGGGTTTGGCTTCAACCTGCCCGGAGGAAAGCTGGCCAGCCTTTTGACGCTGGCGGCAGTAGGGGATCTGTTTGGCGCATCAATGACACTGTATGTTCTGATGCCGGACGATCTGGGCGTCGGGTTTCCGTATTTCTTTGCCATCTACGTGGCGGCAATTGCCGTCGGTATCCTCAGCCACGCGCCCGGCGGGATCGGTGTGTTCGAGGCTACACTGATCGCGGGTCTCGGTGCCTCTGGCCGATCGGATGTGATCGCAGCCTTGTTGCTGTATCGCGTGGTTTACACGTTTTTGCCCTTCGTCATCGCCAGCCTGTCCATTGCTGTGGCCTATGCGCTGACACAGCGCGACAGGATTGGCGGGGCTGCCAGTTGGGTCTATCGCGCTTTTCGCCCGATTGTTCCAATGGTTGCAGCTGGCGTTTCTGCAGTGGCTGGAGTTGTATTACTGGTGTCCGGCGCGCTGCCGTCCAATTCCCAAAGCCTTGGCGCGTTACGCGAGGTATTGCCGCTTTCGTTCGTCGAAGCCTCGCATCTGGCGGGCAGTGTGGTTGGGGTTCTGCTGATCCTCGTATCACGCGGCTTGTTCCGTAAGCTCTATCGCGCCTGGGTCGTCGCGATGGTTCTGATGGTGGCCGGATTCATCGCTTCGCTCACCCGCGGCCTGGATATCCATGAAGCGCTGAGTATGGTGGTGACCATTGCCGTTCTTGCGGTGTTTCGCGGCGCGTTTTACCGGGTCAGCGGCGCGTCGGTCTTCCGTCTGAATATTCCATGGCTGGTCAGTGTGCTGGCACTGATGGCGGTGATTTTTTGGATCGGTTTGTTCGCGTATTCGCACGTTGAATATCAAAACGCCCTGTGGTGGGAGTTCGCCTGGAACGGCGATGCCTCGCGTTTTCTCAGGTCCAGTCTGGTGGTTGCGGTTATCCTTGGGGTGGTGGCTGTCAATTCCCTGTTCGGGCGCGAAATCCCGGTTCAGGTGCGAACCGAAATACCGGAGGCGGTGGAACGGCTTGCGTTGCAAAGCGAAGACACCGAAGCCCAGATTTCTCTGACGGGCGACAAGCAGTTCCTGATCTCGCCGGATGAAACCGCGTTTCTTGCCTATGCCGACACCGGAAACGCGCTGATCACCAAGGGAGAGCCTGTGGGAGATGAGACCGCGGGTCAGCAGCTGATCTGGCAACTGCGCGAACGGGCGGACCGCGAAGGCAAGCTGTGTGCTTTCTACAGTGTTTCGACCAAATACCTGCCAACCTTTCTGGATCTGGGCCTTTCGATCCTGAAAATTGGCGAGGTCGCGCGGGTTCCGCTGCAAGGGTTTTCGTTGGACGGCAAATCACGCAAACGGTTTCGGCAGGCCAAGAACAGGGCCATACGTGATGGCTATGTGTTCGAGATCATTCCGAAGGAGGACCTGAAACCGGTCCTGCCGGAATTGCGTGAAATCTCGGATCACTGGCTGGCCGGTAAGGCGGGCGAAGAGAAGGGCTTTGCCTTGGGAGGTTTCGACTACGAGTATCTTTCGTATTTCGATCACGCCATTCTGCGCAATACCGAAACCGGCAGGATCGTGGCCTTCGCCAATCTGTTTCAGGGCGGGAACAAGTCTGAACTGTCGTTGGACCTGATGCGTTACGAGCCTGACAGCGCCAGTTTCGTCATGGATGCTTTGTTCGCCGAGATGATGGTGTGGGGGTCCGAGCAGGGGTTCCACTGGTTCTCTCTCGGAGCTGCGCCGTTTTCAGGGATAGAAAACCGGCAACTGGCTTCGCTCTGGAACCGGATCGGGGGGTTTGTCTACGAACACGGCGAGCAGTTCTATCACTTCGAAGGCCTGCGTGCGTTCAAACAGAAATTCGACCCCGAGTGGAGCCCTAACTATCTGGCAAGCCCCGGCGGTCTGGCGGCACCACGCATCCTCTACGAGGTGAATATCCTGATCTCGGGCGGGTTGCGGGGGCTGACAAAATAGAACCTAGTTCAGGCTGACACCGGTCGGGGCCTTTTCCAGCAGATCACCCCAGTCGGTGCGATATGCCATTTCGGCCAGAACGGTGCCGGGCAAGAACTCCTGATTCTGCCGGATCTGCCATCCACCGCCCAAACCTTTGTAGACAGCGACCAGATTGCTGGACACTTGTTGACGTGCGCTGATCAGGTTGGCTTGCGACCGCAACAGGGCGGTTTGCGTGTTCAGAATCCGTGAATAGCTGGCGATGCCATCACGATATTGGCTGATCGCAATCTCGGCCGCCCGGCGCGAGGCCGTGACACTGTTCTGATAGAATTCGACCTGCTTGCGGGCCTGCGCATAGGCGACCATGGCGCTTTCAACCTCGGAATAGGCAGTCAGGACCGTGTTCTGATAGTTGGCGATCAGGGCCTGATATGCGGCGTCCTGCGCCCGCACGTTGTTCTTGATCCGACCATAGTTGAGTACGTTCCAGACAACACCCGCGCTGGCCAGCCCGATGGTGCTGTTGGCGTTGAACAGGTCGCGCCCGCCCGATGCTTGCAGGCCGATTGAACCCGAAAGGATGAACTGCGGATAAAGGTCGGCCATCGCAATCCCGACCTGAGCGGATTGCGTTGCCGCAGCCAGTTCAGCGGCCCGAACATCCGGGCGACGGCGCAACAGTTCCGCAGGTACACCGACCGCGACATTGGACCTTGCCGAGGGGATACGGCCAGAACTTCCAAGCAGGCTGGTCAAGCGCGATGGCGGTTGCCCCAGCAAAACGGCCAACGCATTCTTAGCTTGCTGCAAGTCGCTTTGCAGTTCAGGAACCAGCGCTTTTGTATTGTTCAACAAGGCGGTGGATTCCTGCACATCCAACTCGGTCGTGACGCCGTTGTTGAACCGCAGCTGCGTCAGATCCGCAGATTCCTGCTGAAGTCGGATATTCTCCTGTGCAACGACCAGGGATTCCTGCAGGGCGCGGATATTGACGTAAAGGGCGGCAACATCACCCGTCAGCGTCACAAGGGCATCGTCATAGTTGGCAACCTGCAAAGCCAGATTGGACCGTGCAGCCTGAACGCCGCGCCGCTGCGCGCCCCAGACATCCAGTTCCCATTGCGCGTCGAACCCGACCTGCGAAGTCGAGAACTCCGTGTCCAGCGGGATGATGCGGTTGATATCGGACACCGGATTGAGGTTGTCGCTGATCTGCCGCCTTTCAAGCGACGCACCGACTGCCTGCGATTGCGGATAAAGCTCTCCAAACGCGATGCCCAACTGCGCCCGCGCCTGCAGCACACGCGCCCCGGCTACCTGCAAGGTCAGGTTTTGCGCATAGGCTTCGGCGATCAGTCTGTTCAGGGTGGGGTCGTTGAAAGTTTCCCACCATTTTACCACGGGCGCGCTGCGCGAGGTCAGTCCGCTTTGCCCCGTGTTGGGATTGTTCACTTCGATCCATTGTTTGACGACCGGAGAGTTCGGGCGCACAAAGTCCGGGCCAACCGGAGTGCAGGCTGCAAAGGTCACGACACAAAGCGCGCTGCCCATCAATCTGCGGAAGGTTCTGGCCCGAATCATGATGCGCGTCCTCAAATATCCAGCGGTCGGATGAAGTTGGCGAAGGAATAAAGGCGGATGTTGATGCGCCTGAGAAACTCAAAACTCTTGCCCTGACCGGTATAAATCGCCACTGCAGCGTGACCGCCCGCAGGGAAGGTGTGCCCCTCAGGGATATCGACCGAAATCTGTACGGCGATCCGTCCGGGCAATTTGGGCAGTTCAAAGCCCGGCAGGCGGCCTGAAGGCAGGTATTGACCTTGCCGGGTTGCCCACCAGATCGCCTCGACCTTGCCGGTCAGGATTTCGCCGGGATACAGGTCCAGCGCCACCTCAACCGGCTGACCGGGTTCGACGAATTTCAGGTTCTGTTGACGGTAGGTGGCCAGGACATAGGGATTGTCCTTTGTTACAAAGCTTGCGATTGCACCCAGACGGATATCCCCGACAACCAGGCCGGGCCGGGCCTGCTGAGAAACAATCATGCCGTCTTCGGGCGCATAGATCGTCGTGTTATCGAGGAAGTACTTGGCTTCGTCCAACTGCGACTGGGCCTGCAGGATACCGGTATTAACGCCATCGATCTGCGAGGCTTGCGCCAGCTTTGCCTTTTCAAGATTGGCTTCGGCTTCGTGCACCTGTGCCTGATCCTCAGTGACCTGCTCGTTCCAACGGTCAAGCTCATCCTGACGGGCGCCACCCGCAGGAACAAGATTCTCGTATCGGGCCTGTTGCGTCTTCGCATAGGCCAACTGCGCATTTGCACGCTCAATTGCCTCGGACGCGGCTATGACATCCTGTTCAAGAATTTTCGCATTTTGTTCAGCGGCAACAAGCTGGGCTGTCGCGTTGTCCACCGCAAGCGAGAACACCGTGTCGTCAAAACGATAAAGCGGGTCGCCCTTTTTGACCTCGGTGTTGGGTTCAACCAGAACCTCGGTCAACACCGTTGGTTGCGTCAAACGGGGAACGATCTGGATAGTTGACCTGACAACATGACTGTCGATCGAGAATGGCTGAAAAAACCGCAAGGCGACCAGAAAGATCAGCAGCAAATGTGCGCCGACCCAGAACGAGACGATGCCCCAGACGATATTGAATTTCAGCCATTGCGCCTTGAAGAAAATGAACCAGACGAAAATGATGTAAAACAGCGTGATGCCAAGGGCGACGAACATGTGTTTTGACTTCCTCTGGCCTTAGCTTTTCTGCGCGTCGTCTGTATCAAGCGCGTCGCGGTATTCCGGTTTCACGACGCCGCCCAACCGTTTGATTTCATTCCGGATAGCATCTTTTTCTTCATCTGGTCCGCGGCGAAAATCAACGGTTACACCGTCGTGGAAAGCCCAGATAAAGGCGTGAACCCAAGGCACGATGGCCAAAAAACCCATCCAGCCCATGATCTTGACGGCCTCGGCATGCGGGTGATTGCGCTTGATCGCGATGCGACCGGGCAACCCCATGATGAACAGGAACAAGCCCATGACCGCCGCAAGCAGCAATATCAGCGCGACAAATGTCAGGTAGTCATAAAATTCCAGCGGCTGACCCAGTAACCCCATGCTCGTGCCTCCATTTTGGGAAGGTACCCCATCCTCAGGCGTAGGTGCCCGGTACGTCAATCGAATTGTCTCTGCCCGGCGGGATCAGGCCCAAATCAAGTGACCCCAAAGGCAAGAACAACCGTAAATTGTCCCGATACTGGCAGGCGATTGGATATCTGGCAAGGAATGGGGCAATGAAACCGGCAGAAATGTAATCCGCACCGCAGGTTAAAGGCAGAGCTTCACCTGAGTCTCCCATTCCTCACATTTAGCGTTCAGATCATGTGGCAAAGCGTGGTCCGTGAAGAACATCCCGATATCGGCCAGCGATGCGATTCGCGCCGGGGCGGTGCGTTGAAACTTGGACTGATCCGCCACAAGAAACGTCTGCCGTGCCTGTGCGATGATCGTCTGGCTGACCTGAACCTCCTGAAAGTCGAAATCCAGAAGATCGCCATCGGCATCCAGTGCCGAACATCCGATGATCGCGTAATCGACCTTGAACTGCCGAATGGTCGAGGCCGTCAAATCTCCGATCAGGCCGCCGTCAGAGCGGCGCAGGACCCCACCCGCCACCACGATCCTACATTCGGGGTTTTCAACCAGTATGTTGGCAACATTCATGTTGTTGGTAACGACCATCAGGTTCTTGTGGTCCAGCAGATGCCGGGCGACAGCTTCGGTCGAGGTTCCGATGTTCATGAATACCGATGCCCCGTCCGGAATGCTGGCTGCGCATAATTCGCCAATACGGGACTTGGCCTCTTCATTCAGGCCCCGGCGGTCTTCGTAACCGATATTTGAAACGCCCGAGTGCAAAACGGCGCCCCCATGGACACGGTCGAGTTTCCCCATGTCAGCCAGTTCCGCCAGATCCCTGCGAATGGTCTGCACCGTCACGCTGAACTGTTCCGCCAGCCCTTCGACAGTCACTCGCCCTTGTTGGCGAGCGATTTCCAGTATGTCGGACTGACGGAAGGAAAGAGACATGCAAACACCTGTGTTCTAAGGTGCATTCGTTTTTGTTCTTTTTTTCGAATTTTTCAAGAGGAATGAATTTCTGGGCCAATTCTCAATGAAAATTTCGTAAAAGCGAAAGAAAACGAAAAATATAGTTGACGATGCGAAGGCGACAACAGTTAATGCGCATAGTTTTTCCAGACAGAGAATCGACCAGCTATGGAAGCGCAGGAAAACCTGATCACCGACCTTTTCATCATCGGCGGGGGGATCAACGGATGTGGCATCGCCCGGGACGCCGCCGGGCGGGGTCTTTCGGTTAGCCTGGCTGAAATGAACGATCTGGCCTCGGCCACGTCGTCGGCATCGACAAAGCTGTTTCACGGAGGGTTGCGGTATCTCGAATACTTCGAGTTTCGCCTTGTCCGAGAGGCCTTGATCGAACGCGAAACCCTGCTGCGGGCCATGCCGCATATCAGTTGGCCAATGCGCTTTGTGCTGCCCTATCACAAGGACATGCGATTTGACGCGGAAACGCCGACTTCGCGGCTGCTCAGCACAGTGATGCCATGGATGCGGGGCAGGCGTCCGGCCTGGCTGATCCGGTTGGGTCTATTTCTCTATGACCATCTCGGCGGCCGCAAAATCCTGCCGGGCACATCGTCATTGAACCTGCGATCGGTGCCGGAAGGCAGGCCTTTGAAAGGTAAATTCGAAACCGCCTATGAGTATTCCGACTGCTGGATCGAGGATTCGCGCCTAGTCGTCCTGAACGCCCGCGATGCGCAGGCACGAGGGGCCGAGATCATGGTTCGCACCGAAGTCATGTCAGCAGATCGCGTTGACGGGCTGTGGAATGTAACGGTTCGAGACCGGGATAGCGGAACCCAACGTGTCATTCGTGCAAAGATGCTGATCAATGCCGGCGGCCCCTGGGTCGGCGACATTATTCAGACCAGGATCCGCATGAATTCGCGCGATGGCGTGCGGTTGGTTCGCGGCAGCCATATCGTGACGCGTAAGCTTTACGATCACGACAAATGCTATTTCTTTCAGGGTGAAGATGGCCGGATCATATTTGCAATTCCTTATGAGCAGGATTTCACGTTGATCGGAACCACCGATCAGGATCATCCCGATCCGTCCCAGCTGCCGGTCTGCACCGAGGACGAGCAGGACTATCTGTGTGCGTTCGCCTCGAAGTACTTTGATCAACCCGTATCGCGCGAGGCTGTCGTATGGACCTATTCCGGCGTACGCCCGCTTTATGATGACGGGGCCAGGAGCGCTACGGCCGCGACGCGGGATTATACGCTCAAGGTCGATGCACAGGGCGGTGCGCCTGTTCTGAATGTCTTCGGCGGAAAAATCACGACCTATCGCCGGCTGGCCGAAAGCGCGATGGAAAAGGTTGCCGAACATTTCCCGGCTCTGTCCGGACCGTGGACCGCTGGTGTCGCGTTGCCGGGGGGTGATTTTCCGGTCGACGGGATAGAGGATCTGGTTCAGGGTTTGCGATCGGATTACGGTTTTCTGGACGAAAAATGGGCGCGCCGTCTGATCCGGGCCTATGGAACCGAAGCGCGCCTGATGCTGGGCAAGGCCCAAAACGCAGAAGATCTGGGGGAGGGGTTCGGAGCCTCGTTGACGGCTCGTGAACTGGCGTGGCTGATGGACCGGGAATTCGCGCGTGATGCCGAGGATGCAATCTGGCGGCGGAACAAACTGGGTCTTCGCCTGAGCAGCGAACAGATTGCGCGCATTCAGCAGTGGATGGATGAGCGAAAACGGTCAGGCGTAGCCGTATCCGCCTGATGGACAGAAAAAAGCCCCGCAGAAAATGCGGGGCTTTTTTCTGCCTTATGCAGTCTCTTCCGGCGGCGCCGGATCATTCCGGGTGCCCTTGACCCATTCCCGCAGGCTTTGCATCAGAGCGTACAGGACAGGCACAAGAATGACGCCGACCAGCGTGGCCGCCAGCATTCCGCCAAATACAGCCACGCCGATGGCCTTCTGGCTGGCCGCGCCCGCGCCATTGGCTGCAAGCAATGGCACAACGCCCAGCAGGAACGAAAGTGCGGTCATCATAACCGCGCGGAAACGCTGGAATGCGGCCTCGGCCGCCGCGTCTCGGATCGACAGGCCATTGGCGCGCTGCTCCATCGCAAATTCGACAATCAGAATGCCGTTCTTCGAGGCAAGCCCCACAAGCATGATCATCCCGATCTGCGTGTAAAGATTGATGTCACTTCCCACGATGGCCACTGCAGCGACGGCGCCGAACAGGGCGACGATAACAGACAGCAGGATCGAGACAGGCAAAGTCCAGCTTTCATATTGTCCGACAAGGAACAGGTAGCCGAACAGAATCGCCAGTCCCAGGATCACTATAACCAGACTGCCCGACGCCAATTGTTGCTGCGCGGTCCCGGTCCATTCGAAGGCGTAACCGGGGGGCAGGGCGTTTGCCGATTCCTCGGTCATCACAGTGATCGCGTCGCCGCTGGACAGCCCCGGTGCGGGTACTGCTGTCACGGTCGCGGATCGGAACAGGTTGTGACGTTTCAGCAGGACCGGCCCCAGCACGTTCTCGACGTCGATCAAAGTGCCGAGTGGCACCATCTCACCCTTGGTGGACCGCACATACAGGTTGGAGATGTCTTCGACATTGTCGCGATAGGTGCCGTCCGCCTGGATCATCACGCGATAGACCCGGCCAAACAGGTTGAAGTCGTTGACATAGTACGACCCCAACTGCGCCTGCATGGTCTGAAAGATCTCGGCCACGGACACTTGCAGCGTCTTGGCCTTCTCGCGGTCCAGATCGACAAACAGCTGCGGGACATTCGCGCGGAAAGTGGTATAGGCCTGACCGATTTCCGGGCGCTGATTGGCTGCGTACACGAACGAGCCTACCGCCGATGCCAGATCCTGGGGCGTACCGCCACCGGTCTGCTGAACCTCCATCTCGACACCGGCGGACATGCCAAGACCCTGAATGGGCGGTGGGTTGAACGCCACGATCGATGCAGCGGACTCGCCGTTTGCGATTGCCAGAACTTTGGCAAGGATGGCATTTGCGCTCAGGTCGTCCTCTTGCCGATCATCCCAATTATCGAGGTTTACGAAGATCGCAGCGCCGTTGGTGATCGTTCCGTTCAGCAAAGAAAACCCGTTGACCAGAACCGTGCTTGCGACACCGGGGATTTCCTGAATCTGCGCATCCACACGGCGCGTGACGGCTTCGGTCCGTTCCAATGTGGCGGCGTCCGGCAATTGAACGTCGACAAATAGATAGCCGTTGTCCTCGAGCGGGATAAAGCCGCTGGACGTGTTCGACATGATCGTGCCGGTACCCATGGCAAGGGCAACGATGACACCCAGCGCGATGATCGGCAGGATCAGAAGTTTGCGCACAATGGCGACATACCCGCCGCGTACCGTGCCAATGAACTTCTCAAACACGGCAAGCAGGCCTTTGGGCGGGCCAGAGCGTTCCTTCAGCACAAGGCCGCACAAAGCGGGCGAAAGCGTCAGTGCGTTGATCGACGAAATCACCACCGCGGTCGAGATTGTGACGGCAAACTGTGAATACAATCGTCCCGAGATACCGGGCATGAAAGTCACGGGCACAAAGACGGCCAGCAGAACCAGAGTGGTCGCGATGACCGGCCCGGTGATCTGACCCATCGCCTTGCGGGTTGCCTCTGCTGGGGGCAGGCCCTCGTCCGCGATGATCCGTTCGACATTTTCAACGACAACGATCGCGTCGTCCACCACGATCCCGATGGCCAACACCAATGCAAACAGAGAGATCGTGTTCAGCGACATCCCGAAAAGCAGCAAAAAGGCGAATGTCCCGATCAGTGATACAGGAATCGCCACAGCCGGGATAATCGTCGCGCGCCAACTGCCAAGAAAAACGAACACAACCGAGATCACCAGAATGAAGGTCAGGATCAGGGTCGAGACCACATCGTTCAGCGATTGCTGGACAAAATCGGTGGTGTTGAACGGCACCTGATATTCGACATCTGTCGGGAAGGCGCGAGACAATCGTTCGAGTTCCGCCTGCACACGCTCGGACACGGCCAGCGCGTTTGCTCCGGGTGCCTGATAAATGCCAAGCACGGTGGCCGGTACAGATTGGAAATACCCCGAAGCCGAGTAGAACTGGGCCCCAAGTTCGACCCGCGCGATATCCCGGACCCGAACGATCGAGCCCGCATCACCGGTCCGAATGACAATTTCACCGAATTCGGCAGCCGATGTCAGGCGTCCCTTGGTCTTGATCGTGTACTGGAATGTCTGTCCTTCCGGCACGGGCGGCGACCCGATTGAACCTGCCGAAACTTCGATATTCTGTTCGCGGATGGCGTTGATCACATCGCCGGGCGTAATGGACAGCGCGGCCATCTTGTCGGGATCCATCCAGATCCGCATGGCGTATTCCAGATTGGTCAGAACATCCGCCTTACCTACACCCTGCACACGCGCCAGCGCGTCCTTCAGGTTAATTGAGGCATAGTTCGACAGGAAGACGCTGTCATAAGTGCCATTGGGCGATGTCAGCGTCACAAGCAGCAACATGTTTGTCGATGCTTTCTGTGTAACCACGCCGGATGCAGTCACTTCGGTCGGCAATGACGACATGGCCTGCGCCACGCGGTTTTGCACGTTGACCGAAGCGATGTCAGGGTCGGTGCCCACTTCAAACGTAATGTTCAGCGAATACGATCCGTTATCGGATGAGGTTGACGTCATGTAGATCATGTCGTCCACACCGTTAACCTGCGCCTCGATCGGGGCGGCCACGGTGTTTTCCACGGTTTCAGCGTTCGCGCCTGTATAGGTCGTCGTGACGCTGACGACAGGTGGCGTGATGTCAGGGAACTGGGCGACCGGCAGGACAAGGTAGCCGATGCCGCCCATGATCGTCAGAACAAGCGAGATGACAAGCGCCAGCTTGGGCCGGCTGATGAACAGGGCTGAGAACATCCGTTATTCTCCCGGCTGCTCGGATGCGACAACCGCATCCACCGCGACACCCGGGCGAACCCTTTGCAGCCCTTCGACGATGACGCTTTCTCCCTCGCGCAGCCCGTCAAGCACGATGATGGCGGTGCCGAATGTATCGCCGGTGGTGATATAGCGTTGTTCGACCATCTGTTTGTCGTTGACGACCAGAACGAATTCGCCGCGCTGATCGCGTTGCAGTGCAGCCTGCGGGACCAGAACCCGCAAGGTGGGCTCCAATGCCTCGATATGGACATTCAGGAATGCACCGTCGAGGATCAGGCGGCTTTCGTTGTCGAACTGGGCGCGGACGGTGATGGCGCCGGTCAGCGGGTCAATGCGGTTGTCGACAAATACGATCTCGCCGGTTTCGCCCAGCTCTGTGCCATTGGGCAGCGTCACCCTGACCACCGGGCTTTTGTTGCTTTCGGCCAGGGATGAGGCATTTTCATCGACGGCCTGCAGAACCGTGGTGAACTGTTTTTCGTTCAGCGAGAAATTGACATAGATCGGCGCTTCGCTGACCAGATTGACAAGTGGCGGATTGGTCGGGCCGACGACGTCGCCGACACTGGTGGATACCCGTCCGATCCGGCCCGTGAAAGGCGCGTGAATTTCAGTGTAGCTCAGGTCCAGTTCTGCCTGTTGAATGGCGGCATTGGCCGCTTTCACCTCGGCCTCGGCGACCAGCTCGTTGGCGCGGGCAATATCGCGTTCCGATTCCGGCGTCGCGTCGCGCTTGTACAATTCTTCCTTACGGGCCAAATCGACCTTGGCCAGTTCCAGATTGGCCTCGGCCCGGTCCAGATCGGCTTTGCGAGCCTCCAGAGTGGCCTGATACAGGTCGGGTTCAATAGTGAACAGCAGGTCGCCCTGGGTCACGGACGCCCCGTCCTCAACATTCTGACTGTCAAGAAACCCGCTGACCCGGGCGACAATATCGACCTTGTCGATGGCTTCGGCGCGCCCGATGAACACGGCCTCGTCAGTGATTTCCTCGGAATAGGCGGCCGCGATGGAAACCTTGGGCGGCGGCGCGTCGCTTTGTTCCTGTGCCAGCACAGGTTGGACCATGCCCAGACAGGCCAGAACGGCAAAATACTTGCCAAGTGTCCTGACTGCTCCGCTGCTACGGAAAATCGGGTGCTTTGCTGCAAGGGACATGGAAAGAGCCTCGTTCAATCTATGGATTAGGCGCCGCGATGGCATGTGTGCCTTTTTGAGTCGGCGGAATTACGTGGCAGGATGGCCGCTTTAAGACAATATCTCAAGTGTCTTGAATGTGTTCCCTTCCACTATGCATGCAGAGATTTCTCCGCCGATTGGTACATTTAGGTCGGTGCCCAAACAAAAACGGGGGCTCAAGCGGCCCCCGTTTTGGTATTTCACATGAATGTTCGGTCAGGTGCGCGTTCCGGCAAACCGCGTTTGCCAGTCTTCGCGTTGTTCGTCGGTGATCTTGGCGAACAAAACCTCGGGCACTGTGAACGCGTGACCGGCGGGCAGGGCGTTGAGCGCGTCGGCGACATTGTCGGGCCAGCCGGTGTCCAGCGTGTTCATCGCACTCAACATCCGGGCCGAGGTGTCGGGGATGAACGGCGCGCTTAGAACTGCATAAAGCCGGATCAGGTTCAGGCCCAGCCGGACCTGCGCGGCAGCCTGTTCGGGGTCTTCCTTGAAGGTCGACCAAGGGGCGGCGGCTTGCAGATATTCATTGCCCGCAACCCAGATGGCCCGCAGTTCTTGCGCGGATTTGCGGACATCCATCGCCTCCATGTGACCTTCATAAGCGCGAACACGTTTGGTGAGCTCGTCAATCAGCGCCTGTTCCCGGTCGCCGAAGGCACCGCCTTCCGGCACGGCCTCGCCGAATTTCGAGCGGCAGAACTTGGTAATACGGCTGACGAAGTTGCCCAGCACGTCGGCCAGATCCTTGTTCACGGATTGCTGGAAGTTTTCCCAGGTGAACTCACTGTCGCTGCTTTCGGGCGCATGGCTCAGCAACCACCAGCGCCAGTAATCGGCAGGCAGGATCTCCAGCGCCTGATCCATGAACACGCCACGCCCCTGAGAGGTCGAGAACTGTCCACCATCGTAGTTCAGGTAGTTGAAGGATTTCAGATGGTCCACCATCTTCCAAGGCTCGCCCGATCCCAGAATGGTTGCCGGGAAAGACAGGGTGTGGAAGGGCACGTTGTCCTTGCCCATGAACTGAACGTAACGCACGTCATCGGCACCCTTGTCGGTACGCCACCAGCGTTCCCAATCGGCGTCGGTCCTGCCGTTCGCATCTGCCCATTCCTTGGCGCAGGCGATGTATTCAATCGGCGCGTCGAACCAGACATAGAAGACCTTGCCCTCCATTCCCGGCCAGTCCTGTTCGCCTTTCTTGACCGGAACGCCCCATTCCAGATCGCGGGTGATACCCCGGTCTTGCAGGCCGTCGCCGTCATGCAGCCACTTTTTCGCAATCGATGTGGTCAGGATTGGCCAGTCTGTCTTGCTGTCGATCCATGCATCCAACTGGTCTTTCATCGCTGATTGACGCAGATACAGATGCTTGGTTTCGCGCACTTCCAGATCGGTCGAGCCGGAAATGGCCGAGCGTGGCTCGATCAAGTCGGTCGGGTCCAGCTGCTTGGTGCAATTCTCGCACTGGTCACCGCGCGCGCGCTCGTAGCCACAGTTGGGGCAGGTGCCCTCGATGTAGCGGTCGGGCAGGAACCGTTTGTCGGCGTTGGAATAGACCTGTTTCTCGCTGACTTCGCGGATCAGTCCGGCGTCATCCAGTTTGCCTGCAAAATGCTGCGTCAATTTCTTGTTCTGCTCGCTGGACGAGCGTCCGAAGTGATCGAAGCTCAGGCCAAACCGCTTGGCGATATCGGCCTGAATGCCGTACATCTCGGCGCAATATTCCGCGACCGGCTTTCCTGCCTTGGCGGCAGCCAGTTCGGCCGGAGTGCCGTGTTCATCGGTGGCGCAAAGGAACATTACCTCATTTCCCCGGCCACGCTGGTAGCGTGCGTAAAGATCGGCAGGCAATTGCGAGCCGATCAGATTGCCGAGGTGCTTGATCCCATTGATGTAAGGGATCGCCGAGGTGATGAGAATCCGAGCCATTTTCCGTTTCCGCGTATCTGTCTGCGCGCCCGTCTACAGCATGAATCTCGCCAGCAAAAGACCGGTTACACCGATAGACGCCCGAAAAGACGCGTAAGTGCAGAAGCAATGTAGCCTTCGCGCGGTGGTCCCGGACCATGTATGATGGTCGCGCAATTTGTTAACGGGGGTTTGAAATGAAGCTATTCGGGGTTCATCGCCTGATACAGGTGTCCGCCATTCTGTGTCTGACAGCATTCGCCACGCCGAGTGTTCAGGCTGACCAAAGCAAAGCCATGGATGCGATTGAAAGCTTTGACAAGGCGATGCTGTCGGTTTTTCGCCGTGGCCAGGATGCACTAACGTCTCAGACCCGACCGGTCATGGTGATCGCGCGGGATGTTACGATCCTGTCCGAGAATGGTCAGGTGTCCTTTCCCAGGGGCGCGCCAAACTATCTAATATTCAAGTCCACATCCCACGTTCTTTTAGGGATCATCGGTGCCGTCACCCCCTGGCCCGAGGAAGATGACGCTGATGCAAGGTGGAAAAAGGACTTTGCAGCCATTGCGCAAGAAATCGACACGTTGTTGCCGTCGTTGGAGGGCCTTGACCTGCCTGAAAACGAGATTTCCCGACAACGACAGATGCTTGAGGCCGCGCGCACCTTCACCAGCGGGGCGGTCAAGCACGGTACCCTCACGCGGCAGGACGTAGCAAACGCGATCAACGAGATGCGTCCGGTTTGGGCGGCCAACATGCGCCAAGCGGCTCGGGCCGAGTTGTCCACGTTACACAAGGCCGTGTCAGATGCGCGTGCCGCCGTCAGTAAAGAAGACTGGGACAAAATGTATGTCGTTCATCACGGCGGGTCCAATGTTACGGGGATCAATGTCGTGGAACTGTATCTGGAGCGGGTGATGCCGCGGAAAGTTGCGGCGGGCCAGGTCATGTTTGCGGAAAATGCACATGGCAACAAGGCGATGGCCGATTTCGTCGGCTATGAGAGAATGCAACGTCACGTAGGCGCCTGGGCTTTCGGAGATCCGAGGCGAATGGAGGTTGATCTGCTGGGATATGAGGCAGGTTCAATTCTGGATGAAATGATCCCGTCTTCTCCGCCATCGGAGTAGCATCCGGGGCTTAGTTCTTCACACGACTGCTTGAACAACCAACTATGCCGCAGCACGTCGTGAAAAGGCGCAGGCCGAACACTGTCGAGCCCGGGCCGGGACTTTCCCGGCCCTTGTTTTATCGACCTTCACGCGACCGTTTCAGCAGACGGCCGACCGTGAACGAGGTGCGGGGGGCATAGACATAATTGGTCCGTTCTTCCGGCGTTGGCCGCGATCTCATCCGAGCCAGGCCAAACCCGATCAGGAACACATGGCCCAGCGCGACAAAGGCAAACAACGCTCCGGGACCGAATTCTTGGATCAGTGTTGACGAGACATAGGGCGAGGCGATTGCGCCAAGGGCGTACCAGAACATCAGGGCCGCAGAAAGTTCGACCCGCTGTTCGGTTGTGGCAAAATCGTTGGCGTGTGCGGATGACACCGAAAAGATCGGGAATGTCGTGAAGCCGAACAGTCCTGCAGCCAGCATGACACCTACCGTGCCTGTGTCACTAGCCGCCATCGTTACCCCACAACTGAGCACCGCCGCGAAGGACAACCAGATCAGTACCCAGCGTCTGTCGTATTTGTCCGCAAGCCATCCCATCGGGTATTGCGCCAACGCCCCGCCAAGCACGAACGAGGCCAGGAAGAACGCGATCTGATCCACGCCCAGACCCACTTCTTGCCCGTATACCGGGCCGACCATCCTGAACGATGCAGAACTCAGCGCGGCCACAATAACGCCCGCCACCGCCAATGGAGAGCTGCTCCAGGCCAGTTTTGGTCGTAGTCGCGGCGCGTCGGGTGTTTTGGGCTGGCTGGCCCGGGTCAACGTCAGCGGCAGCAACGCGGCGCAGCACAGGATGGCCAGCAAATTGTACGAGACATAAGAGGCAGGCGGCAGGACTGCGATGATCAGCTGAGCGCTTAGGGACGCACCCATATCTACGATGCGATAGGTGCCCATGGCGCGCCCGCGCGTCTCGTTCGTGACCTTGGCGTTCAACCATGCCTCGATCACCGTATAGCTTCCCGCAACGCAAGTGCCCGAGGCGATCCGCAACGCGGCCCAGATATATGGATTTTCAGTCAGCGTGTGTCCGATCAGCCCCATGGCCCCCAGCGCGGTGCACACGGCAAAAGCGCGGGAATGGCCGACGTTGCCCATCAGACGCGGAGCCCACCAGCATCCCACGAAAAAACCCAGGAAATGGGCCGAACCCAGCATACCGATCTGTTCGGTGGTAAAGTTGAGCGTCAGACCGGAAATTGCGTCCAGTGGACCCACGCCGCCTGTCGACAGTTGTAGCAAAATGACAGAAAGAAACAGGGCCGCAAAGGAAATGAGTGTACGCATGATGTTCTCAACTTGACTGTCCAGGCCGGGATTTCACGCACGTTATCGACCTTGCGGAGTCGTTTTTGTCAAATCCCTTCAGTCTTTACCTTTGATTTCGGCACGAATGTCCAGCCCCACTGTGTCCTGCACCAGATCGGCATAGCCCGACGCGCCAAAATCGTGCCGGTTCAGGGCGCCGCGCAGGCGGATCGACAATTCGTTCAGGTCTTGGGTCGCAGTGCCGCGCTGACGGTACAGCGCGGCCTGCAGTGTGATCGGACGTGTGATGCCGCGCAGGGTCAGATCGCCGGTAATTTGCGCGCCGTCTGAGATTCGGCCACTTTGGCCAAGTTGAATGCGGGTCGATCTGAAACGGATGGTCGGATAGGTGCTGGCGTCCAGCACACTCGCGCTCAGCATCGGTCCTTTTGCAATGGGCATTCGGGTTCGCGCCTTGGCAACATCCATCAGGACATCGACCTTGCTGTTGGCAAGGTTTGATAGGTCAAGTGCAATGCTGGCCGACCGGATCGGCATGATGCCGGATTGCGGGATTCCAGCCAGGTCGAATGTAAAGCTGACTGTGGTTCCGTCTGTAACAAGTTCGTAAGGGCGCAGGGCCGCCTGTGCCGGGTGCGGCAGGGCTGCTGCGGCCAGACCGACCAAGACGTCGCGTCGGGTCAGGCGCGCCATGCGGTGCTGTGTTTGCATTGGAAATTAACTTGTCTGGTTAACATCGGGGCCCTGAGGTGGATTGGTTAGCTCTGACCCTCAGCTAGAGCCCGGCTTTGTGTTTGGCCAATCACATCCTTCGTGAATGGCCCGATCAGGCCGGAACATCCTGCGCTTCGGTCCGGTGCAGGTGCAGGCCCGCGCGCGGTTTGGTCTGGGTGGCTTGCCAGCTGACCGGGGGCAGGGCGCGGGCGCGGCGGCGGGTCAGAGTCCAGGAGCGGGCCTCGCCCTTGTGGTTTGCCGCCATGTGCCAGCGCGTCTCGACACCTTGCGCGCCGCCATCGCCGGGTGTCAGCAGCAGCCCGAGCGGTGCCCGCCCCATCGCGCCGCCCTGTTCTGCGGCCAGATGCATCCGTCGTACCGGTGTCAGCCCGGGCGCACCGGGCAGGTCGCCAATGATCAGCGGGATGGCCCCGCTGCGCAACGCCTCTTCCATGCACCACAGCAGGTCTTCGGCGCGGTTGGGGCGGACGAACAGGAAACGTGCGGGGTCGGCAAAAGGCATCATCCCGTCAGGGTTCAGCTGGCCGGGCTCCCACGCGGGGGAAATCCACAGCACCGGCCCCTGTGCCTGACCCGCCAGCCACATGGCAAAGCTGCGTCGGGCAGGGCCGCAGGCCTCGTGCACGCGGGCCAGTTGCAGGGTGATCTGAGGGTGCAGTTTTATCCCCGGCGCCTCGCGCGCGGGTTTGCGGCCAAGAAGGTGTGCAGACATGCCGTCAGGTTAGCATGTTCTCATTTTGTTCTCAAGATCGGATGTGATCCCGGAGTCTATTTAACGAGACAGGATCAGACGGCCATCGGCAAACTGGATGTTCGAGAAACGATGCAGATAATCCATGCCCAGAAGGGACTGATGCAGCTCGCCTTCGTTGATCCAGGCCGAGATGTTGCGGTCTACGATCGGGCCAAGCTCGAGGCTGTCCAGACGCACGGGTGCTGTCCGGACCTCTCCGTTTGCAGTGGCGGCGCGGCCAAAATAGTTCAATTGATCCGGATCAATGCCGACGCGCCTTGCGTCTGCGGAACTCAGGACAATCTGACTGGCTCCGGTATCTACGAGAAATGTAATCGGCTTTCCGTTCACCAGAACTGGCAGGTAATAGTGCCCGTCATAAGACCGGGGAACCTCAACCGTGTCGCCGGTTACGGACATCTGCGCCGAAGGACCCACGGTTGAACGGATGTCTTCCCACAGGCCCACCACAGCTATCACACCAATAAAGATGAACACCCAGGCCATCATCTGTTGCAAGGTCTTGTTCAGCGATTGCCGGTTCTGAGAGATGAACCAGGCCACCACCGCTGCGCCGAGCAGGCTCAGATACGCCAAACGTGCAATGCTGTCGCCATCCATACCGTTATCCCAACAATATTACCTGAGTGATATATGGGGATTCAGGACGCAAATCCAAAGGCCTTAAGGCCATCCAGGATGAACTGAACCGACAATGCCGCCAGCAACATGCCCAGCAGGCGGGTCAGTACGTTCAGCCCGGTCTTGCCCAGAATACGGGCCACAGCGCCGGATGTCAGATACATCACGAACACCATCGCCAGCACGACCAGCATCACACCGATGACGACGGCCAGCCCCTGTATACCGGGCTGCTGACCCGCCAGCAAAATCATCGTTGCAATCGCGCCAGGGCCTGCAATCAAAGGAATGCCCAGCGGAAAGACTGACGGATCGGGGTGTTCTTCTTCCTCGGCGCTGGTTTCACGCCGTTTTGTTCGGCGCTCAAACAGCATGTCGAGCGCTGTCAGAAACAGCAGGACGCCACCAGCGACCCGGAATGCCTCCATCGAGATACCGACAAACCCCAGAAGCGCTTCGCCAAAGGCGGCAAACATGGCCAGAATGACGCCCGCCGTCAGACACGCGCGGATTGCGATCGAGCGGCGCGTGTTCCAATCCATGCCCTGGGTCAGCGCCACAAAGATCGGTGTTTGCGCAGGCGGGTCGAGCACCACGAATAGCGTCGTGAACGCGGTAATCAGGAATGCGCTGTCTATCACTGTATGCTGCTCCGTTGCAGGTCTTGCAGGACACGCAAGGCGTCTTGCGACTGCGCTGCGGGGACATAGATGTGGTCGTGGTGATATCCCGCGACCATGTTTGCAGGTATTCCATGCCGCGCCAAAGCACCGGATACGGCGGCGGTAAGGCCTACGCCCTCCAGCGAGGAATGAACCTGCAATGTGATGCAGTGCATTGGGACCGTGTCTTGTGGCGCGCTGTCAATCGGGACGATCAGGGACAACCCCTCCGCCTCGACGCAGCTTGCACGTGTTCCGTCAGGCCAGGGTTTGTTGTCAGGCCAGACCACAAAGGCAAACGCACCAGGCTGCAAAACGGGGCGCATGCCGGAAATCATGGCATTGGTGTCCTTGACGGGTTGGGTCATGCGGATTCCGCCTGTTCTAGTCGTTCGGCGGCCGCAACCCACAAGGTCTCGGCCTTTTGCATGGCTTCGACAACTTCGGCAAATTTGCGGTTCCAGGATTCCAGATCGTTGATCCGGTCGTCTTCATACAGCGCGGGGTCAGCCAGTTTGGCCGACAGCTTCTCGTGCATGTCGCTCAACTTCTCGATCCGGTCCTCACATTTGCGCAGATCAGCGCGCAGAGCCAGCATCGCCTCGCGCGACGGGCGTTTGGGTTTGGCGGCTTGCGGCTTTTCCTTGAGCGGTTTTTCTCGGGCCAGCAGCATGGCGCGATAGGCTTCAAGGTCGCCGTCAAAGGGCTTGACCGTGCCGTCCGATACCAGCCAAAGCCGATCTGCGACCAGCGACAGCAAATGCATGTCGTGGCTGACCAGAACAACCGCGCCGGAATATTCAGTCAGCGCCTCGACCAGCGCCTCGCGACTTTCGATGTCCAAGTGGTTTGTCGGTTCGTCGAGGATCAGCATATGCGGCGCGTCAATCGTTGCGATCAGCAGCGACAGGCGGGCCTTCTGTCCGCCCGAGAGGCGGCCGACCACGGTCTCGGCCTGATCGGCGTTCAAACCGAACCCGGCCAGACGAGACCGCCACTTGCCCGGCGCCTCGTTTGGGCGCAGGCGGCGTAAGTGATCCAGCGGCGTTTCATCAACATAAAGCTCATCCACCTGATGCTGGGCGAAATAGCCGATCCGCAACTTGTTGCTGCGGGTCATTTTGCCAGCCATCAGGGGCAGGCGGTCGGACAGCAGCTTGGACAGGGTCGATTTCCCCTGACCGTTCTTGCCTAACAGCGCAATGCGGTCGTCCTGGTCGATGCGCAGGTTCAGACGTCGCAGAACCTCGGTCTCGCCATAGCCCGTCACGCCGCCTTCAATCTGGATGATGGGCGGGGACAGCTCTTCGGGTTCCGGGAACGAAAACGCGCGAAGGGCGGCCTCTTGCGGGGTCGAGACCAGCTGAATGCGCTCGATCATTTTAAGGCGCGATTGGGCCTGAACCGCCTTGGAGGCTTTGTACCTGAAACGATCCACAAAGCTTTGCAGATGGGCGATACGCGCCTTGGCCTTGGCGTTCTCGGATTCGGCCTGCGCCAGCCGCTCGGCGCGACGCTCGGCGAATTTGTCATAGGGCACCGCGTAATAGGTCAGCTTGCGGTCTTCCAGATGAAGGATCGATCCCACCGCGCGGTTCAGCAGACCCCGGTCGTGACTGATGATGATGACCGTATGCGGATATTTTGCCAGATAGCTTTCCAGCCACAGCGCACCTTCGAGGTCCAGATAGTTGGTCGGTTCGTCCAGCAGCAGCAGATCGGGTTGCGAAAACAGCACCGCCGCCAGTGCAATGCGCATCCGCCACCCGCCAGAGAAATCCGAACAGGGCCGCAACTGGTCTTCATCGTCAAAACCCAGTCCTTTCAGGATCGAAGCCGCGCGCGCCTCGGCCGACCAGGCGTTGATGTCTGCCAGACGGGTCTGGATATCGGCAATCCGCGCCGGGTCGGTAGCTGCGTCAGCCTCGGCCAACAGCGCGCTGCGTTCGGTGTCGGCGGCCAGAACCGTATTGATCAGCGAAACATCGGAGGAGGGGACTTCCTGTGCCACCCCGCCAATCCGCGCGCGACTGGGCAGCTTGATGTTGCCCGATTCCAGCGCCAGTTCCCCACGGATGAGGCGGAAGAGGGTGGTCTTGCCGGTGCCATTGCGCCCGACAAGACCCACCTTGTGGCCGTCAGGAATTGTTGCACTGGCCCCGTCGAACAGGGGGCGGCCTTCTACCGCGTAGGTTATGTCTTCGATCCGTAACATGAGCCGCTCATAACAGAGGGTGAAATTGGCCGCCAGCAGCTTGACATGTTCAGCACGGGATCAATGTGATAGCGCTGACATGTTTTCACCCGGAACGGATTGTTGAATGAGACCCGCGCGAACGCCTCCATCCCTGATCACGCTGGTCCTGATCACTGCGTTGTCGGTTCTGTCGCTGAACATGTTTCTGCCATCTCTGCCTCATATCGGCGAGGACTTGCAGGCAGATTACGGTCTCGTGAACCTGTCTGTTGCAGGGTACCTGGCGCTATCTGCGGTTTTGCAACTGATCATGGGTCCTTTGTCCGACAGGTTCGGTCGCAGGCCGGTATTGCTGAGCTGCATGGGGCTTTTCGTCATTGCCTCAATCGGCTGCGCCATGGCCCAATCAATCTGGGTGTTTCTGGGTTTCCGTATGTTGCAGGGCGCTGTTATCGCGGGGCAGGTTCTTGCGCGCGCCGCCATCCGCGACATGCATCCTCCAAATGAGGCCGCCAGCAAACTGGGTTATGTCTCGATGGCCATGGCGCTGGCACCAATGCTTGGCCCGATGCTGGGCGGAGTGCTTGAGGTGCTGTTCGGCTGGCGGGCCGGATTTGTTCTGTATTTCCTGATGGGAACAGGCCTTTTGGCGCTGGTCTGGGTCGATCTGGGCGAGACCAACACCAACACAACCGCAACATTCATGGCCCAGATTAAGCTCTATCCGCTGCTGTTCAACTCGCGACGGTTCTGGGGGTATTCATTCTGTGCCGCCTTTTCCATCGGCGGGTTCTACGCCTTCATCACCGGTGCGCCGCTTGTTGCGGCCACGTGGTTCGATCTGAACCCGGCCTTGCTGGGGCTTGGGATCGGGATCATCACGATGGGGTTCATGGCCGGCAGCTTTCTGACCGGACGGCTTGCAGCCCGCACAAGACTGAGCACCCTGATTCTTGCGGGACGAGTGATCGCTTCGGTTGGCCCCCTGATCGGCCTGATGACGTTTCTTGGGGGTGTGGGGACTGTCTGGTCCTTCTTTGGTTCCGCCGTGTTTGTCGGATTTGGGAACGGGCTGACCGTGGCCAACGCGACCGCCGGCTTGATGTCCGTACGGCCCCAGCTTGCAGGCAGCGCAGCAGGTCTTTCGGGCGCTATGACGGTGGCGTTGGGTGCGATCCTGACTTCGGCCACCGGGGTACTGGTCACCCCCGGAAACGCCCCCTTCATCGTGCTGGGGATGATGGGCGTCAGCAGTTTCGCGGGCCTTCTTGCAGTGCTCTATGTGCGCTGGATTGACCAGCGCGACCCGTTGCCCGACACGATCTGATCCGCAAAGCATCATAGTGCTTTTCTTAAGGGACAGACCATGCTAGGCGGCGCGCGATAGATTTCGGCGCGGGTCCGCGTCATATAGTAAGGAGAGGCCGACATGGCACTGGAACGCACATTCTCGATCATCAAACCCGATGCAACCCGCCGCAACCTGACTGGCAAGATCAACGCCAAGTTTGAAGAAGCCGGCCTGCGCATCGTTGCGCAAAAGCGCATCCACATGACGAAGGAACAAGCCGGCAAGTTCTACGAAGTACATGCCGAGCGTCCGTTCTATGACGAACTGTGCGAATTCATGTCGTCGGCTCCGGTTGTTGTTCAGGTTCTGGAAGGCGAAGGCGCCATTGCAAAGAACCGTGAAGTCATGGGCGCAACCAACCCTGCAGACGCAGCAGCTGGCACCATCCGCGCCGAGTTCGCCGAATCGGTTGGCGAAAACTCGGTCCACGGTTCGGACGCACCTGAGACAGCAGCGGTTGAAATCGCTTACTTCTTCTCGGGCATCGAGCTGGTCGGCTAAGCCACCACTTTGGTGAACAGATTAGGCCGCCTCCGGTTTCGGGGGCGGTTTTTTGTTCAAACTGGCTTGAGGTCATTCGACGTGATGCGCACTCCGATGGCGTCGAGGTCCGAAACCAACTTCGATTGCGGGGCGGTCTTTGTATTGGCCTTGATCGCATCGAACCTTTGACGCAGCGCTTTCTTTTCCTCGCCTTTGCAATCGTTCCAGGGGCGGCCCTGCAATCCCATGACAAGTACATAGTAGCCAATGAAATGCGGTCGTGACCCTGCGTGAAGCAGCCGGGCATACGCCGCGTCGGCCCCCAGTTCGCGCAACTCCTGCGCCGAATGAATTCCAGCGCGTGCGCATGCCTGTTCAAAGGCAGGGCCGAGGTTGCGGATGGATGAAACAGGATCTGACATGCCCAAGTCTTATCTGGACGCCGTGATGCTGTCATCCGGTTGATGGAGTGTCGCTGGCCCGAAGGATAACTCAGACGCAATGCTTGCCTGACAACCCAAGCTACGGTTTCATGGTGTCATATTGCCGTGCAGTCTCTGATATTGGAAAAGCAAGGAAACCGGTAACAATCGGTGGCCGTTTACAATATCGCGAAAGCCGGGCGGTCGAAGAAGGGTGAGCGTGCCAGAAATCATGGAAACTTTTTTGACCGATGAGCCCCGCGTACCTCTCAAGGACCGACCCTGATGGTGCAACTGGCCGGAGTGTACGTTGTTGAAGGGAAATTTGACCCGCTTGCGTTCGACAAGGGCCTGAAAGGGCTGGCCTTACGGGTTGAAGGTGGGAATTCGCCGCAGTCCTTCAACTGGCTGGATTGCCACGATCAATCGCTCAGGTCGGCAGGGTCGATCTTGCTGGAGGTCGGCGAAACACTGCGACTTTTGCAGGGCAATGCAGGATTTCCGGTTCAGAAGGGCACAGGCACGGGAAAGTTCGTTCAGGATCTATCGGACGGTCCGGTACGTGATGCATTGAACGGATTTCCAAAGCTGCGTGCATTGATGAACCTTGGTGCAGGAGATTTGGAAATCCAGGAATTTGCCGCAGTTGACAATTTGGAAAAGACGCGAGTGCGCGGCGAACTGATTTCACTGAAATCCGAAAACAGGCAGGCGACCCTGGTGCGAGTTCGTTCCCTGCGCGGATATGAACCCGCCTATGAAACGATCTGCGCAGCATTGCAGGAAATGGCCGGGGACGAAGGCGGTCTTGATGTCGTTTACCCCATCCTGTTCCCTGAAACGCCCCCGTATCAATCCAAACCTATCGTACTTTTGGGAAAAGAAGAGCCTTCAATCGAGGTTGCCGTGGATCTGATGCGCACCTTTCTGGCTGTTGCGCGGCGGAACGAAGCGGGTGTTATTGCCGACATTGATACCGAGTTTCTTCACGATTACCGCGTTTCGTTGCGGCGTGTCCGCTCGGTTCTCAGCCTGTTCAAAGGGGTCTTTTCACCTGCGCATACGAATGCCCTCAAGCGGCAATTTTCCGACCTTATGGCCCCGACCGGTCGTTTGCGGGACTTGGATGTATATCTTTTGGAAAAGGATATATATTTCAGCTTGATACCGCCCAATCTTCATGATGGTGCCGAGGCCATGTTTCGGCAATTCCAGACAGAACGTGCGCAGAATCTTTCAAGCCTGTCCCGTCGGTTCCGCAGTGCAGCCTATCAAAAGCAGATGGATGACCTTGCGGCGCTGCTTGCAGCTCCCCAGTCTTTGCAACCCGGGCCCAACGCCGAACGCGGCGCTTATCAATATGCCTGCGCCCTGATCTGGAAACGCTACCGCAAGGTTTGCAAAAGGGCGCGGCGTATATCCCCCATGACCCCGAATAAAGCGGTCCACGATCTCAGGATCGACTGTAAGAAACTCAGGTATCTTATGGAATTCTTTGCACCGCTGTTTGATGCAAAGGCATTCAAGTCGATCATCAAGCCATTGAAAAAGTTGCAAGATAATCTGGGGCGTTTCAATGACTGTTCAGTCCAGCAGGACGCGCTGCTAGGGTTTGTGACTAAACAGTCGAACACACAAGGCCGGGTGGATGCCCAAATGGCCTTGGCCGCTGGTGGGCTGATTTCGGTGCTTGATCAGCGGCAAAAATCCGAACGGGATCGTGTGATCGCCAATTTCAACCATTTTGACAGCCCGGACATCCGGCATCTTTTCCGCAGCTTGTTTCATCATAAGGGGGACTGAGGATTGAAAACCATTGCCTGTTACAGCAACAAAGGTGGTGTGGGAAAAACCGCGACCTCGGTCAATCTTGCCTATGCTTATGCGCGTTCGGGTCAAAACGTGCTGCTGTGTGATCTGGATTCCCAAGGGGCGTCAGGATTCTACCTGCGGGTAAAGCCGTCAAAAAAGCTGATTGAAACACGATTCTTCGAGGATGTGGAACGGTTTACCAAATCGATCCGCGCCAGCGACTTTGACCGGCTGGACGTCCTGCCTGCTAACCTGACCTATCGCGATTTCGATGTTTTCCTGTCGCGAATGAAAAACAGAAGATCCCGGTTGAAGAAAGCCCTGGTTGCGGCGGGCAGTGACTATGATGTGGTCATTCTGGACTGTCCGCCAAACTTTTCGACATTGTCCGAGAACGTATTCAAGGCTGCCGATCAGATTGTGGTTCCAGTCATTCCGACGACCTTGTCGGAACGGACATTCGATCAGCTGATCGGTTTTTTTGAACAGCAAAAACTGCCCAAAAAGAAGCTCAAGGCCTTCTTTTCCATGGTGCAACGGCGCAAGACCCTTCATCTGGAAACGATGGATGGAATGCGAAAGCTGTATCGCAAGAGGTTCATGAAAACGGTCATACCCTTCGCAGCCGATATTGAACGCATGGGTAAGCACCGCGCGCCTGTCAGCGTTTATGCAGGCTCGAGCGTGGCAAGTCGGGCCTACAAGGCGCTGTTTGACGAGTTGGAGGCCCTGACATGAGCACGGAAATCGAACGTAAGTTTCTGGTGGCTGAACGGCCTGATCTGACAGAAACGCGCAAGGCCTTGGTGCGGCAGGGCTATCTGACTGCGCCAGACGATTCCACCGAACTGCGGTTGCGTCAGAAGAACGACGTTCATTACCTGACACTGAAGGGAAAGGGTGCAATGGTGCGTGTGGAAAGAGAGGCTGAAATCACACCCGAACAATTCGACACCTTCTGGCCTGAGACCGAGGGCCGCAGGGTCGAAAAAGAGCGCTATACCGGGGAGTTGCCGGATGGTCGGGTGTTTGAGCTGGACGTGTTTCTGGGCGATCTTGCGCCCTTGTCTCTGGTCGAGGTCGAGTTCAAATCGGAGGCTGAAGCAGAAGGGTTCAGGCCGCCAAGCTGGTTCGGTACAGATGTGACCGGGGATAAGCGTTATAAAAACAAGATGATGGCGATTGGCGGGATTCCCGATTAACCCTTTCGCGCCAGCGTCAGTGTTGCTTCAAGCCCCGGATTGCAATTACGTGCCGAGAATTTGCCCCCATGCATGTGCGAAATTGCCGCGACCAGCGCCAGACCCAGCCCGGAATTGCGCTCGGTGCGCGCGGGATCAAGCGTGACGAATGGCAGTTGCAAACGGGGCAGGTCCTCGGGCGGAACACCGGGACCCTGGTCTCTGACGCTAAGAAGAACGTAATCCTTTATTCCGGACAAGTTTATCGTAATTTCAGACACTTCTGGCGCGTATCTCATCGCATTTTCGAGTAAGTTTGACAAAGCCTGGGACAGTAATGGGCGATGCCCCTGAATAGGCTTTGCTTCGCCGGATACTACAAGTCGGATACCCTGGTCCGCCGCGACAGGCTCGTACAGGTCCACCACGTCGCTCACCAACTGTTGCAGGTCAACTGGTTCGAACTGTTCCCGGCCCAGACCGGCCTCGGCGCGTGAAATTTCGGTCAACTGACCCAAAACCCGCAAAACGTGGTCGATTTCACCGGTCGCGCGGGCGATGTCGACTTCTCGGTCCAGATCACTCTTGCCGGGATCGGTCAAGGCTTCGATCCTTTGCCGAAGCCGCGAAAGGGGCGACCGCAAATCATGGGCAATCGAGTTTGATGTCGTGCGCAAGTTGCTGATCAGTTCTTCGATCCGGTCCAGCATGTTGTTCAGGGTGCCTGCGACCTGATCGAATTCATCCCCCGTGCCGCGAATAGGAATGCGGCGGCTCAGGTCGCCGGACACGATGTTGTCCGCGGTGTCCGCAACATCCTTGAGACGGGAAAACACCAGCCGGGTTAACAACCATCCGGTCAGCAGGCTCAGGACCAGTGCAATGGCCAGGGCCAGCGCCACTGATTGAAACAGAACGCGGTCGAATTGCTGTCTGGCGGACGCGTCCCGTCCAACCAGAAGCCTTTCACCGCCGGGCAGACGGACCGATGCCGCCGAAATCGGAACAAACTGATTGGATTCGGTTTGCCGCACCTGAAGATCGACCCAGCCGCTTCCTGCAGTCACATCGTCGGGCCATTGTGCGAGATTACCGGCAAGAGGTGTCCCAAACCTGTCTGTCAACAAATACAAAGCGTCGCGTTCGGCGGCGTTCGCAAGACGGCGATCGATGGCTGAAATCAATCCGATCATGCCGCGTCTGTCGTATTCATCCGCCAGCCCGGTCAGCTCGGCGGTTACGACCGACCGGGTTTCGCCTTCGATCGTTCTGTTTGCCGTCAAATAGACCAGTCCCAGAACGGTCGCAGTCAGCAATGTGCTGAGGATCATGCTGGCCAAAACAAGCCGCGTACGCGAATTTCGCAGGGACAGTCGCAGGTTAGCCATCAGAGATCATGTAACCGGCCCCCCGGACAGTTTCAATCAGGGGCTGGGCGTCGCCTTCATCCAACTGACGGCGGAGTTTCGAGATATGGACATCGACGACATTGGTATTGGGATCAAAGTGATAATCCCACACGCCTTCCAGCAGCATGGTGCGGGACACCACGCGGTTCTTGCGGCGCAGGAAGAATTCCAGGATCTGGAACTCGCGCGGGGTCAGGGAAATTTCACGACCGTCGCGCGTGACCTTGCGGGTCAACAGGTCCATTTCAAGGTCCCGGCAGTTCAGGGTCGGGTTTTCTTCGGCTTCCTGAGGGCGGCGCAACAATGCCTCAATCCTTGCATGCAGTTCCTGAAACGAGAATGGCTTGACCAGATAATCGTCGGCACCGGCGCGCAAGCCTTTGACGCGCTCGTCAACGGCGCTCATGGCGGTCAGCATCAGAACGGGCGTCTTCAACCCGGCGGCGCGCATGGATTTGATCAGTGACAGCCCATCAAGACCCGGCAACATTCGGTCAAGGACGACAGCGTCAAATCCTCCGTCGGTTGCGTGGTACAGCCCCTCACGGCCATCCGCCGCAGTTTCGACAACATATCCTTCTTCGCCAAACCCCTTGGCGATAAAGTCCCGTGTCTCTTCGTCATCTTCGACGATCAGAAGGCGTCTGCTCATGATCGAGGTTCCTTTCTGCCGGGATTTAAACACAAATTTCAGATAAAGCACATGCCGGGTGCGACCAGGCACACCCGGCAGTGCCGGCAGGCTGCGGACAATTCAGACCCGCCGGCGAGGCGCGCGCCAAATTTCCCCATCACGTGGCACGCGCATGTCTCAGATCAGGCGATTTCGACCGCGACGAAGATCTGGTTGCCGCCGCGATTGATCAGAACCAGCGCGGGATCAGTCTTTTCGCTGTCCAGCGCCGCCTTCAGGGCCTCCGGAGTGATGGTGTCCTGACTGCCCAGTTTGACGATGACGTCACCGCGCCGAAGCCCTGCTTTTTCAGCCGGGCTGTCCGGCGACATGTCGGTCACAACGACACCTTCGACGGATTGGTCAACGCCCATTTCGGCCCGCGCGGCATCTGTCAGCGGGGCAACTGTCACACCAAGGGATGTACCGGACAGGGTCTCGTCAACCGCCTTGTCGGGTTCCGCCGATGCGGACTGATGCTGTCCGATGGTCAGTTTGACCTGTTCTTCCTTGCCGTCGCGCAACACGGTCAGCGTGCTGTCCGTGCCGACCTTGGTCGTGCCGACAAGAAGCGGAAGCTCGCTGCTGGAATCGACGCTCTGGTCATTGAAGCTGAGGATCACGTCGCCTTGCTGCAGGGCGCCTTCCGCGGGGCTGCCGGGTACGACATCCGACACAAGTGCGCCTGCTGACGAATCGATCCCCAATGCGGCCGCGAGTTCGGGGCTTACGTTCTGGATCGAGACACCCAACCAGCCGCGGCTTACCTGACCATCATCCAAAAGGTCGGCGGTGATGTGTTCGACGATATTCGAGGTTACGGCAAAGCCCAGACCGACCGAGCCGCCGCTGGGTGAGTAGATGGCCGAGTTCACGCCGATGACTTCGCCTTCCATGTTGAACAGCGGGCCGCCCGAGTTGCCTTTGTTGATGGCCGCGTCCGTCTGGATGAATTCAGCATATGGCCCTTGCGAGATGTTGCGGCCTTTGGCCGAAACGATACCGGTGGTCACGGTCGAATGCAGACCGAACGGATTGCCGATAGCGACCACGTCTTCACCGACGCGGATTACTTCACTATCGCCCATCTTGACGGCCTGCAGGTCCTCGCCCGCGTCGATTTTCAGAACGGCGATATCGGTCAGGGGGTCTGTCCCCACGATCTCGGCTTCGAAGGTTCGGTCATCGCTCAGACGGACCGTAACCGTGGCGGCATTGTCTACGACATGGTGGTTGGTGACGATGTAGCCGTCCTCATCCAGCACAAATCCCGAACCCAGCCCCTGGGTCGGGCCGCGTTGGGGGGCGTCGAAACCTTCAGGCATGCCGAAGCGCTTGAAGAACTCACCGAACGGGTGGCCTTCGAAATCAAACTCTTTTCCCTGAACCGGGGTAGGGGCGGCCTGTTGTTTGGCGATAATGGTCACGACCGATGGCGAAACGGATTCGACCAGGTCTGCCAGGGCTTCATCGGCCAACGACGGCAGGGCGGTCGAGGCCAGCATGGTTGCGCCCAGGGCGCTGGCCCCGATCCAGCCAGACGTTCGTGGCAAAAGAAGCGAGGATTTTCGGATGCTCATTTAGTTCTCCTGTTAACATCACGCGGTTACACCCGCGCGTTGAGACAGAAGATGCCGCTTCAGGTTTGGGCTTTCATGATCGCGAGATTAAGAAATCTTAATTCAGCCACATTCGGGCCTTCCTTTGTTACCAATCAGGTCAACCGATACCGGTCGTGAAAAGGGATCGCAGCTCACGAATCGGTGTATTGTTGCCAAAATCGCTGTCAATGGATGAAAACTGGTGAATTGAATCTGTTTGGTAAACAAAGGGGTCGCGCAAAGTTGTGCGGATCAGTAAATCGCTTTCAGGTTGTGAAGAGATATTATCTACTGACTAGACCTGAGTGTAACGCATTTTCTTTTAGCTGTTATTGATCACTCCAAGCAATCATAAAACACCGATTTGTAACTTGGCCATAAGAGCGTGATCGCGTTAAAGTTGAGTTTCAATAAGCGAGATGTTGCGCAAAAACTACCTGACTTCTTCGAAATTAACCGCTTCTTCCAATTTTAGATTGTTTGAAAGGGTTGGATAAGCGACGATGAAATTGTCCAAGCGAGGGGGAGCCAGAAGCACTAGGGGGTGCTGAAGGCTTACTCAGTACCAGAAGCGCTGAGCGGCATGTTAACGAGGGGGTCTTGTTTAGGTTCGGCAGCGTAATACCCGATAGCCTTGTAAGGTGGTTGGGTCGCGCTTTTGGAATTGGTGAAAAGTGGTAGTCTTGCTTTTGGGCAACCGGCCCGGTCGACAACGACCGGGCCGCGTCTATTTCTAGGGCTGTGTTTTGCGCCATTCGTCCCAGTCTTCGGGCGTATCCAGATCCAGCAGCGCGTTGTGTCCGGGCAAGCGGTGCAGATGAACCCTGTCGGAATGTGCACGCACAACGGATTGCGCGCCTTCATCGCCCTTGAGCTGGCTCAGTAACGAAAAAAGCTTGTGGTCGAAAATGACAGGGTGCCCCGGCTTTCCGTTTTCCGTTGCACCACGCCAGATCAGTTTGTCCGGATGAGCTGTGACACAGGCCGCGACCGCCTCCAGATCATTGCCTGTTAATTCCGGAAGGTCCGCCAGCAGAACCATGACGGCTTTGGCTTCGGCTGGGATTGCGGCCATGGCACCGCGCAGGCTGGCGTTCATGCCTTCATCGGCATCCGGGATTTCCACCGCATGAATATCGAGTCCCTTCAAGACACCGTAACGCGGATGCGGGGCGGGAGGCAGCGCAACGAAGACCGGCCCGACTGCCAACGCAGCCCGGGCCGAGCGGCGCAACAAAGGGATGCCATCGACATCCTGCATCAGCTTGTCTGCACCGCCCATGCGGCTGGATTGCCCTGCGGCCAGAAGAATGACGGGTATCTGAATCATTCCGCCATCATGCTGGGGCTGCAGCCCCGAGTCATCCCCGCATCCGCGCGCCATCCGCATCGAACAGCGGTTTTGAGATCACGTGCGCCTTGCGCATCTGGCCAAGTATTTCGATTTCAACTTCAAGTCCGTCATGGGCGCGGTCGGCGGGCAGAAACCCCAGGGCGATAGATTTACCGGCGTAATGTGAATACCCGCCGGATGTGCAGAACCCGACAACTCCGTTGTCCAGCCAGATCGGCTCGTATGCGTTTACATCCGTGTCATCCGCATCGACTTCAAAGGCTACAAGTTGGCGTGTGACACCGGCTTCCTTTTCGCGCTCGGCTGCCGTGCGGCCAATGAAATCATTGTTTTTTGCAAAGGAGATGAACCGATCCAGTCCGGTTTCCGCAGCAGTGTAATCCGGTGAAAACTCACGCATCCACGAGCCGAAAAACTTGTCCAGACGCAGGCTCATCATCGCGCGCATACCAAACGGCACCATTCCAAAAGATTGCCCAGCTTGCCACAAGGTCTGCCACAACTGCCGCTGGGCCATCGGATAGCAAAATACCTCGTACCCCAGATCGCCGGTATAGCTGACCCTCTGAACAATGCAGTCGGTCATGCCCACCGTCATGCGGCGTACATCCATGAACTTCAGGCCTGATACGTCGTCCCGCGTACAGGCTGCCAGAACATCGCGGGCCAGGGGGCCCGCGACCTGAAATCCGTTCAGGCGATCGCTGATGTTTTCAATCTCGACATTTCCGGTTTGGTTCTGCCGGAACCAACGCATGTGAAACGCCTGGCTGCCGTAAGAGGCGGTCAGTTGAAATTCTGTTTCACCCAGACAGGAAATGGTGAAGTCACCGATCAGTTTTCCTTTGGGAGAAAGCATCGGAGACAGGGACAGCCGCCCGGTCTGCGGAATCCGTCCCGCCATGATCCGGTCCAGCCAGGCCCGGGCATCTGGTCCTGTGACGCGGTATTTGCCGAAGTTGTGAACCTCGTTGATACCCACCGCTTCACGAACCGCGCGCACCTCGCGGCCGGTGGCCTCGAATGCGTCAGAACGACGGAAAGACGGGGTTTCGTGGTCAGGTTCATCGCCCTGGGCAAAGTAGTTGGGAACTTCCAGCCCGAATTGCTGCCCCCAGACCGCGCCCATGTTGCTGAAAATGTCATACATCGGTGTGGTTCGGTTTGGACGCGCAGCGGGCAGTTCCTCGTTCGGGTAGGCGACGCTGAACCTTTTTTGATAGTTTTCGATCACCTTCGGGCGGGTGTAGCCGGGGCTTATCCAATCGCCAAAGCGGGCAACGTCCATGGCAAAGACGTCCCGTTCGGGTTCGCCTTCGATCATCCACTGCGCCAGCGTCAGGCCAACGCCACCGCCCTGGCTGAATCCGGCCATCACGCCGCAAGCTGACCAGTAGTTGCGCATGCCCGGCACCGGCCCGACCAGAGGGTTCCCGTCAGGTGCAAAGGTGAACGGGCCGTGGATCACGGATTTCACGCCCGCTTCGGCCAGAACGGGGAAGCGTTTATAGGCAAATTCGATACTGTCAGTGATTTTGTCATAATCATCGGGCAGCAATTCGTGGCCGAACTCCCACGGGGTTCCGTCCACGGCCCAAGGCTTGCAGGGCTGTTCATAGAAACCGATGCAAAGACCGCGTCCTTCCTGCCGCAGATAGCTTTCGCCAGCGGGGTCCATCACATGCGGGTGTTCGCCGCCTGCGTCAATGATTGCTTCGATCTGCGGGATCGAGTCGGTAACGAGATACTGGTGCTCCATCGGATGCAGCGGGAAATAGATACCCGCCATCGCCCCGACCTCGCGGGCCCACAAGCCGCCAGCGTTGACAATATGTTCGGCGTGGATCGTACCCTTGTCGGTGACGACATCCCATGTGCCGTCAGATCGTTGCCGGGTTTCCCGGACCATGCAATGGGTTTCGATCGTGGCCCCGCCCATCCGGGCCGCCTTGGCATAGGCATGGGTCGTACCGGACGGGTCCAGATGCCCGTCGAGCGGATCATACAGCGCGCCGATGATGCCTTCGGTGTTGGTGATCGGCGCAATCTTGCGGATTTCTTCGGGCCCGACGATTTCAGTGTCCAGTCCCATGAACCGATGTTTGGCCCGTTCAGCCAGAAGCATGTCAAACCGGTCCTGATTATCGGCAAGCGTGACTCCACCCACGTGATGCAGCCCACAGGACATGCCTGTGATCTCTTCCAGCTCTTTGTACAGGCGGATGGTGTAGCCCTGAAGGGCAGCCATATTGGTGTCGCCGTTCAGTGTGTGAAACCCCCCGGCCGCGTGCCAGGTGGATCCGCTGGTCAACTCTGACCGTTCCAGCAGCATAACATCTGACCACCCAAGTTTGGTCAGGTGGTACAGGACCGAGCATCCGACGACACCGCCGCCGATCACGGCAACCCGGGTTGTGAGATTCATGATTTGCTCCACAAGGTTTTATGCCAGTCTGTATCGGCGGGCAGGGGATGCAACGCCAAATACGACATTGGGTGTCGCTTGGGCACGCAAACAATCGATTGCGTTGGGAGGCCGGACTCCTGCGGCTGGCTGCTATAGCATCCTGCTTCAGAGTGGGCGAATCTTCAGCCCGGTGATCCGGTTGCCTTCCCGCGCGGTGACTTCAAAGCGGAACCCGTGGAAGGAAAAGACCTGTCCGACAGTCGGGATCATCTGCGCCTCGTGAATGACCAGGCCGGCGACGGTGTTGGCCTCTTCGTCGGGCAGGGTCCATTCCATCGCGCGGTTGACGTCTCGGATCGTCATCGCGCCTTCGACCAGAAACTGCCCGTCATCGGTCCGCGTAATCGCTATTTCTTCGTCCAGATCGAACTCATCGGCGATTTCGCCCACGATCTCTTCAAGAATGTCCTCAAGCGTGATCAGGCCGCGGAGCGAGCCGTATTCATCGACAACCAGCGCAAAATGACTGTGCATGCGCAGGAATTCCCGCATCTGATCGTCCAAAGTAGTGGTTTCGGGAACGAAATACGGATCGGTGGCTACCTTGGAGATGTCGAAGGACTTCAGCCGGTCTGTGTTGCCATCGTGTCCGCCCACCTGGGCATACATGGCGCGAAACAGGTCCTTGGCGTGCACGACGCCGACAATGTTCTCGGGCTCGTCGCGGAAGACGGGCAAGCGGGTGTGCGGGCTTTCCAGACATTGTTTCAGAATTTTTTCGGGCGCGTCGTCCGCATCGATCATTTCGATATTGGATCGATGCAGCATGATCTCTTCCACCGCGCGATCGCCCAGATCAAGCGCGCCCAGAATACGGTCCCGGTCTTCTTTTTCGACCACGCCTTCGGAATGTCCCAGATGCAGGGCGCCCGCGATTTCTTCGCGCACGGCAAGGATGTTGCTGTTGGGGTCAATCTGAACGCCAAACAGGCGCAACACGCCGCGCACCAGCAGACGCACCGCCGCGACGACAGGGGAAAACACCGTCACCACGATTCCGATGATAGGAGCCACCGCGGCGGCTGCTTTTTCCGCGTTCGTGATGGCATAGGTCTTTGGCAGAACCTCGGCAAAGATCAAAACCAACAAGGTCATCACCAGCGTTGCCAGCGCCACACCGCTTTCGCCGAACAGTCGCGTAAAAAGTGCCGTTGCCAGCGAGGCGGCAAGAATATTGACCAGATTGTTGCCCAGCAGAACCGAACCGATCAGGCGTTCATTGTCGTCGGTAATGTCCAACGCTTTTTGCGCACCGCGTGATCCCTTGTCGGCTTGTACCCGCAGCTTGCCGCGGGATGACGCGGTCAATGCCGTTTCGGATCCCGAAAAGAAGCCTGACAGAACAAGCAAAAATAGGATTGCGCCGGTGGTGAACCAAAAAGCGCCGTCGATCAGTGAAGAAGTGGGTTCCATTGTTCTTTGTTGTTGATGCGGTTGCGATTGTTATGGGGGTGCCACCCCTCCGGATCAAGGGTTTAGCCCTTGTTGTCCGGGTCTTTCGCCAGCGGGTGATGCTCCAACACCAGTTCTGACAGGCGTTCGTCCAGAACATGAGTGTAGATTTCCGTGGTCGCCACATCCGCATGACCCAGCAAGGTCTGGATCGACCGAAGATCTGCGCCATTGGCCAAGAGGTGGGTGGCAAAAGCATGGCGCAGAGTGTGCGGTGTGACCTTTTCGGGCGAAACACCGCCCTGAACCGCCAGCTCCTTGACCAGCAAAAAGAACCTGTGCCGTGTCAAATGGCCGGACTTGCCCCGGGACGGGAACAGAAACCGGGATCTTTGCCCACCTTTCGCGACCGTTTGGTCTTCGGCCTCGTCCCGCAGGGGCAGCCATGCCGCCAACGCATCGCGGGCAGGCGGGGACAGGGGCACCATCCGCTCTTTCCCGCCTTTGCCCAGAACCAGAAGCATGCGCGGATCGCCCCGCGCCGATGAAACCGGCAGCGAGACCAGCTCGGTCACGCGCATCCCAGTGGCGTAAAGAAGCTCCATCAGGCAGGTATTGCGAACCCGATCCGCGACACTGCGCCCGGTTTGGCGTGCAGCGTCCAGCAGCCTGTCGACCTCGGGTACATCCAGCGTTTTGGGCAATCGTTTGGGCCGCCCGGGACCCTTGATCTGAATGGCCGGGTTGGTGTCGCGCCAACCTTCCTCGAAGGCGAACCGGTACAATTGCTTGATGGCCGATAATCGCCGCGCGCGGGTCGAGCGGGACAACCCCTGCGCGTCGCAATCGATCAGATAGGCTTCGATCCGGTCCCTGTCGGCGTCAGCGAAACTCGAAGACCGCCGCTCCAGCCAGGCCGCAATATCTTTCAGATCACGCCCATAGGCCAGCAGGGTGTTGGTTGCCGCGCCAAGCTCGGCCGCCTGAGCCTGTAAAAAGGTGGAAATCCACAAGTCCTGAGTGGCCGGGGATGCCATTCTCAAACTCCTTGAAGGATCAGTAACTGAAGCGCCGCGCGACGGGCTGTATCTTCAAGTCCGACGCGGCGCAAAGTGGCGATGGCAGCGGTCAGGTCCACAAGATTTCCGCGTGCACCATGGGCAAAGAGGGTCATGGCCTCCAGAATGGCCTCGCCCAGCTGATCATTGGCCAGCAAGGTTTCGATGTCGGATGGGATCGGTGCGGCCCAGACAAACCCCTCGGCAACGGCATCTGCAAGTGGAGATGGTGATTTGGCACGACCGGGATCACCTTGCGCCAGTGCTGCCAGAAACTGTGTTCCTTGTTCCGTTTCAGGTATGTCAATTGCAGCGGTTTCGTACAATTCAGACAAAAGCAGAATGCGCCAACGCAAGGCTTCGGATGCGTCATCTGGAAGCGTAACCCGCGACAGCCGCTCGGCAAACAGTTCGGCAAAAGGAACTTCCAGCCCGATGTCGCGCATCTGTTTCCAGACCGTCAGCAGGGCTTCGGCAATGGAGTTGGGGTTCCCGGTTTCAAGCGCGCTTTCAAACCGTTGAACAGCCGCAACCCGATCCCAGACCGCGCCCGAGGCCGCAGGTTTGCGTTCGGTATACAGGCCAAGCAACTGATTGGGGGTCAAAGCGCCGATTCTCGTCAAACGTTCGGCTGCCTCAATCTGGGCTTTCCAGCCTGCAACATCGCGCAGGTCCGCGTTTGCAAATGCTCGGGGCAAAGGGGCCGAGGGCAAGCGTTCGCCAATGGCCTCGAACAGCCGGAAACTCAGCGGATCGGGGTTTTCAGGCTGCGGCAGATATGCGGCCCCTTCAAAAAGTTCAGGGCTAAGGAAGCGATCAAGAACCGCCAGATCTTCGTCGGGCAGAATTTGCAACGCATGCGCGGCTTCCAGTGTCAGCGCGGCCGAGACCCAGTCTCCGCGGCGCGCCTTACAGAAGATTTGAGCAGCGTAGTCGGCCGACAGATAAGGCTGTGCAATCAATGCGGTGCAGCTGCGGTCCTCGTCGCCAGTCAGAAGTGTGGCGTCAAACCAGCGCTGAAATCGCGCCTGGCTGTCGGTTGGTCCGGCAAGTTGAACCAGAGACTGGGCGGGATCAGCGGCCCCCAATTGCATCAGCCGGTCCAGGCGGGCCAATAACAGCGTTTCTTCCGCTTCTGGTCCCGAGGGCGCCCGCGCTTCAGATAACAGCAGGGTGAATAGCAACCTTTGCATCGCTGCATTGTATTTGACCGGAACATCCGCAATCAGCTCGGCCAGACGATCTGGATCGCTGTTCTGCCACAGATCGACGGGCAGCCCGGTGACCGATGATGACACGAGACCCAGCGGTTGCGATAAAGCCTCGAGCGGTGTGACCTGGACGTCGGGCTGAATGCCGGTCTGGGTAACCGGGGGTTCCAGCAGAACTGTACCTGGCAGGTTTTCGGGCGGATCGGTCAACCAGTCAATGGCCGAGAGAGGTTCCTGTTGCGCTTGCGCCGTACCAGCCAGAACCAGCAACACCGCCGCTGCTTTAATTTGCATCCAAATCAACCGGTTCGCGTATTTCACTTTGCGGGGCAGAGAAGTCCGCGCCGAAGTAGGGGCCAACATAGGTATAGGCCACCAGCCCGATGAAACTCAGGCAAATGATATATATAACGAACTTGATCAAGCGGCCCATGGCTCAACGCTGCCTCAATTTTTGATTTTGACCAAGTTATAACTGGCAATTTTCACAAGATCACGTCATTCACGGTGAAATGAGCGAAATTAAGCATAACACCCGCACGGTTGACCCGTCAGCAGGCTTTGCACTGCACAAAACGGTTGTTTTGGTGGGAATGATGGGTGCAGGAAAGACGGCCGTGGGTCGCGCCCTTGCTGCGCGGCTTGGCGTGCCCTTTCTAGACAGCGATGCCGAAATCGAATCGGCGGCGAATATGACGATCCCGGAAATCTTTGAGCGCGATGGTGAATCCTTTTTCCGGACCAAGGAAAGCCAGGTCATCGGGCGTCTTCTGGATGAGGAAAAAGGCATCCTCTCGACCGGCGGTGGCGCATTTTTGTCGGGGGATAACCGACGGATGATCAGCGAACGTGGGGTGTCGGTCTGGCTGCGCGCCGATTTGAATGTGTTGTGGAACCGTGTCCGGCACAAAGACACGCGCCCCTTGCTGCGCACGGCTGATCCCCACGCGACCTTGCGTGCCCTGTATGAAGATCGCGTGCCGGTCTATGCGCAGGCTGATCTGACCGTTGTTTCGGACGGCGAAATTTCGATCGACAATATGGTGAACCGGGTAATCGAGTCTTTGATGACGCGCCCGGACGTTCTGGAACAAAAATAAATGCATCAAACCGTAAATGTGGAACTTGGAGATCGGTCTTACGACGTTGAGATTGGACCTGATCTGTTGGCGAAGTCCGGTGAGTTTATCGCGCCCTTGCTGCATCGGCCAAAAGTGGCGGTTCTGACGGACGAGAATGTCGCCGCATTGCATCTGGATGGTTTGCGCGATGGGTTGCAATCTGCAGGCATCAGCATGAGCGCGCTGGCACTGCCCGCCGGCGAGGCGACAAAAAGCTGGCCTCATTTTGAACGTGCGGTCGAATGGCTGCTGGCGGAAAAGATCGAACGGCGCGATGTCGTTGTCGCCCTCGGCGGCGGCGTCATTGGCGATCTGGCCGGATTTGCCGCTGCGGTGTTGCGGCGCGGTGTGCGGTTCGTGCAGATCCCGACCTCGCTTCTGGCGCAGGTCGACAGCTCGGTCGGTGGAAAAACGGGCATCAACGCACCCCAAGGCAAAAACCTGATTGGCGCGTTTCACCAGCCCTCACTGGTGCTTGCGGATACCTCGGTCTTGGGCACCATGACACAGCGGGACTTTCTTTCGGGCTACGGGGAAGTGGTAAAATACGGCCTGTTGGGCGATGCCGCGTTCTTTGAGTGGCTTGAAACGAACGGGCCTTCGGTGTCGTCGGGCGATATGCAGGCCCGCGTGCATGCCGTTACCCGGTCCGTCCAGATGAAAGCCGACATCGTTGCGCGCGACGAGACTGAGCAGGGTGATCGAGCCTTGCTGAATCTTGGTCATACGTTCTGTCACGCGCTAGAGGCAGCAACAGGATACTCGGACAGGCTTTTGCATGGGGAAGGTGTCGCTATTGGGTGCGCCCTGGCTTTTGAACTGTCCTCACGGCTGGGGCTATGCTCGCAGGAAGATCCCAGCAGGGTGCGGGCGCATCTTCAGGCGATGGGGATGAAAACGGATCTGGCTGACATTCCCGGTGAATTGCCGCGGGCCGAGGCGTTGGTGGATCTGATGGCGCAGGACAAGAAGGTCATTGATGGACAATTGCGATTTATTCTGGCGCGCGGGATAGGTCAGGCTTTTGTGACCTCTGATGTTCCGCGCGATGCGGTCCTGTCCGTACTTGAGGATGCTCTTTCAATCAGCTGATTGTAAGGCGCTTTCAGCGGCCGCGCAGAACCATCAGCTCACCAATATTTTCGCGTGTGATATACCCAATCATGCGCCCACCGGCAGTTCGAACGGCAATTGCGGGTGCGCCTTTGTGCAGACCGTCCAGAACGGTTTCCAGGCCGCTTGTCAATTGAACCGACGGAATATCCGTCTCCATAATCGAAGTGGCAGGGTCCGATCTGGGACGATCTCCCTCAAGAGCGGCAAATAGGCGGTTGCGGGTCACGAATCCCAATAGCGTTCCGTCGGCTTCAATCACCGGAAACTCGTGCTGCGTGGTATGAATGACGGCCTGCGCCGCGGTGTCGAGCGTATCGTCGGGCGAAAGCGGATGAAATTCGGTGATCATGGCGTCGCGCGCCAATACCCGCCGGGCCACAGACCGCATTGCGACATCCTGACTTTCCGCGTTGGCCGCGATGAAAACAAAGACAGCAATGAGCACCAGAATGGGGTTGCCTGTATTCAGGCCCAGAAAGCCCAAACCAATCGCCACAACTTGCCCGCCCATTGCTGCGACGCGGGTGGCTTTGACCCGGTCCATCTTGAGGCATAGCAGGGCCCGGAAAACGCGTCCGCCATCCATCGGAAATGCCGGGATCATGTTGAATGCAGCAAGCAGGAGATTGATATAGGCCAACCGGTTCAAAAGTCCGATATGGACCGAGTCGATCTGGGCCATCGTTTCAATGGGCATGCTGGCCCCAAAAGTGACCAGCACAAACCAGATCACAATATTGACCGCCGGCCCGGCCAGCGCCACCCAGACCTCTTGCATAGGCTTTTCCGGCATGCGTTCAAGCCGGGCAAGGCCACCGATGGGCAAAAGGGTTATGTCGGGGGTATTGATGCCGAACCGACGCGCCATAAGCGCGTGCCCGAACTCGTGCGCCACCACACAGGCAAACAGCAGCAGGACAAAGATGATGTTTTGCAGGGCTGCGTTCCATCCACCCTGCGTATAGGCCGCGAACCCGATCCAGGCGAGCAACAGGAAAAAGGTGACATGGACCCTCAGTTCGGACCCGAGCAGCCGGCCGAGAGAGAAGGACCATGTCATGATATGTCTCCGCTATGCTTAGAACGGAATCTCGTCGTCGTCGATTCCGCCTGATGCAGGGGCCGGTGTGCTGGACTGGCCGCCGTAGGAGTCGCCATAGCCTCCGCCGGCCTGACCACCGCCATAGCTCCCAGACTGGCTTCCGCCATATCCACCACCGCCGCCTTCACCGCGGGCATCCAACATCACAAGGGTAGAGCCAAACCCCTGCAGAACAACTTCGGTCGAATAGCGGTCCTGGCCAGATTGGTCCTGCCATTTGCGGGTCTGCAACTGACCTTCAAGATAGACCTTCGAGCCTTTGCGTAAATACTGCTCGGCCACGCGAACCAGACCTTCGTTGAAGATTGCAACCGTGTGCCATTCGGTCCGTTCGCGCCGCTCACCTGTATTGCGGTCCTTCCATGTCTCGGACGTGGCGATGCGAAGGTTGCAGACCTTGCCGCCATTCTGGAATGTTCGCACTTCAGGATCGCGGCCTAGATTGCCGACCAGAATGACCTTGTTGACTGAACCCGCCATGTATTTCCCCGTACTGTTCTGACTTGATCGCGCCCGAATCTGGCGCCTGTGTTCCTAAGCGACCCTATACGGACTGCGATCCGGTTGAAACCGAGTTGATGGTTACAACACCCGGCGGGAAAACTCTCAGGATTTGTTTACCAAGCTTTCATTATTGGCTGGAATACCTATACTCCGGCAGAGTTTTGAGTGAGCAGGATAAGCATAAATGCGGTCTATGATTGGTGGCTTCTTTGTTCTGGGCCTGTTGCTGGCGTCGGTTCCAGCCAGTGCGCAGACGTTGTCCAGCAAAAGCCGCAAGGACATATTCCTAAAGCAGGCCAAAGTCCTGGATAGCAGATCCGCGACCCAGTACCGCGGGTCCGAGCGGCTCAAGCCGAAATCCGCCCAGGGGAAATTCAACAAACGTTATACCGGCAAATACCGGGGGCAATATCTGGCGCTGGCCCGTGACGCTGCGCGCAAGCACAGTATCCCCGAAGATCTTTTCCTGCGGCTGGTGCAGCAGGAAAGTGGCTGGAACCCTACTGCGAAATCCCACAAGGGGGCGCTTGGGCTGGCGCAACTCATGCCGCAGACCGCCAATCTGCTGGGGGTTGATCCGCTTGATCCAAAGCAAAATCTGGAAGGTGGCGCGCGGTACCTGTCGTGGCAATATCGCAAGTTCAAATCCTGGCCGCTGGCTCTGGCGGCGTATAACGCCGGTCCCCTGGCCGTGGAAAAGCACGGTGGAATACCGCCTTATGCGGAGACCCAGAACTACGTGAAGGTGATTTGGGGCGGCTGAAATGGCCTCGCTGCACTGCGGAGGGGCGGATTCTTGATCGCCGGGTTACGGTCGGCCTAACCTGAGAGGGAAAGCTCCACCACCAACGAGGCATCCGATGCCACACAATCGCCCGGACATCCCGCAAGGTACAATGGCCAATTGGCAGCGGTTGGTGGATCTTGTGGCGCAGCTTGCCGATGTTCCGGCCAGCCTGATCATGAAGACGGATGCGCCCGATCACAGGGTTCTGGTCACATCCGATCACCCAAAAAATCCGTATCCCGTCGGCATGAACTTTCAATTGCACCCCAAATTGTATTGTCAGGGCGTCTTCGAACGCGACGGCGAACTGGTTGTCGAGGACGCGACATGTGACCCGGTCTGGAACGAAAATGAAGACCTTGAACACGGCATGTCCTTTTATATCGGGTTGCCGCTGAAGTGGCCGGACGGCGAGATATTCGGAACGATCTGCGTGCTGGACCGCCACCGCAACCGCCGCGCGCTGCTTTTCCGCGAGGGATTGATCCAGTTCGCCCGCATGGTCGAAGCTGATTTGGCTTTGTTGCAGGAGGTTTATCTGCGCCGCGCGCTTGAGGCGAAACTGAATGAGACGCTGGCGCAACTGGAAGACAGGGTTCAATCCCGCACGAAAGAACTGCGAGAGACCAACACAGCCCTGCGCGTTTTGTTGTCCAGCCTCGACGACGACCGGAAAAATCGGGACCAGAAGATTGTCGAGCAGGTTCGGGCCATGGTTCTTCCGTATCTGCACAAACTGCGTGATCATCTGAACGCGGAAGACGCCTCTCACGCGTATCTGGATCTTGCCGAGGATAATCTGAAACAGATCACCTCGGATATCTCTGACAAGTTGTCGTACGCGTTTTCGATCATGACACCGACAGAAATTGAAATCGCCCAGCTTGTTATGACGGGAAAGACCACCAAGGACATAGCCAAGGTTCTGTGCCGCGAAACTTCGACCATTGATTTTCACCGCAACAACATTCGCAAGAAACTCGGACTGGAAGGCCGCGATCAGAACCTGCGCAGCCATCTGCTCACGATTTCGTGAAGGCTCAGTATGGGGAACGCCCCCATATTACCCCCCGATATTTCTCGTCTGAGAATGGATACCTTTGCTTGTTAGCCTGCCTGTGAAGGTGCGGATCGTACCGCACCTAACCAACACGGAGGTCGACACATGGATCGCAAGGATCTGAAGCCAACAATCATGAATGGATCACGGGACACACTGGCACCCGGCCTGTCGCGCCGATCATTCTTTCTGGCTGCTGGTGCGGCAGGTGTGGGGGCAGGGGCGTCTCTGGTTGCCGGATCGCCGGTACAGGCGCAATCGCAAGCCTGGCTTCAGCCCGGGAACAATAACCACGTCATCGACCTGCAGGGCTCGACCGGGCAGGCTTCGACCGGCGCTGTGGGGATTGATTATTACGGTCACTGCGCAATCAAGATCACATCGCCAAACGGGGCGACGGTTCTGTTCGACCCGTGGCGTGACGATCCGTCCGGTGCGTGGGGGCTTTGGTTCCGCAATGAGTTTCCGCAGATATCCGTGGACATAACCATGTCAACCCACGCGCATTTCGATCATGATGCGATCGAACGGCCGAGTTCGACCATGGTGCTGGACAGGATGGTCGGAAACTTTGAATTTGCCGATCTCAAGATTACCGGGTTTGCGGACAAGCATGCCTGTGTTGCGCCGGGCTGGTATGACTGGACCAATGCGCTGGCGGAATTCGGAGCCGAGGCCTGCCCGCCGAACAATGTCGGCCACATGGACATGGTCGTCTACCGCGTCGAAACCGGCGGGATCCGCACCCTGATCTGGGGCGACAACCGCCACAATCCGCCGCAGGAATTCTGGGATGCCATCGGGCAGGTGGATGTTCTCACCCTGCCGGTGGACGGATCCCAGCACATCCTCAGTTATGATCAGGGCAATGATATCGTGGCCGGGCTGAAACCCAAGGTAATCATCCCGACCCATTACCTGAACGAAGTGACGTCATACACGCTGACAACGTTGCAGTCCGCAGATGAATGGGTGAAGGCGCAAAAGAGCCATACGATGCTCGACAGTGCCGGTCTGAAACTGGAGGCCGGCGAGGTCGCAGGCATGGATCAGGAATTCATGCATTTCGGAAACAACGTCCTGACCGGGTGAGCACAATTCTGACCGGGGCTACCACTCACAACATATCCCGGGCGCCGTCCAAAAATATGCGGCGCGAAAAAGCAAAGGCCGGTCTGACGACCGGCCTTTGTCAATAGATTCACGTTGCCTATTCTGCGGCAATCTTGATGACCGGCTCCATTCGGGCAAGGATATCCTCGGCCAAATGACATTTGACCTGATGACCGTCCGCCAGTGTCTGAACAGGCGGGACGCGTTGCTCGCACAGTCCATCCGGCACCTGTGACTTCCACCGACAGCGGGTCTGGAACGGGCATCCCGGCGGCGGGTTCATGGCCGACGGAATATCGCCTTCCAGAACAATGTGCTCTTTCTGGATCGACGTATCCGCGATGGGCACCGCGCTCAGCAGGGCTTCGGTATATGGATGATATGGTGGCGCAAAGACCTGATCTGTGGTCCCAAGTTCGACCACATGGCCCAGATACATCACCATCACACGGTCGCTGAGATAGCGCACGATCGACAGATCGTGACTGATGAACAGCAGAGTCGTTTTCTGTTTGCGCTGAATTTCCATCAACAGATCGGTCACGGCAGCCTGCACCGACACATCAAGCGCGGAAACGGGCTCGTCCGCCACAACGATGCGGGCGTCACCGGCAAAGGCCCGGGCTATACCGACCCGTTGCTTCTGGCCACCCGACAACTGACGCGGCATGCGGTCGGCGAAGGCGCGGGGCAGTTTCACCAGATCCAGCAGTTCCAGCATCCGCTTCTTGCGCTCTGCCTCGGAGTTGCCGACGCCAAAGATCTCCAATGCGCGAATGATCTGACGCCCCACGGTCATCGATGGGTTCAGCGTATCAAACGGGTTCTGGAACACCATCTGAACTTCACCAACGGTCTTGGCATCACGTTCCTCGATCGGGACCTGTTCGATATTGCGGTTGTCCAGAAGAATTTGACCGTCGGTAGCCGTTTCAAGCCCCATCAGGACCTTGGCAAAGGTGGATTTGCCGCAACCGGATTCACCCACAATGGCCAGCGTCTCGGATTCATGCGCCTCGAAACTCAGTGTTTCGTTGGCTTTCACCACCTTCTTCTCGCCGCCACCGAACAAGGCGTTCGCCGCAACCTCGTAGTACTTCTTGAGGTTGTCCATCTTGAGAACGGTTCGGCCGATCTCGGCCTTCTCCTTCTGTTCGCCCACAGTGATCGGGGCGTTCCAGTCGATCTCCTGGAACTTCAGACAGCGCGTGTGGTGCCGGTCATTGCCGGGCACCGCCTGCATCAGGATGTCCTGCGCATCACAGCGCCCTTCTTCGAAATAATCGCAGCGCGGGCCAAAGTTGCATCCCGGAGGCCGCTCATGGGGCAAGGGGAAATTCCCGGGAATGGCGACCAGCGGGCGCGAATTCTTGTCCGCCCCCGGCAGTGGTATCGAACGGAACAACGCCTGCGTGTAGGGGTGCTGCATCTCGTCGAACACATCCTTGATCGACCCGCGCTCGACAGCCTCACCAGAATACATCACGCACAGCCGGTCGCAGGTTTCCAGAACCAGACCGAGGTTGTGCGAGATAAACAACATCGAGGTGCCGTATTTCTTGCCCAGATCCTTGACCAGTTCGACAACCGCCGCCTCGACCGTCACGTCCAGTGCGGTCGTCGGCTCGTCAAGGATCAGCAGTGCTGGTTTCGACATCAGCGCCATGGCGATCACGATCCGCTGTTGCTGACCGCCCGACAACTGGTGCGGGAATGAGTTCAACATCCGCTCGGGGTCGGGCAGGCGCACATCGGTGACCACCTCCAGCGCACGGGCATACGCCTCTTCAGCGCCCACACCCTCGTGAATCATCGGCACTTCCATCAGCTGCTTGCCGATCTTCATTGCCGGGTTCAGCGAGGCCATCGGCTCCTGATAGATCATCGCGATCTCGTTGCCGCGAATGTCGCGCAAATCCTCAGTGGTCATCTCGGACAGATCGCGGCCCTTGAACTTGATCGTACCACCCACGACACGCCCGTTCTTCCCCAGGTCCTGCATGACACCCAGCGCAACGGTCGATTTCCCGCAACCGGACTCACCGACCAGTCCCACAGCCTCGCCCGGCTGCACACTGACCGAGAAATCCATTACGGCAGGTATTTCCCGCAGGCGGGTGAAGAATGAAATCGACAGCTTGTCAATCTCCAGGATCGGGCCGTCATATTCCGCCAGTTTGTTCATCGTTTCCTACTCCCTGATGAAGCTGTTCAAGCGACCAACTTCATCTTTTCGAAAATACTCCGGGGGTCCGGGGGCAGGGCCTCCGGCCTCGATCACATCAGTCCTTCAGACTTTCTTCGCGCAAACCATCTGCCAGCAGGTTCAAACCAAGAACCAACGACAAGAGCGCAAGCGCGGGCGGAAGGGCCGGGTGCAGATAGATCGACAACAGCTTGCGCCCCTCGTTGATCGTCGAACCCCAGTCCGGGCTTTCAGGCGGCAAACCCAGTCCGAAGAAACCCAACGTTCCCAGAAGGATGGTGGTATAGCCGATACGCAGACAGAAATCGACGATCAGCGGGCCGCGCGCGTTTGGCAGGATTTCCCATAGCATGATGTACCAGGGACCTTCACCACGGGTTTGCGCCGCCGCCACATAATCGCGTGTCTTGATGTCCAGCGCGAGGCCACGGACGATACGGAACACGGTTGGTGAGTTCACAAAGACCACGGAAACGAACACAACCAGAATACCGCCCGGAATATCGAACAGATCCAGATAGGTCGGCAGACCCCAGATGCGATAGTCATCGGTGTTGATCACGTAACCGCCTGTCGAAATCAGCGACAGGTACAGCCAGATCGCAACGCCCAACACCCCGATCAGAAGTGGCGTGCGGAATTTTGGCCGCGTGTAATAGCGTGAGTTCAGCAGCACCCCAAGAAACAGGATCGGGAACAGGAACAGGACGGCCGCCATGTAGTTCGGCACACCTGTCGCGACGATCTCCGGGGTGACCAGCAGATAGAACAGCAGGATCACGGGGAAGGCCAGGATCAGGTTGGCAAGGAAAGACAGAAACGTATCCAGCCGTCCGCCATAGTAACCGGCTGGCAGACCCAACGTGATCCCCACCATGAATGCAAACATGGTGGCCAGTGGTGCGATCTGCACAACGATCCAGGCGCCCTTGACCATCCGGCTGAACACATCGCGCGCCAGATTGTCTCCTCCCAGCAGATACCAGGCGAATTCGCCTTCCTCCAGATTTGGCAGCGGAGTGCCAGGGACCTTGTTCTTCATACCCGAGACTTGCGCCAGCGGGTCGTGCGTCACGATCAGGTCCATCGCTCCGAATATCCCGGTAAAGACCCAGAACATGACAAGGCCAAAACCGATCATGCCGATTGGGCTGTCGTAAAGTTTGCCGTACAGCCCCAGCCGCCGCTTGAAGGCGATCGACATGGCATAAAGTATGATCAGTGACACCCAGACAGGCAGGAATTGTTGCGAGATGGCACCGATGATACCGGCACCGGTTCCGAACAGGATGCCCAGCACGATATAGGCAAGCACCAGGCCGACTGAGGCCAGAAAACTAAGGCGCAATGACGACTGTATCAGCCCACGCACCCCGCCGGCCGAGCTGAGCGTGCCATCCGGATTGACGCTCACCTGGGCTTCGGGCAGGACGATACTGGCCAGGATCCAGACCAGGATCGACAATACCAGTACCGCAATCGCGATCATCAGCAGGGGATTCAGAAAGGCGATAGAGCCGGTCCAGCTTAGAGGTTCCATGTTCTATCTCCCTTACGAAATGCGGATGCGCGGGTTGAGGTACACATAGCCGATGTCCGAGATCAGCTGCGTGATCAGCACCACGAAGACCGACACGACCGAGATTGCCAGCAACAGCTGAATGTCGTTGTTGCCCGCGGCTTGCACCAGCGCCCAACCGAAACCCTTGTAGTTGAACAGGGTCTCGACGATCACGACACCATTCAGCAGCCATGGGAACTGCAGCATGATGACGGTGAACGGCGCGATCAGTGCGTTGCGCAATGCGTGTTTCATAACGATATTGCCGAACGATACCCCTTTCAGACGGGCGGTCCGGATGTATTGAGCGGTCATCACCTCGGTCATCGAGGCGCGGGTCATTCGGGCGATATATCCCATCCCGTAGAGGGCAATAGTCAGAACCGGCAGGAAGAAGTTCTCGAATGTCGGGTTGTCCATCGCCTGTGTGGCCGTGCCCTTGAACCATTTCAGGCCGACCGTGGACGAGGTGAAGATCGCGATGAAGATAACGCCGGACACATATTCAGGTGTCGCTGTCGTGATGATCGAAAATGTCGACAGGGAACGGTCCAGCGCCGATCCTTCCCGCATTCCCGCCAATACACCGACCAATAGCGCCGAAGGAACCATCAGGACCAGAACCCAGAACATCAGATACCCGGTATTCCCCAGACGCTTTGCAACAATGCTGCCGACGTCGTCCTTGAATACGGTCGAATAGCCCCATTCACCCTGCAGAACGCCGCAATAGCTGGGCGTCGTTTCCGGGGTCGTGCCAGGGCGCACACAGGTGCCGACAAACTGGCCGTCTGCCAGCGTGTTGGTGAACCCGGGGGCCACACCCAGCCATTGGCCGTATTTGATCAGCATCGGCTCTCTGTAGCCGCGGTTTTCAAGCCAGGCTTCCACCTGCTCGTCCGACATCCGCTGGTTGCCCTGTGTCTTGGCCAGTTTTTCAAGATTCGGGTAAAGATTGGTCAGAAAGAAGACCACGAATGTCAGACACAAAGCTGTAAGCAGCATCACGCCTGACCGACGGAGGATGAAAAGTCCCATGATGGCCCCTTTGTTCAGGTGTTCCGCAGATCATTGGACCATTATCTGGCCTCGGACATCCGACCCCGTGTCGGCTAGTCTGCGGCTGGAAAGGGGCGCCCCGATCAGGCGCCCCCGGTTTGCAGTCGGCAGTGTTTAGGCTGCCCAACCCCACTTGTAGTGGTGGTGTTCGAACGACACGTGCATGTCGGTGCCCACCAACCCGTCCTTCATGTGACGGTAGAGTGCGCGCCAGTATGGCTGGATCGTCACACCTTCTTCCTGGATCAGCGCGGCGCCACGTGCAGCGACCTCGCGGCGTTTGTCCGCATCCGCGATGGCAAGCGCTTCGTCGAGGATCGCGTCGAAGTCAGGATTGGACCAGCCGAATTCGTTCCAGGCTTCGCCCGATTTGTAGGCCAGCGCCCAGATCTGAACACCCAGTGGACGGTGGTTCCAGTTGGTCGAGCTGTAGGGATACTTCACCCAGTCGTTCCAGAACGTGTTGCCCGGCAGAACGGTCCGTTTGACGTTGATGCCCGCATCGCGAAGCTGCGCCGCCACGGCGTCTGTCGTGTTGCGGCGCCAATCGTCGTCGATCGAGATCAGCTCGTGCTCGAAATCGGCCATACCGGCCTCTTCCATCAGCTTGCGCGCACCTTCCGGGTCGACCTTCTGCGGCGGCAGTTCAGGGTATTCCGGGTGGATCGGACCGACGTGATGGTTTTCGGCAGTTGTGCCACGGCCGCCATAGCCCAGTTCCAGACAGACCGAGTTATCCACGGCCATCTGAAGAGCCTGGCGCACACGCTTGTCCGCATAGGGTTGCTTGCCGTCAACTTCGGCCAGCTGGTTCGGACGGATTACAATCGAAGCCATGGTGATAACTTCGGATTTCACGTAGCCGAGGCCGTCCATGACGTCGATGAATTCACCAACCGACTCGTACAGCATGTCGACTTCATCAGATTCCAGAGCCGCCAGCCACGCAGACGGGTCGGTGCCGTAGTCAATGTATTCGATACGGTCGAGCGCCGGACGGCCGAAAACTTCCTCGCCCCACCAGGTATGTTCCTCGTTGCGGACAAGAACACCTTTGACGCCGACTTCCAGTTCGCTCATCAGATACGGACCGGTGCCCACGTTGTTCAGCAGGTCATTTTCGCTGAAGGACTGGTGAACGATCGCTGCCGGATAGTCAGACATGCCCGCAATCAGCGAAATGTCGGATTTGGGCAGGTTTAGCTTTACGGTCGTCGGGTCCACGACCTCGATGCCACCTTCGATCGCCTGACCCGTCCCTTCATCGACCAGCGTTGCAAAGCGACCCGCCATCGAGTTGGTTTCCGAGGACTTGTCGCACCAACGCGCAATGTTGAACGCCACATCGTCGGCCGTGAAGTCGTCGCCATTGTTCCACTTCACACCCGGACGAACCTTGAGGGTATATTCTGTCGCGTCGTCGTTGATTTCCCAGCCTTCCAGCAGCATGCCCCGGAATGTACCGTCCGAGTTGTACTCGACCAGATATTCAAGAGTACCGCGGCTGTAGTTGCCGATTTGCGACCAGTCATAGGTGCGCGGGTCTTTCAGTGCGCGAACCTCGGTCTGAACACGAATAGTTCCGCCTTCCTGTTTGGCATCTTCACCAGCGGCGCGCGCCGGAGCTGCTAGGCCGATCATGCCGTATGCCGCAGCAGCCGTAACACCCAGCCCCGTGGCGCGGGTCAGGAACTCGCGGCGGCTTAGCTTGCCGTCACGGTATTCCTGCGCGTGCATCTCTGCCGCCCAGTGAACTGGTGCCCCGGTCATGGTACGATTTTTCATCAAGATGTCTCCCTGTGGTACATTTGTCGATTTAGTGTGCTCGGAATCAGGCAGACCGGCCGGTCGCATTCAACGAGCATTTGGGTCTTCTTTTTTGGATTCTCACATTCCCCATGAACGTATTCCGCACCAGAATTCGGATTACGTCAATGTTCGAAATCGGCATACAGAGTACAAAAACGACATATGCGCCCCGTTCATCCTGGCGAGTCGCGGCGTGATGGAGCTTTTGGAAATGAATACATTCGTACACAAAGTCGTTCGCGACTGGCGAGGTTTGGCAGGCCGTGAAGCAACATATTCAAGATGCGCCAGAGTATCCGGCACTCAGTTAGGAATGTTTAGTATCATTTTGAGAAGTCTACGGGATTCCACTTTCCCATCCTGGCCCTGAACCACGTGCGCTGACGCTTGGCAAACTGCCGAGTGGAGATCGTGGCGCGTTCCTGGGCCTGATCCATAGTCATTCGGCCATCGAGGTAAGCAACCAGTTCCGGGACGCCGATGGCCTTGCAGGCCGGCAGGGTCGGATCATACCGATCCAGCATCGCTTCAACCTCGTCCAAGGCCCCTGTTTCCAGCATGAGATCAAAGCGACGAATGATACGGTCCAGCAGCCAGTTTTTGTCGACGTCAAGAACAATGGGAACGGTATCAGACAAGGCAAGAACCGGGGGTGGGGTATCTACCTGCCAGTCCGACAAACTGCGTCCGGTCGCGGTCTTTACTTCCCATGCGCGCTGAACGCGGGCGCGGTTGTTGATGTCCAGCTTGTCTAAAGTGTCGGGATCGACACCTGCGATCAGAGCGGGCAGTTCCAACTTATCCGCTTGCGCCCGCACTTCAGGTGGCGTCGCGGGAATTTCTGCCATTCCTTCAGTCAGTGCTGAAAAGTACAGCCCGGTGCCGCCCACAATTATGGGACGCTCAGCTGAGTTCAAAAGGGGTTTGACCTCGCGCAGCCAGTGTCCTGCCGAATAGATCTGGTCAAATGGAATGTGTCCATAGAGACGGTGTGGCGCACGGGCTTCTTCCTCGACCGACGGGCGCGCTGAAATCACCCGCCAGCAATCGTAAACCTGGCTTGCATCGGCATTGACGATGACACCACCGAACTTTTCGGCAATCTGCAGCGCAAGCGCCGATTTTCCTGACGCAGTGGGCCCGGCGATCAGAACAGGCTTGTCATCCGGAACGGGGGGCAACATGTCCCAAAACCGCGATGAGATTGCGTTGGCCATCTGGACTGCCTTATTCCTAACGTTCCGCATTGAACCTGCGGTGCTTTTGCTTCATTTTGCGCCGGAATTAAACCTGTGCCAGCCCGGAGCGCAACATGAGCCAATCCCCTTCGACCGAGACAACCGAAACCCCCAAGACAAAATACAAGCGCGTGATGCTGAAAATATCGGGCGAAGCGCTGATGGGGGATCAGGGGTTCGGCCTGCATCCGCCCACCGTTCAGCGTATCGCACAGGAGGTGAAATCTGTGCACGATCTGGGCGTCGAGATCTGTATGGTCATCGGTGGCGGCAACATTTTTCGGGGCCTCAGCGGTTCGGCGCAAGGGATGGAGCGTACGACGGCGGATTACATGGGAATGCTTGCCACCGTCATGAACGCATTGGGCATGCAATCCGCGCTTGAGGAGGTGGGTGTATTTACGCGGGTTATTTCCGCCATCCGGATGGACGAGGTATGTGAACCCTATATTCGCCGCCGCGCTGTGCGACATCTCGAAAAGAAACGGGTCTGCATTTTTGCGGCCGGAACCGGAAACCCTTATTTTACAACGGATACGGCGGCCACGCTGCGGGCCAACGAAATGGCGTGCGAAGCCATCTTCATGGGCAAAAACGGTGTCGACGGTGTTTATGACAAGGATCCCAAGGTTCACGCCGACGCACAGCGCTATGACACCGTCAGCTATGACGATGTTCTGGCAAAACGCCTGCGGGTCATGGATGCCTCGGCCATTGCACTGGCGCGCGACAACAACCTTCCTTTGATCGTGTTTGGATTGGACGAACCCGGCGGTTTCCGCGGCATTCTTGCGGGTGAGGGGACCTATACCAAGGTTCAGGGCTAACAATCTGCTGTATGTCAAAAAGCGGGCCGGTTCAAATCCCCGGCCTGTTTGCCTTTTGTGTCCGATTTGCGGTTCTGTTCATTGAAATGAAATCGCTGCTTTTGCTGAACGCTCGCCTTGCTTGCATAATCAAGAATATCGAAAGCAAATCTCTGATGAGCTTGAGATCCGATGAAGTCCTGACCGAGGCAGCGAAGTTAGACGGGTGTCTTTTCCCCTCACGTTCCGGTTGACCAACGCGAAAGCGGCTGGCTAATTATCCGGGATCTTCGTTTGGGAACGTCCCGACTGAAGATTTGCCTGCACTTCCTTGTTTTCATGATGAGGTCTGCGGCTGGGCTGGAAGACCTGCCATGATTTCTGAGGGATCCGGGATCATGCCCGGGCACCTTGCCCCTGATGCGCAGCATGACGAGAAAGTAGCGAGCCATGACCAAACTGGATATCGATTTTGTTCGGGCACAATTCCCGGCCTTTTCTGAACCCGGCCTTCAGGGGCAGGCGTTTTTTGAAAACGCTGGCGGGTCTTATACATGCAAACCGGTCATCGACAGGCTGACGCGGTTCTACAGGCAGCGCAAGGTTCAGCCCTATGCACCTTTCGAGGCCAGCCGCCTGGCGGGCGAGGAAATGGACGAGGCGCGCGCGCGCATGGCCGCCATTCTGGGCGTTGACACAGATGAGCTGAGTTTTGGTCCGTCCACCACGCAGAATACATATGTCCTGGCGCAGGCGTTTCGGCAGTGGATGAAGCCGGGTGAGGCGATTGTTGTTACCAATCAGGACCACGAAGCGAACTCCGGACCTTGGAGGCGCCTTGCCGACGACGGCATCGAAATCCGCGAATGGAAAATTGATCCGGATACTGGTTCCTTGAACCCACAGGATCTGGAAGACCTTCTGGATGAAAAGGTGCGGCTGATCTGTTTCCCGCATTGCTCGAACGTTGTGGGCGAGATCAACCCTGTCACGGAAATCACCGCTATTGCCCATGCCGCAGGTGCATTTGTTTGCGTCGATGGCGTCTCTTACGCGCCGCATGGTTTTCCGAATGTTGGAGAACTGGGGCCGGATATCTACCTGTTCTCAGCATATAAGACTTATGGTCCTCATCAGGGATGCATGGTCATTCGCCGCACGCTTGGGGAAATGCTTCCGAACCAGGCGCATTTCTTCAACGGTGATGTTTTGTACAAACGCTTTACCCCGGCAGGGCCGGATCATGCGCAGATCGCTGCAAGCGCGGGCATGGCCGACTATGTCGACCTTCTGTGCGATCACCACGGCGGGCCTGACACCGATGCAAGCGCGCGCGGTGAATTTGTTCACGACCTGATGCGCGCACATGAAATGGACCTACTTCAGCCGTTGCTGGATGCGGTAAAGGACCGCAACACGGTTCGCCTGATTGGCCCGGCAAACGCTTCGATGCGGGCACCTACGGTTGCGATATCGCTGAACCGTGAAGCGGAATCCGTTGCCCGTGACCTTTCCGATCATGGTGTTATGGCGGGTGGCGGTGACTTTTACGCTGTCCGCCCGCTTCAGGCGATGGGGGTCGCGCCGGAACACGGCGTATTGCGTGTCAGTTTCACGCACTACACTTCGAAACAGGAAGTCGATCAGCTTCTGGACGCATTGGATAAGGTTTTGTGATCCAATATCCGCCTGATTTCGTAATACCAATAAACACTTGGGGCGGATATGCAGAAAGACAAAGCGCCAATACTATTATGGTTTCGCAGGGATTTGCGCCTGTCCGACCATCCCGCGGTTTGCGCTGCCGCAGCGACAGGCCGCCCCGTCATTCCGGTTTTCGTATTTGACGACCTTGTGCGCGGTCTGGGTGCAGCCCCCAAATGGCGCCTGGGTCTGGGGCTCGAGGCGTTCGCCAGCAGGCTTCGGGACGTCGGTAGCCGCCTGATCCTTCGACGCGGCAATGCGCTGAACGTTTTGAAAGAACTGATAGCCGAGACCGGGGCCGCATCGGTTTTTTGGACCCGCGCTTATGATCCGGATGCCATCGCCCGTGACACTCGTATCAAGGCAACCCTGACAGATGGCGGTATTGATGCAAGGTCGTTCGACGGACATTTGCTGTTTGAACCGTGGCAGGTCGCAACCAAATCCGGACAACCCTTTAAGGTTTTCACACCGATGTGGCGCGCGGTGCGGGAGAAGGAGATACCTGTTCCGCAGGATGCTCCATCAAGGCTGAAAAATCCTGATAATTGGCCGAAATCCGAGGATATGGTCGACTGGTCCCTTGGGGCTGCGATGAACAGAGGAAGCCGGGTCGTTCGGCCGTATGTGCAACCTGGTGAAAGGTCCGCCAATGATTGCCTGCTAGAGTTTCTGGATCGGATCGAACGGTATCAGGAACGACGCGATTGTTTGGATGTAGACGGCACCTCGAACCTGTCCGAATATCTGTCACTGGGCGAGATTGGGCCGCGAACGGTGTGGCACGCCGTTCAGAACGCCTCGATGATGGGCATTCCCGGAACCGACGCCTTTCTGCGGCAATTGATCTGGCGGGAATTCGCGTATCATCTGATGTATCACTCGCCTCGGTTACTGACGAACAACTGGCGGCCCGAATGGGATGGATTTCCTTGGCTTGAGGATGGCCAAGCCCCGTCGGTTATGGCGTGGAAGCAGGCCAGAACCGGCGTTCCAATCGTGGATGCCGGACTTCGGCAGATGTATGTGACAGGCCGGATGCACAACCGCGCGAGGATGGTTGTGGTAAGCTACCTGACCAAACACCTCATGACACACTGGAAAGTCGGGATGAACTGGTTTGAGGATTGCCTGATCGACTGGGATCCGGCCTGCAACGCGATGGGTTGGCAATGGGTCGCAGGTTCGGGGCCGGATGCGGCGCCGTTCTTTCGGATATTCAATCCGCAGACGCAGGCACAGAAATTCGACCCGGATGCGGTTTACAGGCAACGATGGATCGCGGAAATCCAGGATAATCCACCGAAGACCGCGCTGGCATACTTTGATGCTGCGCCCAATTCATGGGGGCTGGCGCCGGACGCGCGTTACCCTTCGCCGATTGTGGAATTGGCGGACGGTCGAAAACGAGCTCTGACAGCTTATGAACAGGCGAAAAGTCGGTAACGAACTGAAAACTTGCCAGAAACAGAAACTCGGCCTAGCTTATTTCTACGACCGCACAGGGGAGAGCGGATGATCCTGACCACAACTGAAGGGCAGAAGAACCTGCCCAGATATTTTTCACAAGTGCTGAAAATGCTTGGCGGGATGGAAAATGGACGGCTGGATATTGTCTTGCCTGATGGTCGGGTGTTTCGAACCGAAGGCGCAAAGCCCGGGCCGGTGGCGCAGGTCGATATTCATGATCCGGATGTTTTTTCCAGACTGGTTCGCGAGGGTGAGCTTGGTTTTTCCGACGCCTATCTGGAGGGCGGTTGGAGCACGCCTGACCTGCGGTCGTTCATGGATCTGGTTCATCTGGAATCAGAGGCCGTTTATGACGATTTCACCGGTCGGTTTCTGGTTCAGGCCTATGAAAGGCTTCGGTTTTGGTTGCATCGAAACAACCGCAAGCAGGCCCGAAAAAATATCTCGTACCACTACGATTTGGGTAATGATTTCTATTCCCTGTGGCTGGACGATACGATGACCTATTCCAGCGCATTGTTCGAGACCGGGCAGGAAAGTCTGGAAAATGCGCAGATCGCAAAATACGCAAGCCTTGTGGACGAAATGGGTGCCAAGCCGGGGGATCACATACTGGAAATCGGTTGCGGTTGGGGCGGTTTTGCCGAATATGCCGCAAAGGAACGTGGGCTGCGCGTCACCGGCCTTACGCTCAGTCAGGAACAGTTGAACTTTGCGCGGCAACGTATTGAAAATCTTGGGCTATTGAATCAGGTTGAGTTCAAGCTTCAGGATTACCGCGACGAACAGGGGCATTACGACGGGATCGCCTCGATCGAGATGTTCGAGGCGGTTGGGCAGAAGTACTGGCCTGTCTACTTCGAGACAGTACGCGACCGGCTGAAACCCGGCGGTCAGGCCACGCTTCAGATCATTACGGTGGGTGATCACCGCTGGGACTATTACAAAAACGGTGTTGATTTCATTCAGAAATACATATTTCCCGGTGGAATGTTGCCGTCTCCAACCATCCTCCGGCAAGAGATTGAACGCGCCGGGCTGAGTGTGATGAAGTCACGCGAATTCGGTAAAAGCTACGACCTGACTCTTCGACGCTGGTACGAGACGTTCAATGCCAAGTGGGAAGAGATTTCCCAAATGGGCTTTGATGAGCGTTTTCGCCGCATGTGGAATTATTATTTGACTGCATGCGGCGCGGCCTTTGACACCGGCAATTGCGATGTGACACAGATCACCATAGCAAAACCGAGTTAACGAACGGACCCCTCGTATGCCCAGTGCCTCACGTCTAGTTGCCGCTGTATGTCTGGTGGTGGTTGCCTTTATTGTCTCCACGATGATCATCGAAAACGGGGACGAGGGTAAGGATTACGGCTATTTCACTCTGGTCAACATTACGCTTGGGTTCGTTTGCGGATGGAAAATCATGGGCAAGCGGGCTGGTCGCGGATGGACGGCAGGTGTCAACAACGGACTGACCGGTGTCGCATCTTTGGTGTTCTGGGGACTTTTCGTGCAGGGCACCTATGAGATGTTCCGCCTGGCGATGCGTCACAGGTATGACGGCCCGTTCGAGGCGGTCCTTGCGATTTTCAAGCTTGGTGTCGAGTTTGGCGAGCAGCTGATTGTTCCGAACATTCTGGTGACGCTTGCGGTGGGCGCTGTCATAACCGGGTTGGCGACCGAAGAAGCGAGTCGCCGCTGGCGTTAAGCGACTGAACAAGAAAGCTCTATCCCCGTGTCTGATCTATTTTTTTACGGCACGCTCAGGTGCCAGCCGTTGCTGGAACGTGTGCTTGGCCGCCCGCTGTCTGAGTTGAAAATATCTGAGGCCAGATTGCCCGACCACGCCGTCTATGGTGTGAAGGGGCAAAGCTTTCCGATGATTGTCAGCGAGAATGGCAGCAAGGCTGAAGGTTTGCTGGTGCAGGGATTCGGTCCCGAGGATTTGAAACGGCTGACTTACTACGAAGGTGGTTTCGATTACAACCTCAGCCCCCGTGACCTTGAGCTGCCTGACGGAACGAAGGCGACGGCAAGCGTATTCTTTCCAGAACCCAACCTTTGGACGCCGGACCAACCCTGGTCCCTGAAGGACTGGTTTGGAGATTGGGGAGAACTGACGCTACTTGCCGCAGATGAGGTGATGGCCCATTACGGCAAGGTCGAAGCCGCTGAGATTGCTCGAAGTTTTCCAGCCATCCGGACCCGGGCCTGGGCCAGATTGGCTGCGCGCCGGCGTCAGACCGGTGATGCGCGCGACACGGCGCAGGACGTGATCGTCCATGATCGCAAGTCCGCCTACATCAACTATTTTGGGATTGATGAAATCAGGTTTCAACACCGCCATTACGACGGATCAATGGGTCCGGTTCTGAACTACAATGGGTTGATGCAGGGAAGCGCCGTCGTTGTTCTGCCCTACGATCCGTTACGGGACACGGTCTTGCTGGTCGAACAGTTTCGCGTGCCGGTCTTTTTGATCGACGACCCGGAACCTTGGATGTGGGAGCCGGTCGCGGGCATGATCGATCCTCGCGAAACGCCCGCACAGGCGGCAATTCGCGAAACTCAGGAAGAAGCGCACGTGACCCCCAGTGCGCTGGAGTACGCCGGAGGGGTGTATTCTTCCAGCGGTTCGTCGACCGAGTTCGTCCATCTGTATTTGGGATTGGCTGACCTGACCGAAACGACCGACAATGGTGGCCTGTCTTCCGAGGGCGAGAACATCCGTAGCCGGATTTTCTCGTATGCCGAATTCATTGGAATGGTTGACAGTCATGCCTTCAAGGACATGCCACTGCTGACCTTGGCCCATTGGCTGGCACGACATCGCGACCGGTTGCGCGGTTAAGTTTCGTTGCTTGTGGTTGCTGCGGCGCGCCTGTAAATCTCTGACGATACCAAATTGAAATGAGGGCGCCATGCGCATTGCACGAGATCTTGCCGACGCAGTAGGGAAAACACCATTGATCCGGTTGCGCCGCATCAGTGAAGAGACCGGTTGCGAGATCCTCGGCAAGGCCGAGTTCATGAACCCGGGGCAATCCGTCAAGGACCGTGCCGCTCTGTTCATCATCCGTGACGCAATTGCCCGGGGAGATCTGGAGCCAGGCGGGACAATTGTCGAGGGTACCGCAGGTAACACCGGTATCGGTCTGGCGCTGGTGGGCGCATCGATGGGGTTCAAGACTGTCATCGTGATTCCCGAAACCCAGTCGGAAGAGAAAAAGGACATGCTGCGCCTGGCAGGTGCCCAGTTGGTTCAGGTTCCTGCGGCGCCTTACCGCAACCCGAACAATTTTGTGCACTATTCACGGCGCCTGGCCGAAGAACTTGCGCAATCTGAGCCCAATGGCGCGATCTGGGCCAATCAGTTCGATAATGTCGCCAACCGACGGGCGCATGTGGAAACGACCGGCCCCGAGATCTGGGAGCAGACCGACGGCAAAGTCGACGGATTTGTCAGCGCCGTAGGTTCGGGTGGTACGCTTGCCGGTGTGGCCGAAGTGCTGCAGCCAAAAGGGGTGAAAGTGGCATTGGCCGATCCAATGGGCGCCGGGCTGTTTTCCTATTACACAACGGGTGAGATCGCGATGGAAGGCGGATCGATTGCCGAGGGTATCGGGCAGGTTCGGATCACCAAGAACCTTGAAGGGTTCACGCCTGATTTTTCCTACCAGATCACAGACAACGAAGCGTTGCCCTATATCTTCGACCTGCTCCGTGAGGAAGGTTTGGTAATGGGCGGATCAACCGCGATCAACATGGCTGGTGCGGTCCGGTTAGCCAGAGAAATGGGACCAGGTCATACCATCGTAACCATCCTGTGCGACTACGGCACTCGCTATCAGTCCAAACTGTTCAACCCCGATTTTCTGCGTGAAAAAGAGCTGCCGGTTCCTGATTGGATGACCGATGCGCCACGCAGTATCCCGGGCGTGTTCGAGGACGTATGATGCGGCAGCAGATCCGCCTGTTCCTGGCCCTTGTTGCGGTGTGTTTTGCCGTACTGGGCGGCTCTGCGTTCGCCCAGTTGTCTGATCGACAGAGCGAGTACTATCAGGGCTGGGTCAAAACGGCGGATCGGGCTGAAACGGTAATCGAGGCCAACAAGGCCTCAAACGCGGCTCTTGAAAATTTGCGGAGTGAAATCAGCGACTATCGCGAAGATTTCAACAATGCACGGAGCGCGAATACAGAACGTATCAAAACGCTGGAAGGCCAACTGAAGGCGCTTGGTCCGGAACCGGAAGGTGATGCAACCGAACCGGAAGACATCGCCAACCTTCGAAATCACCTTGAGGAGCAGCTAAACAGTCTGCGGGTCCCTAGGATAATCTCGGAAGAGGCGTTCAGCCGGGCGAATGGTCTTATCTTCGAAATTGATCAATTGCTGCGGGACCGTCAGGCAAAAGAACTGCTAGAGCGCGGTCCGTCTCCTTTGAATCCTGCCCATTGGGGTCCCGCCTGGACCGATGTTAACGAAGCAGCGCGCAGTCTGTTTAATGAGGTACGCAGAAACTTTCAAACAGACGTGGTTCATGAACGGTTTCGCGACCGCGGGTTGGGCATTCTTGCCCTTGTCGTGATTGCAGGTGTCCTGCTTTTCTATGGAAAGCGATGGTCTGAATCCGCCGGTGAATATCTGCGGCGTCTGGGCGGGCAGGGCAGTGGTGTCTGGGCTTTCCTGACCTCTCTGCTGCGGATCATTCTGCCGTGGTTTGGCGTTGTGCTACTGGTAACGGCAGTGTCGCTGACGGGTATTTTGGGGCTGCGCGGCGCTCTGCTGATGGAAAACGTGCCTTATTGGGCAGGGATCATACTTTTCTACGACTGGATTGGCCGACAGTTCCATGTTCTGCAGGAAGCGCAGGGTTTCAAGAAACTGTCGAGGCAACGGGTAAGAGAGTTACGAGTTCATCTAGATCTGTTGGCGGGGTTCCTGATCCTGCACGAACTGGTAAAGCTGTTTGAGCAGATTGAGAATATCTCTGACGCGACGCGTGCCGTGGTCGCGTTCCCGGTAATTTTCGGGACGGCCCTGCTGTTGCTGCGTGTTCGCCTGGTCCGAACCGTGGATACCACACCTGACCCGGATGAACCGGCCGCGACGGCCCGGGCTGCCGGGTTCAGTCAGCTGGTCGAGTTCATTCGCAGAGCCTTGTTCCTGCTGGGGATCGGCAGTCCCATACTCGCTGTTCTGGGATACACGAACGCGGCTGAAGCGATTGTTTTCCCGGCTGTAAAAACACTGGTCCTCATTGCCGCATTGCTGATTTTTCAGCGTTTCCTGGCTTCGGTCTACGGATGGTTCAGCGGCAAAGGTGAGGCCGCCAAGGATTCGCTTTTTTCCGTTCTCGTCGGATTTGCCATGGCCATTCTGGCGATGCCTATTCTCGCGCTTTATTGGGGCGCGCGCAGGACGGATCTGCAAGAGATCTGGTCCCAGCTATTGCAAGGGTTCTATATCGGTGGAGTGACAATCTCCCCCAGCAACTTTTTTACCTTTGTTGTGGTCTTCGCCATCGGGTATGGCCTGACGCGCATGTTGCAAAGCGGGTTGAGGAACTCGCTTCTGCCCAAGACCAGTATTGATCCGGGCGGGCAAAACGCGATTGTTTCCGGCACCGGTTACGTCGGTATTTTCCTAGCCGCTTTGATTGCGATCACGATTGCAGGCTTCAACCTTTCGTCGCTGGCGATTGTTGCTGGTGCACTTTCGGTCGGCATTGGCTTTGGTCTGCAAACCATCGTATCGAATTTCGTCTCGGGCATAATCCTGCTGGTCGAGCGTCCCATCTCCAAGGGGGACTGGATCGATGTGAACGGAATGATGGGCTACGTCCGCGACATCTCGGTTCGATCTACACGGATCGAGACGTTTGACCGGACGGATGTGATCGTTCCCAACTCGGACCTGATCAGTGGCGTGGTCACGAACTACACCCGCGGCAACACGATCGGGCGGGTGATCGTGCCTGTTGGTGTGGCTTATGGCACCGATACCCGGCTGGTCGAAAAAATTCTGGGCGAGATTGCTAATGCGCACCCCATGGTTCTGGCAAATCCAGCGCCCAGCGTCGTGTTTCAGGGGTTCGGCGCGGATTCGCTGGATTTTGAAATCCGCGGCATTCTTCGGGATGTGAACTGGGTTCTATCGGTGAAGTCTGACATGAACCATGAAATCAACCGGCGGTTTGTCGAAGAGGGGATCGAGATTCCGTTCGCACAGCGCGATGTCTGGTTGCGCAATCCCGAAGTATTGAAGGCAGGGGAAGCCCAAACCAACCAGAAATCAGCGGAAATCCCCTCCGCAACACCATCAACCGCGCCGGTCGAGATGACCGAAGCCGACATGCCTGATGCCGATGGGGACGAGGTTTGACCTTCTTAACCGTGCTGTTGTTTTCCGGTGAATTTTCACCCTAATCGGGCCTTGCAAATCCCCCGGCGATAGTCCAAATATCCCGCTCACGGAGAGGTGGCCGAGTGGTCGAAGGCGCACGCCTGGAAAGTGTGTAGGCGGGAAACCGTCTCCAGGGTTCGAATCCCTGTCTCTCCGCCATAAACCGAACGAAGCCGAGATCCAGCCGTCTTCTGAGAGCCGCTGATTCAGACTTTTTTCGTTTGACCTATTTTGGTCGAGTCATATCCTTGCAGCTGACTGACCAGCGGTCTTTCTTTCAATAACAAATTACCCATTCGAAAAGGCCGCTTTTGTCGACTGTGTCAGGCGCACGGCGTTTGATGCCGATCCACGCATTGAAGCTGGAGTTTTTGGATGAACGGCTCGGAAAGGCTCTCGGAAAAGTCTGTTCTCGGAACATGGAAACTTGTCGCTTATCGCTTTGACTACGACGATGGCACGCACGAGGAACCATACGGGCCCGATCCGATTGGAATGCTTCACTATTCTGAGGACGGGCATGTATTCGTGCACATGATGGCGGCTGATAGACAACCTCTTGGTTCGGACAGTTCGACCGCAACAAGCGAGGCCGCCCAAGCGGCACTCGGCAGCCACATCTCCTATTGCGGTACGTTTCAAGTCTCTGACCAAACGGTCAATCATGAAGTATTAGTCTCGGTTTTGCAGGATTTTGTAGGCCTGACCTTGCAGCGAGAAATTGAGGTCGCAAAAGATCGGCTTACGCTTCGTGGCAAGAACGCGACATTTGGAGGGAAACGTGGAACGGCCGTGCTGGAATGGGCGCGTGCAGATTGAAAGGACTTGCTGTCGAGTTTCCCCTGAATGCTGGCCCACAGGATCCCGACGGCGGCTTACTTTGGACAGGAGGAGAGTAATGGCGCGCATTCTGGATTTTTCAGAGCAGAACGTCATGGTGACAGGCGGCTCAAACGGCATCGGGCTCGCCGTCGCGGAAGCGTTCGTAGACGCTGGAGCGAAGGTGACTGTGACCGGCAGAAGGGGATCGGTCGGGGAGTATCAGGCGGACCTTTCCGCCTTCCGATACCATCAGGTGAACATGGAAGACGAAGCCTCGGTAGCTTCCCTGGTCGCCGCGACTGGTCAGGTTGATGTTCTTGTCAACAATGCGGGAACCTTTGTTGATCCTCCTGAAGGCCTCTCACCCGAGGGGTTTGATCGAAACATGATTATCAACCTCAACTCGGTTTACCGCCTCAGCCACGGGCTGTACCCGAAATTGGCCAAACGGCCGGGATGCATCATCAATATCGCCTCGATGTACAGCTACTTCGGAAGCGGATCGGGTCCAGCCTATGCTGCAAGCAAAACCGGGATCGTTGGCCTGACCAAATCGCTTGCGGTCGCTTATGCGCGTGACGGCGTACGGGTAAACGCCATTGCGCCAGGATGGATCCGGACCAACCTGACCGCAGGATCGCAGGCAAACGACACGTTCAGTGCTTCCATCGTCCAGCGAACACCTTTGGCGCGCTGGGGTGAGCCAAAGGAAATGACCGGGACAGTTCTTTACCTTGCATCATCAAATCTGGCCGGATTTGTGACAGGCGTGACGATACCGGTGGATGGCGGTTACAGCGTGATGTAGGACAATGCGTCTGCTTTTTTCAGGCCGAACTATTCGTCAGAGAACGTATGGCGCCAGCCCCATTCCTACCACCCTGGATCACTGTTCGTCATGTCGGTTGGTCGCGCGTGGATTGATGGGGCGATCAGTGGTGAATTGACTGGATGCTGCATTGTATCAAGACAGCGGCGCTTTTATATCTGGCTGGCACATGCTGTGGCTTTGCAAGACAGTTGCGGTGAATTTGACCTACTGGAATAACGCTTCATGATCGATCTGAGTTCTTTTGAACCACTGCGAAAAAGCCGCAATTACCTGATTTTCCAGCACCCTGAACAAGACAACGCGCTGCTCAAGGTCAGAACGGATAAACCGGTTCGCAGTCATTTTGTACCGCGATACGCCGAATGGCGTTATGGCAATCTGCGGCAGTGGAACCGCGAGGCCAATGAGTACCTGGCCGCCCTGAGCCGAGGATGCCCCGAAATCGAGCGTCTGGCCCGGTTTATGGGATACGCGTCGACATCAGCGGGACCGGCACTGGTCGTGGAAAAGATGACCGGCCCGGGCGGCGATCTGGCACCGACGGTGTATCAGGAATTTGTCTCGTACGACGGCGACAAAGACAAAATCCGTGCGCTGCATGATGAATTCATGGATCTTCTGGATGACTTGGAACGCGGCAACATTCTGATGGGCGACATGGGGTTGGAAAACGTTGTTCGCGCTGAACAGAGGGGCGGGCGTCTGGTCGTGATTGACGGGCTGGGTGAAAGGGTTCTTCTGCCTTTGACGCTGTTTAGCAAACGTGCGTATCAGCATTCCATCTTGCGGAGACGCAAGCGCATGTCAGGCAGCTTTGGCGAATTTTGATCCGCGAATCCTCGGCCTGCCATATCGTGGCCCGCGTACAGGGTTGATTTCCGGATCAGGCAGGACCGGCCTGCGCTAATTGAACGAAAGGAACGGTAGTGGAGCGTCAGAGGCAGGATCAGTTGACCGGTGTGTTTTATATCAACCTGGACCGCGTTCCCGAGCGGCGGGAGTTCATGGAGGCCGAGTTCGCCAAAGCCGGGTTGAGCAACGCAATTCGATTCAGTGCGACGGACGCGAAGGCAGAAGGGGCGCTTGAAGGGAACGGATACGTCCCGGGAACCGGTAATCGTTGGGGCCTGAAGCAAAGCGAGATTGCCTGTTTTGAAAGCCACCGGGCCGTCTGGAAACAGATCGCGGATCAGGGACTGCAAGCCGCCGCGGTTTTTGAGGACGATGTGGAAATGTCTGCCAGCGCCGGAGGCGTGATTGAGACAATTCTTTCCAATGGCCAAGCCTTTGATTTTGTGAAGCTTGACTATTCACCCAAACCATTGCGTTTCGGGCCACAGGAGACCATTGGTGGTGTCATGGCGAGACCGATGCTGGAAATGGCTCCCAGTGCGGCTGCGTACATTCTGTCGCAGGACGGGTGCCGAAAGCTCTTGTCGTGGTCGGAAACCTACTCGGATCATTTGGACGATTTCGTATCTATTCCGCGCACCGACTGGCGCATGTTTCAGGTGTTCCCTGCTGTCGGGGTGCAGATGATCTGGTCGAAGCAACAGGGTCAGACGGTGGAAACTGTCAAAGTCAGCGAACGGTCACAGGACAAGACAACGAATAGCGGTCTGGACAAGGGGCCGCTTTGGTTTCGGGTCCGGCGCGAACTGCAGGCTGCGGGCCGAAAACTGCGTTGGCGAATGGGGCGACAAAAGCGTCTGCTGCGCCAGGGCGGCTATGCAGGGTTCATTTCCACTGCGGATGATTTGAAGGTCTGAGACACTCGGCGACCCAGCCATTCCGGTCGTTGAAATCAGTGTTCCGGTCATAATCGTTAACAAAACTGTCAATTTGATATAACCTTGCAGTGTTATGAAGAATTAACGCGCAGGTAATTGGTGTGGGTCAGACTATTTATGAAAAATACGGCGGGTTCAAAACCATCAGCCGTATCGTGATGACATTCTACGAAATGGCGCTGGACTCCGATGAAATCGGAGGGTTCTTCGAAGACATCGACATGCCGCGTCTGATCGATCACCAAACCAAGTTCGTTTCGTCACTGGTCGGCGGACCGGCATCGTTCAGTGATGAACGGATCGAGGCGGTGCATCGGAACCTGAACATCAGCCACTCGGACTTTGACGAGATGGCCGAATTGTTCGGGCAGGCATTGTCGATGCACGGAATGTCGGATGGTGATGTGAAAACGGCGCTGGCTGCAATCGAAGGGAAGCGCGCTATCATCGTGGCGCGGGACGCTGCATGAGTATTCTTGCAATCAATGAACAACTGCTGCGTGCAATCGGGGTAGGAGTGGCTGTTGTCCGTGCCTCGGATTTAAGTTTTGTATTCTATAATGGACCCTTCAGCGAATGGTTCGGCACACCAGCCGAAGGACAAACCCTGATGGACTTCCTTCCGGACCTGGATATGCGCGAACTGGAGGATGTGAAACAATCCGGTCTGCGTTATTCAGTGGAGTTGCAGATCAAGCCGAAACGCAGGACCCTGATATTTGCCACTGCCGTTTCCCTTGCCAATGGCCTTTCCGAGCAGGTCCTGGTTGTCGAGTGCCAGAACATCACCCGCATTCGTGAATTGGAAAGCATGATCGACAGCTATTCGACCATGGTGGAACGCAATACGCGCGAACTTGAGCGGGAAAAGGAACGGGTCGAAAGGTTGCTGCTGAACCTGATGCCTCGTGCGGTTTACGAGGAGTTCAAGACGTTCGGCGTTGTGACACCGCAGCTTTATGAACAAGTGTCGGTGGTTATGCTGGACTTCGTCGGCTTCACCGATTTTGCTGCGAAAACGGACCCGACAGTCACGCTGAGCGAGCTGAATGATATTTTCACGGCATTTGACCGCATCGTGGAACAATATGGATGTGAAAGGATCAAAACGATCGGAGATGCCTACCTTGCTGTGTCCGGTATGCCAGATGCGACGCCGGACCATGCAACGGCCGTCGCCCATTGCGCAGTAAGGTTCCTAAGGTATCTCGAGCGGCGCAACGAGACACACCCGCACAAATGGCAGGCCCGTATCGGGTTGGGCATGGGCGCCGCGGTGGGGTCGGTCGTCGGTATCCAGAAATACGTCTATGACGTTTTTGGCCCGGCCGTGAACATTGCGTCCCGATTGCAAGTCTTTGCAAACCCAATGAAAATCGTTGCTCCCGAAGAAATGAAGTATGCGTTGATTGACGAATTTCAGGTCTCGGATCTTGGGCGCGTGGAAATCAAGGGCATGGGCGAAATGGACCTGATCAATGTGACGTCCGGCCTGAGCGTGCCGCAACCCAGAAAGGTTTTCTGATCGGGTTCAGTCGTCCTGCGGGACCAAACCAAGCCCCCTCAAGTAGATGCCGATGCCGGTCTCCAGAAGGTCTTCGGGCGGAAAGGGAGAGCTTGCGCCGGTATTTCGGGCGAACAGTTCCACGACACCGTGACTCATTGCCCAAATATGGGCGCTGAACATCGATGCGGGCGGGCGTTTTTCCGGTGGAATGTGCTTGGACAGCTCACTGGCGGCTTTTTCCAGAACGGCCTTGGCCCTGTTGGCGGCCATCGCCAGCTCAGGGGTCCGGTTCAGGGAAATACCGCTTTCAAACATCGAAATGTAGTGACCGGGATGCTTGCGGGCAAAGGCCAGATATGCCCGCCCGGTCGCCTCGAACGCGGCCAGGGCCGAGGGCTGGCCTTTGTCGTATGCGTACTGCATCAGGTCCGCAAACATCTCGAACCCCTGACGCGCAGCTTCGGCGATCAGGTCTTCGCGACCGTGAAAATGCCGGTACACTGCGGCAGGGGTCACGCCCGCCGTCTTGGCAGCCTCGGACAGGGTGAACCCAGTGGGACCCTTTTCTTCGATCAAGGACAATGCCGCCTCGATCAGCGCTTGTTTCAGGTTTCCGTGGTGATACCCGCGTTTTGTCATCCAGGCCTCAGGCGTCTTTTGTTGTCATAACTTGTAAAGTAAGCAGGCTGGCCCGTCCAACAACTGCACCATGTTTGCCAGTCAATCTTGCGCCTACGACTCCCAGATGTCCGGCCCGCCGCAAATCAGGGGATCGATCTCTCCGATCGTGCTCTTGTCCTTTTCGTCATAGTCCAGCGCGTGCAACACCGTACGAATGGCGGCCAGTCGCGCACGTTTCTTGTCATCCGAGCGGATGATAGTCCAGGGACAGTGATCCGAGTGGGTGCGGCTCAGCGTTTCTGCGATGGATTGGCTGTACTCATCCCATTTTCCAAGACCGGCAACATCGATCGGGCTAAGTTTCCATTGCTTGAGCGGGTCATTTTCGCGATCCAGAAAGCGATTGAGCTGTTCCGCGCGCCCGACATTCAGCCAGAACTTGAAGAAATGAATGCCGTCATTCACCAACCCGGTTTCCAACGGAGCGACCTGACGGAAAAAGCGTTCCCGTTCTTCAGAGGTGCAAAAGCCAAAAACGTTTTCCACCACACCCCGGTTGTACCAGCTGCGATCAAAGAACACGATTTCACCTGCCGAGGGCAGATGCTGGATATAACGTTGGAAATACCACTGGCTGCGCTCGGTATCCGATGGTTTGCTGAGCGCGACAACCCGCGCGCCACGCGGGTTCAGGTTTTCGCGAAAGCGTTTGATCGTGCCGCCTTTTCCCGCCGCATCGCGGCCTTCAAAGATCAGCGCCACGCGATGATCCGAGTCTTTCAGCCAGGCTTGCATCTTGACCAACTCGATCTGCAAAGCCTCCATCTGCCGATCATATTCCTTGCCCTTCATCTTTTCCGAGTAGGGAAAAGAGGGGTTCAGAATTTCGCGTTTCCCGGCATCCTTGATCGCGGAGCGAACGTCTTTGGGCGCTTCATTCCGGTAGTAGTGTTCGATCAAGCCTTTGTCCGAACGGGCCATGCCTTACCTCGCGATAAAATCCATACCTGACTATGGATTAGCCGGAAGCCTAACGCAAACCGGCGCGTTGTGCGGCCCGGTCGATGGCCGAGGCAACCTCGGGCGCGGCGACCACTTGCGGCATGTGGCCGATCCCATCAAGCAGGATCAATTCCGCACCAGGGATCTGTTGGGTCAGCGGTTCCGCGTGCCAGTCGGTTTCAACCGTGGTATCCGCCGTGCCATGTACGATCTCGGTTGGCACGGAAATCTCTCCGTACCGTGGTTGCAGCTCAGTGATCTCGTCCAGAAGGTTGGCACGTTGCCGTGCATTGGCATGCATCGAATCGGGTCGCATCGTCAGCCCTGGGCCGAAATGCGCGGCGTAGCCTTCCGGGGCTTTCTGCGGCGCGAAAACTTCATCCAATGCGCGTTCGACAAACCAGTCCGGTGTGTATGCGGACACGAACGGTAATGCCGCAAGGCGCCCCGTCGTGGTCGAGGCGAGCCGATTGAAACCATCCAGTGGCGTTTCCCAAGGGATGGCTGCCGGCGCGATCAAAACCAGCGCCGAAATGTTCTCGGGCCGGGTCACTGCCCATGCCAATGCAACGGAACCACCATAGCTTTGCCCGGCGACAATGGGTTTCTCGGCCCCAAGCTGGGCGGCCGCACGTTGCAGGATTTCGGCTTGCTCCGTGATGGTTTCGCCGTTCGGGTTAAAGCTTTGGCTGTATCCGAGGCCGGGCCGGTCAAACACGATGACACGAAAGCTTTGTGCCAGGATCGGAGCCAGCGCAACCGTCATGTCCCGCGTGTTTCCGCTGGAGCCGTGGATCAACACCACATCCGGTCCTTGGCCCATGACCACCGCGTGAACCGCAATGCCGTCAACGGTCAGGATTTCCCCTTCGGGCGGAAAAGCGGCCTCTGCGCTTTCCTGATATCGCGCGGCTCGCCACAGGGTGAAGGCCCAGAACAGGGCGAGGGCAGTCAGGAGGATGACGGCAACACGCATCGACCCGCGTCAGGCCCTCAGGTCGGTCATTTCCATACCGATCCGAGTGATATCATAGGGGGTGGTTTCGTAGATTTCGCTGATCCAGTTACCATAAAGCAGATGCGCATGGCTTCGCCAACGGTTCTGCGGTGTCCTTGTTGGATCGTCATCGGGATAGTAGTTCAGCGGGACATTGATCGGCGTGCCGTTGGCGACGTCGCGATCGTATTCCTGTTTCAACGTGTCGCTGTCATATTCGAAATGGTTGAAGATATAGATTGCGCGGTGGGCCTTGTCCTCGACCAGACAAGGCCCGACTTCATCGCTGCCCAGCAAGGTGATCAATCCGGGTGCTGCGTCTATCTCAGCCTGTTTCATCTCGGTCCAACGGCTGACAGGGATCACGCAATCGTCTGAAAACCCGCGCAGAAAGGGCGAGGATGGTTGCAGATTGCGATGACGGAAGCAGCCAAATGCCTTCGCGCCCAGCATGTGTTTCCTGACGCCATGAAAATGGTTGATCATGGCCATTCCGCCCCAGCACACTCCGAAAGTGGAATGCACGTTGTTTTGTGTCCAATGGAAGACTTCACTGATCTCGTCCCAATAGGTGACGTCGTTGAAATCCAGATGTTCAATCGGCGCGCCGGTTATGATCAGACCGTCGAATTTCTCGTCCTTCACCTCCTGAAAAGGGCGATAGAACTCCTGCATATGCTCGGCGGCGGTGTTCTTGGTCTGGTGCTCGGTCATGCGAATCAGCGACAGATCGATCTGCAAAGGCGTTGCGCCGATCAGGCGGGCGAACTGGTTTTCGGTCTGAATCTTCTTCGGCATCAGGTTCAGCAACCCGATGCGTAATGGCCGGATGTCCTGCCGCATTGCCTGATCCTCGGCCATGACCATGACGCCCTCGTTGCTGAGGACGTCAAATGCGGGAAGGTCAGATGGGATCTTGATTGGCATACTGGTCAAGCCTTTGCGGGAACAAGGTAAGTTTGAAAACTATGTTCGGTTGCGGTGGGTCTCAAGAGTGCGTTCGATCAACTCGTCAAAATCTCCGGCGTCCCGGACCGACGCAATCTCACGCGCGGGAATAGTGACGCCCCAATTGTCGGCCATTGCCTGGTAACGCGGCTGGCGGTGCGCCAGAGCCTGCGCATAGGTCCACCTGATGAAGGCATCGGGGTCGACCTCGGTCGGGGCGCAGTCATTCAGGGTCAGGTATTCGTCCCATACGCGGGTCAGAAACTCCGGCTGATAGGACATTGGCTTTGGGGCTTTGTCAAAGCGGCGGATCAGTTCGGAGGTGTGGTTTTCGTCGCCCTTGATCCAGATCATCAGTGTCTGGCCGGACAGTTCTGACAGGACCTGATCTCTGGGATCGCTTGGGTCGACCCACTCGCAGATCGATCCGCCCGTGTCACAGATGAAGTGCGGGTATTTGTAAAGCCGCTGAGCCCGGTCGACAAAATACTCGGTATCCAGCAAGGCGTGGATTTCTGCCAGCCGGAACTGTTCCTGCCTGCGGCGATATTCCTGCAGTTCCATTCCACCCAATTCCGGGTCGCCCGGTTTGCCCAGGTATGTCGCGACGGGCTTGAGGTTCTCGAATGAGATGTTCGAACCGATATAGATCGAGTCCGACAGCAGCAGGTCGCGCAGAAAAGGCACCTTCATTGCCTGCGCCTTGGCGTTGTCGGTAATGTACTCACCCATGTAACGGGTCCCGATCCGGTAATCGATCGAGTAGTGAAACCAATCACCCGAGTCACGCAGAACGTTCGATACGTAAGTCTTGCCCAAGCCCGACATGCCGAAGAACAAAACCTTTTTCCGCGCAGCCTCGCGCCAGTCTTTCGCTGATTTGTAGATCATGACCCGCCGTTCCTTTTGGAACCTAGCTAAATCGGGCAGCGAGCGGCGTCAATCTCGCGGACCCGAGCGGTTGAGGATCAGCAGGCCCAGTGCCAGCACAGCAAATCCCACAAACGCATTGGGCTGTAGCGTTTCGCCGCGAATAACTGCCCCCAGCACGATGGCGACGGGTGGAATTATCAATGTCACCAGCATCAGGTTTCCACTGCCTGCCATCGCCAGGATCCGGTAATACAGCAGGTAGGCCCCGGCAGTAGCAATCAATGCGTAATACCCGATTGCCACCCATGCGGAAACGGGCAGGGCAAGCGTCGGGACACCATCCAGATACAGAGCGAACGGCAGTATCAAAATCGTCGATGCCGTCAGCATTCCAGCCGCGGCGACTTGTGGCGGCAGGTCGGACAGGGTTGCCCTGGCCCATGCACCGGCCAGAGCGTAGGAAACTGTTCCCGCGACAATTGCGATCTGGGCCGTGCTTTGCAGTGAGAAGCTTGTGAAATTTTGTAGTCCAATGGCGATAGTGACGCCTGCAAAGCCAAGCGCAACACCAACGATACGAGCTGGCGTCAAACGTTCGTCGTTGAAGCACAGTGCCGCCACGATAACGCCGAAAATGGCGGTTGCGGCATTCAATATCGACGTCAAACCGGAAGTCACATAAAGCTGCCCCCATGCCATCAGCGAAAACGGAATGGCATTGTTCAGCAAACCCATGATCAGAAACGCCCCCCAGACGCGTGGGTTACGGGGAACAGGAAGCCGTTGAAACCAAACCACAGCCCAAAGCACCAGCATTGCCCAGAACACCCGATGCAGAACCGAAGTCACGAAAGGCACCGAGTCCAGCGCGACACGAATGGCAACGAAGGATGCGCCCCAAATCAGGCCCAACAGACAAAGTTCGGACCAGGCGCGGGCGGAGAAGTGTTTTTGAGAAGTCATGGTTTGTGTTCGCACGTTCGGACGTGCACGACGACCCGGATCCTGCGAAAAAAAGACCCCGCACGTCATGCGGGGTCAATTCCGTGTCTTGGTGATCAGTCCAGAGCGTATGTGATCTGGAAGCCCACACTCCACGCGCTGTTGCCCGAGAAGTCTGCTCGTGCCGTTGGTCCCGCGCCGTCTGCCGTCGCATCGCCGATATCGGTGTAGCGAACGCCACCTGAGATTTTTGCCTTTTCAAGCGAGTACGTTCCGCCCAGGCCAATGCTCCAGAAGCCGTCGGTCGGCCCCAAGTTAGAAACCGGATTGCCCGACGAGGATTCGTAGCCCAGTGTCACAGCTCCCGAGAATTCTTCCGAGAACTGATATCCCAGACCAAGGGAGTAGGTGAACGTGGCTTCGTCGTAATCAACCAAGTTCGAGGTCGGCGGATAGTTTGGTGGATTATATACCAGTTGAGGCCAGTCGACCCAGCGAATCGAGCCAAACAGAAGGGTCTTTGGCGCCACACCGGTCTGGAAGTCCAGGTTAACCGACTGCGGCGTTTCAATCTCGCTCGACGTGTCGAATGTTGCCACAGTTCCTGATGTGATCGGCGGAACTGGCGGCGGGTTCAGCGATTCCGTCTGTGACCAGTCGTGGCTGATCTTCGAGTTGTAGGTCAGTGCTACGCGTGCCGCGATCTCGGGTTTCTCCCAGGCGACACCAACCACGTAGCCAAACGCGATATCGGCATCGGTGTCGACTTCATATCCGGCGGCGAGCGGAACGGTAACGGATGCCTCAACACGTTGAGCGCGAAAACCACCGATGGCGCTGAAGCCACCGTCGAACTTGTAGCGCAGCAGTGCCGTGATTGCGTCGGTATCAGCCGTTGCTTCCAGAACACCGGAACGACCGCCCGGAATTGGGTTCAATGACAACGGGTAATTGTTTGCGTATGAAATGTCCGCCCCGAACGGCTGATCGTACATGACCGCAAAATCAAGCTTGTCGGTCAGTGACGTTTTGAAGCCGAGGTGGGGTGTGAAGAAACTGTTGGCCACATCGCCTGAATCAACGGGCTGGCCCAGGTTGGCAGGATTCAAACTGGGCATGGTGCCGCTGACGCTTGGGTCGGTATACCCCAAACGGAACTGGGCAACCGTACCTTTTTCGAAAATAAGGTTGATACCCTGTCCGCTTCGGTCCAGCCCCCCAGCCTGCGCGGCTGATGCACCGGCACATATCATGCACGCCTGTAGTAGCGCTCTCTTCATGTATTCCTCCCTGTTTGCCTCATAACGGTCGCTCTGCTTGGGTTGAGTGAATGGCAGAGCGAGCCCCGGTAGTAAGATTTGCGGATACTCGCTTTTCGTTTGTTTTAACGTCAATCGGTGACGGAGCGTTACTGGCTGCGACTATCCTGACTGACTGTTGCCAAACTGTTACGATTCTCGGACCAGACATTCAGAAATATCCCAGAAAAAATCACAGCCGCCCCCACAAGCGTCCAATGATCCAACGGTTCGGAGTAGAGCACCATGCCGACGATGGCGATTGTTGGAAGCCTGGCAAAGTCAAACGGGATGACCACGGTGGCAGGTGCAATCGCCAGCGCATTGGTGATACAAAAATGCGCCAGCAATCCGGCTATGCCGACCAGTACCAAATATGGCGCGGTCTGTACGCTTGGCAGCCCGATCTCGCCATCAAGACCAGCGGCGGCAAAGCCCAGCACGGCCTGCATCGCGGTGAGCCAGAAAACGATGCAGCCAATCTGCGCGGTCTGTGTGAGTTTCTTGGTGGTAATCGTTGTAAACGCGAAGAAAACAGCAGACGCGGCGGCCATAATAAGACCCGGGCTAAGCGGGGCGGCACCGGGACGCGTGACAAGCAGGATTCCGGCAAATCCTATCAAAGCGGACAGCATTTTCAACGCGGTCAGACGCTCGCGCAGCAGCAGTGGGGAAAGCAGGATAACCCAGATCGGCTGGGTGAATTCCAGTGCAAAGACCTGCGCCAGCGGAATAACACCAACCGCGTAGAACCACAGATTCTGACCCGTGAAATGCAGCGTATTTCGCAGGGCGTGAAGCCCAAGTCGTTGGGCTGTAACCTGATGCCAATTGGCTGTCAGGGTCAGTACGGTTGCAACGATCGCAAAGCCCACGATGCTGCGATACATCATGATTTCGAAGGTGTCGTGAAACAGGCTCAGTTCGCGCCCGGCGACGGCCATTGACGAAAAGGATGCAATCGCACCCGTCATCCATAGGGCAGCTTTGCCCGTCTGAGTTTTGGTCCCGTTCACGTCAAGTCCATGATGTTAGTGGATCATGCGCTTGAAAATGAACAATAAATTCCAAGGGAAATAAACAGAAAAGCCGGGGTGGACCCGGCTTTTTGTCATTCCCATTCGATTGTACCCGGCGGTTTGGATGTAATGTCATAAGTGCAGCGGTTGATGCCTTTGACTTCGTTTATGATCCGAGTGGCCGTTTCGCCAAGGAATTCATGGCTGAACGGATAATAATCCGCTGTCATTCCATCCACTGACGTTACGGCACGAAGCGCACAGGCATAGTCGTAGGTGCGCCCGTCGCCCATCACACCGACCGTGCGAACGGGAAGAATCGCGACAAATGCCTGCCAGATGTCGTCATACAGCCCGTGTTTGCGAATCTGGTCGATATAAACTGCGTCGGCTTCGCGCAGAATCGCCAGCTTTTCGCGGGTGATTTCGCCGGGGCACCGAATCGCAAGACCGGGGCCGGGGAAGGGGTGGCGACCGATGAAACTCTGCGGCAGGCCCAGTTCCCGGCCCAGCGCGCGGACCTCGTCCTTGAACAGTTCGCGCAGGGGTTCGACCAGCTTCAGGCCCATCTTTTCTGGCAACCCGCCGACATTGTGGTGCGATTTGATGGTCACCGATGGGCCGCCCGAGAAAGACACCGATTCAATTACGTCGGGATACAGCGTCCCCTGAGCCAGAAACTCGGCCCCATCAATGGTGTCGGCGTGTTTCTGGAACACATCGATGAACAGCTTACCGATGATCTTGCGTTTGGTTTCCGGATCGCTCTGGCCTTCGAGCTCGCCCAAGAACAACTCGCTCTCATCTGCATGAATCAGCTGGATGTTGTAGTTGTCTCGGAACATGCCGACGACTTCTTCAGCCTCGTTCTTGCGCAGCAGACCGTGATCGACAAAGACGCAGGTCAGCTGATCGCCGATCGCTTCGTGAATCAGGATTGCGGCTACAGAGCTGTCTACACCGCCGGACAGGCCGCAGATGACTTTTTTGTCGCCGACCTGCTCGCGAATCTTTTCGATCATTTGCTCGCGGTAGGCGCCCATGGTCCAGTCACCACTGAAACCTGCCAGTTTCACGAAATTCTCGTACAGCTTCGCGCCCTTGGGTGTGTGGTGCACCTCGGGGTGGAACTGCACAGCATAGAAATGGCGATCGGTGTCGGCAGTAATCGCAAATGGCGCGTTGGGCGAGGTGCCGAACACCTCAAAGCCAGGGGCAATTTCGCTGACATGGTCTCCATGGCTCATCCAGACCTGCTCGTCACCGTCGGCAAACCATCCATTCAGGATATCCAACTGCCCTTTGGGGGTGACAAAGGCGCGTCCGAATTCCGCTGTGCCGTGCCCGCTTTCGACTTTGCCGCCCAGTTGGTGCATCATCACCTGCTGGCCGTAACAAATGCCGAGGATCGGAACACCGTAGTCAAAGATCTCTTGCGGCGCGCGCGGAGAACCTTCCCGCGTCACACTGTCAGGACCGCCCGAGAAGATCACGGCCCGGGGGGCCATTTCCCGAACAAACTCCATCGTGACATTCTGATAGGGGTGAATTTCGCAATAGACATTCAGTTCGCGCAGGCGACGAGCGATCAGCTGCGTAACCTGGCTGCCAAAGTCGATGATCAGAAGGCGGTCATGGGATGTATCACTCATGTCCGCGCCATAGGCCAAGCACGGGAATTTCGCAAGTGTAAGGTCATCGTCGTCGTGCAGATCAGGTCGGAAGTGCAGGTTGCGATGATGACGGGGGATGCTTGCCACCTTGGGCTGACGCTGCTGGTCTATCAGCTTTGGCAGGCGTGCGAGGCAGGGATTCTAAAATCGCGGGGGTGAAACGCGCACTTTGGCCTCTTCATCTCTATCTCATAATTCCTTTCGAGCGGTTCGATTTACCGAAAGCTGACGTTGATCCGGGGCACAAACTATGTCGCTTTTATGTTCCAATGGCCGTTATCTTCCAATGTTCCGAACAGTTGTCACGATAAATAGGAACACAATCTGAAATTACCTGAGTATGGGGAAAGCAAATGGCTGAAGCATCAGCACGTCGCCGGAGTCGCGGTGGGGGCGGAGCCGCCCGCCGGGCAGAGCGCACTGCGGTTCGGATCGAAACCGCCAAGTACATTGAGCGCAATATTCCCAACTTCGAGATTCTCAACGAAGAAGCGTTGGAAATCATCGAGACCAACGCCGAGACCATTCTGGAAGAGGTCGGCGTTAACTTCGTCGACAATCCCGCCGCTCTGGAACGCTGGAAAGAGGCCGGTGCGGATGTCGATGGAGAGCGTGTGCGCATCCCGCGCGGACTGGCCCGCCAACTGATCAAGACAGCGCCCAGCCAGTTCACGCAACACGCGCGCGATCCGGGAAAATCGGTTGTCATCGGCGGCCGAAATATGGTTCTTGCCCCGGTCTATGGCCCGCCGTTTGTGCGTGACGCACAGGGCGGCCGCCGCTACGCGACCATGGATGACTTCAACAAGTTCGTGAAGCTGGCGTATATGTCCAAGTGGCTGCACCATTCGGGCGGCACCGTGTGCGAGCCGACCGACATTCCGGTCAACAAACGCCATCTGGATATGCTGATGGCGCACATGACCCTGTCGGACAAGCCGTTCATGGGATCGGTCACTGATCCCAGCCGCGCGCAGGATTCGGTAGAAATGTGTGAAATCCTGTTCGGCAAAGAGTTCGTTCAGGAAAACACGGTCATGACCTCGCTGACCAACATCAACTCGCCGATGACCTTTGACGATGTGATGATGGGGTCGCTTGAGGTTTATGCGAAGAACAACCAGGCCTGCATCATCTCGCCCTTCATCGTAGGCGGCGCGATGGCGCCGGTTTCGGTAGCCGGTACACTGACTCAGGTTCTGGCCGAGGTTCTGGCGGGTGTTGCCTACAGCCAGATCATCCGCCCGGGTGCACCTGCGATCTTCGGCGCGTTCGTTACTTCAATCGACATGAACTCGGGTGCACCAACCTTTGGTACGCCGGAGGCCGCACATATCACCTATGGTGCCGGTCAGCTGGCGCGGCGGCTTAACTTGCCCTACCGCTCGGCCGGCTCATTCTGCGGCTCGAAACTGCCGGATGCGCAGGCGGCTTATGAGACGTCGAATTCGCTGAACATGGGACTGATGGCCGGCGTAAACTTCATGCTGCATTCCTGTGGCTGGCTCGAAGGGGGTCTGGTTGCCGACTTTGAAAAATTCGTCATGGACGCTGACCAGCTGGGTGTTCTTCACCACCTGGCCAAAGGCGTGGCCTATGACGAAAACGCGCAAGCCATGGAAGCCATCCGCGAGGTTGGACCCGGCGGTCACTATCTGGGCTGTGCCCACACACAGGCGAACTTCAAAGAAGCGTTCTGGAAGTCAGACCTGCTGGATTACAAGCCCTACGAGACCTGGGAAGACGAAGGCGGCCGCGACACGAGGCAACTGGCCTCGGCTCGGGTCGAACACCTGCTGGCCAATTACCAGCAGCCGCAACTCGATCCCGCAATCAACGAAGCGCTGAATGCGTATGTGGCGGAAAAGAAAGCCTCGATGTCGGACGCCTTCACCTGATAGATCACTGAAACTGAGCGGCGCGGCTGGCCTGATACAGCTGCGCCTCGCCTGAAATCGCAATCAGCAGATCCAGATGCCGCACCAGTGAATAGGCGGCGTCTTCGCTCTGTCGTTGCGCCTCTACTTCCTTCTCCATTTCCATCAATCGCACAAGGGCCGAACCGGTTCCGGGTAGTGATCCGTATCCCAGAATACGTTGCAAATGCCGGTCCCGGTTGTACTCCTGCGCCCCGAACTTGGCCGCGCGAGTCAACAGGCGCGGGCGGCGTAGCGTCGTGATCATTGTCATCAGGTCCTGCATTCTCGGGCTCCGTAACTTTTGATTTTGCGAGGCCAGTTGTTGCACAACCTAAGGGCGTGTTGCCTTGTTGATATTCGCGCTAAACGCTGCTTTCATGAGTGTTAATCAATTTGAATCAAATCTGGTTTTCGCCTTCAGGGGTTAACGAACGAGTAACGAAAGAAACCCTAGTTAGAATTGGTTAACTCATATTCCGAGGGCGATTTTAGACAGAATTTCTTGTCGGCGAGGACAAATGACTATGGAAAACAACATGGCTTTCACTGTTCCGGCATGGGTGCCGGAAGGCGCTCAACGTTGTCTGGATCACACGGAAACCGGCCGGTCGATCCGAGAAATTGCGCGAACAGCAGGGTGCCATGCTTCGACGATTCTAAGGCAGATCAGACGGATCGAGACGCGCCGGGATGACCCCCTTGTGGACGCAGCGCTCCAGTCTCTGGCCGAGACACATTTCTCTGAATCCAAAGTCAGCGGCAGTTTCAGTTCCGATGTTTCAGACGGGACGCCCGAGGGGTTGGCCGCCGCCCGGGATGAGGAGTTCACCCGCGAAGCTCTCAGGGTTTTGCGCAGGCTTTGCGAAACCGGAGCGGTACTGGCGGTCGCCGAAGAAATGGACAAGGCCGTCGTTGTCCGCGATACCGGCAACAGCGCTGCCACCCGGACCGCAGTAGTTGATTGCCGGATCGCCCAGGCGCTTGCGCTGAAGGACTGGATCAACTGCGACAACCCGGGTCGGATTTTACGGTACCGAATTACGGCACAGGGACGGGCGGCTCTGACCCGTCTGATTGCCCAAGCGGAAAACAAGGCCCGCGCCGGGAATGATCTTGGCATGGCCGAAGCGCAGGCGTCGTTTCAGGCGCACTCGGCTTCGGGCAACACGACTGCATCCCAGCCCGAGCGCGCCCGGCGAATCCGGTATAGCGCCACTGAAAGCCCGTTAATCGCGCTGGCTCGCAGGCGCGATCGGGACGGCAAGCTTTTCCTGGACGAAACACTGGTCGCCGCAGGTGAGCGTCTGCGCGAGGACTTCGAACTTGCCCAGATCGGACCAAAAGTGGCGCAGAACTGGGACCTGTATCTGACAGGCGGTGGACGTGGTTCTTTCGGCAACAGCCCCCATGTTGGAAACGGATCGTCGGATGCACGAGATCGCGTCGCGCGGGCGCTGTCGGACCTAGGGCCGGGCTTGAGCGATGTGGCGTTGCGGTGCTGTTGTTACCTTGAAGGGTTGGAATTGGCCGAAAAACGTATGGGATGGTCTGCCCGGTCAGGAAAGATCGTTCTGCGCATCGCGCTGCAACGTCTCAAACGCCACTATGAAACGCAGACCGGGTTCAATCGCATGATCGGATGAGCGGCCCCCTTGGCGATATGAGAGTCTTGCGTTGGTTGGGGTAAGTGATAGTCAATGATTATGAACTTCACCCTCCGGCAGTTGCAGTATTTCAGGGCTGTTGCAGAACAGCGGAACTTTGGGCGTGCGGCACAAATTTGTCATGTGTCGCAGCCGGCTTTGTCCGTGCAGATCAAAACGCTCGAGGAAACACTGGGCGGTACATTGTTCGAACGTCAGGCCCGGGACATCCTGCTGACCCCGCTGGGTCGGGACGTTCTTGAACACGCCCGCCAGGTGCTTGGCGCTGCGGACAGGCTGGATCAGTTTGCAAGGGATCACTCGGGCGGGCACCGGTCCCTGTCGATCGGCATCATTCCGACTATTGCACCGTATCTGTTGCCCGGAGTTCTGGCTGGTCTGAGATCAGCAGACGTGTCGTTGCGCGTTCAGATTCGCGAAGCCCGAACCGAACGCTTGCTGAACATGTTGCGGGGCGGTGAAATTGACGCTGGGCTGATGGCGCTTCCGTCGGGCGGTAGCGAATTGTTTGAACTGCCCTTGTTCGAGGACAGGTTTCTGCTGGCAGGCAGCGCGGCCCGCGTACAGAGACTGGCGGATAATCCGGAAACCCTGCGACCTGTCGATCTGCAGACTGCGCAACTGATGCTTTTGGAAGACGGCCATTGTCTGACGGATCAGGCGCTGGACGTGTGTGGGCAGGACAGAAGCAGCGGTTTGATCAATATGGGCGCGTCTTCTCTGGCGACCCTGTCGCGACTGGTGGCCGAGGGATTTGGCCTGACTTTGATGCCCGAACTGGCCGCCCGTTCTGAAACCGAGGCCGTGCCGGGGCTACAACTCATGCGGTTCGGGGCACCGCAACCGGCCCGGACCGTGGGACTGGTTCGTCGAAAGTCCACAACCGGAGAGGACTGGTTCGACAAACTGGCCGGTGTAATCAGACAGGTCGGCGAAGAGATCGTGACCGCGACCCGCGAATAAGAAAAAGGCCCGACTTGGGCGGGCCTTCTCAACTTTCGGACTTAGGCCAGTGCTGGCTCTTTCGCTTCGCTCAGATGCGCCATCAGGGTCTCGGGCGACGAAACGCCATAGGGGTCCTCGGGGCAGTTATCCATCAGGCCGGGCTCTTCGAACCACGCTTCGACCACACCGTTATTGACAATGGCTGCATAGCGCCACGAACGCATGCCAAAGCCCAGATTGTCCTTGTCGACCAGCATTCCCATTTTGCGGGTGAACTCACCCGAACCGTCTGGGATGACCTTGACGTTTTTCAGGCCCTGATCCTGTGCCCATTTATTCATGACAAAGCTGTCATTGACAGACATGCAGTAAATCTCGTCGATACCTTGGGCGGCGAAGTCGGCATGGCCGTTTTCGAATCCAGGCAATTGGTAGGTCGAGCATGTGGGCGTAAATGCGCCCGGAAGCGAAAACAGGATGACGCGCTTGCCGGCAAAATAGTCAGCCGTGGTTTTGTCTTCCCAGCGGAACGGGTTTGGCCCCTCGACGGCTTCGTCGCGAATGCGGGTGTGGAAGGTCACGTCAGGGAGTTTTGCACCGGTTTTCATAGTCGTATTCCTGTGATTCAAGTCTGATTGAGGGGTGATCTAAAACAGTTCTAAATCGCAATCAATGACCGTTATTCTGCATTTGCACGGTTGGCGGATGCCATCGGAAGCCACTGGAATTGAAAGTTTTAACATAAATCCGATTAGAGGATGCTGCGCCTGCATCAATCGGCAGCATGGCGGCTATGCACCTGTGGTGTAGATCGGCCATGCGGACTATGTTAGGGAAAGAAAATTGACCCAAAGTCAGGATACCGAGCCGTGCGTGATCTGAAGATTCCCGAACAACGCCACCCTGAAAAAGCGCATCGCCCCGACAACGCTCAGCCGAAAAAGCCAAGCTGGATTCGGGTGAAGGCGCCGGGTGGCAAAGGATACGCCGACACCAGGCGGATCATGCGGGACAACAACCTTGTTACGGTGTGTGAAGAAGCCGGTTGTCCCAATGTCGGCGAATGCTGGAGCCAGGGCCACGCCACCATGATGATCATGGGTGACATCTGCACGCGCGGATGCACCTTCTGCAACATCGCAACCGGACGGCCGGACACTCTGGATGTGTTCGAACCGGGGCGCGTTGCACATGCAGTCGAGAAGTTGGGACTGAACCACGTTGTCATCACCTCGGTCGATCGTGATGATCTTGAAGATGGCGGGGCGGATCACTTCGCCCAGACCATTCGAGCCGTGCGCCATCGTTCGCCCAAAACGACGATCGAGATTCTGACACCGGATTTTCTGAAGTGTGATCCGGGAGTTCTGGAAGTTGTTGTCGAGGCCAAGCCAGATGTATTCAACCACAATCTGGAAACGGTCCCGGGTCTTTATCCCGAAGTGCGTCCTGGTGCCCGGTACTTCCATTCATTGCGTCTGCTGCAACGGGTCAAGGAACTGGATCCCTCGATCTTCACCAAATCGGGCATCATGGTCGGGTTGGGAGAAGACGAGCAGCAGGTACGGCAGGTCATGGATGACATGCGTGCTGCCGACATCGACTTTCTGACCATCGGTCAATACCTGCAACCCACGCCCAAGCACCACGGTGTGGATCGGTTTGTCACGCCCGAAGAGTTCGCTTCATACGAAAAGGCGGCTTATGGCAAAGGGTTCCTGATGGTTTCGGCCACTCCGCTGACGCGGTCTTCGTACCACGCTGGGGATGACTTCGCTCGGCTGCGCGCCGCGCGCCAAAAGAAGCTGGAGCAAGGGTGAAACCTGAAACCCTGTCGCGTCTGACCGCGCTGCGACACGAATTGCATCAATTTCCGGAACTGTCCGGTGAGGAACAAAAAACGGCCGCTCGGGTTGCCGACCTGCTGCGGTCTCTTGGTGCGGGTCGTGTTCTGACTGATATCGGCGGCCATGGCGTAGCAGCAGTATATGACAGCGGCCATCCGGGGCCCTGTGTTGCCATCAGGTGCGAACTGGACGGGCTTCCTATTCAGGAGCTTTCGAGCGCGCCCTACGTTTCGCGGGTCGCGGGCAAAGGTCATTTGTGCGGGCATGACGGCCATATGGCAATGGTGCTGGGCGTGACCCAAGACCTCAGAGATAACCCGCCAAAATCCGGTCGTGTGGTTCTGATCTTTCAACCGGCGGAAGAGACGGGAAAGGGTGCCGCCGCTTATCGGGCCGATCCGAGGTTTTCTGAGTTTTCCCCGGATTATGTGTTTTCGCTGCACAATCTGCCCGGGCTTGAGCTGGGTCATGTCGAAATCTGCCGGCGCTCGGCCAACTGCGCCTCGCGCGGTATGCGGGTGGTTCTGACGGGAAAAACCTCACATGCCGCCGCGCCCGAGGACGGGATTTCGCCGATCGGTGCGCTTGCTTGGTTGTTGCCGGAACTGGCCGGGTTGGGGACAGGCGGTCCGCTGACCGATGATTTTGCCCTGACAACCGTAACGCATGCCAGCCTGGGCGAGCAGACTTTTGGCGTCGCTCCTGGGCAGGCGGAAATCTGGGTGACCCTCAGAACCGTTTCGGATGATCGGATGAGGAATCTGGTCGAAGAGGCCGAGACGCTGGTCGGACGAGCGGCAAACAAAGCAGGGCTGCAGGTCGAAATCACCTATGATGACATCTTCGAGGCGTGCACGAACGACACCGAGGCGGTCAAAATCCTTTCCGACGCCTGCGCGTCTCGGAATGTGGCCTACCAGATTACTTCCGAGCCGCAGAAATTTTCTGAGGATTTTGGGCAGTTCGGCAAAGCGGCGAAAACGGCGATGTTCTGGCTTGGGGCAGGGGCGGATCACCCGCAACTGCACAATCCCGACTACGATTTCCCGGATGCGCTGATCCCGGTTGGTGCCACGGTTTTTTCGGCTGCAATTCGCTCACTGGTTGGTTGATCGCTCAATTCACCAAATCGCTGACAATTCCCACGGCCTCAATGACGGTTTGTGTGTCGTCCGAGATCGACAAAATTTCGTCATCCACGCGGACGTATCTCTGACCGGGAGGTAACGGTTTCAACTTCCAGCCATCAAGGTCATCCAAGTAGTCGAATTGCAGATCTTTCGGTAGTTTTTGGCCTCGCGTGTAACGCTTTACCTGCCCGGGCGGAACAGCGACGCCATTATTGGATTTTATCGCCTCTTCGACTTTGGATTTGTCCGCACCTTTTGCTTTGCCTTTGTTATCTTTTGCATCCGCAAAACCAGTTGTCAGAGCGACTGTAAAGGCAGCCACAAGACCAATAGACGACACTTTCATTAGCAGAAACCTCCTTTGTTCTTCTAAGGGTAGTCTGCGGTTGAGCACATTGTCCATTGATATTCGGTTGCTTGAATTTATTGACTTTTCGTACAGTAGACATTTCAGGGGTTAGTCACGGACTACCTGACCAACAAGCCAAGCACACAATACAGCGATTGAAAGACCCTGAAAAATTACGCCGAATACTAGCTTGTAGGCCCCACCTGAACTGCGCAGAACACGGCGAGGGTCCGTACGGTCCTCGGTCAATTCTCGATAAAACGAACCTTGCCGATGAAAGGCAGGTTGCGGTTACGCTGTGCGTAGTCGATTCCGTATCCCACGACAAATTCATCCGGAATTTCGAACCCGATCCAATCCGAGCGGAAGTCAACCTCGCGCCGGCTGGGCTTGTCCAGCAAAGCAATAGATTTCAGTCGTTTGGGTTTCCGGCTCAGCAGCAGGTGGGTGACATGGTTCAGGGTGTGGCCCGTGTCGACGATGTCTTCGACAACCAACACGTCCCGGCCTTCAATTGCGCCGCGCAAGTCTTTGAGAATGCGTACTTCCCGGCTGCTTTCCATCGAGTCTCCATACGAGGATGCCTCGAGAAAATCGACCTCGATCGGCAAGTTCAGTTCCCGCACCAGGTCGGCGATGAACACGAAGCTGCCGCGCAGCAAGCCAACAACGACAAGCTTGTCCGTACCGCCAAACTCATCGGTGATCTCGCGACAGAGCTCTTCGATCCGCGCGGCAATCGCCTTGGCCGAGATCATCTCATCTATCACATATGCGCGGTCGCTCATTGCTGCCCCCTTGATCTTTGGCGCGCAACATACGACATGACGCGCCATTGTCACCTGCAAATACCGGACGCCATGCCCATTCATTCGGAAAACCGCCACCTGCCTTACACCGCTCAGCAGATGTATGATCTGGTTGCCGATGTGGCCAAATATCCGGAATTCCTGCCATGGTGTGCCGCGGCGCGGGTCCGCAAGACCTTTGCTGTTGGAGAAGCGCAGGTGATGGAGGCCGATCTGGTCATCTCTTTCAAAGTCTTTCGCGAGCGTTTTGGTAGCCGCGTGACTTTGTTTGCGGATCAGAAAAGGATCGATACCGAATACCTGGATGGTCCGTTCAAATACATGAAGTCCGACTGGCAGTTCGAGGACGCCCCGGATGGCGGCTGCAATATCGCTTTCCATGTGGACTTCGAATTCAAGAATGCCATCCTGCAAGGCATCATTGGCGTTGTATTCAACGAAGCAATGCAGCGGATCGTGCGCGCGTTTGAAGCCCGGGCCGCCGAACTTTACGGCTAGTGTCCCAATCCTGACGCTTTACCGGAGACGGGCGCACGCTAGACTGCGCTCATGACTGATTTCACTACCAAGATTGCCGCTTTCGCCGCTGGCCCCGTTTCGACCTCATCCCAGACCCGGATCGTAACATCCCTGTCCGTGCTCGACTGGATCGCGGTAGGGCGGGCGGGCGCGGACGAACCTGTGTCGAAAACCGTCCGCGCAATGGTTCTGGCCGAGGCCGGCCTACAACAGGCCCGCTTGTTCGGCGGCGGTTCAGCGCCCTTGCGCGCGGCCGCGTTGGTCAACGGTACGGTCTCACATGCGCTGGATTACGACGACACGCATTTTGCCCATATCGGACACCCCTCGGTGGTTGTTGTGCCTGCTGCGTTGGCCTTGGCGGAATGGGACGACCGCATTGTCGTGGACCTTCTTGAGGCCGCGCTGGTCGGTATGGAGGTCTCCATCCGCATCGGGCTGTGGCTGGGACGCGGTCATTATCAAGCTGGGTTTCACCAGTCCGCAACGGCGGGCGTGTTTGGCGCGGCCGTTGCCGCCGGGCGGATATTGGGCTTCGATGCCGGGCAAATGGAAAGAGCCCTGGGGCTTACTGCGACACGCGCCTCCGGGCTTAAGGCGCAGTTTGGAACCATGGGTAAGCCATATAACGCCGGTATGGCATCATCTGCCGGTGTCGAGGCGGCGCTGCTTGTTCAGCGCGGGTTCGAACCGAACTCTGCCGCGCTTGAAGGGCAGTACGGGTTTGGCGCCACTCATCACGGAGAGGGCGACATCGTCTCTGCCCTTGATGGTTTGGGTGATGAATGGCTGTTCGAGTCCGTCAGCCACAAGTTCCATGCCTGCTGCCACGGGTTGCACGCGGCGCTGGAAGCGGCGCGTGACCTTGACATCGCGGAACCCGAAGTGGCCGAGATCAAGATCAAGACGCACCCGCGCTGGATGAGCGTGTGTAACCAGATGTCGCCGGACACCGGATTGGGTGCCAAGTTTTCCTATCGAACGGTGATTGCGATGCAGGCGCTGGGATTCGATACCGCATTGCCGGAAAGCTATTCGGCCAGAACCTGCGCCGACCCGCGCATTGTGTCCCTGCGAAACCGGATTTCAGTCGATGCCGATGACAGCCTGTCTGAAACGCAGGCGCAGATATCTCTTCTGCGCCGCGATGGCGTCCGGTGTGAGGCGAAGCATGATCTGCTGACGCCCATGGCTCTGTCGGACCGCGAAGACCGCGTCCGCGGCAAGGCCGCCAAACTTATCGGACACGAAGACGCGGACGCGGTCTGGTCGATGCTGCGCACCGGGGGCCGCGCCCGCGAATTGCCAATCAATCCTGTAGGTTAATCAACCCGCCAGTGCAGCGGGAAGCCCGGGTCGAACACGGTCACAGGGCCATCCCCTGTCTCAATTTTGGACGGGTAGGTCACCGCGTCACCTTTCGTCAGGGTCAGGCTGTCCTCATTCACAGGCAAGCCATAAAATGCCGGACCGTTGAGCGAGGCAAACCCTTCCAGCTTGTCCAGCGCGTCTTCACGCTCGAACATTTCCGCCAGCAGCGACATGGTGTTTGTCGCCGTGAAACACCCGGCGCAACCGCAGGCCATTTCCTTGTTGGCATCCGTATGCGGTGCGCTGTCCGTGCCCAGGAAATACCGCGCATCGCCCGAGGCCGCTGCGGCCAGCAATGCAAGGCGGTGTTCTTCCCGTTTGGCGACAGGCAGACAATAATAGTGTGGTTTGATGCCGCCAACCAGAATGTGGTTGCGATTGATGATCAGATGATGCGCCGTAATCGTCGCACCCAGACCGGTCTCATTCGACCTGACATAATCAACACCGTCTTTCGTCGTAATATGCTCCATCACAACACGCAGTCCGGGCGTCGCCCTGCGGATCGGGTCCAGAACGCGGTCGATGAACACGGCTTCACGGTCAAAAATATCGATGTCGGCATCGGTTACTTCGCCATGCACACAAAGCGGCAAACCAATGTCGGCCATCCTTTCCAGAACAGGGCGGACCTTGTCGAAATCGCGCACGCCCGAGGCCGAATTTGTCGTCGCCCCTGCCGGGTACAGCTTGACAGCCTTGATCAGACCGCTGGTATGGGCGGCGGCCAGGTCATCCGGGTCCGTATCTTCGGTCAGATACAACGTCATCAGCGGCTCGAAACTCATTCCTTCCGGCAGCGAGGCCAGAATACGCTCCCGATAGGCTGCGGCCTGTGCGCCGGTGACGACAGGGGGCACAAGGTTCGGCATGATGATGGCGCGCGCAAAGTGGCGTGCTGTTTCGGGCAGAACGGCGTGCAACATGGCGCCATCGCGCAGATGCAGATGCCAGTCGTCGGGGCGGCGGATCGTGATGCTGTCTGTCATATGCCCCGGCTAGCACAAGGGTCGCAATCGTGAAAGACCTTGTCGAACCATCTGATCGCAGTAAGTCCAGAAAGACCCGTGGGGTTGACGCAAGACCGGCACCATGCCCTTGTGTGCGAAAGGAGATTGGCTGATGAACCACCCCCAATCCATTGATGCGGTTCAGAAGATGTTGGGCGCGCAGGGATACGTCTGCGGCCGGTCTCTGGCGACCGTTGTGTTTCTGTCTCTCAAACTGGGTCGCCCGCTGTTTCTGGAAGGCGAGGCCGGGGTCGGCAAAACCGAGATCGCCAAGGCGCTGGCTTCCGGTCTGGGGCGGCGGCTCATCCGGTTGCAGTGCTACGAGGGGCTGGATGCCGCATCGGCCGTTTACGAGTGGAACTTTCCCGCGCAAATGGTAGCAATCCGGACTGCCGAAGCGGCAGGTACTGCCGACAGATCCGCCCTGCAGGCCGAACTGTTTTCCAAAGAATACCTCGTGGAACGCCCTTTGCTGCAGGCCATGCAACCCGATGAAGGCGGCGCGCCTGTACTCCTGATTGACGAACTGGACCGTACGGATGAGCCATTCGAAGCTTTCCTTCTGGAAGCTCTCAGTGATTTTCAGGTGACGATCCCGGAGCTCGGTACGATCAAAGCGCCGGAACCTCCGATTGTGATCGTCACGTCGAACCGAACGCGCGAGGTCCACGACGCGCTTAAACGACGGTGCCTGTATCATTGGGTCGACTATCCGGATTTCGACCGTGAAATCGAAATCCTGCATGCCCGCGCGCCCGAGGCCGCCGACGCCCTCAGTCGTGAAATTGTGGCCTTTGTCCAGCATCTGCGGACCGAGGACCTGTTCAAGAAGCCCGGCGTCGCCGAAACGATCGACTGGGCCAAGTGCCTGTTGGCGCTGGATGTCATCAACCTCAGCCCCGAAGTGATCGGCGACACACTGGGCGCAATCCTGAAATATCAGGATGATATCCAGAAACTGCAGGGGTCCGAGGCGAAACGCATTCTGGATCAGGCCAAAGCCTCACTCGAACCGGCGTGATGCTTCATCTTTTCCCAAATACTCCGGGGGTATGGGGGCAGCGCCCCCATGCATTGTGATGGCCGAGCAACTGCCGATCGACATTCCCGATGATCCCAAACTGGCGCAGAATATCACCCATTTTGCCCGCGCTCTGCGCAAGGCCGGGTTGCCGATAGGAACCGGCCGCGTCATTGATGCCATCCGCGCCGTTGAAGCCGCCGGTTTTACCCGCAAGCAGGATTTCTACTGGACCCTCCACGCCTGTTTCGTCAGTCGTCCGGAACACCGCACCGTGTTTGCACAGGTGTTTCGCCTTTATTGGCGGGATCCACGCTATCTCGAACACATGATGTCCATGATGCTGCCGGCCATTCGCGGTGTTCAGGAGGAGCGCAAAGCGGATGCAGCCGAAAAGCGGGCAGCCGAGGCCCTGCTGGATGGTGTCGAAAAGGATCTGCCCGAAGTCGAGGATCAGGGTGAGGAAACCGAACTCGACATTGATGCCTCTCAGACCGCGTCGTCCGAAGAACGACTGCGAAATCTGGATTTCGAACAGATGAGCACCGACGAAATCGCACAGGCCAAACGGATGCTGTCGCGCTTGTCTCTGCCGGTCAAACCCATTGCTTCACGCCGTGGTCAAGTCAGCCATCTGGGTCATCGTATCGACCGGGCCCGAACGTTGCGGGCCGCGATGCGGCAAGGTGGGGACATGCGGGACATCGCCCGGCAACGGCCCAGACCGCGCTGGCCCAACCTTGTCGTTCTTTGCGATATATCGGGCTCGATGAGTCAATACAGCCGGATCATCCTGCATTTTCTGCACACCGTCTCGAATGCGCGCGGCGCGGGCTGGGCCAGGGTTCATGCTTTCACTTTCGGAACCCGACTGACGAATATCACCAGACACCTGCATCAGCGCGATGTCGATGCAGCGCTGGCCGCCGCCGGAGCCGAGGCGCAGGACTGGGAAGGAGGAACCCGTATCGGGGAATGCCTTCACGCTTTCAATCGGGACTGGTCCAGACGGGTCATGGGGCAGGGCGCGGTGGTTCTGCTGATCTCAGACGGGCTGGATCGCGGTGAGCCGGATGCACTGTCGAAGGAAATTGAGAGGCTGCATCTGTCCGCAAGACGCCTGATCTGGCTGAACCCCCTGCTGCGATGGGATGGCTTTGCACCCAAGGCCAAGGGAATTGCGGCCATGCTGCCCCATGTCGACAGCTTTCGGGCAGGTCATTCCATCGCTTCGCTTGAGGAACTGGCCCAGGTCATATCGCGGACCGACGACAACGGCGAGAAAGCGCGGCTGATGACCGCGCTTTCAGAGCAGGCTTAGCCTAGCTGCTTTTCATTGCACTCTCGTGCCATTTCCATGGCTTTGTAGGTGCCCGTCAGATCGACGGTAAAGGCGAATTCCTTTTCCGGAAAAACGACCATGACCTTCTGTTTGGCCAGATCGTCGGCGAATTGCGGGTTGTCCGACAGGACATAGCCACCGGAATAGCCCTTGGTGATGTTCCCTTTCATGCCGGTACCTTCGCCGACATACAGGTTGTCACCCAGCATGATTGCGACCGCACCTTTTTCACCGCGTTTGATATCGGTTTTTTCCTTGGTGAATATGCCGACGTAGCCAACCCCGCGGTCTTCGGTCAGCCCCATCTGAACCACGTTTTCGGCACTGTCCACGGCTTCAATCAGACAGGACTTCTTTTCCTTGTCCACAAAGACTTTCCAGCCTTCAACCTCTCCATACCGTTCGAATGTATCAGCCCATACAGCAGTCGAGGCCATCAGCCCCAATGCGGTCCCCAGTGAAAGAATACGTTTCAATTTTCTCTCCGATTCAAAAAAAGTGGCAGAACATCAGGCAGCTTGCCAGATGCGGGGGTTAGGCTAAATCCTGCGCCGAAAACAATCAATCCTAGGGTTTTTTGAATATGATGAAGCCGTCAGATTGCCCCGAGGATCCGTTTGTCTTCCAGCCATGGGTTTCTTGCTGACCTGGCCGCAGGGCTGACTTTTCATTGCAGCAAACCTGCCTATGTTGGAACGGGAAACGCCAGGAGGTTTCGATGGACCGATTCGACAATAGCCCGGAGACAGCACTGAACTGGTTCCGCAAGGGCCGCGGCGCGGCCCTGGCGACCGTCGTCGATACCTGGGGCAGTGCACCGCGCCGGGTGGGATCGCAGCTTGTGATCGGGGGAGATGGCCGGATCGAAGGGTCAGTCTCCGGTGGATGTGTCGAGGGTGCCGTAATCGTCGAAGCAATGGAAGCCATCGATGAAGGCGAGGCGCGCCTGCTGGAATTCGGTGTCAGCGACGAGGACGCCTTTGCCGTCGGTCTGGCCTGTGGCGGCACGATACGTGTTCTGGTCGAGCCTGTCGGCTCGGTTCTGACGGAAAACATGCTGACCGATCTGGTTGCGGCGCGCGCAGGGCGTGAAGCCGTCGCGTATGAAGTCAATATCGACACGGGGCACCGGGCTTTACGCCGGAACGCTTATCGCGAGAGGCTCCGCATGGACCGGTCCGGTTTTGAAGCGGACGGCAAGACCTTTGTGGCTGTCCACAACCCTCCGCTGCGGCTGATCATCGTGGGCGCGGTCCACATTGCGCAGGCGCTTGTGCCAATGGCGCGGATTGCCGGGTATGATCCTGCAATCATTGATCCGCGAGAAGCCTTCGCATCCAGCGCGCGGTTTCCCGGTGAAACCATTCTGACGGCATGGCCAGACGAGGCGGTCGCTCAACTGGGGCTGGATGCGCGGACCGCAGTGGTTTTGCTGACCCACGATCCCAAACTGGATGATCCGGCGTTGCAGGCCGCGTTGCAGGCTGATGTGTTCTATATAGGCGCACTTGGTTCTACACGCACACACGCCAAAAGAATGGACCGCATGAAGCAGGCTGGCTTAACAGATGCGCAGATTGCCAGAATCCACGGTCCGATCGGACTGGATATCGGCGCTGCGGATCCTTCGGAAATAGCGGTTGCCATTTTGGCGCAAATGACCGCCGTGTTGCGGGGCAAAGCGTGAAATTCGGACCGGTCCAGGTGCCCGAAGCAGAAGGGGCGGTACTTGCGCACTCGGTTCAGGCTGGCACAGTCAAACTGCGCAAAGGCGTGATCCTGTCGCGTGAACACCTTGAACAACTGACACAAGCCGGCCATTCCGAGGTTATCGTGGCCCGGCTGGAACCCGGGGATTGCCACGAGGACGAAGCCGCCCGAATGCTGGCCGAGGCTTTGGCGCCAGACCCGGCCGCTGCTGGTCTTCGGGTAACGCAGCCATTTACCGGGCGCGTCAACCTGCTGGCGGACGGGCCCGGCGTCGTGGTTCTGGATACAGATGCTCTGCGGCAGTTCAATCTGGTCAATCCAATGATAACGGTCGCCACTGTCCCCCAGCACCAGCAGATGGAAGCCGGTGGGATGGTCGCAACGATCAAGGTGATCTCGTATGCGGTTCCCGGCGGTGACGTGTTGCGGGCATCGCGACTGGCCGAGAACTCGATCCGGCTGGTCGTACCCGTCCACCGCACAGCCGGATTGATCGTGACCGACATTCCCGGCGGTCCACCGAATGAAAAGGGTATTGCTTCGATGCGCGGACGTGTCGAAGCGCTTGGGATGGAGTTGAACGATATCCGCATCGTGCCGCATCGAACGCCAGATCTGGCCGAAGCCATTGCCGCAATGCAAGAGGATATCGTGATGATCTTGACAGGGTCTGCGACATCGGATCCCGCCGACGTGGCCCCCGAAGCCGTGCGCTCGGCTGGGGGTCAGGTAGACAGGTTTGGTATGCCGGTCGATCCCGGCAACCTGCTGTTTCTTGGCAGCTTGTCGGATCGTCCCGTCATTGGACTGCCGGGATGTGCGCGTGCGCCTGCCTTGAACGGGGCCGACTGGGTGTTGTCCCGCGTGGCCTGCGGCATCCCGGTGACCAGTGCGGATATCGCCGGGATGGGGGTTGGCGGATTGCTCAAGGAAATTCCGACACGACCGCAGCCCCGGGCCAGAAAGAAGGTGTGACGTAGGGGCATTTTGCCCGGTCGCCATTGCGGGCTAAGCTGTTGTGATTGGCCAATCCACCTGTTCGTGCACCTGCCAAAGATTTTTGTTCTCAAACGAAAATTCCCGTGTTTAACTCGGCACAAGCAAAAAAACGAAATGGGAGGAACTTATGACACAGGTCTCAATGACCGTGAACGGAAAACCCGTGAGCGGTGAAGTCGAAGGCCGGACCTTGTTGTCCAGCTTTCTGCGCGATCACCTGTCGCTGACCGGTACACATGTTGGTTGCGACACTGCGCAGTGCGGCGCGTGCGTCGTTCACGTGAACGGGGAGGCGGTCAAATCCTGCAACATGCTGGCGCTTGAGGCGGACGGTGCCGACGTCGGTACGATTGAGGGGCAGGCCAACCCGGACGGTTCGCTGAACGTGATCCAGCAGGCGTTTCAGGATCACCATGGCCTTCAGTGCGGCTTTTGCACGCCCGGCATGGTGATGAGCGCCGCCGCGCTGCTGAAAGATAACCCGCGTCCGACCGAGGCCGAGATCCGGAAATATCTGGAAGGCAACCTGTGCCGCTGCACCGGGTATCACAACATAGTCAAGGCGATCATGGCCGCATCGGGCCAGGACGTTTCCAGCATCGCCGCCGAATAAAGCGGTCGCAAAGAATTTTTAGCGAAAATTCTTTCCCAGGGAGGAGAACAAGCAATGCCCAAAGACAGTGGCATCGGAGCCAGTTCCAAGCGGCGCGAGGACGTGCGCTTTCTGACCGGAGCGGGCAATTACACCGACGACATCAACGTACGTGGTCAGGCCTATGTACATTTTCTGCGGTCCGACATTGCACATGGCCGGATCAAATCCATAGACACATCTGCGGCGGAAGCCATGCCAGGTGTGGTCAAAGTGTTCACCGGTAAGGACTTCGAAGGCGTGGGTGGGATGCCCTGCGGCTGGGAAGTCACCGACAAACACGGCGCACCCATGCAGGAGCCGCCGCACCCCATTCTGGCGCAGGGCAAAGTTCGCCACGTTGGCGATCCCATCGCCGCCGTTGTGGCCGATAGCCTTGAACAGGCGCGCGACGCGGCCGAGGCAATCGACGTGGATATCGATGAATTGCCAGCCGTCATGGATATGAAGGCCGCAGCGCAAGATGGCGCGACGCTGGTTCATGACGACCTCAAGAACAACATCTGCTATGACTGGCAGCTGGGCGAGGCCGATGACGCCAAGGTAAACGATGTCTTCGCCAACGCGGCTCATGTGACAACGCTGGATTTGGTGAACAACCGTCTGGTCGCCAACCCAATGGAGCCGCGCGTGGCCTTGGCCGAGTACAGCCGCGCGACCGAAGAGTATACTCTTTACACGACGTCGCAGAACCCGCACGTGATCCGTCTGCTGATGTGCGCCTTTGTTCTGGGTCTGCCCGAACACAAGGTCCGCGTGGTGGCCCCGGATGTGGGTGGCGGCTTTGGCACCAAGATCTTCCACTATGCCGAAGAAGCGTTCTGTACCTTTGCGGCAAAAGCCTGCGGGCGTCCTGTCAAGTGGACGGCCAGCCGGTCCGAGGCATTCATGTCGGATGCGCAGGGTCGGGATCACGTCAGCAAGATCGAGCTGGCGCTGGATGCGGACAATAATTTTGTCGGCCTGCGGACCAACACCTATGCCAATCTGGGCGCGTATCTGTCGACCTTCTCCAGCTCGGTTCCGACCTGGCTGCACGGCACGTTGATGGCGGGCAACTACAAGACGCCGGTCATTCAGGTAAACGTGAAAGCGATGTTCACGAACACGGTGCCGGTGGATGCCTATCGCGGTGCAGGCCGCCCCGAGGCGACCTTCCAGTTGGAGCGCGTCGTGGACAAGGCCGCACGTGAGCTGGGCGTCGATCCGATTGCACTGCGCCGTCAGAACTTCATCACTCAGTTCCCCTATGACACGCCGGTGGCGCTGACCTATGACACCGGGAATTACAACGGGACGATGGACAAGCTTGAGGCTGCTGCCGATCTGGCAGGCTTTGCTGCGCGTCGTGCAGCGAGTGAAGCTAAGGGCAAGCTGCGCGGTCTTGGCATCAACTGCTATATCGAGGCCTGTGGCATCGCGCCCTCGAACATCGTTGGAATGCTGGGGGCCCGCGCGGGTCTCTATGACGCTGCGACGGTGCGCGTGAACGCGACTGGGTCGATCAGCGTCATGGTCGGTGCGCACAGCCACGGGCAGGGGCATGAAACCGCCTTCCCGCAGGTGGTGGCGGACATGATCGGCATCGACGAGTCGATGGTCGAGATCGTGCATGGGGATACGTCCAAGATCCCGTTCGGGATGGGCACCTACGGCTCACGTTCGCTTGCGGTCTGTGGGTCGGCCATGGTCAAAGCGACCGAGAAGGTGATCGATAAGGCGAAAAAGATCGCTGCACATCTGCTGGAAGCGTCCGAGGCCGATATCGAGCTGAAGGATGGTCAGTTCAGTGTCGCGGGCACCGACAAGTCGGTGGCGTGGGGGGATGTGACCCTGACGGCATATGTCCCGCACAACTATCCGCTGGAGGTCGAGCCGGGGCTTGAGGAAACCGCCTTCTATGACCCGGCCAATTTCACCTTCCCGGCAGGTGCTTATGCCTGTGAGGTCGAGGTTGATCCGGACACCGGTCAGGTCAGCATCGAGAAATTCACGGCTGCGGATGATTTTGGCAATATCGTCAATCCGATGATCGTTGACGGCCAGGTCCATGGCGGTATCGGTCAGGGCATCGGTCAGGCCCTGCTGGAGAACTGCGCCTATGACGAGAATGGCCAGTTGCTGAGTGCGTCCTTCATGGATTACGCCATGCCGCGTGCCGATGATGTGCCATTCTATGGTGTCGACCATTCTAGCCAGACGCCGTGTACTCATAACCCATTGGGTGTGAAGGGCTGTGGCGAAGCGGGCGCGATCGGATCGCCGCCGGCAGTTGTCAATGCGGTGCTGGATGCGCTGAATTCGGGCGGCAAGGCGGTGGACCACATCGACATGCCGGTCAGCCCGTCGCGCGTCTGGGCAGCTATGAACGGCTGAGTTGAGAGGATGGACCGGGGGCCAGCCCCCGGACCCCCGGAGTATTTCCAAAAAGATGAAGGGCCGGGAAACGCCCTTCGGAAAGGAAAAGCAAAATGTACAGTTTCGAGTTTGAAAAACCCTCGACCATAGCCGATGCGGTTGCCGCGTTGGCGGCCGAGGATGCACAGGCGTTGGGAGGAGGGCAGACCCTTATCCCGACGCTGAAACAGCGACTGGCGGCGCCATCATCCCTGGTATCCCTGAGCGGAATTGCCGAGATGAAGGGTGTTTGCATTGAAGACGATGGCTCGGTTGCGATCGGCGGGGCGACGACTCATGCCTCGGTGGCGCGTGATGCGGCGGGGTCGTACCCGGCACTGGCGGCGCTGGCTGGTCAGATCGGCGATCCGGCAGTGCGCAACCGCGGCACAATTGGCGGGTCGGTGGCAAACAATGATCCTGCAGCCTGTTATCCTGCGGGTGTTCTGGGATCAGGTGCGACCATCGTTACCAATACACACCAGATTGCGGCAGATGACTTTTTTCAGGGCATGTTCACCACTTCGCTGGATGAAGGTGAAATCATTACGTCTGTCCGCTTTCCGGTGCCACAGGCGGCGAGTTACCAGAAGTTTCTGCAACCGGCGTCGCGTTTTGCGTTGGTGGGCGTGTTTCTTGCCCGCTTCGCTGACGGTGTTCGGGTTGCCGTAACCGGGGCCAGCGAAGATGGCGTGTTTCGATGGGGTGAGGCTGAGCAGGCCCTGAACAAAGAGTTCCGGCCGGATGCGTTGATGGACCTGAGGGTCAACCCCGCGAACATGATTGGGGACTTGCATGGCAGCAAGGAGTATCGCGCACATCTGGTGAACGTGATGACCAGACGGGCTGTCGAAGCGACGATGTAAACAGCGCAATGAACAGGGGCAGCCCCCGGGTTTACCGGGGGCTGTTCTTTTGACGCACTCTGGGCGGCTTAGAAGGGCGCCAGTAGGCGCCGGTTTCCTCACGAGCTTTCTGATATTCTTCCACGCGAATTCGTGCGGCGTCGCCGCCGGCGTCAAAGAGATGACCAAGCAAGCATTCCAGAACCGCCATTGCGCCCGAAAAACTTGAGAAGTGGTGCAGGGATCGGGTGCTGACTGCCAGTACAACGTCGGGTTTGACGCCTGGGGCGATGACGTCACTATCCGACAAAAGTATGATTTTCATTCCCATGTCGCGGGCATACCGCATGGCCTGAATCGTGTCCGCTGAATAAGGTTGGACGGTTATCGCGAACAGACAATCCTGCGTGTCCCCTTCGATCAGATCATCAATCGCGGAGCCCATTTGCCGAGGGATAAGCTGCATTCCGGGTTGTGCCATGCGTCCGGCGTAGCAAAAATAAGACGCCAGTGCATGGCTGGCCCGTGTGGCCGTCACAAAGCAACGCTTTGCATTGGATATGATTTCCGTGGCCATCTGCATTTTCTTGGGGTCTATCTGCCGCAACGATCGGGTGACGACGTTCAACTCATTCCGTGCGAATTGGGATTGAGCCGTAGCGAATTGCCCTTCTTGTCTGAGGCTGGACAGCCAGTCCTGTCCCAGCTGTTCCTCTCGGTCTGTGGCCAGAGCGTGCCGAAATGGCTGACGAAAGGCGTCAAACCCGTCAAAGCCCAGCCTCTGTGCCAATCGGACCAGAACGTTGGAACTGACGCCGATCTTTTGGGCGGTAACTCGAACCGGGTCGATACCGAAATCTGCCGGATGATCGATAATGTATTTTGCGGCTGCCTGAAGCTGTGTTGGCAGGTCATCGATGGTGCGGCGAAGGCGGCTGGTCAGTTGGGTTGGAGATTCCGGCATGTTACTAGAAAAACATATGTTATGAAAATGGCAAGTTGAAAACACGTGGTCGGCAGGTAAATGGGGTGCAGGAACGCGGCTGGGGTTGGAGCAGGGAATGCAACGTCCGGAAAATGAAACAATCAGACCTTACGTAATGGTCGCGCCCAATGGCGCGCGGCGTGGTCACATTGATCATCCGAAGCTGCCTGTTTCGCTGGATGAAATATTGGCCACCGCCCGATCCTGTTTTGATGCCGGTGCACAGGGGCTGCATTTGCATGTCCGTGACGACCAAGGTGCCCATTCTTTGGATGCTGGGCGATACCGAGAAGCGATTGCCGAGTTGAGCCGCACTGTGCCGGAGATGGACATTCAGATCACAACCGAGGCCGCGGGCGTTTTTGATTTGGCGGCGCAGTTTGAATGTGTGAAGCAAGTCCAACCTGGCTGGGCTTCGATTTCCGTCCGTGAAACTGCCCGCGCGCCGGAGCTTGCGGCACGGCTTTATGGACTTTGTGCGGAACAGGGTACACGGGTTCAGCACATCCTTTATGATGCAGAAGATACCGCTTTGCTGGATCAGTGGCGGGACAAAGGGATTGTGCGACAAGAGCAGGCGGATCGCCTGCTGGTTCTGGGCCGCTACACAACAGGTGGAGAATCGACACCTGAAGATATTGATGGTTTCCCGCAAAATCCGGCGCCGTGGATGATCTGCGCCTTTGGGAAACAGGAACATATGTGCCTTGCCGAAGCCGCAAAGCGAGGCGGTGATGTGCGGGTTGGTTTCGAAAACAGCCTGACCGACGCACAAGGTCGAACATGGACAGACAATGCGGCATCGGTAGCAGCGCTGGTCGCAAAAATTGAGAGGATTTTGATATGAGCCATGTATTTCCACGTCACACCAAGGCCGAACTGCCGGTCGCAGCAGGCGGTGACGGATGTTACCTGATTGACGCTGACGGGCGGCGCTATCTGGATTGCGGGGATGCGGCGGTTTCCTGTCTGGGGCACTCCAACCCGGCCGTGATCAAGGCGGTACAGGAACAGGTTGAAAAGATCGCCTTTGCCCATACAGGCTTCATGACCTCGGAACCGGCAGAGGAATTGGCGGATTTGCTGATCGAACACGCGCCGGGTGATCTGGACCGGGTGTACTTCGTTTCCGGGGGGTCTGAGGCCACCGAAGCCGCGATCAAGCTGGCGCGCCAGTATTATCTTGAAATCGGTCAGCCCGAACGCCGGCATGTGATCGCTAGGCGGCAGAGCTATCACGGCAACACTCTGGGTGCGTTGTCGGCAGGTGGAAACGCGTGGCGGCGGGCGCAGTTCGCGCCGATGCTGATCGAGATGACCCATATCGCGCCCTGTTTCGAATACGCTGAAAAACCCGATGGCGAGAGTAGCTTTGACTATGGTCAGCGCGTCGCCAATGAGTTGGAAACCGAGATTCTACGGCTTGGTCCCGATACCGTGATGGCTTTCATGGCAGAGCCGGTTGTTGGCGCGACATTGGGTGCAGTTCCTGCGGTTGAGGGGTATTTTAAACGCATTCGTGAGATCTGCGACAAGTATGGCGTGTTGTTGATTCTGGACGAAGTGATGTGTGGCATGGGCCGGACTGGGCATCTGTTTGCCTGCAACCATGATGGGGTGGCGCCGGATATCCTGTGCATCGCCAAGGGTCTGGGCGCGGGGTATCAGCCGATTGGTGCGACGCTGTGTTCCGGTGCAATTTATGATGCGATCCGGGATGGGTCCGGTTTCTTCCAGCACGGACACACCTATATCGGGCACCCGGTTGCGACGGCTGCTGCCTTGGCCGTTGTAAGGGAGCTGACTAACCGAGATTTGCCGACCCGAGCTGGCGTGATGGGTGAAAAGCTGCAATCAGCGCTTGAGGCTGCGTTTGGACAGCATCCGAATATTGGCGATATCCGCGGCCGGGGGTTGTTCCGCGGGGTGGAACTGGTGGCCGATCGGGAAAGCCGCACGCCTTTTGACCCTGCGCTGGGTGTCGCGGGAAAGATCAAGAAGGCTGCTTTGGCCGAAGGGCTGATCTGTTACCCGATGTCCGGAACGCGCGACGGCAGGAAAGGTGACCACGTCCTGTTGGCACCGCCCTTTATCATCGAGGACGAGCAGATTGACGAACTGGTCACAAAACTAAGCAAAGCCATCGAGGTTTCGCTGCCGGCTTGATCAAGTCAGAGAATTGTCAGAGGGCCGTGCCTTCCATGGCTCTCTGGTAATGCGCATTGAACGCCATGATCGGGTGTTCTGATTGCGATGAACACGCGTCATCGACCACCAGTGCCCCAAACCCGATCGCGCCACTTTCCAACCCTTTTTGAACCGAATCCACAATCGGGCCATCTTCGGCAAAGGTGGTGTTGCGGTGTTGCAGGATGATCTCTTGTTCAACGGCCCTCGGTTCGGATTCGGGCAACCACCAGTCAACTTCAATCTTTGTTTTGTTCACACTGACCGGGGTCCAGCGATAGGTGTTCACAATCCCACCGGGGTAAACTTGCAGGGCAAAAAGCGGAAAGAACCACCAGGTCAGGAACTTGTCCGTGCGCGCCTCTGGGTCGGCGACATAGTTGTAGGATTTCTGACTGTCCGGACGGGCCGGGCTTGCATGGCGAATGCCGTAATCGTGACCGCGCGTCCGGTACTGGTCCGGATCGACCACACCAGTTGTCAGAGTCTTGTGAACCACAGCGCAGTGATAGCATTCGTTGAAATTCTCGGCGACGACTTTCCAGTTCGCGCCGGCCAACCGTTCCGTCCGATCCGCTCGTTTATAGTTGGGAAGGTTGGGCGCGTATTCAGCGATTTCGCCAAGCGCGCTTTCGGCCAGTTCGGCCATTGGCCGGGCGTCCGGGTCCAGGTTCAGCAGAATCAGCCCGAAGAACAGTTCAACCTGAACCGGGCGCAGCTTGTACCGGCTTTTGTCGAAGCCGGGAAACGCGGTGGCATTCGGCGCGGCGCGCAACTGTCCGGTCGTGTCATAGGTCCATGCGTGATAGGGGCACGTTATCTTTTTGGTGCAACCCTTGCCATTCAGCAATTCATGGCCGCGATGAACGCAGACGTTGAAAAAGGCGCGGATTTCGCTGTCCTGACCCCGAATCACGATCACTGAGGCGCCGCTGACGTCCTCGACAACATAGTCACCGAAGTTGGGGATGTCGGTCACATGGCCTACCAAATGCCAGGACCGCCTGAATATCCGGGTGCGTTCCTGAGAAAAAACGGCCTCATCACAATAGGCCTGCGTCGGCAGCGATTGATAAACGCCGCCAGCGAATGACATTTCACCCATCGTTACCTCCCCTTTATCCGGCATCTCACGCTTAACCGCATCGCGATTCCGCGCATTCCAGTTTGGCCAGCACGCCGTCGAAATCAGAGCGCCTGAAATCGACCTATTGTCGCTTTCCAGCCTTTAAGATTTGCGGACGGGGACAGGTGTGTACAAATCGCGAGGATTGAATTTTCGGTGAACAAAAAACCCTGCCAGAGCAACTCTGACAGGGTTTGAAATTGGTTGCTTGCAGAACTTATTTCTGCGGAAGCGGGCCGATCATCATGATCATCTGACGGCCTTCCATCTTCGGCATGTTCTCGACCTTGCCGATTTCCTTGATGTCTTCGGCAACACGCTCCAACAGCTCGCGACCCAGGTTCTGGTGCGCCATCTCACGGCCACGGAAGCGCAGGGTGACTTTGACCTTGTCGCCCTTTTCCAGAAACTTGACGACGTTCTTCATCTTGACGTCGTAATCATGCGTGTCGGTGTTGGGCCGGAACTTGACCTCTTTCACCTCGATGATTTTCTGCTTCTTGCGGGCTTCGCTTTCGCGTTTCTGCTGTTCGTACTTGAACTTGCCGAAATCCATGATTTTGCAAACCGGAGGATTGGCATTGGGCGAGATCTCGACCAGATCAAGTCCGGCATCAGCGGCCATCTGCATAGCTTTGGCGGGATGAACCACCCCTACGTTATCACCGTCAGCGCCAATCAGGCGGATTTCAGGGGCACGGATCTTTTCATTGACGCGCGGTCCGGTGTCTCTCTGCGGCGGCGCGTTGTGGGGTCTGCGGGCTATGGGTTCATTCCTTTGATGATTGCAGAATTTCGAGACCGGAATTTAGACCGGTGCGAAAGGCGTTTCAAGCAGCATAAAGGCCGGAAAACACGAAAAACCCGCCTTTGTTGGCGGGATTGAGCTGGCCGGGTGGCAATTACCCGGCCAGTTCCAAAGATCAGCCAACAAAGGCTTTTTCGATGACGAATTCCTTGGGGTCGGAATTTGCGCCTTCGCGCAGTCCGAACTCTTCCAGAATTTCTTTGATATCGAGGTTGAAAGCCAGGCTGCCGCAAACCATCGCGCGGTCGGTTTCGGGTTTGATTCCGCCATCGATGCCCAGATCGGCAAATACGGTGCCGTCTTTCAGCAGGTTGGTGATGCGGCCTATCTTGGGGCTCTCTTCCCGGGTGGTGGTCGGGTAGTAGCGGATCTTGTCTGCAAAACCTTCGCCGATCAGTTCGGCCAGCAGTTCGTCCTGGCGGATGCTTTCGATCAGCTGGCGGCCGTACTCCAGTTCAGCCACTTCACGGCAGGTGTGCGTGATGATGACCTCATCATAATCCTCATAGGTCTGCGGCTCGCGCAGCAGCGAAGCGAAGGGCGCGAAACCGGTGCCGGTGGCAAAGAACCACAGGCGTTTGCCGGGCAGCAGCGCGTCGTGCACCAGGGTACCAACGGGCTTGGGGCGAAGGATGATCTGGTCGCCGGGTTTGATGTGTTGCAGCTTAGAGGTCAGCGGACCGTCCTGCACCTTGATCGAGTAGAACTCGAGTTCCTCGTCCCACGAAGGCGAGGCGATGGAATAGGCGCGCAGCAGCGGCTTTCCGTTATCGCCCAACAACCCGATCATCACGAATTCGCCCGAACGGAACCGCAGCGAGGCAGGGCGCGACACCTTGAAAGAAAACAGGCTGTCGGTCCAGTGTTTCACGTCAATTACAGTTTGCGCGTCCGGCAGGACGGGGGCCTTTACGGCAGTTACTTCGCTCACGGGCTTCATCTCTGTCATCGTTTACCTGCCGGTCTGCTAAACCGACATCTCCGTTTAATCGTTGATCCAAGTCAGGAAAAGGGGACAGATTGCCCCCTTTCTGTCACAAGCTGGCGATGTGCGGCCTTAACCGCGCAGGCGGGCCTGATAGTTGTTCTCATTCCAGTTGGCGCGGGCAAGCCACTGATCTTCGGGCTGACGGGTGGCAAGGCCATCATCAATCTCGACCTCGTCAAAGCCACTGCGCCGCGCCATGGCGTATTGGTCTGCCAGAACGTGCCCCTTGGCGCGCAGACGCCCGGTATAGCCTTTCAGACGCAGGGTGCGGGCGATGGTAAAGCCGCGGCCATCTGCGAAGGACGGGAAATCGACCCGCACCAGTTCGGCTCGGCCAAGACGATCGTAGAGTTCATCCGGGTCGGTGTCTGAACTTACATCCAGGGCAACCACGTCATTGGCGGCATCATCCAGCGAAACAAAGCCGTCGGTCCAATCATCGGGGGAAAACCCCTGATCCGTTACGATTACATTCATTGCTTTTCTCCAACACGCACCATCTTGCCGTCGACAAAATGGATGCCGCATTCTTCCTTGTTCTGATCGCGCCAGCGTCCGGCACGGGGGTCTTCGCCCTCTTTGACCGGCGAGGTGCAGGGCGCACAGCCGATTGAGGGATATCCTTTTGCCACCAGCGGATGCCGGGGCAGGCGGTTTTCGTCCATGTAGGCGCGCACATCTTCGGGTGCCCAATGCGCCAGCGGGTTGACCTTGATCCGGCCTGTTCCGTCCTCGACCTCGAAAAAGTCGAGCGCGGCGCGGGTGCCGGCCTGAAACCGTTTGCGCCCGGTGATCCAGCCGCAATAGCCCATAAGGGCCTTTTGCAGCGGGAATGTCTTGCGCAGGTTGCAGCACGCATCCGTGTCGCGCAGGCGCAAGGCGCCATAGGGGTCATCGCGCTGGACGTCTTCATCGTCCGCCCTGATGATCCGAACGTTTCTCAGCCCAAGACGCTCGCTGACCTCCTGCTGATATTCCAGCGTTTCGGTGAACAGCATCTGAGTGTCGATGAAAAGGACGGGCGTTGCCTTGTCGACAACAGCCGCCATGTGCAGCAACACCACCGATTCCGCCCCAAAGCTTGACACAAGGGCAAGCTCATCGATCTCTTCAATCGCGCCATGCATCACGTCGTGTGCACTGTGGTGGCGGAATCGGGCGTTGAGGTCCTCGACCCGTTCAGTCAGTTCACTTCGGTCTTTACCCAGTTCAGTCTGGATCAGGTCAAGCGGCATTGGCCTGTGCCTCGGGGTAAAGCGCCGCCTTGAACGGCGCCATGCCAACGCGGCGGTATGTTTCCAGGAACGTCTCCTCTGCGCTTTCACGCTGGTTCAAGTAGGTTTCGACGATGCGTTCCACGGCGGGGACGATCTCATCGTAAGCAAAGCCCGGACCAGTGCGATCGCCGATGGCCGCGCTTTCGGTGGCATCACCGCCCAGAGTGATCTGGTAGTTTTCGACGCCGGCACGATCCAAACCCAGGATGCCAATGTGGCCCACGTGGTGGTGACCACATGCGTTGATGCAGCCCGAGATCTTGATCTTCAGGTGGCCGATATCATGCTCGAGCTTCAACTCGTCGAAGCGGGTTGCAATCTCTTGCGCAACCGGGATCGAACGAGCCGTCGCCAGCGCACAGTAGTCCATGCCGGGGCAGGCGATGATGTCGCTGATCAGGCCGATATTGGCGGTTGCCAGTTCGTATTCCTTCAGCTTCGCATGCATCGCAGGCAGGTCCGATTTATGGACATGCGGCAGGATCACGTTCTGCTCATGGCTGATGCGCAGCTCGTCATAGGCGAACTCTTCGGCCAGGTTGGCCATCACGCGCATCTGCTCGGCAGTTGCATCGCCCGGCGTCTGGCCGTGCTTCTTGATCGAGATGGTGACAATCGCGTGGTCTGCGTTCTTGTGCGACGCGATGTTGGTATCGACCCACGAGCGGAAGACCGGATCGTTGGTGTAGGCGGATTCAAACGACGCAACCGAACCCTCTCGGAAGGCAGGGGCAGCGAAGTGGGTCTTGATTTCGTCCAGCAGCGACATGTCCGCGCCTTTGAACTGCGGGCGAACCTTCAGGAAGCGCTCATTCACCTTGGCACGGATGGCGTCGATGCCATGCTCATGCACGGTGATCTTGATGCGCGCCTTGTATTTGTTGTCGCGGCGGCCGATCTGGTTCCACACGGAAACGGTGGCTTCGAGATAAGCCAGCAGGTCGTCAAAGGCGACGAATTCGGACAGTTCCTTGCCAATCATTGGCGTACGGCCCAAACCGCCACCCACGATGACACGAGCCCCCAGAACGCCGTCACGCTCGACCAGTTGCAGGCCGATGTCATGCGCCTTAATCACGGCGCGGTCGTTTTCCGAGCCGGTGATGGCGATCTTGAACTTACGCGGCATGAACTGGAATTCCGGGTGGTCGGTGGACCACTGACGCAGCAGTTCCGCATAGGGGCGCGGGTCGGCGACCTCATCCGCGGCGGCACCGGCGAAATGGTCGGCGGTCACGTTGCGGATGGTGTTGCCCGAGGTCTGAATGGCGTGCATCCCAACCTCGGCCAGCGCGTCCAGCATATCCGGCACGTCATTCAGTTTCGGCCAGTTGTACTGGATGTTCTGACGGGTGGTGAAGTGGCCATAGCCCTTGTCCCACTTTTCGGCCAGTAGGGCCAGCTGACGCATCTGAGCGCTGTTCAGCGTCCCGTAAGGGATCGCTACGCGCAGCATGTAGGCGTGCAGTTGCAGATACAGGCCGTTCATCAGGCGCAGGGGTTTGAATTCGTCTTCGGTGAGCGAGCCGTCGATGCGACGCTCGACCTGCGCGCGGAACTGCGCGTTGCGTTCTGCCAAAAATGCTGTGTCGAACTCGGAGTAGCGATACATGATTAGCTGTCCTTAGTTGCAGCCCCGAACCTTGGGGCCTTGTAGGGGAGAGTGAGGGGCCAGAGGTCAGGCCCGGGGCTGCGGGGAAGTTTCCTGTTTGCCGTGGGCATAGTTGGACGGACCAGTCCGGCGGAAGTCTTCCCGAAAATGAGTGGGCTCGGGGCCGCGTTTGCCAGCGACCGCGTCGGCCAGATATGCGCCAACGATGGTATTCGCCTGACGTGCGGCATCCAGCAGACGCACCTGTGCGTGAGCTTCGTCAGTAATCAGTTCAGCCTCGGACAGATCGCGTGACCAGCGATCGTCTTCGGTCAGATAAATGACGTCTCCTTCCAGCAGGTCGTTGGCTGTAACCACTTTGGGTGTAAAAGCGCGGGCCATCAGGCAAGCTCCTTGTTGAATTCGGTCAGGGCCTCGGCTGCACGGCGCGGTGCGAGGCCATAAAGGGTCAGTGCGGGGCCGTCCATTGCGGCGGCATGCAGATCGGTGGGCAATTGGTCCAGCGTCGTGGACAGCACCCTTTGGCCTGGGCGCGACGCGTTTTCGACGATGGTGACAGGGGTTGCGCGGTCAGCACCGTGCATGATCAGACGGCCCTGAATGAAACGGGCGGATTTCTTGCCCATATAGATTGCAGCCACGGAACCGGGACGCGCCAGTGCATTCCAGTCGTGGTCGGCAAAACCCTTCATGTCGTGACCCGTCAGGTACCGCACCGAGGAATTGCGACCGCGGCGCGTCAGGCTTTGACCGATGCCAGCAACAGCGGCAGAGGCGGCAGTGATGCCGGGAATGATCTGCCAGGAAACACCTGCAGCCTCGACCGCTTCGATTTCTTCGTCCAGACGCCCGAATACAGTGGGGTCCCCCGACTTCAGACGGACCACACGCTGACCCTTCAGTGCGTAGTCCACCAATAATGCGTCGATGTCTTCCTGTTTCCATGAGGGTCCGAAGCCGGCCTTGCCAACATCGACCAGTTCAGCGGTCTTGCCGGCCAGCGCCAAAATTTCGGGGCTGATCAGGCGGTCATGCAGAACGATATCCGCACGCTCAAACGCGTTCAGCGCCTTAAGCGTCAGCAATTCCGGATCACCCGGACCTGCGCCGACGAAATCGACGTGCCCTGTATCCGTATATGTGTGCGATTGCCGCATCTGAAGATCTCGACTGTGTTTGACTTGACCCTCAATATAGGAAATATTCCCGGAATAACGCCATATAGGCGAATAAATAAGAACATACGTTCCATACAGACTGAGCTTTGGGACGCGGGTTCCGGAAATGGAAGGAAATTGGAATGTCGGTGCGGATTGATGATACGGATCGGAAAATTCTGGTCGAGCTGCAACGCGACGCCAGTCAGTCACTGGATGAAATCGCTGCAAGGGTCGGCAGTTCCAAGACACCCGTCTGGAACCGAATCCGAAAACTCAAAAGTGCAGGGGTCATTGGTCAGCAGACAGTGTTGCTGGATGCCGAGGCACTGGGGTTCGAGGCGACGTTCTTTGTTCTGATCCGAACTTCCGAACATGAGGCCGAGTGGCAGCGAAAGTTCCTAAAGGCGCTGCGGGACCGTCCAGAAGTGCAGGAGGCGCACCGCCTTGCTGGGGACATCGACTACATCCTCAAGGTACGCGTCAGAAATGCCCGCGCCTATGACGATTTTTATCAGACCCTGATCTCGGAAGTGCGGGTGCACAACGTCACGGCTCTTTTGTCGATGGAAGAGATCAAATCGACGACGATGCTGCCGCTGGGTGCGTTGGTTGTTGGTTAACGAAGTGGGAGGCGCTGCCCCCGCCGCGCTGACGCGCGCCTCCCCCGGGATATTTGGGGCCAGATGAATAAAGGATCCGATTTCATCTGGCTATAAATATTCCCGCCAGAGGCATAGCGCATTATGCGCTATTCAGTCAGCATGTTCTGGAACTCAGACGTGAACAGGCAGCCGGGTAAGCCCATGAAAGTGATAGCTGTTCGAATACTCCGGCTGTGCCGACAGTCGTAATTCTGGTGCCCGCTGAAACAACACCTGCAGTGCGATGCGCATCTCGAGACGGGCCAGCGGGGCGCCGACGCAAAAGTGCAGGCCGCCGCCGAAACTGGTGTTTGTGACAATGGGCCGGGTCGGGTCGAAGGTGTTCGGTGCATTCCAGACCGCGGGGTCGCGGTTTGCGGCACCTAGCAACAGCGCAACCTCATCGCCACGGCTGAAGCGGTGATTAAAGATCTCCACATCCTCATAGGCATAGCGCGTGAACATGTGCAGTGGCGGATCATATCGCAGAATTTCTTCAACGGCGGCATCGATTTCGTCGGGTGCAAGCGGACGGGATCCGGTTTGCAACAGGGTTTTCATCCCGTTCCCCAGGGAATGAACAGTGGCCTCGTGCCCGGCGTTCAGCAACAGGATGCAAGTGGCAACCAGTTCGTCGCGGGACAGTTTTTCTCCGTCCTCTTCGGCCGCAATCAGGCGCGTGATCAGATCGTCGCGGGGATCGCTGCGGCGCTGTTCGATATAGCGGGTCAGAAAATCGGTAAATTCCTGTGCGGCCCTGGCCGCGTTGTCCTCGGTCTGGTGATTCCGGCTGGCCTGATACATCGCGACCATGTCATGCGACCATCGCAGCAACTGTGGTGACATGTCCTCGGGGACGCCCAGAAGACGGCAGATCGTAATGACCGGTACCTGAGTGCAATAGGCGTCCAGAAGGTCGAACTCTGTCGCGGGGAACCGGTCCATCAGGGTGTGGCAAAGCTGCTCGATCGAAGGCGCCAGGGACGCGATTGAACGTGTGGTGAAGGCGCGCATGACGAGGGCGCGCAGCCGCGTGTGCCGTGGAGGTTCAGCTTCAAGCAAGGAATGCGCTTCGACATTCAACCACGGCGCCAGATGGGCGGGGCCGGGTTCTCGCAATTCTGCCGGAACCTCTCGGCCAAACCTCCGATCCTTCAGCAGGGCTTGCACAGCGCGATAAGAAACAGCGGCCACTTTATTGTAGTCGCCCCAATACACAAGGTCGCCGTACTGGCGCGCCTCGTCATAGAATGGGTAGGGGTTTTGCACGAAGCCGGGCTCGACCGGCGATTGAAAAAGCGTCTTCATGCTGCGCAGACTTGCCATGAGGCGCGTCGAATGCAAGACCCTATGTCATGTATCGAGTCTGGGTGATCCTTGGATTTCTGTTTGTCGTCGGACTGTTGTCTGCCGGGGTCTGGTCCTACGCCTATCGTCAAGCCCTGTCGCAACTGAGCGAAAAGGCCGAGGCAGATCTTGAACTTGCAGCAGACCGGCTGAGCACGCAGATGCAGGTGTATCAGGAGCTGGCGGTCCTGATGGCCGATCATCCAGCCCTGCACGAGTTAGAAACCCCGGCAGACAGGCAGGCGGCCCGGTCCCTGCTGCTGGATGTGTCCGACAAGACTGCTGCAGTGAACATGATGTATTTGGATTCCAACGGGCAGGTTCTGGTCGCGGCCCAGCCGGTAAGGCAGCCCGACATGGCCGGATATCCTGCTTTTGAGCGCGCCATGCAGGGGGCCATGGGAAGTGCCCATGGGGCCCTGCCGGAAAGCGGTGATCGGATTTATTCTTATGCGGCTCCGACCTTTGGACCGTCGGGGCAGGTTGAGGGTGCTTTGATGGTTGTCGCGGACGTGCAGGATGTTGAGCAAACCTGGCGCGGCAGCACCGAAGCGGTATTCTTCGTGGATGCGGAAGGCGTTGTCTTCATCTCGAACAGGTCCGATCTTCTGTTTTGGCGGCGAGCAGAGGGACAACAAGGTCTTTCACCGCCGGATGGCGGCACGGTCGATTTCAGCTCGACCCGGGTCGCTGGGCATGAATTGTGGACGCTGAACTGGGGGCGTTATTTGCCCCGTCACGCGCTGCACCTGACGCTTGACCTGCCGGTTATCGATATGACGGCCGAGGTGCTGGTGGACGTAGCACCGGCCCGGCGCTTGGCGGGATTACAGGCCGCCGCGGTTGCCGCAATCTGTCTGGCCTTTGGGGCGTTACTTTTTCTGGCAACTGAGCGCAGGCGCACATTGGCCGAGGCAAACACTGTTCTGGAAAGCAAAGTCGCGCGGCGGACCCGTGATCTGACGGATGCAAACCTGGCCTTGCGGCGCGAAGTGTCCGAGCGGATGGAAGCGGAAGCCGCACTGAAGCGCGCGCAATCTGATCTGGTGCAGGCCGGAAAGCTGAGCGCGTTGGGGCAAATGTCAGCGGGTATCAGCCACGAGTTGAACCAGCCGCTTATGGCCATTCAGCAGTTTGCGGATAATGGCGCCGCGTTCATGGAGCGCAGTCGGAGTGAAAAGGCCCGCGAAAACCTGGGGCGTATTTCTGAAATGGCGGCGCGTATGGCCCGTATCATCAAGAACCTGCGCGCCTTCGCCAGAAATGAAAGCGAACCGATGGGAAAGGTGGATCTTGTTCAAGTCATCAATACAGCCGTCGAACTGACCTCGGCACGGTTGCACGCTGAAGGGGTCACAGTGGATTGGCAGCCCGATGTTGAACCGGTCTTCGCCTGGGGTGGTGAGGTTCGGCTTGTTCAGGTTTTCGTCAACCTTATCAACAACGCCGCAGATGCCATGAGCGAACAGGACGATCGACATATTCGCATATGGATCGACACCGATGCGCGAGTTTCCGTGACCGTGCGCGACAACGGTCCGGGAATCGAGGATCCCGAAAAGCTGTTTGAACCCTTCTATTCGACCAAGGCCGTTGGTTCGTCCGAGGGTATGGGGCTGGGCCTGTCGATTTCTTATGGGCTGGTTCAGAGTTTCGGCGGCGACATTCGGGGTTACAATTCACAGAGTGGCGCGTGTTTTACCGTCGAGCTGGATTATTACGAGGATGACAAGGCCGCATGATGCACAAGGTCCTACTGGTTGACGACGATGCGGCGGTTCGGGACGCCCTGGCGCAGACGCTGGAACTGGCCGATTACGCTCCGATTCCAGCAGGGTCATTTGTGGCCGCGAAGGACCATATCCAAGCCGAATTTCCCGGTGTCATCATCTCGGACATCCGCATGCCCGGGCGAGACGGGTTTCATCTGCTGAATTACGCGCATGAAATCGACCCCGATCTGCCGGTCATCCTTCTGACCGGAGAGGGCGACATTCCGATGGCGGTGCAGGCCATGGGGCAGGGTGCCTTCGATTTCCTTGAAAAACCCTGTGCCGCTTCCGACCTTCTGGCGGTTCTGAAGAGGGCCATTGAAGCCCGTGCGCAGGTTCTGGAACAGCGCGCGTTAAAACGCGAATTGGAACGCGGTGATCCCGCCGCCCGATTGTTGTTCGGACTGTCCCAGCAGGCCGAAGCTCTGCGCGAACGCGTACGCACCGTAGCCCCGACCAACGCCGAGGTTCTGGTAACCGGGCCGGCGGGAAGTGGAATATCCAAGGTTGCCGAAGTGGTCCATATGATGTCGCCACAGGCACAGGGGCCTTTTGTAAAGCGGCCATCCTCGGGTCTGACCGCGGCGGAGCTGGTGCAGGTCTGTCATGACGCCGCTGGTGGCTCGCTGTTTCTGGATGAAGTGTCGGCGATGCCCGAGGCCACGCAGTACGCCGCGCTTGAGATTGTCGAGCAGGGCGCCGGGGTCCGCATTTTGGCGGGCACCACAGCGGACCTGTCGGCATTGTCTTCGCAGGGCCGCTTTCATGCGGATCTGTTCTATCGCCTTGACGTCATGCGGGTGCGCATCCCGTCGCTGGCAGAGCGTCCCGAGGATATTCCGGTGATCTTTCGCCACTATGTCGCGCAGGCCGCAGAGCAGGCGGGGATTGCCGCGCCCGAAATCACCTCGGAACATCTGGCGTCCTTGATGGCCAGCGACTGGCCGGGCAATGCGCGCTCACTGATGTCCGCTGCGATGCGATTTGTTCTGGGAATGCCCGAAGATGTTGCGCAGGCTGCTGATCTGGGGCTGAGCGAGCAGATGGCGCGTGTCGAACGTTCGCTGCTTATCACCGCCTTGGGCAGGCATAACGGGAAGGCCACGGAAGCGGCGCGTGCACTGAAGCTGCCGCGAAAGACGTTTTACGACAAACTTGCACGCTACGGCATCCGCCCGGAAGACTATCGGCGCTGACGCGGCCGTGCGACTCAGTTTCACTTAAAAATCTGCGGTTATGCGCGCTTGGCGGAGTATCCCGCCCCAAGGGAGTTGCTACCGGTGCGAATCTCCGGGTGTTTGATTCGGAACTCGTGAGTCGCCGTAGTGCGGAAATCCGCACATTGCGCCAAAGGCCTGTGCGGATTTCCGCACATGGCTTCTTGGGGCTCCTGAAATCTCAGGTATTAATTTCACCTAGGTATTTGATGTAAAACAATAAAATATCAAAAAAACAGCCATGAAACAAAAAGTTGTGAGAAGAGATCTGATTCGGTTCACTTCGCGTCATGGGGCGCTGCAAGAGTGCCCGATGAAGGGTTCTAGGAAGTCTGGGAGGACAATACAGATGAAAATCCTGACAACAGCTGCAACCGCGCTTGCGCTGACCGTGACGGCTACCGCCGGGATGGCAGCATGCGAGGACGGAGAAATTGTCGTTAAGTTTGCACACGTGACCAACACCGACAAGCATCCGAAGGGCATCGCTGCCTCGTTGCTGGAACAACGCGTCAACGACGAGATGCAGGGCGTCATGTGCATGGAGGTCTATCCGAACTCCACGCTCTACAATGACGACAAGGTTCTTGAGGCGATGCTGCAGGGCGACGTTCAGCTGGCCGCGCCGTCGCTGTCGAAGTTCGAAAAGTTCACCAAACAGTTCCGCCTGTTCGACCTGCCGTTCATGTTCAAGAATATCGACGCTGTGGATGCATTCCAGGCCTCGGCGGACGGTCAGGCGATGAAAGACAGCATGCAGCGCCGTGGCCTGCAGGGTCTGGCCTTCTGGCACAATGGCATGAAGCAGATGTCGGCGAACAAACCGCTGGTTGACCCGTCTGATGCGGATGGCCTGAAGTTCCGGGTTCAGTCTTCGGACGTTCTGGTTGCGCAAATGGAAGCCATCGGTGGCAGCCCGCAGAAGATGGCATTCTCGGAAGTTTATGGCGCGCTGCAGCAGGGCGTTGTGGACGGACAGGAGAACACCTGGTCGAACATCTACGGCAAGAAGTTCTTCGAGGTGCAGGACGGCATCACCGAGACCAACCACGGTATCATCGATTATCTGGTGGTGACTTCGGTCGACTGGCTGGACAGCCTCGAGCCGGAAGTGCGTGATCAGTTCCTGACCATTCTGAGCGAAGTGACCGAGACCCGGAACAAGGAAGCCTTTGCCGTGAACGAAGCGGCGAAAGCCTCGATCACGGACGCCGGTGGAATTATTCGCGAACTGAACCCTGAACAACGTCAGGCCTGGGTTGATGCGATGAAGCCCGTTTGGGACAAGTTCGCTGATGACGTAGGTCAGGAAAAGATCGACGCCGCTCAGGCAATCAACGCCGGGTTCTGATCCCGGTCCAGGCCGCGCGTCAGGGGACTGGGGAGTTATCGACGCGCAGGCCGGGCGGGCCGAAAAGGCCCGCCCCAATCTTTATCAACAATAAAAATGTGGGGACAGATAGATGTCTGGTGCGAAATCCGGCCATGGCGGGCTGGTCGACCATATCGAAGAAACCCTGATTGCGTTGCTCCTGGGCCTGATGACGGCCGTTACATTTGCAAATGTGATCGCGCGTTTCTTCTTTAATTCGAACATATTGTGGGCGCTTGAACTGACGGTGTTCATGTTTGGCTGGCTGGTGTTGCTTGGCGCATCTTATGCGGTGAAGAAACACGCGCATCTGGGGGTCGACGCCATTCTTAACATGCTGGCCCCGGCGCCGCGCCGGATACTGGCGCTGATCGCCGTCGCGTGCTGTCTGGTGTTTTCGCTGCTGCTGCTGAAAGGGTCGTATGACTATTGGGCGGTGTTTGCCGACCTGCCGCCCACATCCGGACGCTGGTTCCCGACAGGGTTCGATAGCGGAGCGCGCAGCCAGAGTTTCTACGAGGTTGACGATATCCCCATTGTCGCGCCGCTGCGCTTTCTTGAGGGCCTCATCAACTATGGCGAAGAATACGAGAAACTTCCCAAGGTGGTGCCGTATCTGGTGTTGCCAGTTTCCATGCTGCTGCTGGTGATCCGTTTTTCGCAAGTCGCAGTGCAGATCTGGCGCGGTGAAACCGACCGTCTGGTCGCCAGCCACGAAGTCGAGGACGAGATCGAAGAAGTCCGGGCCCAGCAAGGAGAGCATGACTGATGGATGTAGTTCTTCTTTTCTCGATGGTCATTGGCCTGCTGCTGATCGGCGTTCCGATCGCGGTTGCACTTGGCCTCAGCTCGACCCTGTTCCTGCTGATCTATTCCGACAGTTCGCTTGCTTCGGTTGCCGGGACGCTGTTTGAGGCGTTCGAGGGGCACTTCACTCTGCTCGCGATCCCGTTCTTTATCCTGGCGTCGTCCTTCATGACGACGGGGGGCGTGGCGCGCCGGATCATTCGCTTTTCGATTGCCTGTGTGGGCCATTTGCCCGGCGGGCTGGCGATTGCGGGCGTTTTTGCCTGTATGTTGTTTGCAGCCTTGTCGGGGTCATCCCCTGCAACGGTGGTCGCCATCGGTTCGATCGTTATCGCTGGAATGCGACAGGTTGGGTATTCCAAAGAATTCGCGGCCGGTGTGATCTGTAACGCAGGAACCCTGGGTATCCTGATCCCGCCTTCGATCGTCATGGTGGTTTATGCAGCGGCAGTCGAGGTTTCGGTCGGCCGTATGTTCCTGGCAGGCGTCATTCCGGGCCTGTTGGCCGGTTTGATGCTGATGGTCGCAATCTATGTGATGGCGAAGGTCAAGAACCTGCCCAAGGGCGACTGGAAAGGCTGGGGCGAGATATTCGCATCAGCGCGTGAAGCTGGTTGGGGCCTGTTCCTGATCGTTATCATCCTGGGCGGCATTTACGGCGGTATCTTCACGCCGACCGAAGCTGCCGCAGTGGCAGCAGTATATGCGTTCCTGATCGCCTGCTTCGTCTACAAGGACATGGGGCCGCTTAGCAGCGAAGGTGACGCGCAGAATATCTCGCTGTTGAAGAAACCCTATGCACTGGTCACGGCGCTCTTTCACCCGGATACCAAGCACACGCTGTTCGAGGCTGGAAAGCTGACCGTCACACTATTGTTCGTGATTGCCAACGCACTGATCCTGAAACATGTGTTGACCGACGAACAGGTGCCGCAGCATATCGCCAGCGCAATGCTGTCTGCGGGCCTGGGGCCGATTACGTTTCTGATTGTGGTCAACGTGATCCTTCTGATCGGTGGTCAGTTCATGGAACCCTCAGGCCTGCTCGTCATCGTTGCGCCACTGGTGTTCCCGATTGCCATCGAACTGGGCATCGACCCGATCCACCTGGGCATCATCATGGTGGTGAACATGGAGATTGGAATGATCACGCCACCGGTCGGCCTTAACCTGTTCGTGACCTCGGGCGTTGCGGGAATGCCGATGATGGGCGTCGTGAAGGCCGCGCTGCCGTTCCTTGCGGTGCTGTTCGTCTTCCTCATCATGGTGACGTACATTCCGTGGTTGTCGACCTTCCTGCCCAATACCTTCATGGGGCCGGAAATCGTGACCAATTAGACAGCGTCTACATGACAACGCAAAAACCGGGCGGCGCAATCCGCCCGGTTTTGTCTTGAAGAACCGAATTGAGTGATTATCTGCCGCTCAGAGGACGACCTCCCCCAAAATGGGAAATTTTCCGGGACGGCCCGGGCAAAACGAGGTCTCTCATATGCCCTGGATCATTCTGTTAACTGCCGGACTGCTTGAAATTGTCTGGGCCATTGCCATGAAGCAATCGGCTGGTTTTACCCGGTTTTGGCCCACCGCGATTATGGGCGTGTCGATGTTGGGCTCGTTCGTCCTGCTTGCGCTGGCAATGCGGACGCTGCCATTGGGCACAGCTTATGTCGTCTGGACAGGGATTGGCGCCGTTGGCGCGTTTCTGGTCGGTATAATGTTTCTGGGCGAAGCGGTAACCGCCGCGCGCACTTGCGCGGCGGTTCTGATCGTGGCCGGGATGATCACGATGAAACTTGCCTGATCAGGAGTTTTCCAGTGCCTCGATGATCCCCGAGAAGTCGGCGGCTTTCAGGCTTGCGCCGCCAACCAGCGCACCATCGACATTGGAGACGGCGAAAATATCTGCTGCGTTGCCGGGTTTTACCGAACCGCCATAAAGCAACCGGACCGAACGCCCGACCCCTTCGCCAAAGCGGCGCTCCAGACGCGCGCGGATAAAGTCGTGAACCTCTCCGATCTCGTTCAGAGTGGGAACTTTTCCGGTTCCGATGGCCCAGATCGGCTCATACGCGACGATCAGGTTCTCACCGTTCGACTGATCCGGAATGGACCCCGACATCTGGCCGCCAATAATATCAAGCGTATTGGCAGCTTCGCGTTGTTCCAGACTTTCACCAACGCAGATGACGGTTTTCAGACCGGCGTCCATTGCGACGCGGGCTTTGGCGCGAATGTCCTCATTCTGTTCGGAATGATCCTCACGCCGTTCCGAATGCCCCAGAATGACGGTTGTTGCGCCAGCGTCGACCAGCATGTCGGCGCTGATATCGCCGGTGTGGGCGCCGTTCGGGGCCGCGTGGCAATCTTGGCCGCCGATAGTAATGCCGGTTCCCTGCGTCGCCTGCGCGGCGCGGTGAACCAGTGTGGCCGGAGGGCAGATCAGAATATCGACAGTTGGGGCAGGGTGGGTGCTGGCCAGCACCTCAAGCTCGCCCAGCGCTTCGCTGGTTCCGTTCATTTTCCAGTTTCCAGCCGCCAGCTTGCGCCGCATCCCTGCACCTCTTCATTTTGACATCATTTCATTTTCGGATAGCACCCTACGCCCCACCTGACAATTCCGCGCAAGGGTTGGTGGCCGGTCAAACGCCGGAAATTCCGTCTGCGCCATTACACACGGCATACCTGTTCAATAGGTGGCCGCAAACCCGGGAGCTTTGGGGAGAATGTTGATGTGGCGCACAAACGCCTTACCGCTGTTCAGTCAGCGCCTCGTCGAACTTGATCGACTCGCCGCAGCCGCATGCATCGACAACATTTGGATTGCGGAACTTGAAGCCGGACTCCAACAGAGTGACCTCGTAGTCGATCTCGGTCCCGAACAGGAACATTTGCGCCATGGGCGCAATCATGACCCGTGCACCGTCCTGTTCGACAACCTCGTCGTTAGGGTCCGCATGATCCACATAGTCCATGGTATATTCCATGCCGGCGCATCCGCCTTTTTTCACGCCGATGCGCAGCCCGGCATGTCCAGCCGAGGCCATCAGACGAGCAATCTGCTCGGCCGCCTTGGGCGTCATGGTTACAGCCTGTTTGCCAGGAATGCCAAACATCAGGGGATCTCCGTCGTCGCGTTGACACTAATTTAGGGCTTTCGATCACCGGGCTCAAGTGAGCGCGGCCTATGATTGCGAAGTTTTGCTTTGAAACAGCCGGTTTGCGGGCACCGGTCGCCTTGCACCAGCGCGGCTGGCCGGATTAGCCTGATCCGGAGGGGCAACAGATATCGGTCCTTCGATGCAACAACAATCACGAGGTTTGCGAATATGGCATTGCGGTCAAAATATCTGAAAACAAATGCGCCGCTGGCGCTGTTGGGGCTGAGTTTTACTGTTTTGGCTGGCACAGCCTGGGCTGCGTCGGACGGGCCCAGACACCCTGTCAATTGCGCAACCGCTGAAGGCGATCTGCGCGCGATCGCCTCAGAAAAGAAGCATGCCGAAGACAAGCAGTTGGAAAGTGTGGCGGCAATTACGCCCGCGGGCGCTTTGCTTGGACTGGTTACCGGCACCGAAGGCAAAAGACTGCAAATGCTGTCCGGAGATTACGTCAAGCAATTGGACGATAGGGCAGCAGAGATCAAATCGACTTGCGGCAATTAGTAAATTGCAGTTTACCCTGAACGATCTGGACCGCCCTCGGGCAAGAGCGGTCCAATACTCGGGCCGGAGATTTCAAGGAGGGCAGGCGATCCAGCAGCCCGTGCGAGCGACAACAGGAATGCACTTATTCGTCGACGCACCGATTTGTCGCGCAAGTGTATGAAAGTTTTGCTACAGCCGTGTAACAGTTGGATGACTTTTTCACGACAACAGATTGTTTTTTTGAAGATAATTCCCTGCTCACATAAAGCCGAGTTCCAGTCGGGCCTCGTCAGACATCATTTCCATTCCCCAGGGTGGCTCCCAGGTCAGTTCAACATCGACTTCCTTGATGCCGGCAACAGGCTCAACGGCTTCAACGATCCAGCCCGGCATGTCTCCGGCGACGGGGCAGCCCGGTGCGGTCAAGGTCATGATGACTTTGACTGCATTGTCCTCGGCAATCTCGATTGTGTAGATTAGCCCGAGATCATAGATATTCACTGGAATTTCAGGATCATAAACCGTTCGGCATGCCTCGACCACGGCCTCGTACAAGGGGTGTTCGATGGTCGAAGGGGCAATCAGCGGCGTGCCTTCAAACTGTTCACTGGGATGCGTCATTCTTGCCTCGGGTTTGTTACCTGAGAAAATATATAGGGAAAGGCCGGACCAGCGTCCAGTGCGGCAATGGCGCCCGCCTTGGGCGCCACCCCCGTTCAGTCATTGATATCGTGGTTGAACGTTTTGACCTGACCATGGGGCAGCGCGAATATGCGCCGAAGAACCAGCCAGGACACCAGCGACAACACCGCGAAGATCAGCAACAGTATCGGCAGCGAGGGTGTAAGCCCCGGCAAAATAAGCAAGATACCGGTGATTGCTGCACCGATGGCAAAGCCAAGAAAGATGAAACCCGGCAGCACGATTTCAAGGATTCCCAAGGCCAATGCGGCGGCCATCCAGATCCACCAGGTCAGCCAGAAGGGATCTGCCATCACTTTGCTCCTTTCAGCATCTTGAACGCATCACCGAAAGCCTCAAGGGCGTTTGCCGGCACGACGATCGTCTGTTTTCCCGTCCCGTTGCCCAATGCGTTAAGCGATTCGACCTGTTTCAGAGCGACCTGATACTGAGCGGCCTCGATGCCGTTGTCCTGAATGGCCTTGGCTACGACACCGGTCGCATAAGCCTCTGCTTCGGCTTGAATACGCCGGGCCTTGGCGGTTTGTTCCGCCGCATAAAGTTCGGCATCGGCCTGCAGTTCAACAGCGCGCTTCATGCCTTCAGCTTCGGTAACCTGAGCCCGGCGCGCGCGTTCGGCATTCAGCTGCTGCAGCATGGCGTCACGGGTCGCTTGGTCCAAATTAACGTCCAGAATTTCGGCGCGGGTCACTTCGATACCCCAGTCATCGACGGCTGTTTCGACACTTTCCTGGATTTGGGAGATCAACTGGGCGCGGTTCGACTGTACTTCATCCAGATCCATTTTGCCGATCTCAGCGCGCACGATACCTGCCACCGTGGTCGCAATCGCACCGTCGACGTCACGGATTCGGTAGACTGTCTTTTCAGGCTCCAGAATGCGGTAGAACACCGATGTATCGATCTGGACCAGAACGTTATCCTTGGTGATCGCATCCTGCGTTGCGTTTGGAAGCTGACGTTCAAGAATGGATATCTTGTGGCGAGCAACATCCAGGAAAGGAACGATAAAATTGATTCCGGGCCCCAAAACCGAGTGCAGCCGACCGAAGCGTTCAATCACGAACTTTTCGGATTGCGGGACGATCTTAATGCCCTTCAGGATGACGATTACGATTAGGGCCGCCGCCAGCAGGTAAATGATATTCGATGAAAGCAATCCGATGATTTGATCTTCGGTCATTTCTGTCCTCTTTATTGTGTACTATGGTATACACTTGGGGGTTGAGTCGCCCAATTTCAACTCTGGTATGGACAGGTTGGTCTCGAATGCAAACCAGTGAAGGCGTCGAAGTTCGAGGGAAAACAACAGATGTGTCCGCTTTGCATCCTGCCATGATTGCGGTATCGGGCGCATATGAAACTGATTATCGACACTGATCCGGGAATCGACGATGCGATGGCTATTGCCTACGCCGCCGCCGCGCCGGAATTTGACCTGATAGGTCTGACGACCATTTTCGGAAACACGCATGTGCATCAGTCCAGCCGTAATGCGCGGTTTTTGCTGCACAAACTCGGCCTTGATGCTGCAGTCGCGGAAGGCGCAGCCTTTCCGCTTGAGACGGACGCACATGTGCCGTCCGAACATGTCCACGGGCCGGAAGGGTTCGGAGACCTGACGGAAATCCCGCAGTTCGGCGAAAACCATCCCCTGCCAGCGGCAGAATTTCTGGTCGAAATGGCACGCGAACACAAAGGCGAACTGGTCGTTTGTGCGGTTGGTCCGTTGACCAACATCGCCGATGCGATGCGCTTGGACCCGGAGTTTTCCCAAAATCTGGGTCGGCTGGTGATCATGGGGGGCGCCGTGTATTGCCCCGGAAACATCACCGCCCACGCAGAAGCCAACATTTACCACGATGCCCGAGCGGCGGATTTCGTTTTTGCGGCCCCCCCGAATACGGTTCTGGTTGGATTGGACGTCACGCTGAAGACCCTTTACCGGGGCGCGGACTTCGATGCGCTGGCCGAAAGTTCCCCAAACATGGGCGTCTTTTTGCGCGACATTTCAAAGTTCTACCTTAAGTTCTATAAGGAAGTCGGTGGGCTGGAAGGATGCGGGTTGCACGACTCGACCGCCGTAATTGCATGCTCTCACGAACCGATGTTCGACACGGTCGAGACAGGCCTGCGCGTGATCGTCGGTGGGGAGGAAAACGGTGCCACGCGGCCGGATCCCTCGCGTCCCGCAATTCGCGTTTGCAGGGATGTCGACGGCGAAGGCGTTGTGGCGTTGTTCACGGAGCGCGTTGTCACTTTGCCCTGACGGGTTGCAAAGGGCAGGCGGATCAGGCAAATCCTGCCCGGTTCAGCGACCCCGAGGCGACACAATGACAGACCGTTTTTCCTTTGACCTAAAGGCCACCGACGGCAAGGCCAGATCCGGTGTGATCCTTACCCCGAGGGGTGAGGTTCGCACGCCTGCTTTCATGCCCGTCGGGACAGCCGCGACCGTAAAGGCGATGATGCCGGAAAGCGTGCGCGCGACGGGGGCCGATATCCTGTTGGGCAATACATATCACCTGATGTTGCGCCCCACCGCTGAGCGGATCGATCGCCTGGGCGGATTGCATAAATTCATGAACTGGGAGCGGCCGATCCTGACGGACTCGGGTGGATTTCAGGTCATGTCGCTGGCCGGGCTGCGCAAGCTAACGGAAAAAGGCGTGACCTTCAAATCCCATGTCGACGGATCAAAACATGAACTGACACCCGAGCGGTCAATGGAAATCCAGCGGCTCTTGGGATCGGACATCGTCATGTGTTTCGATGAGTGCCCAGCGTTGCCAGCGGATCGGGACCGTATCGCAGAATCCATGCGCCTGTCGATGCGATGGGCCGACCGGTCGCGCGAGGCGTTCGGGGACCGTCCGGGCCATGCACTGTTCGGGATCATGCAAGGCGGGCTGGAACGCGACCTGCGCGAGGAAAGCGCCGAGGCATTGAAGAAAATCGGTTTCGAAGGCTATGCCGTCGGCGGTCTGGCAGTGGGCGAGGGGCAGGAAGCCATGTTCGACTGCCTTGAATACGCGCCGGACTATCTTCCCTCGGACAAGCCCCGTTACCTGATGGGTGTTGGCAAGCCTGACGACATCGTGGGTGCCGTCGCACGCGGGATCGACATGATGGATTGCGTGTTGCCGTCGCGGTCTGGGCGAACAGGGCAGGTTTTCACCCGTCGCGGTGTGGTCAACATCAAGAATGCCCGTCACGCGGACGACCCGCGCCCGCTGGATGAAGCGTGCGGTTGCCCGGCCTGTTCAAACTATTCGCGCGCTTACCTTCACCATGTTTTCCGTTCGAACGAGATGATTTCGGGGATGCTGCTGACATGGCACAATCTGCACTATTTTCAAGAGATTATGCAGGGAATGCGACACGCGATTTCCGAGGGTCGGTTTGCGGCTTGGCAAGGTGACTTTCACGCGCAGCGTGCGGAAGGGGATATTGAGCCTGTTTAGGCGGCAAATCCGGTTGGGTTTCAACAAAATTCGTGGATATGTCCGCGCGACGCCTTGCAGTCGGTAAATCATCCGGTCATTCTGATTGCCGACAAACGGCGATGAGGTTGAAAACAGGCGGTCAGCGCCCCACCTTTATCGTCCAAGACAGGAGATGGCCAAAGGTTGCCTTTCTAGGGACCAGTGCCGTCTTGCCAATGATAAGGATTGAGCATGCAAGAGCCTCTGAATTCCTCATACCCCGTACTGCCTTTGCGCGACATCGTGGTTTTTCCGCACATGATCGTGCCGCTGTTCGTGGGGCGGGAAAAATCCGTCCGTGCACTGGAAGAAGTGATGCAGGACGACAAGCAGATATTGCTGTCCAGCCAGATTGATCCGGGTGACGACGATCCCACCATCGAAGGGATTTACCAGTCCGGTGTTCTGGCGAACGTGCTGCAACTGCTGAAGCTGCCCGATGGCACCGTCAAGGTGCTGGTTGAAGGGCAGGCACGCGTGCAGATCACCGAATTCCTCGAAAACGACGATTTCTTCGAAGCCCGTGCGGAGTATCTGACCGAGATACCCGGCGATGTGACCACGACCGAGGCGCTGCTGCGCACCGTTGCGGACGAGTTCGAGCGCTATGCCAAAGTGCGCAAGAACATTCCCGAAGAAGCGCTTGCAGCAGTTGGCGAGACAACTGAGCCCGCCAAGCTGGCTGACCTCGTGTCGGGTCATCTGGGCATTGAAGTCGAGCAAAAGCAGGAGTTGCTGGAAACTCTGTCCGTCAGCGAACGGCTCGAGAAGGTCTACGGCCTGATGCAGGGCGAAATGTCGGTTCTGCAGGTCGAGAAAAAGATCAAGACCCGCGTCAAATCCCAGATGGAGAAGACGCAGCGCGAATATTATCTGAATGAGCAGATGAAGGCCATTCAGAAAGAGCTTGGCGATGGCGAAGACGGCAGCAATGAAGTTGCCGAACTGGAAGCCAAAATAGCCGAGACCAAGCTGTCGAAAGAGGCGCTGGAAAAGGCGGAAGGCGAGCTGAAGAAGCTCAAGAACATGTCGCCCATGTCGGCCGAGGCAACAGTGGTGCGCAACTATCTGGATTGGATTCTGGCTCTGCCATGGGGCACCAAGTCCCGTGTCAAAAAGGATCTGGGCCGGGCGCAGGATATTCTGGATGCCGATCACTATGGGCTTGAGAAGGTCAAGGAACGGATCGTTGAGTATCTCGCGGTGCAGCAGCGCTCGAAGAAGCTGAAAGGTCCGATCCTGTGCCTCGTTGGCCCTCCGGGTGTGGGTAAGACCTCGCTTGGTAAATCCGTTGCTAAAGCCACGGGGCGCGAGTTCATTCGCATCTCGCTGGGTGGCGTACGCGATGAATCCGAAATCCGCGGTCACCGTCGCACCTATATCGGTTCGATGCCCGGCAAGATCATCCAGGCGCTGAAAAAGGCGAAGACCACGAACCCGCTTATCCTGCTCGATGAAATCGACAAGATGGGGCAGGACTTCCGTGGCGACCCGGCTTCGGCAATGCTGGAAGTGTTGGACCCGGAACAGAACAGCACGTTCATGGACCACTATCTTGAAGTGGAATATGACCTGTCGAACGTGATGTTCCTGACCACGTCGAACAGCTACAACATGCCCGGGCCTTTGCTGGACCGGATGGAGATCATCCCGCTGGCCGGCTACACAGAAGAGGAAAAGAGCGAGATCGCCAAACAGCACCTGATCGGCAAACAGGTCAAGAACCATGGTCTGAAAACCAAGGAGTTTGATCTGACCGACGAGGCGCTCCAGAAGATCATTCGCATCTACACCCGTGAAGCCGGGGTGCGGAACCTGGAACGTGAAATCGCCAAGGTGGCGCGGAAATCGCTGACCAAGATCATCAAGAAAGAGGCTGAATCCGTCACGGTGACGCCGGACAATCTTGATGAATTCCTGGGCGTGCCGAAGTTCCGCTATGGTCTTGCTGAACAGGACGATCAGGTTGGTGTTGTTACCGGTCTGGCTTGGACCTCGGTAGGGGGTGATCTGCTGCATATCGAGGCGCTGAAACTGCCCGGCAAAGGGCGGATGAAGACCACCGGCAAGCTGGGCGACGTGATGAAGGAATCCATCGACGCGGCCTCGTCTTATGTGCGGTCGATTTCACCTCAGATCGGTGTGAAACCGCCCAAGTTCGACACGTTGGATATTCACGTGCACGTTCCGGATGGGGCAACCCCCAAGGACGGTCCTTCGGCCGGTTTGGCGATGGTAACGTCGATCGTATCGGTCCTGACCGGAATTCCGGTGCGCAAGGACATTGCCATGACGGGCGAGGTGTCGCTTCGCGGGAATGCAATGCCGATTGGCGGTTTGAAAGAAAAGCTGCTGGCTGCCCTGCGGGGAGGCATCAAGACGGTGCTGATCCCGGAAGAGAACGAGAAGGATCTGGCGGACATTCCGGATAAGGTTAAGGAAGGCCTTAAGATCATTCCGGTCAAGCATGTCTCGGAAGTTCTGGAGCAGGCACTTGTTCGCGCGCCAGATCCCATCGAATGGGACGAAGCGGCCGAGGAAGCAGCGGCAGCCGCCGCCAAGGCGCCCGAAAGCACCGGACCTTCGGCGACTGCACATTAAGTTACCGGAAGTCGGGGCCGGGATACTGGCCACCTGAGAGAATATGGAGAAGCCTGCCGCAGTTACGGCGGGCTTTTTCATTTGGGTCACTCGGTTATTCAGAACCCGATAACGGGTTCCTTGGGATCCAGTATTTCTTCTTCGGCGATGTATTCCTGAAATTTTTCAGTGGATAGGGCTGAACGGACGGCAAGACTGAAGATCACGGCGGAAAACAGGATACACAGCAGAATATCCCAACCAAAGGGGATCTGCTTTTGCGCGCCTTCGCCGAATTGCCCAAGGAAAGAGATCAGCCCGATACCGGCAAAATAGGGCGCCAGCCACAAAGCTTCGGTCACGTCCATTTCGTCAAGACGGTTGCGGAACCGCAGCAGCAGAAGAACCATTCCAACGATCAATGCAATGCCAAGTCGCCAGACCGTGTCCCAACCGCTCCAGTAGACGACCAATGTGGCAACGGCAAAGGCCGTGACGGCGACCACCTTGACGGCCGGGATGCGGATCGAACGCGGGTGATCGGGCATGAGGTGGCGCAAGCAGACCACGGCGATTGGGCCGACGGCGAATGACAGGACGATGGCCGCTCCGTTCAACGCGATCACTGTGGCGAAAGGTACGGTCAGCAGGAAAAGCGTTCCGATCAGAAAATTCAGCGCCAGTGCCCAAAGCGGCACGCCGAACGAAGACAGCATTTGCAGGCGTTGCGGCAGGAAGCCGTTTTTGGACAACGCCATGGCAATACGCGCGTTCGAGCCAGTGGCCACCAATCCGTTGCCAAAAGGTCCGATTACCGAGCCTATGTTGAGCAGGCTGAGAAACCAGATGATCCCCACGGACATGATTATTCCGTCCAGCGGACCCTGACCGCCAAAGTTCAATTGTGCCCAACCGTTTTTCAGCATTTCGGGATCAAGCGCGCCGATGAAGGCGATCTGAAGTCCCAGATACAGGGCCGCGCACAGAACGATGGATAGAACCAGGGCTGCGGGGATGGCGAATTTGGGGTTTCGAACTTCACCGGCCATGTCGACGACGTGGCGAAACCCGATGAAAGAGAATATCACGCCTCCGGTCGACACCGCTGCCATGATGCCCTGTAATCCATAGGGCGCAAAACCACCTGGCTGAGTGAAGTTTTCGGTGTTGAACCGTGTCGCGATCAGCAGGATCGACAGAACGATAGGGATAGTGATTTTGGCCCACGTCAGCGCGGCGTTGACCTGAGTGAAAAACTTCACCCCCAATGCGTTGACCGCGACGAACAGAAGCATGAAAACCAGCGCAACCGCAATGCCAGCCCCGGTCAGATCGCCGGTATCCGCAGCATGCAGCCAGGGCGCATAGGGCGCGAGGTATTTCAACATCGCCTCAACTTCGATTGGTGCGGTGGTGTTATATCCGATCCAGGCTGTCCACCCCATGGCCATCGAGACTATGTTGCCATGTGAAAACTGAGGCACCCTTGCAATTCCACCGGATATCGGCAGCATGGCCGAGATTTCGGCAAATGTTATGGCCAGAACAAACATGGCAACCGCGCCGATGATCCAGGACAGGATGGCCGCAGGACCAGCATGCTGCACGGCCAGCATAGGCCCGAACAGCCAGCCCGAGCCAATAATGCCTCCAACCGAAATGAACGTCAGGCCAACAAGACCAATATCGCGCTTCAATTCAGCCATAAACAATCCTGAAAACAATGCCCGGAATTACCGATCAATTCCGGTCAGGATAGGCGGGGGGATCGCGCTGTGACAAGCTTGCTCTCGAGCAACCCTCAATCAGCTCAACTTGTTGGTATTGAGGCAGTTCTGGCAGCACGCGTAAGCCAGCCTTGGTGTCACCGGGCTCCCAGCCAGGCTCTAGTAGGCGGTTATTCTACGTCGCCTGATTCCAAACAGTCCAGCAATTGCGCCTATCGGTAAGAGGCCACTAGCAGGCAGTGGGACCGTCGCCACGTTGGGCGTAACGACAAGATTGTCCAGATGGTATTCGGCGCAAAACTGCACACACCAAACGGCGCCGGGGCTTGGGTTTATCGGGTCAATCACAGCGCTTGGGATATTCAGTTGCACGATAAGGGCGTCAATTGCATTGAAGGCGCTGGAAAATGTGACACTGCTGGTGCTGAACGGGACAAACAGGGACGCCACGGTTGAACCACCCCTCATCCCGAAAAAGGTCAGCGATGGCTTCGGTGCAGGCCCTGGCCCAGCGATGTTAAGCCAAGACTCTCCTGTTGCTTTTATTGAATGAGGCGTAAAGGCCAGTCCGGTAACTGCTTTTATTGTTGAGGTTGTGATCCCGCTATCATTGAGCAACCCGAGCTGGTTGCCCTGTAGATATGCCCAACTGAAATCATAAATAAATCCGTTAGACGTTCCTATTTGCGCGCCCGTTGACGGGTTATATCCGACTTCAACATGATCAAAGGTAACAGTGGTGATTGCACTAGCCGCGTTTGCAAGGCACACGGCGACAGCCGCTAATATCAGTTTCATAAAATTCCCCCCTACTAACGCAATTGGCCTAGCGTGTGGAGTCTCATCGTGCAACTTATTGTGAGCATCAGCCCCATGCCACTCGCCTGTACTTGCATGGGATCCAGTTGATGGAAGTTTGCCGCATCATCCCCAACCTGCGCGGCCATTGGCTTGGGGAGTGAGCAACGGGCCGTGGAATCAAGAACGCAAGGTTTGATTGATCCGAGCGACACGAAGCCCTTCGCTTGTTGCCGTTGATGAAGGATTAAGGCATAGCGCCTAAGTTCGTACAAGGACAGTGAACTGAGGAATACTTTGTGGCAATCCGACAAGTCATTGAAAAGATGGTGGGTGATAAGAGATTTGAACTCCTGACATCTTCGATGTGAACGAAGCGCTCTACCACTGAGCTAATCACCCGTGAGGCCGCCTCTTACAGTGTGTCAGTCCGGTTCGCAAGATCAGATGCAGGTAGCGCAGAAACTTTGCTTGCCCTCAATGCATTTCACGTAGAACCCGGCGCCTGTTCAAAGGGCGGGTTCGGGAAAAAATCAGGATAAGGCAAAAAACTTGAAAACGCCGCTTGACGATGCCGGGGCGTGGCCATAATACACCCCAACGTTCAGAGCGAACGGGCAGCGGGCGGTTGTAGCTCAGTTGGTTAGAGTACCGGCCTGTCACGCCGGGGGTCGCGGGTTCGAGCCCCGTCAACCGCGCCATCGCTGCCAGCCTGTGATCCGGGTCAATGGATCAGACATAGACCCTAAATGCGCGGTTGTAGCTCAGTTGGTTAGAGTACCGGCCTGTCACGCCGGGGGTCGCGGGTTCGAGCCCCGTCAACCGCGCCATTTCCCTGATTTCGTAGATTGACCGAAAACAGTTGCCCATTGGGGCGATCGACATGGGGCTAATGTCAGGAGTTGTCGGCAATAATCCGACTGTTCACACTTTGTTCTAACTTTTGTGTTGGAGACTCAGCCTGGCTCGCCTATTTCTAGGAAACTTGTTTGTTGGGGGCCGAAATGGCTGAGCTGAAGAATATCGCGGTGCGCGGCGCACGCGAGCATAACCTCAAAAGTATTGATGTTGACATTCCACGCGATCAGCTTGTGGTGATTACAGGTCTGTCTGGTTCGGGCAAGTCTTCGCTGGCCTTTGATACCATCTATGCCGAAGGTCAAAGGCGCTATGTCGAAAGCCTGTCCGCTTATGCGCGCCAGTTTCTGGACATGATGGAAAAGCCAGACGTTGACCATATCAGCGGCCTGTCCCCGGCGATTTCCATCGAGCAGAAAACGACGTCGAAGAACCCACGCTCCACCGTTGGTACGGTCACCGAGATCTATGACTATTTGCGCCTGCTGTTCGCGCGTGCAGGAACGCCCTACAGTCCTGCCACGGGTCTGCCCATTGAGGCGCAACAGGTGCAGGACATGGTCGACCGCATCATGGCGATGGAGGAAGGGACGCGCGGATACCTTCTGGCACCCATCGTGCGGGACCGAAAAGGGGAGTACAAAAAGGAGTTTCTGGAACTTCGCAAACAAGGCTTCCAGCGCGTCAAGGTGGACGGGGAGTTCTATGAACTTGATGAGCCGCCCACTCTGGACAAGAAGTTTCGCCATGACATCGACGTCGTAGTCGACCGTCTGGTTGTACGCGAAGGGATGGAAACACGTCTGGCCGACAGCCTGCGGACTGCGCTGGATCTGGCCGATGGAATCGCGATTCTGGAAACCGCGCCGCGCGAAGGAGACCCCGAACGTATCACTTTCAGCGAGAATTTTGCCTGTCCGGTCAGCGGCTTCACGATCCCCGAGATCGAGCCGCGCCTGTTCTCGTTCAACGCACCTTTTGGGGCATGCCCGGATTGCGACGGTCTGGGAGTGGAACTGTTCTTCGATGAGCGTCTCGTGGTGCCGGACCAGACACTGAAACTGTATGACGGGGCACTGGCGCCGTGGCGAAAGGGTAAATCGCCGTACTTCCTTCAAACCATCGAAGCCATCGCCCGCCACTTTGAGTTCGACAAGAACACCCCATGGAAAGACCTGCCGGAGAAGGTGCAGCAGGTGTTTCTTCGGGGGTCTGGTGATGAAGAAATACAGTTCCGTTACGACGAAGGTGGACGGGTTTATCAGGTGACTCGCAGTTTCGAGGGCGTAATTCCCAATATGGAACGCCGTTACCGCGAGACCGACAGCGCCTGGATCCGTGAAGAATTCGAGCGCTATCAGAATAACCGCCCATGCGGCACATGTGATGGTTACCGTCTGCGTCCCGAAGCCCTGGCCGTCAAAATCGCGGGCCTGCATGTTGGGCAGGTGGTTCAGATGTCGATCAAGGAGGCTCTGGCCTGGATCGAGGATGCTCCGAACCATCTGAGCACGCAGAAAAACGAGATTGCGCGCGCAATTCTGAAGGAAATCCGCGAACGACTTGGATTCCTGAATAATGTTGGTTTGGAATACCTTACGCTGTCACGTTCAAGTGGAACCCTGTCTGGTGGCGAAAGCCAGCGGATCCGGTTGGCCAGCCAGATCGGTTCGGGTCTGACAGGGGTTCTGTATGTGCTGGACGAGCCGTCAATCGGATTGCACCAGCGCGACAATGACCGTCTGCTTGGAACGCTCAAGAACCTGCGCGATCAAGGGAATACCGTGATCGTTGTTGAGCATGACGAAGAAGCCATCCGTGAGGCTGATTACGTTTTTGATATTGGTCCCGGCGCCGGTGTGCATGGCGGGCAGGTCGTAAGCCAGGGAACACCTGCGGAAATTACGGCGGATGCGGCCTCGATCACGGGGCAATATCTAGCCGGAACGCGCGAGATCGCAGTGCCCGCTGAACGGCGCAAGGGCAACAAGAAGAAAGTGTCGGTGGTCAATGCGACCGGGAACAACCTGAAGAATGTGACGGCTGGGTTTCCTTTGGCCAAGTTTGTCTGTGTGACCGGAGTTTCCGGCGGCGGGAAATCCACTTTGACCATTGAGACGCTGTTCAAAACGGCGTCGATGCGCCTGAATGGTGCGCGCCAGACACCCGCGCCGTGCGAGACGATCAAGGGACTGGAGCATCTGGATAAGGTCATCGACATCGACCAGCGACCTATTGGGCGGACTCCGCGTTCAAATCCAGCAACTTACACGGGGGCGTTCACCCCGATCCGCGACTGGTTTGCCGGTCTGCCCGAGGCCAAGGCACGAGGGTACAAACCGGGACGGTTCAGCTTCAACGTCAAGGGAGGTCGGTGCGAGGCCTGTCAGGGTGACGGGGTCATCAAGATCGAGATGCACTTCCTGCCGGACGTCTACGTGACCTGTGAAACCTGCAAGGGTGCGCGGTACAACCGCGAGACACTGGAGATCAAATTCAAGGGCAGGTCCATCGCGGATGTTCTTGATATGACGGTGGAAGACGCGCAGGACTTCTTCAAAGCTGTGCCTTCCATTCGCGACAAGATGGACGCACTGGCGCGGGTTGGTCTGGGTTATATCAAGGTCGGACAGCAGGCCACCACGCTTTCGGGTGGTGAGGCGCAGCGGGTCAAGCTTTCAAAGGAACTGTCCAAACGTTCGACCGGGCGGACGCTGTATATTCTGGATGAACCGACCACCGGCCTGCACTTTGAAGATGTCCGTAAGCTTCTGGAAGTACTGCACGAACTGGTAGATCAGGGAAATACGGTCATTGTGATCGAACACAACCTGGATGTGATCAAAACCGCCGATTGGATCATCGATATTGGCCCGGAAGGTGGCGATGGCGGCGGACAGATTGTTGCCGAGGGCACACCCGAGCAAGTTGCGGAGTGTGAGGGCAGCCATACCGGGCACTACCTCAGGCCGATGTTGAATTTGGACCGGGTCGCTGCAGAATAGCGGCCCGTCAGTTTCCTAGTACAGGATATCCGCCACGGCGCCGATCAAGTTGAGAACTTTCCGCGTTTCAGGATCGATTCTGTAGACATAGTCGCCGGCGCGAACGTAATTGCCGCCTCGTTTCAGGCCGTATCGATAGGGATCGTCGATCCAGACATAGTCCCGTTCGATACGGTCGCCCGTCCGATATAGGTTTTTGACCTGTCCTGGTGGCACGCAGGGGACTGCCTTTTTGGCCAGACCGGGCGGGCAGTGCCCGGCCTTTCCGTTGCCAGCTTCGACTGCAGCCGTACTGATCACCAGCAAAGCGATGGATCCAAAAGTTCTCAGAGTCTTCATCGACGGCTCCTGCAATTATTCTGCACTGGTTTTAGCACGTACAGACCGGGACAAAGAAGTGACGACAAACAACTATTTTCGGGTCAGCAAAAAACTGCTTTTCGCGCCTCAGCTCCGGCCTCTCTTTTCAAACCGGGGCAGCATGGCGGAAAAGTCTTTTCCCAACCCATCTTCAGCTTCGACAAATTGTTCATACAAAGCCGTTGCAGCCTGGCCCATGGGTGTGTCCGCATCCGACCCTTCCGCGGCCTGCTGGCTAAGGCGTAAATCCTTCAGCATCAGTTCAGCAGCAAAACCTGGTTTGTAGCCGTTGTCGGCGGGACTGGTGGGACCAACGCCGGGGGCAGGGCAATAGGCGTTCATTGTCCAGCTATATCCGGACGATGTACTGACGACATCAAACATCTTTTGGCGATCCAACCCCAGCTTGTCGGCCAGTGCAAAAGCCTCACAGGTCGCGATCATGGTGACGCCGAGGATCATGTTGTTGCAGATCTTTGCCGCCTGACCTGCGCCGGAATCGCCACAATGAACGGCCTTCTGGCCCATGATGTCGAACAGCGGTTCGGCCGTTGCAAACGCTTCTTCCGAACCACCTGCCATGAAAGTCAGCGTACCAGTCGCGGCGCCCCCGATACCGCCTGAAACCGGAGCGTCGACGGCTCTTAACCCGGCTGCCAGGGCCTGATCCGCCACAGCGCGCGCGCTGTCGACGTCGACGGTTGAGCAATCAATCCAGGTGGCGCCTTTCTGCATGGCCGGAACAATCTCGTCCGCGACAGATCGCAAGATCTGACCGTTTGGAAGCATCGTAATTGCCACGTCTGCTCCGGCGACGGCCTCGGCCCCGGAAGATGCCATGGTGACCCCTTCGACCGTAACGTCTGCCATGTCAAAGCCAATCACGACATGCCCGGCCTTCGCCAGATTGGCGGCCATCGGTGCGCCCATGTTGCCAAGGCCGATAAAACCGATCTTCATCCTTATTCCTCCTCGAATGTCAGTGCGTCCGCGCCCAGTGGTTGCAGCATTTTCGAAACAGCGACTGCGGGTACGGATTGATCCGCAAAGCTCCACCTAGGATTGCGGTCCTTGTCTATGATCTGCGCGCGAATACCTTCCAGAAAATCCCCGTGTTCCATGGCGCGGAACGTAAACCGGAATTCCAGTTCCAACGCTTTGCGTATCGTCAGAGATGGCCCACGCAATCGATGCAGCATTTCTACGTAACAGGCCATCGACAAAGGTGAATGCCGTCCGAGTGTGGCCAGAGTTTTGGTGGAAAATTCCGGATCAGCGTTACGCAGATTGGTCAGGATGTCGCCCAGCGCCTCGCCCGAGAATATGTCATCGATCACAGGTTGGTCCTGCTCCAATGTACTCTCCGGCGGAGTCTGCGCGTGTTTGGCCAGTATCTCGGCATCACCAGAGGCTTCGAGCAGCTCCATGAGATCGGACCATTGGGACTGCGGGATATAGTGATCGGCAAATCCGGCATAAATCGCATCACCTGGCCCCATGCGTCGTCCGGTTGTTCCCAGATATTCACCTAACCGGCCGGGTGCCAGGGCCAGCATCAGCGTGCTGCCGACGTCCGGAACTAGTCCGATGGAGCATTCAGGCAATGCGATCTGCGCGGTCTCGCCCACGATCCGGTGACTTCCGTGGCACCCGATGCCAACACCGCCGCCCATTGTGAAACCCTGCAGAAAGCTGATCACCGGTTTGGGGTATTCGAAGATCATGGCATTCAGCCGGTATTCGTCGCGCCAAAAGGTTTGACCATAGGCGAAATCGCCTTTCATGCCCGTTTCATAAAGCTCGGCAATGTCACCTCCGGCGCAAAAGGCCTTGTCGCCTTCGGCATCAATAATGATCAGGTCAACCGAGTCATCTTCGCGCCAGTTCCGCAGGGCGCTGTCTATGGCCATGCACATGTCATAACTAAGCGCGTTGAGCGCCTTGGGCCGAGTCAATGTGATGCGCCCGGCGCGGCCTGTCACACGGATGTCGATATCTGGCATTTGACCCTCAGCGTTGGGCAAGCATCTGGCGGGCGACGATCACGCGCATGATCTCGTTGGTGCCTTCCAATATCTGATGCACGCGCAGATCACGCACAAGCTTTTCGATCCCGTAATCGGCCAGATAGCCGTACCCGCCATGCAACTGCAGACATTGATCGACGACTTTTGATCCCGTTTCGGTAACGAACTTTTTGGCCATCGCGCAGAACTTGCTGGCATCGGGCGTGCCTTGATCCAGCTTCCACGCGGCCTGCCGCAAGAAGACGCGCGCGGCCTGCAGTTCAATCTCCATATCGGCCAGGCGGAACTGCAGGGCCTGAAACTGGTCGATGGATTGACCGAATGCTTTACGCTCGGACATGTATTGCAAGGTCATGTCCAAGCCGGTTTGCGCCGCACCCAGAGAGCAGGAGGCGATATTCAAGCGCCCGCCGTCCAGTCCCATCATGGCGTATTTGAATCCGTCACCTTCGGTGCCGACCAGGTTCCCCGATGGTATCTTGCAGTCATCGAACTGCACCTGCGCCGTCGGCTGGCTTTTCCAACCCATTTTCTGCTCCAGCGCCCCGAAGCTGAGACCGGGCGTTCCGTCTTCGACATAAACGGTCGAAATCCCCTTTGGACCATCCTGACCCGTGCGCACCATGCAGACATAAGCATCAGAGTAGCCACCGCCCGAGATAAACGCCTTGGTGCCGTTCAGCGTGTAACCTTCGTTTGTACGCTCGGCGCGGGTTTTGAGCGCTGCAGCGTCCGAGCCCGAGCCGGGTTCGGTCAGGCAGTAGCTGAGGACCGTATCAAGACTGAGAACCTGTGGCATGATACGTGATTTCAGCTCGTCACTGGCGAAACTGTCCAGCATCTTTGCGCACATGTTGTGGATCGACAGGAAGGCTGCAACCGACGGGCAAGCCATGGACAAAGCTTCAAAAACCAGCGTTGCATCCAGCCTGCTCAGACCCGATCCTCCTGCGTCCTCAGAGACATACAAGCCACCGAAGCCCAGTTCGCCGATCCGGGGCCAAAGGTCTTTGGGAATGGTTCCATCCGCCTCCCATTGCCGCGCAAACGGAGCGATGTTTTCCTGCCCAAATGCATAGGCCATGTCGAAGATAGCTGTCTGTTCCTCGGTCAGCGCGAAATCCATGCCAATCCTTCCCGTCGATGCTGAATTGAACAATTGTTTATTTCCCAATCGTTACAGAAATTTTGCACGATCAGCAATCACGGGAAGTAAGGTTATGGTATTGATCGGCCCGGGTGCGCGATATCAGAGATCTTCGTGGAATTCCTCGATCAGGTGCTTCACGACCGCCTGACCGGGATCGTCCCCTTTTGCCACGGCCTCGGCGTGTACACGGCGCTGGCGTGTGGCGGACGTTCCGTTTTCCGCAATTTGCCGCAGGCGGGCCAATTCGGTCATCGTGCCCAACGCCTCGGTATCTTCCGCCAGCATTCCCATCAGTTCACCAATCAGTTCAGGCATTGGCTTGATTGAACGGTCGCCAAAATCGATCAGCCCCTCGCCAACGCCGTACCGTTGCGCGCGCCAGCGGTTTTCGCCGATGAGGAACCGGTCATAGTGACGCCAGCGCAGGTTGCGGTCTTTCAAACGACACAGCATCCGGGTCAGCGCCTGGATCATCGCAGCCAGCGAAAGGGCGTGTTCCAGCCGGGGCTGCACATCCATGATACGGGTTTCCAACGTCGGAAACCGATGCGAGGGGCGCAGGTCCCACCAGATCTTTGAGGTGTCTTCGATGACGCCGAGTTCCACAAGGATTCCTGTCGTACGCTCGTATTCAGCCCAACTGGCCGGTACCGGAGGCAATCCGGTTCGGGGCAGGTTGTCGAACACGGTCAGCCGATAGGAGGACAACCCTGTGTCTTCACCGCTCCAGAACGGAGAGGATGTGGAAAGAGCCAGCAGGTGCGGCAAAAAGTAGGACAGCTGCGGCATCAGATCGGCACGCAACGCCTTGTCTTCGACGCCGACGTGAACATGCATGCCGCAGATCAGCATGCGTCGCGCAACACCTCCAAGGGCATGTTGCAAGGCGTCATAGCGATCCTTGCGTGTGTGATGCTGGTCTTTCCACTTTGCAAACGGATGGCAGGATGCGGCAATCGGGGCAAGATTGTATTCAGCGGCGCGTGTGGCAACGCAGGACCGCAACCGCTTGAGGTCTTCACGGGCCGCGCCAATCGTGGCATGAGGGCGGGTTCCCACCTCGATCTGGCATTGCAGGAATTCAGGGCTGACCTGACCTTCAAAATCGGCCTGGCAAGCATCCATCAAAGCGGCAGGTGCTTCGGACAATTGCAGGCTGTCGCGGTCCACAAGCAGGTATTCCTCTTCAATACCCAGCGTGAATTCCTGCTGCATGGCGGCCCTCCGGTCTTTATGTTCACGCCAGTGAATACGGAATTTGCCCTTTTGCCAAGTGTTTGCCGCGCAGGTGCTTGCGAAGCCTTGGTCGGCACAGGTAAGGAGCGGGGAGTGTTCAACCACGGATCGGAGACGGCGGCGTGAAACCCAGGAAATTCCCGCGGACCAATGCAATTCTGGATCGCTTCGGCGTCAAGCTGATCGACAAAGTCACTGAACGGGATGAGCGCGCCCGACTCGAAAGCTTTGAACGGGCTGGCGGATTGGAACGCCCTGCATATGCCCTTTCTCCGGGAATGGATGGGTTCGATGTCGGCCCGCTGGTCGAGGAATACCACGAACATGCCGATGCGCTTGCGGCATTGAAGGACCCGTCGCGCAACAAGACCGGCTATCGCATCGGGAACGGATACTATGACAGCCCGGATGCGGACGCGCTTTATCTGATGATCCGTAGATTCAAGCCGAAACATGTGATCGAAGTCGGGTGTGGCAATTCAACCCGCGTCACGCGACAGGCGATCATTGATGGCGGGCTGAACACCCGCATTACGGCAATAGATCCGTATCCGAGGGCGGATATTGCGCATGTCGTGGATGATTTTGAACAAAAACGGCTGGAAGATGTCGATCCTGCGCTGTTTGAAATCCTGCAAGAAGGCGACGTTCTATTCATCGATTCCAGCCATGTGGTCCGCATGAGCAACGACGTCGCGCATCTGTTCTGTCGCATCATTCCGGCCCTGAAACCCGGTGTCGTCATCCACGTGCACGATGTTTTTTTGCCCTACGAGTACCCCAATCGTTTCTTCTATGATTGCCCCGGATGGGGCGAACAGTACATGCTGCACGCCTTGTTGCAATCTGGTTTATATTCAATGCTTTGGCCGGGATATTACCTTCAGCGGGAACGCCCGGGCGCGGTCGAGGCCTTGCCATTCCTGAAGGATGGTCGGGCGCAGAGTATTTGGGTTCAGCTCAGAAAATCTTGACCTCAAAGTGATCCGCCACGCCGGGGCTGCCGTAACCCTTTCCATAACAAGCTGGAGAGGAGATGACAGCCATGTTTCGCCGCACATTCCTGGGCGCCGCCGCCGCGATTACACTGATTTTGCCAATGCAGGCTCGTGCCGGGTCCGATATTGTTGATACCGCCGTCTCGGCCGGATCATTCACCACTCTTGTCGCCGCAGTTCAGGCTGCAGGGCTGGTTGACACTTTGAAAGGCGACGGACCTTTCACTGTTTTTGCCCCGACCGACGAGGCGTTTGCGGCATTGCCCGAGGGTACCGTTGAATCGCTTCTTTTGCCTGAAAACAAAGATCAGTTGGTTTCCATCCTGACCTATCACGTGGTTCCGGCCAAAGTGATGTCAGGGGACATTGCAGGTAAGCGCGCGAAGGTGCTGACCGTTCAGGGCGACCGCCTTAGCGTGAACGCCAAAAATGGCGTCAAGGTTAACGGTGCCAAGGTGGTGCAGGCTGATATCGAGGCCAGCAACGGTGTGATCCACGTTGTCGACGCGGTGATCCTGCCTGAATAAGTTTCCCAACGAAAATGAAAAACCCCGGCCTTGCGGCCGGGTTTTTTTCGTCAGATCAGTCTGACTTGTGTGCCGATCTGCACCAGCGGGTACAACTGTTCGACATGCTGATTGTACAAACCAATGCAGCCGGACGAGCTTTGACGACCGATTTTGCGTGTATCATGCGTTCCGTGCACAAGATAGGCAGGCCAGCCCAGATACATTGCGCGGGTTCCCAGCGGATTGCCCGGGTCGCCACCTTCCATTCGCACCGGCAGGTTCGGGTCACGCTCGCGCATAGATGCAGTCGGGGTCCAGCTGGGATTTTCCCGCTTGCGCACAACTTCGGTATACCCGCGTTTGGTCAGTTCCTCGCTCATCGGGACTGAGCTGGGATAGAGTTTATAGGTCCCATCCGGTGCCCAGTAGTGAACGGCGCGGCTGGTAATATCGGCCAGCAGGCATCCGACGCCCAGTTCATTGAAGTGATCCTGCCAGTTCTGCTGCGAGAACGAGGACACATTGCGGCGCACCGGCAACTGCGTGCTGATGGCTTCTTCTTCCTGCGGAAATGCGTCAAGACTTTGCGCGCGTACCAGGGCTGGCGTCGCCAGGAAGGTCGCTGCGCCCAGCAATGCAGAGCGGCGGGTCATGCGGGGATTTGACAAGTTGGCCTCCGGTTCAGGAACTGCTCGGGAAATAATTTTCTCCTAAAATATTGTCCGCCGGTTCGGTTTTCCAGAGCTTTGCGTCTGAATTTTTCGTGAAATGGTCCCCGTTGGCGACGCTTCGCCGAAAAAAGCCCGGCCTGTGGCAGGCCGAGCATATCGTTTTTCAGGTCCGATGTGCAGATCAGTCCATCGCTTTGAAGTTGAACTCCCCACCTTCCTTGATTCCGGACGGCCAGCGCGACGTTACGGTTTTGGTCCGGGTGTAGAACTTGAAGCTGTCCGGACCGTGCTGGTTCAGGTCGCCGAACATGGATTTCTTCCAGCCGCCAAAAGTGTGGTAGGCCAGCGGAACCGGGATCGGTACGTTGATGCCGACCATGCCAATGTTTACACGGCTGGCAAAGTCACGCGCGGTGTCACCGTCGCGGGTGAAGATCGCGGTGCCGTTGCCGTACTCGTGATCCATCGCCAGTTTCAGCGCTTCTTCATAGGAACCTGCACGCACAGTTGACAGGACCGGGCCAAAGATTTCCTGCTTGTAGATGTCCATCTCTGGCGTCACGTGGTCGAACAGGTGTGGGCCGACAAAGAAGCCGTCCTCATAGCCCTGCAGGCTGAAGTCGCGGTTGTCGACGACAAGTTTCGCGCCTTGCTCCACGCCGGAATTGATCAGGCAGAGAATACGCTCTTTCGCGGCGCCGGTAACAACCGGACCCATGTCGACATCATCGCCGGCGGTGTAGGGACCGACCTTCAGCTTTTCGACGCGCGGGATCAGTTTTTCGATCAGCGCATCGGCGGTTTCCTCGCCAACGGGAACAGCAACCGAAATGGCCATGCAGCGTTCGCCGGCAGCGCCAAACCCGGCACCGACCAGAGCGTCGGCAGCCTGATCCAGATCCGCGTCGGGCATAACGATCATATGGTTTTTTGCGCCGCCAAAGCACTGCGCACGTTTGCCGTTCGCGGTTGCGCGAGAGTAGATGTACTGCGCGATCGGGGTAGAGCCAACGAAGCTGACGCCCTGAATGATCTCGCTGTCGAGGATGGTATCTACGGCCTCTTTGTCACCGTTCACCACCTGGAACACGCCCTTGGGCAGACCGGCCTCAATGAACAGTTCGGCCAGCATCAGCGGAACGGAGGGGTCACGCTCGGACGGTTTCAGAACCACGGCGTTGCCGCAGGCCAGCGCCGGACCAACGTGCCACAGAGGCATCATCGCGGGGAAGTTGAACGGCATGATCGAGCCGACAACGCCCAGCGGCTGGCGCATCGAGTACATGTCGATGCCTGGGCCTGCGCTATCGGTGAATTCACCTTTCAGCATCTGAGGCGCGCCGATGCAGTACTCGACGACTTCCAGACCGCGCTGCAGGTCGCCCTTGGCATCGGGGAGGGTTTTGCCGTGCTCGCGGCTCAGCGCCTCGGCCAGTTTGTCCATGTCGCGGTTCATCAGGCCGACCATGGCCATCATGACGCGGGCGCGTTTTTGCGGGTTGGTTGCACCCCATGCAACTTGAGCGGCTGCGGCGCTTTCGATGGCCGCAGTTGTTTCGGCAGCACTCGCCATCGGGCATTTGTACTGCACTTCGCCCGTTGCAGGGTTGAAGACGTCGTCAAAGCGGCCGGACGATCCGGCCACGTTTTCGCCGTTAATGAAATGGGTCAGTTCAGTCATAGCGAATTCCTCCGAAGTAAGTTGCGCGCACAATAGGCTTGCATAAATCACTTGAACAGAGGCAATGTCTCAAAGAAGTCTTGCAAAAATGCAAAGGCCTGGGATGAACCGGAACTGGGATGATATGCGGGTGTTTCTGGCGGTGGCCCGTGAACAAAGCCTGTCTGCCGCCGGCCGCCTGTTGAAGATCGACGCTGCAACCGTTGGGCGTAGAATCGCCCGGCTGGAAACCGCGCTGGAAACACCGCTATTCTCAAAATCTCAGCAGGGATACATTCTAACCACTGCCGGCGAACGGTTGGTCGAGCATGGTTTGCAGGCCGAAGAGGCGATGCGGGCAGCAGCCGGAACAGTTACGGGATCCTCCAAAACGCTGAGCGGTCAGATACGGATCGGTGCACCCGATGGCAGCGCCAATTACCTGCTGCCCCAGGTCTGCGCAAAGATCTGTGATGCAAACCCGGATCTGGACATACAGATTCTGGCCCTGCCGCGGGTCATCAATCTGTCCCGGCGCGAGGCTGACATGGCAGTTACCGTCAGCGCCCCGACGGCAGGGAAATTGCTTGTCCAGAAGATCAGTGATTACCGACTGCATCTGGTTGCCACGCAGGAATACCTGGCACAGCATGACGCCATTCATTCTGTGGACGACCTGCGAGGGCACCGGATGATTGGTTACATTCCTGATATGATCTTTGATCGTGAACTGGATTATCTCGTCGATCTTGGCGTTGACCGTGTCGCGCTTGCATCGAATTCCGTCTCAGTTCAACTGCGCCAAGTCACGCTTGGCAGCGGCATCTGCGTCGCGCATGATTTCACGCTTCCGTTCCATCCGAACCTGCGGAAAATATTGACGGATCAGGTTAGTCTGACACGCAGTTTCCATCTGGTCCGGCACCTCGGAGATCAGCGCAATGAGCGACTGAATCGCTTTGCCGACGCGTTGACGCAGGGCATCCGCGAAGAGGTCGCGCGGCTTGAGGCTCAAGCTGCACCTTGACAGGTGCAAACATTCGGGCAAGGCTTTGAAAAAACAGTACGTTAGTCCGGAGGTTTTTTGCAAATGCTTGTACAGGCCATTCTCAAATCCAAGGCGACCAGCGGGGTAGTGACCGTTCAACCTTCGGCTACCGTGTCCGAGGCGGCCCAGATTCTGGCGGATAAACGGATCGGTACGGTGGTTGTGTCCGATGATGGCGGAGAAACAGCGGCCGGTATCTTGTCGGAGCGCGACATTGTACGCGAGCTGGCGGCAAGCGGCAGCGGTTGCCTGACCCAGCCGGTCAGCACGTACATGACCCGCGAGCTTGTGACCGCATCGCGGCAGGATTCCGTGCAGGACATCATGTCACGCATGACCGAAGGGCGCTTTCGACACATGCCGGTGATAGAAGATGGCAAGCTGGTCGGTATCGTCACTTTGGGCGACGTTGTCAAAGCGCAGCTATCCGAACTGGCGATGGAGAAAGACGCGCTGGAAGGCATGATCATGGGGCATTGATGCCCCTTGCATGTAACGGGCCCTCTTGCACCTGCGGCAGAGTTGTGTTTGCTTGCGCAGAAATTTTATTGCGCAGGAGGTCTCGATGAGGGTTGGATTATATCCGGGAACCTTTGACCCAATCACCCTGGGACATATCGACATTATCCGCCGCGCCTCGGCCCTGGTGGATAAACTGGTCATCGGCGTTGCAATCAACCGCGACAAGGGTCCGTTGTTCTCGCTGGAGGAACGCGTAGCCATGATCGAGGCCGAATGTGCCCATCTGAGCGATCAGACCGGAACCGAGATCGTCGCCCATCCATTCGAAAATCTGCTGATCGACTGCGCGCGCGATGTTGGCGCCCAGATCATTGTGCGCGGATTGCGGGCTGTGGCGGATTTTGAATATGAATTCCAGATGGTCGGAATGAACCGGGCGCTGGATGATACGGTTGAAACCGTTTTCCTGATGGCCGAGGCGAGACACCAGGCCATTGCCTCGAAACTTGTGAAAGAGATTGCCCGGCTGGACGGGGACGTATCGAAATTCGTTACGCCCCTCGTCAACGACGCCTTGCGCAAAAGGTTAGGCTAGGGCACCCATCGCGGCGGCCGTATCCAGCATCCGGTTCGAAAAGCCCCATTCATTGTCATACCACGCCAGCACCCTGACAAGGGTTCCGTCAGTTACTTTTGTTTCCGGCAGGGACACGGTCGAGCTGTGGGCATCGTGGTTGAAATCCACTGAAATCAGCGGACGAGTCTCGGCAACCAGAACACCCGGGATCCTGGAAGCAGCATCCGTAAACAGCGCATTTACTTCGGCCTCCGTGGTTGGTCGCGACACCTCGGCGACCAGGTCAACGACCGACACATTCGGTGTGGGAACGCGAATGGCCTGGCCCGTCAGTTTGCCGGCCAGTTGGGGCAGCACGAGTCCGACAGCAGATGCTGCGCCCGTCGTAGTGGGAATCATCGACAACGCGGCGGCTCGTGACAGGTAAGGGTCCTTGCCTGCGGTATCGTGGACCGGCTGACTGGCCGTATATGCATGCACCGTCGTCATGTTGCCATGCACAATGCCCAGCCCGGCATCCAGTGCCGCGGCAACGGGGGCCAGGCAGTTCGTTGTGCACGACGCGTTTGATACAACAGTGTCAGCAGCCGTCAGGTCTTTGTCGTTCACCCCAAATACGATTGTCTTGACCGCGCCATCACCGCGCGCAGGGGCCGAAATCAGGACCTTCTTTGAGCCGTTTTCGAAGTGACGCGATGCGGCTTCGCGCGTGCGAAAAACACCGGTGCATTCAAGAACCACGTCCACATCGGACCAGTTCAGGTTTTCGGGGTCGCGTTCACTGGAAAGTCTGATCGGTCCGGATCCGACATCCAATCCGGCATCTGTCAACCGAACAGGCCGTGTGTAACGCCCATGGACGCTGTCGAATTCGAAAAGATGGGCGTTTATTTCCGGTTTTGCCAGATCGTTGATTGCCACGATCTCGACGTCTGTACGGCCTGTTTCCATGACCGCGCGCAACACACCACGTCCGATCCGCCCAAATCCGTTGATTGCCAGCTTTAGTGTCATTTTCTGCTCCGTCGATTGTGGGCCTGAATAAGGTTAGCGCTAACAAAGCCAGATAGCAGGAAATGTCAAGTAAAACCTCTGTCAGCGCCAGAAAGCGAGCCAGTCGAGAAAGCTGTAGAGCTTTTTGGCAAGGAACAACAAATGTTCGGTTCCGAACAATGCAAAGTCGAGGAAGAAACCGCCGAGGATGAACAGGCCGAGCCAGATGGCGATTTGATTGGTCATTTGCGCACCGCAGGAAAAAGCCCGCCCAGATAACCTGAGCGGGCCAAGATGTTCAACAATAGTCGGCTGGTTTAGTTAAGACGACCCATTGCAACGGCGACATCGGCCATGCGGACAGAGAAGCCCCATTCATTGTCGTACCATGCCAGAACGCGGACCATACGTCCGTCGACCACGCGGGTTTGGTCCGGCGCGAAGATCGAGCTTTCTTCGGTGTGGTTGAAATCGGTCGAGACCAGCGGCGCGGGTTCGTAGCCCAGAACGCGCTGCATCGGGCCTTGCGCAGCTTCCTGAACGATCGCGTTAACCTCTTCGACCGTAACATCGCGCGACGCACGGAAGCTAAGGTCCACGGCGGAAACGTTCGGTGTTGGAACACGGATGGCCGACCCGTCCAGACGGCCTTTCAGGTTGGGCAGAACCTCACCCAGCGCCTTGGCGGCACCGGTGCTGGTCGGGATCATCGACATGGCGGCTGCGCGGGCGCGGTACAGGTCGCTGTGGCGGCGGTCCAGGGTCGGCTGGTCACCGGTATAGGCGTGGATCGTGGTCATGATGCCGTGTTCGATGCCGATGCCTTCGTCCAATACCTTGGCAAGCGGAGCAAGGCAGTTGGTGGTGCAGGAGCCGTTGGAAACCATTTTATCCGCAGCGGTCAGACCGTTGTGGTTCACGCCAAAGACGATTGTCTTGTCGACGTTTTTGCCCGGGGCGGACAACAGAACTTTCTGTGCGCCACGGTCCAGGTGGGTCTTTGCCTTCAGACCGTCATTGAACTTGCCGGTGCATTCCAGAACGACGTCACAGCCTTCCCAGTCCAGTTCGGTCATGTCGTAGGTCGAGAACATCTGCATCGGGCCGCGACCCAGATCCATGGTGTTGCCGTTGATGGAAACGTCACGCGGGAAACGTCCGTGAATGCTGTCATATTTCAGCAGGTGTGCCGAGGTTTCCAGCGGTCCGGTGGCGTTGACCTTGATCACCTCGATGTCGTTACGGCCGGATGCCGCGATATGTGACAGGGTACAGCGGCCAATGCGGCCAAAACCATTGATACCGACCTTGATGGTCATATGACGTCTCCAAATGCGCTTGCTTTGGGGGCCATATAACGGTGAAAGCGAATTCTCAAAAGGGCAAAAATGGCATATTTTTAAGGTGTTAGCGCAAACCTCACGCGATTGCGCTAACGCTTGCGCTAGCCGTGAGATCGGGTAGGGTCTCGATTGCGGCAGGTGACAGGAAAGGAAGCGCGATGAGTGGTCTGTTGGCCCTGTTGGACGATGTGGCAGGGATTGCCAAGGTAGCAGCAGCTTCGGTGGACGATGTGGTGGCTGCCGCCGGCAAGGCCGGGGCAAAGACCGCAGGGGTCATCATTGATGACGCGGCTGTTACTCCCAAATACGTGCAGGGCTTTGCGCCAGCACGGGAGTTGCCGATCATCTGGCGTATCGCGCGCGGCTCGATCTTCAACAAGATCATTCTGTTGCTGCCGGTGGCTTTGCTGCTGGCCAATTTCGCACCCTGGCTGATCACACCACTTTTGATGCTTGGCGGGTCATACTTGTGTTTCGAAGGGGCCGAAAAGATCTTTCATGTTCTGTTCCCGCACGGAAGCCACGCGATTGAACAGGATATGAGCGTGCGCGATCCGGGCCATCTTGAGGAACAAAAGGTCAGGGGTGCCATCAAAACCGATTTTATCCTGTCTGCTGAAATCATGACCATTGCGCTGGCGGCGATCGAGGCCCCGAATTTGTGGATGCAGGCCGCAACACTGGCCGTTGTCGGGATCGGGGTGACGGTAGCGGTCTACGGCTCGGTCGCGTTAATCGTGAAGATGGACGATGTGGGACTTTATCTGGCGAATAACGCCCCGACACCTATTGGCCGGGGGCTGGGCAGGGGACTCGTGCGGGCCATGCCTGCCGTGATGAAAACCTTGTCGATTGTGGGAACTGCCGCGATGCTGTGGGTCGGAGGTTCAATTGTGATCCACGGGATGGAGGTTCTTGGGTTTGGCTGGCTGGGCCACCACATCCATGATTGGGCCTATGCCATCGGTCATTCCGTGTCCGATCAGTGGGCTGGCGCGGTGGAATGGATATCCAAGGCCACTATGGACGGTGTGTTCGGTTTGGTCTGGGGTCTGATCCTAATCCCGCTTGCAACCAAAGTGATAATGCCGATCTTTGGAAAGTCCGGATCTCACTGAAACCAAATGGAAAAGGGCGGCTCGAGCCGCCCTTTGCTTGTTTGTTCTGGTTGCGCTTAAAGGCCCAGAAGTTCCTTGACCTTGGCAACAGTAGCCTCGGCAGTAATACCGAAATGCTTGTAAAGCTCACCAGCCGGGGCCGAAGCGCCGAAGCTCGACATGCCGATGAAACCGGCCTTGGCCTCGCGGCCACGCTCGCCCAGCAGCCAGCGATCCCAGCCACCGGCGCGGACGGCGGCCTCGATACCAATACGGACGGCACCTGCGGGCAGAACGCGTTTGCGATAGGCTTCGTCCTGTTCGGCGAACAGTTCCATGCAGGGCATGGAAACGACACGGGTGCCGATGCCTTCGGCCTCGAGCATGGCTTTGGCTTCCATCGCCAGCGAGACTTCCGAACCGGTGGCGATCAGGATAGCCTGACGCTTGGCTTCCGCGTCGGCCAGAACATATGCGCCTTGTGCGGTCAGGTTTCTGGCCTTGTGGTCCTTGCGTACGGTGGGCACGCCCTGACGGGTCAGGGACAGGACCGAGGGGCTTTCTTTGAATGTCAGCGCCAGTTCCCAGGCTTCGGCTGTCTCGACTGTATCCGCGGGGCGGAACACGTAGGTGTTCGGTGTCGCGCGCGAGATCGCCAGATGCTCGACCGGCTGGTGGGTCGGGCCGTCTTCACCCAGACCGATCGAGTCGTGGGTCATGACGAAGACCGAAGGCACCTTCATCAGCGCGGCCAGGCGCATGGACGGGCGGGCATAGTCGGTGAAGGCCATGAATGTGCCGCCATAAGGGCGGATGCCGCCGTGCAGCGCCATGCCATTCATCGCAGCGGCCATACCATGTTCGCGAATGCCGTAGTGAATGTAACGGCCCTTGCGGTTTTCCGGCAGGAACACGCCCATATCGGCGGATTTGGTGTTGTTCGAACCGGTCAGGTCTGCCGAACCGCCCACGGTCTCGGTCATGATCGGGTTCACGACATTCAAAACCTTCTCGGACGAGGCCCGAGTTGCCAGTTTCGGCTGGTCTTCCGACATCTGTTTCTTGAACGAGCGGATAGCACCGGCCAGTTTTTTGGGTGCTTCAAACGCGTAGGCGCGGTTGAACTCGGCCTGCTTGCGTTCGGACAGTTGCGCAAAACGCTCTTGCCACGCGGCGCGCTCGGTCGCGCCACGGGCGCCGATAACTTCCCAGGCAGACTTTACGTTGGCCGGGATTTCGAATGCGCCATGAGGCCAGCCGTAGCCGTCTTTTGCCGCCTTCAGCTGATCCTGATCGGTCAGTGCGCCGTGCCCCTTGGACGTATCCTGCGCCGCATGACCCAGTGCGATATGGCTTTCACAGGCGATCATGGTCGGTTTGTTGGATTTCTTCGCCTGTACGATGGCGGCGTCGATAGCTTTGGGGTCATGGCCATCGATTTCGATCACCTGCCAGCCCGAAGCCGTGAAACGGCGCACCTGGTCGGTGCGGTCGGCCATATCGACCGTGCCGTCGATGGTGATGTTGTTGTTGTCCCAGAAGACGATCAGCTTACTCAGCTCATGACGGCCGGCCAGAGTGATGGCTTCCTGGCTGACGCCTTCCATCAGGCAGCCGTCGCCCGCTATCACGTAGGTGTAGTGGTCGACGACCTTCTTGCCGTAATGCGCGCGCTGAATTTCCTCGGCCATGGCAAAGCCGACGGCGTTCGAGATGCCCTGACCCAGCGGGCCGGTGGTTGTCTCAACACCTTCGATCAGGAAGTTTTCCGGGTGGCCCGCCGTTTTTGCGCCCAACTGGCGGAAGTTCTTGATCTCATCCAGCGTCACATCCGCATGGCCGGTGAGATACAGCAGCGAATAAACCAGCATCGAGCCGTGACCCGCCGACAGAATGAACCGGTCGCGGTCGGGCCAGTTCGGGGCTGACGCATCAAACTTCAGGTGCTTTTCGAACAGTACGGTCGCAACATCGGCCATGCCCATCGGCATGCCGGAATGGCCGGAATTGGCGGCGGCGACGGCGTCGAGGGTCAGGGTGCGGATGGCCGCAGCTTTGTCCCAGTGTTCGGGGTTGGCATTGCGCAGCGCAGTCAGGTCCACGGGCGTTGTTCCTTTGGGTTACGGGCAGGTTGCGCGCTCAATAACACTCAGCCCCCAAAGTTCAAGTGGAACCGGGAATTCCTTGAAGTGGCTGCTTCAAGAAGACGGTCCAAGTCGTTGAAAGCAAACAGTGGGTATTTTCCGGAACAATCCGTTAGACTAGGCACAGAAGTGGTTTGCATTGATTCGGACAAACCCGAGAGATAACGAACCTTGATAATGAGGTGACAGGGGCATGAGCCAGATCGAAGAACTACAGCGTCGCCTGACCGCCGCGATGGAGCGGATTGGCGCGGGTGTAGCGGCCATTCAGGACACAGCACCAGCCAAAGAAGGCGCAGATGACGAACTGCGCGTCGCGCTTGAGGACGAGCGTGTGGCGAATGCGCAGTTGGAAGAGCGGCTGAAATCTCTGAAAGAACGTCACGAACAGGAAGTCGACGCGATGCGCGCCGATATGGAGGCTTTGCGAAACGTTCCTGTTGATGACGCCGAGAAAACGGCACTGCGCCAACAACTTGCCGATGCCAATGACAGACTGGCCTCGGTTGAGGCCGCGCGCGCAGAGCTTGCCGACGCCAAGGCTGCGCTGGACAACCGTGAGGAACTGGAGGCGCTGAAGGCCGAAAACACTCGGTTAAGCGCATTGAGTGGAAAGCTGCAGGAGCTTGAGGACGAAAATGCCCGGCTGCTGTCAGAGATCGCCGACACCGAGCGTCTTGAAGAGCTTAACGCCGAACTGGAAATGCTGAGGGCGGAACGGTCGAGCCACGGGGCTGCCATGTCGCGGTTGGATGACGACCTGCAGCGCATGCGCAAAGCCAACGAACAGTTGCGGCGTTCGGTTGATGAGTTGCGCGCCGCCGTGCAGGACGGTCTGCCGGACGCCGAGATGCTGAACCGCGCCACAGTTGCCGAGTTGGAAGCAACGCGTGCCGCTCAGGCGACGGATGCAGCCGAGGCGCATGCGGTTCTGGCACGGCTGGAACCTTTGTTGTCACAGGCAAAGCTGGCAGAAGGTGAGGTGGAGTGATGCCCGAAGTAACCATTCATATCGGTGGTCGTGGTTTTGACGTCTCGTGCCAGGAGGGTGAAGAGCAATTTCTGCAGGCAGCGGCCCAAATGCTGGACGACGAGGCTCAGGTTTTGTCGGACCAGATCGGGCGCATGCCGGAATCACGAATGCTGCTGATGGCTGGCCTGATGCTGGCGGACAAAACCGCCGGAACCGAAGAAAAGGTCAAATCCCTTGAGGCAAAGCTCGCCGAGTTCCAAGCGGAGCTAGAGACGCTGCGAAATGCACCACCGCCGGAACCCGAGCGTGTTGAAGTGGCAGTCGTGCCGCCATCGGTGACCGACACCTTGGGAGAACTGGCTGCGCGGGCCGAAGCGCTGGCGTCAATGCTGGAAGAGAAGTCCGCGGGATGAGAATGCTGCGCAATCTGGCATGCTTTGGACTGCTGATGTCAGGATCGGCCGCTTTGGCCGAGATCGACATATTATCAGTGACTTTCACCTGCGAAAACGAAGTGCCGCTGCATGTGAGCTACTTTAATTCGACCGATGGATCAGGTGCAGCGGCGGTCATGGTCGACAACACTCTGGTCGCCATGCGCCAAGTCGAAAGCGGATCTGGGATTCGCTACGAGTCTCTGGGCACAGAGGGAACGTATATTCTGCGTTCCAAGGGCTGGAACGCTTCGATCAGCTATCTGGCGGCAGGAAGCGCCGCCAGTGAGCAGGTCATCTATCAGGAATGTAGCAGCCGGTAAGCGCCGATCAGGCGTTTGCTTCGCGGATTTTGTCGGCTGCTTCCTTGTTGTAGCCGACGCCGTTTTCGTCAAACAGCGTGTCCAGTTCACCCGACAGGGTCATTTCTGTAACGATGTCACAGCCGCCCACGAACTCGCCTTTTACGAAAAGCTGCGGCACGGTCGGCCAGTCGGAATAGTCCTTGATGCCCTGACGCACTTCTTCGTCGGCCAGAACGTTCACGTCGGTGTAGTCAACACCCATATAGTTCAGAACACCGGCCACGCGGGACGAGAAACCACATTGCGGCATTTCCTTGGTGCCCTTCATGTACAGCACCACATCATTGGCTTTGACGGTATCGTCGATCTGGGTCTTAACGTCGCTCATCTTGCTTGTCCTCTTCACCCGCATCCGGGGCGGTTGTTTCGTTTTGTGGGGCCTCCGGACCCCATCCTTCCGCTTCGAGCCGCCGATGCTCGGCCTGCGCCAAAGACAACGGATCCAGCCCGTATCTCTCTATTCCGCCCACCTGGCTGATTTCGTCCGGATCAGGACGCATATCGGCCAGCGAGCGTTTCTTGTTGCGCTTCAAATAGGCTTCAATCAGCGCTGCGGCAACAATCAATCCAACTACTATGCAAACTCCAAGCATCAAATCACTCATAATCCGGTCTCCACTGGGCCTTGCGAGTGATGACGCCGGGTCTGATCATTCCGGAATTTTTGTAGTCAAAGCCAGCGCGTGTAGCTCGCCATCCGGGCCGTCCATTTTGCCTTTCAACGCGGCGTAGACTGCGCGCTGTTGCTGCACTCTGTTCTTTCCGCGAAAGCTTTCGTCAACGACCATGGCAGACATATGAACACCATCATGCCCGCCAACCTGAATCTTCGCATCCGGAAAGGCTTCGCGCAGCAGGTGTTCGATTTCGTGGGCGCTCATCGGCATAAAGGTTACTCCTGAAGGTCTTTCCCAAGATGTAGAGCGATGCGCAGGGGCGTGCAAGGTGCCTCGGGGCGACCACGTTTACAAATCCCGCGCCCGGTCGCGCGCGCAGGATTTCTGAGTTTGGGATGTATGCAGGGTGGGCGTCAGGCCACCGCAGCGGCAAAGCTGCCACGGAAGATTTCCGCCAGTTCCGACAGCGGCGCTTCCGAACTTCCGATCCTGACAGCATCGCCCGTGAACCTGCCAACCGAGACCAGAGGGACACCGGCCTGACCGGCGGCGATCATCAGCGCCTCGGCCTGATCGAAGTTGCAGGCGACCAGATAACGGGCCTGATCTTCACCGAACAGGAACTCGGTCGATGCCTCGTCCAACTGAACGCCGACACCAGACGCTTCGGCCAGCTCGAAAGCGGCCAGAGAAAGGCCGCCGTCGGCCAGATCGGTACACGCCTTGATCATGTTGCGGTTGGTGCGGATGAAATCTCCGTTGCGGGCCTCGGCCGCCAGATCGACATGGGGCGCATCACCGTCCTCGCGGTTGAACACCTCGGCCAGCAGGGCGGACTGACCCAGATGACCTTTGGTTTCGCCGATGACCAGCGCTACATGCCCCTCGCGGACTTCGTTGCCGATGATCTCGTCAGAATGCAGCAGCAGACCCACCGCGCCTATGGTCGGGGTCGGCAGGATCGCCTGACCATCTGTTTCGTTGTAAAGCGACACGTTGCCGGACACGATCGGCATATCCAGCGCGCCAACGGCTTCGCCGATGCCCTGAATGGCGCCGACAAACTGGCCCATGATCTCGGGCTTTTCCGGGTTGCCGAAATTCAGGTTGTCGGTCGTGGCCAGCGGCTTGGCCCCGACGGCTGTCAGGTTGCGATAGGCTTCGGCCACGGCCTGCTTGCCGCCTTCAACCGGGTTGGCGCGCACATAGCGCGGGGTAACGTCCGAGGTGAAGGCCAATACCTTGTCAGTGCCATGAACGCGAACCATGCCAGCGCCCAATCCCGGTGTGCGGGTGGAATCCGCCATCACCATGGTGTCGTACTGTTCATAAACCCATTGCTTGCCCGCGTAGTTGGCAGAGGACAGCAGGGCCTTCAATCCGTCGATCGGATCGATCTGTGGCACGTCGGCCAGTTCCTCGGCCTCGGGCGTCGGCTCCCACGGGCGGTCATATTCCGGTGCGGTCGAGGACAGTTTCGATAGGACAAGGTCAGCTTTGACTTCGCCATTGTGCATAATCAGGAAGCGGTCTTCGGCAATCGTTTCACCAACGATTGCGAAATCCAGATCCCATTTTTCGAATACTGCACGAGCTTCGGCCTCAAGTTCCGGCTTGAGGACCATCAGCATCCGTTCTTGGGATTCCGACAGCATCATTTCATACGCGGTCATGTCTTCTTCGCGCTGAGGCACGTTTTCCAGATCCAGACGCACACCAAGGCCGCCCTTGTCGCCCATTTCAACAGCCGAACAGGTCAGACCGGCCGCGCCCATGTCCTGGATCGAAATCACCGCGCCGGTCTGCATCAATTCCAGCGTTGCTTCCATCAGACGCTTTTCGGTGAAGGGGTCACCAACCTGCACGGTGGGGCGTTTTTCTTCGATGGTGTCATCGAATTCAGCCGAGGCCATTGTCGCACCGCCAACGCCATCGCGGCCGGTTTTGGCTCCCAGATAAACGACAGGCATACCGACGCCCGATGCGGCAGAATAGAAGATCTTGTCGCTGTCAGCGAGGCCGGCGGCGAACGCGTTCACAAGGCAGTTGCCGTTATAGGCAGGGTGAAAACGGACTTCGCCGCCCACACAGGGCACACCGAAACAGTTGCCGTAGCCGCCGATCCCTTCAACCACGCCGTTCACCAGTTGGCGTGTCTTGTGGTGGCCCGGCTCGCCAAAGGACAGTGCGTTCATCGACGCAATGGGACGCGCACCCATGGTGAATACGTCGCGCAGAATGCCACCCACGCCGGTCGCCGCCCCTTGGTAGGGCTCGATATACGAGGGGTGGTTGTGGCTTTCCATTTTGAAGACGACGGCCTGACCGTCGCCGATATCCACCACGCCCGCATTCTCGCCAGGGCCGCAAATGACCTGAGGCCCCGAGGTGGGCAGCGTGCGCAGCCATTTCTTCGAGGACTTGTAGGAACAGTGTTCGTTCCACATGGCCGAAAAGATGCCAAGCTCGGTAAATGTCGGCTCGCGCCCGATGATCTCCAGGATCATGTCGTATTCTTCGGGTTTCAACCCGTGTGCTGCAATCAGATCCGGGGTGATGGCGGGCTCTTGCATGGTTTGTCCTGTGTCCGAGATGGCCGAGATTGCGCGCCTTTTAGGCCATGGGCGCGCCCGTGGGAAGGGTCAAGACCGCGCAGGGCGCAAGAACCGGGCCGAAAGCTAGGAGGAGAGCAATTACCCGGGCAAAAAAGAACCGGCGCGGTGCGCCGGTTCTTCAAGAATTTGGTCCAAAACCCGACAGCTAGGGCAGCTACCGCGCGCGGAGCTTATCAAGCACCACCTTGCTGCTTGTTCAACGAGTCAGCAGCGGCGGCGCCAACTGCGGCCTTTTGCTCTTCGGTCAGGGTTTCCGCCTCTTCCAGGCCGGGGATCGCAACACGGACTTCGCGGCGGGCAAAGTCGATTCCGTTTTCGTTGAAGGCAGCCTTGACCCGGTTGAAGATTTCCTTGCGCAGCGTGAACTGCTTGCCCGGTTTGGCCATGAACTTGCCTCGGATGATCATCCCGACATCGTCAAAGTCGAACACACCCTGAGATTTGAAGGGCTGCAAGAAACCTTCCTTGTGAGTTTCGTCCGCCATCATATCGGCCCCGATCTTCTTGAAGATCTTCTTGACCTTGTTGGGGTCAGTGTCGAATGGCACCGTGAACTTCAGTTTCATGATGACCCAGTCACGGCTGAAATTCGTCAGCTTCTGAATTTCACCATAAGGGATCGTGTGAACCGGCCCGCGATGGTGGCGCAATTGCATCGAACGGATCGAGATCTTTTCGACGGTTCCCATAGTGCCGCCCACATCCACGTATTCACCAACGCGGAAGGCGTCATCGATCAGGAAGAAGATGCCGCCAACAATGTCGGCAACCAGCTTCTGCGCACCAAAGCCGATGGCCAGGCCGAGAACACCGGCACCGGCGAGGAGCGGCGTGATGTTGACGCCCAGTGCCCCGAGCGCCAGCAGGCCGAAGATGACGGCAATCGTCACCTGCGCGGTGATGCGCAGCAATGGCAGAACGGTCGCCAGACGCGAGCCGCCCGCACCGCCGCCTTCGCCACCGGCTTCTTCGTCCAAAGCTTCGGCGGCTGTCTGTTCTTTGGCCAGACGACGGTTGATCCAAAGCGAGACGACCTCGTTCATGATATAACCGACGGCAATAATCAGCAGAAACTCGATCACGGCCCCACCAACTTCGGCGCCGATGCCAGCGGAAGCGACATGCCGCAAATCCAACTGCCATGCCTGCGCAATCATCATCACGACAAACAGGCCTGCCAGAACACGGCCGATGCGGATATAGCTGCGCTTGGTCGACCGATAAGCGCGTTCGGCAAGCGGGCCTTCGCCGGACATCGGCGGTTGCAGATGGCGCACCAATCCACGGATCAGAGTGTCGAGGGCGGGTGCAATCAGCAACCAGAACATAGTCGTGAAATGCGGGCCTTTGACCAACAGCGCCAGGATTGCCGGGTCGCGCTGTGCGGCAAGATACTCGACCAGCAGCCAGGTCACCGCCGAAACGCCGATTGCGAAGTACGGATAATACTGCGCGACTTCTTCATCGAATTTTGTGTGATCCGGATCGGTGCCCAGCATCATCTGCGACAGGCCCTCGCGCGCGGTCCAGGCGATCACGCCAATGTAGATATGAATAGCGCTATTTAGCCAGAAACCGATGCGGGTATCGCCGGGAGTGATACCGTTCAAACCATTGAAGCGGACAACGAACAGCGTAACCCCAATCAGGATCAGCAAACCAATCAGATTCCGATGCAGGTATTTTGCCCAGTGATCGTCAATGTTGACCAGTCTGAATTTTGGGTTGTTTGGTGCCATAATGAACCGCGACGCCGCCGCGCCCAATCGCGGGATCCAGATAAGATAGAATACGAAAGGGCCCGCAAATTTGAGCTGCTCGGGTGTCAAAAGGATCCGGCCCAGAGTCCGGATGACGATATAGAAAACAATCAACCCGGCGATCTCGCGGCAAAACCGGCGGAACAAAAAGCTCACGGCACCCCAAAGGTCGGCCTCATCCCCGACTTCGGTGTGTTTGTGCCATCTTCTGGTTAACAGATCGAACAACTTTTCAGCTATGAATCCCACAACCAGAACGCTTGCGACCAGCCCGATCAAAGTAAGCACACCGGTCGATCCGAGAGTTTCGGAAAAGTTGCTAAATGCTTTAACCTGCGCGCTGAAAATGTTTGGAAGTGTCGTCAGAACATTAGTCCATGAGGCAACCATCGCCGCCCATATTTCGTTGATTTCGGTCAGCGGGTCTTCCTGTCCTTCTGCCTCCTTGGCCCTCTTCTCGGCTACGGCATCCAACCGCTCTAACAAAAGGGCGCGCACCTGATCGTCAGACATGCGCGCAACCAAATCGTCCACCTGCTCGGGGCTCAGGTCATCGGGAACGACCGGGGCCGCCACCGTAGAGGATGAGCCTGTGTCAGACTCCTGAGCCAGCGCCGTACCCACAATAAACACGGATACGATCATCGCCAGCATTAGGCGAAGCAGATTGAACATGAGATTTCCCTCGAAAGTAGAAAATTTCTATTTTCCGGTAGCATAGAGGGAGTGTGGAACGATTCCCAGAAAAATTGGCTTGTTTTCAGAGGGCTTGGCTTTCGGGCCAAAAAAAAGGCCGAGCAATAAGCTCGGCCGTAGTCCAACAGGGAGGTATGAAGATGATGAGCGTTTCAGCATCACCGCCTTCGAGTGCTCATTTAGTGTGCGGTTTTCGTTCGTTCAAGATTTATTAGGCTGTTTGCTGCTCATGTCCGCTATGCCAAATGTGCATAGCTACAGTTTTCCCTGCCTCTTCAACTGTTTCCGCTGTTCGATGATCTCATCCTGAACGAAATCCCGGAAGGCAGCGACACGTTTCGAGTGACGCAATTCCTCGGGGTATGCGAGATAGACCGGAACTTCGGCGCTTTCGATATCTGCCAGAATAGAAATCAGATGCGGAAAGTTCTGCGTGACATAGTCGGGCAAAACACCGATGCCAAGGTTATGCAGTACACCTTGTAAAACCCCGAAGTAGTTGTTGACCGTCAGCAGGGAGCTGGGGTTGTGCGTCATTAAATGCCTGACCATTGCTGCGCTGGCGCCGACCTGCGGCGCGGCGGGGGTCTGGCAAATTAGCCGGTGATTGGAGATTTCCTCAATCGTTGCAGGTGAGGGATGTGTGTCCAGGTATTCCTTGGTTGCATAAAGCTGCATTTGGACGGTCATAAGGCGTTTTCGTACAAGATCCGCCTGGCTGGGTTCTTTCATACGGATGGCAACATCGGCCTCGCGCATGGGAAGGTCCAGAACCCGTTCTTCCAACATCAGGTCGATGTTCAGGTCGGGATATTGTTCATATAATTTCGGCAGCCTAGGGGCCAGCCAAAGGGTTCCGAAACCGAAAGTGGTTGTTACTCGAAGAACCCCAAACACTTCTTCTTCACTATCGCGGATGCGCGCGGCGGCAGCGTCCAGACGTTTGGACATGGCCGAGGTCGCATCGAACAGCAATTCGCCCTGTTCGGTCAGAATCAGCCCTCGGGCATGGCGATGAAACAAGGTGGCATCGAGTGATTCTTCCAGCGCGCGGATTTGGCGGCTGACGGCCGATTGGGACAGGTTAAGCTTGTCTCCGGCGTGCGTCAGGCTGCCCGCGTCTGCAACCGCGTGAAATATCCTAAGCTTGTCCCAGTCCATCGCCGCAACTTTCGTTATCCTAAGGAAGCCCTATATGAAATAGGTAACAAGTTCTACATTCAAACTGTGAAATCGTTACAATTCAGAGGATAGCGTCTATACAGGTCAGAAATTATGACCTAAAATATGTGTTAAGTTAGCAACCTGATCTGACGAGGGGAGGCGTCCGATGAGCGAGCCTAAGATTACGCTGAATGACCGCTTTGATCTGACCAGAAATCCCGTTCTTCTGAACGGAACGCAGGCGCTTGTTCGGCTGATGCTGATGCAAAAAGCGCGCGACCAGAAGGCGGGTTTGAACACCGCCGGACTGGTGACGGGCTATCGTGGTTCGCCGCTTGGGGCGGTCGATCAGCAGATGATGCGAGCGCAAAAAGAGCTTTCGGAAAGCGATGTCACCTTTCAGTTCGGTCTGAACGAGGATCTGGCGGCAACAGCCCTGTGGGGCAGCCAGCAGGCCGGGTTGCGAGGAGACGGCCGGTACGACGGCGTGTTCGGGTTGTGGTACGGCAAGGGTCCGGGCGTGGACCGGTCCGGTGACGTGATGCGGCATGCGAATATGGCCGGAACCGCGCGCCATGGCGGTGTGCTGATGGCAATGGGCGACGATCACACCGGTGAGAGCTCGACCGTGTTGCACCAGTCGGAATGGTCTCTGGTCGACATGTACATGCCTGTGGTCAGCCCGGCAGGTGTTCAGGAGATCCTGGATTACGGTATCTACGGCTTTGCGCTCAGCCGTTTTGCCGGCGTTTGGGTTGGCTTGAAGACGATGAAAGACACGATCGAGGTGACTTCCGTCGTGGACGGCAGCCCGGATCGCATGGGGCTGGTGATGCCCGAGTTCGACATGCCCGAGGGCGGGTTGAACATCCGTTTGGGCGACACGCCTCACCTGCAGGAAGGGCGCATTATCGACTTCAAGCGTTTTGCGGCGGAAACCTTCTCTCATGCCAACAAACTGGACAAGCGTATCTGGGGTAAGCCGGGCGCGAAAATCGGGTTTGTTGCGGCGGGCAAAAACTGGCTGGACCTGACCCATGCCATGTCCCTGCTGAACATCGACGCAAACGAGGCCGAGCGGCTGGGCATTACCACCTATAAGGTGGGGCAGACCTTCCCGCTGGACATGGTTGGGTTCCACGACTGGGCTGAAGGCCTGGATCTGATCGTGATTGTCGAGGAAAAGCGCAAGCTGATCGAGGTTCAGGTCAAAGAGGCCATTTTCGACGATCGCCGCGGCCGCCGTGTCTATGGCTGGTACAAGGGCGGTGCCGGCACCTTGCACCGAGAAGAACTGTTCCCGACACGCGGCGCGCTGGATCCGATCATGATCGCCGAGAAAATCGGTGAGATCCTGATCGAAGAGGGGCACGATACAGACGGCGTTCGCGCCGGGCTGGCAAAACTGTCCGAAGCCCGCAGGGCCGACAACGCCCAGGAAATCGCGACGCGCCTGCCATATTTCTGTTCGGGTTGCCCGCACAACAGTTCTACCCGCGTGCCGACGGGAAGCCGCGCTTATGCCGGTATCGGCTGCCACTACATGGTTCAGTGGATGGATCGTGAGACGACAGGGTTCACTCAGATGGGCGGTGAAGGCGCAAACTGGATTGGGGAAGCGCCGTTTTCGACCACCAAGCATGTGTTCCAGAACCTTGGGGACGGAACCTACAACCACTCGGGCGTTCAGGCGATCCGGGCGGCATTGTCGGCGGGGACAAACATCACCTTCAAGATCCTTTTCAACGATGCAGTTGCCATGACCGGCGGGCAGGACAATGAAGGCGGTCTGACGGCCGAACGTATTGTGGCCGAGGTCAAGGCAATGGGCGTTCAGACGGTGGCTGTTGTTTATGACGAAAAGGAAGACGTGAACTTCAAGGCGCTGCCCGCTAATGTCGAAACCTTCGAGCGCGCCGAACTTATGCTGGTGCAGGAACGTTTTCGCGAGATCGAGGGCGTGTCGGTTATTGTCTACGTGCAGACCTGCGCCGCCGAAAAACGCCGCCGCCGCAAGCGCGGAACATTTCCCGACCCGGATAAGCGGGTGTTCATTAACACTGACATCTGCGAAGGCTGCGGGGATTGCGGTGTTCAGTCGAACTGTGTCTCGATCATTCCGAAGAACACGGAACTTGGTCGCAAGCGCGCCATTGATCAGTCCAGCTGCAACAAGGATTTTTCCTGCCTCAACGGGTTTTGCCCTTCATTCGTGACGTTGGAAGGCGCTCAGATCCGAAAGGAAGCGACGACCGAGATCGACTTGCCCGATCTGCCTATGCCGCAACTTCCGCGTATTGATGGAACTCATAACGTTGTCATCACTGGCGTCGGCGGCACCGGGGTTGTGACGCTGGGTGCCATTCTGGCTCAGGCGGCCCAGATCGACGGCAAGGGTGCTGGCATGATGGAAATGGCGGGTTTGGCGCAAAAAGGCGGTGCGGTGCACATCCATTGCCGGTTGGCCAACCGTCCTGAAGACATCAGTGCCATCCGCGTCGCGACCGGCGAAGCACATGCGCTGATTGGCGGCGATCTGGTCGTGTCTGCCGGGGCCAAAACACTGGGTCTGACCCGAACCGGCCAAACCGGCGCGGTGGTCAATAGCCATGAAACGATCACCGGCGACTTCACCCGGGACACCGATTTCCAGATCCCCAGCGACCGGCTGGAACTGGCGCTGCAGGCGCGATTGAAGGACGGCGTTTCGATGTTTGATGCAACCGAGCTGGCGCGCGCTGTCATGGGAGATTCGATCTATTCAAACATGATGGTCCTTGGTGCTGCCTGGCAAAAGGGTCTACTGCCGGTTTCACATCAGGCCGTTCTGCAAGCCATCGAACTGAACGGCACTGCGGTCGAACGCAACAAACGCGCCTTTGATGTTGGCCGGTGGGCAGTTCTGCATTCCCAGGAAGTCGATGCGATACTGTCGCCTTCCGTTGCAGAGTTGCCCAAATCGCTGGAGCAGATGATCGACTTCAGGACCGATCATCTGAAGAAATATCAGGGCAATCGTCTGGCAAAACGCTACCGCAAGGTGGTTGACGCTTTCGAGGACGCCTCGGTTCGCGAGGCTGTGGCCAAAGGTTATCACAAACTGCTGTCCTACAAGGACGAATATGAGGTTGCTCGCCTTCTTCTGGATAGCCGGGTACAGGCAAAGTCCGAGTTCGACGGCGACTTCAGGATGACCTTTCATCTGGCGCCGCCAATAATGGGAGGGACCGGACCGAACGGGCGACCGCGCAAGCGTGCTTTTGGGGAATGGATGCTTGGACCGATGAAGCTTCTGTCCAAACTGAAATTCCTGCGCGGTACACCCTTCGACATTTTTGGTTACAGTGCCGAACGCAAGATGGAACGTGCATTGATCCGTCAGTACGAATCCGACCTGCGTGAGATCACGCCATTGATCACCGCAGAAACACGTGACGCATTTGCGGCCCTTGCGCGGCTTCCGCTGGAGATTCGCGGATTTGGACCCGTTCTGAGGGAGAACGAAGCCAAAGCAGCCAAAAAGCGCGAGGAATTGCTGGCGATCATCCGCGACGGCGGTCCCGAGATGCGTGCCGCGGCCGAATGACATGTCATAATCCTGTAACGGCATCTGTGCAAAAGGCTCACCTGCACCTAAATTGCGTGAAACAGACCGGAGTATCGCATGCCTTCGCGCCGTCATGTCGCCCGTGACATTTCCTATGCCTATTCCGCCGAGACCAGAGGCGGGAAGATGGTCATCAAGCTTATGGAGAATACGACCGGGCGTTTGCGTCTGATCAAACGGGCGGATGGGTACGAGCGCGAAGTCGCCAACGGCCGGGATTTCTGGGCGGTTATGGTCGACCGGTACGGATTGTCACTGGATATCGTCGGCGGATCTTTGTCGAACATACCCGCTGACGGGCCGCTGATCCTGATTGCAAATCATCCGTACGGAATTCTGGATGGTCTGATGATGGGCCACATCCTGTCTCAGACGCGCGGAGATTTTCGGATATTGGCCAATCATGTATTCACAAAGGCCGAGGATCTGAATCGTATCATCCTGCCAATTTCGTTCGATAATACGAAGGAGGCGATGAGGCTAAACCTCGAAACGCGGAAGACGACCTTGGATTATCTGGGTAGTGACGGTGCCATCGGGATCTTCCCGGGCGGAACGGTCAGCACCGGAGCCAAACCGTTATCGCACCCGATGGATCCGGGCTGGCGCGGTTTTACGGCCCGAATGGTTGCGAAATCGAATGCAACGGTTGTACCGGTTTTTTTTGACGGGCACACCTCACGCCTGTTTCAGATTGCCAGTCATTTGCACAATACGCTGCGCATGGGGTTGCTGATCAAAGAGTTCAAGAAGCGGGTCGACACGCCGGTCAAGGTGGTCATCGGTGAGCCCATTGGCCGGGATGTTCTGGACCCTTTGGGCAAGGACACGCGCAAGATGATGGATTTCTTGCGCAAAGCGACGTATGAGCTGTCTCCGAAACCGTTAAAGTCCTATGACTACGGGTATGAATTCGAGGAACGGCATCGCGCCTGAAGGGGCAAATGGCAGTAGGTATATTTGATTCTGGTCTCGGCGGGCTGACCGTTCTGGACGCCGCGCGGAAACGTCTGCCGGACGTGGATTTCCTGTATTTCGCAGACAGTTCGCATGCACCATACGGCGTGCGCGATGCCGAGGATATCTATCAACTGACCCGCAAGGCAGTGCATGGCCTGTGGGCAAAGGGCTGTGATCTGGTGATTCTCGCCTGCAACACCGCCAGCGCGGCTGCGTTGCGGCGGATGCAGGAAGAGGGCGTGCCCGACGGCAAGCGGGTTCTCGGCGTCTTTGTGCCGCTAATCGAGGCCCTGACGGAACGCCAATGGGGCGACAACTCGCCCCCGCGAGAGGTCGCCGTGAAGCATGTCGCGCTGTTTGCGACCCCGGCCACCGTTTCAAGTCGTGCGTTTCAGCGGGAACTGGCCTTCCGTGCCATCGGTGTAGATGTCGAGGCGCAGGCATGTGGCGGTGTTGTTGACGCGATCGAAGATGGCGACATGATTCTGGCCGAAGCGCTGGTGCGCAGCCACGTGGATGCCCTGAAGCGGAAGATGCCCGAACCACAGGCCGCCATTCTGGGGTGCACGCATTACCCTTTGATGGCCGAAACGTTTCAGCAGGCGCTTGGTCCGGATGTTCAGGTGTTCAGTCAGGGAGATCTGGTGGCGGAAAGCCTTGCGGATTACCTGCAACGCCATCCGAACATGCTTGGCTCGGGCGGGGGCGGGTTTCTGACGACCGGCAAACCCGGCATTGTCAGCGATCGGGCGACTCAGTTTCTCCGACGACAAATCACATTTGAGGCGGCCTGACTTAGGTCAAGGACGCCCGGACACCCATTCCTTAATCCGATGACCGTCACATCGGCGGTCGTGATATGTGACACACTCATGCAAGAGGTCTGACATGACCCACAAAATCGCAATTCTTGGCGCTTCCGGCTATACCGGTGCGGAACTGGTGCGGCTGATCGCCGAGCACCCGAATATGGAAATCACCGCTCTGGCCGCTGAACGTAAGGCTGGGCAGCCTATGGCGCAGGTTTTCCCACATCTGAGGCATATGAACCTGCCGGATCTGTGCAAGATTTCGGAAATTGATTTCTCGCAGATTGACCTGTGTTTCTGCGCATTGCCGCACAAAACCAGCCAGGAAATAATCCGTGATCTGCCGAAAAACCTGAAGATTATCGACCTGTCCGCCGATTTCCGCCTGCGCGACCCGGCGGAATACGAGAAATGGTACGGCAACCCGCACGCTGCATTGGAACAGCAGGAAGAGGCTGTTTACGGCTTGACCGAATTCTACCGCGATGAAATCCGGGCTGCGCGACTGGTTGCTGGCACAGGATGCAACGCGGCGACAGGGCAATACGCATTGCGGCCGCTGATAACAGCGGGTGTGGTTGATCTCGATGACATCATTCTCGACCTGAAATGCGCCGTTTCAGGGGCGGGTCGGTCGTTGAAAGAAAACCTTTTGCACGCAGAGCTCAGTGAAGGGTACAACGCCTATGCCGTAGGCGGGACGCACCGTCACCTGGGGGAGTTCGATCAGGAGTTCTCGAAACTGGCGGGGCGGACCGTGCATGTGCAGTTCACGCCGCATCTGATCCCCGCCAATCGGGGGATTTTGGCAACGACCTATGTGAAGGGCGACCCGCACAGCATCTATGAAACACTGAGCAAGGCCTATGAAGCAGAGCCGTTTCTGCAGGTGCTTCCCTTTGGTGAAACGCCTTCGACCCACCATGTTAGGGGGTCAAACTTCTGCCATATCGGCGTGGTTGCAGATCGGATTGAACGTCGCGCGATTGTGGTCGCGGCACTTGATAACCTGACAAAAGGTAGCAGTGGCCAAGCCTTGCAGAACGCCAACCTGATGTTAGGTGAAAATGAAACCGCCGGGCTGATGATGGCCCCGTTGTTCCCGTGAGGAAAAGATGAAAACGCTCAAGAAACGCCGTCGTGTACAGATCATTTTGCTGGCAGCTGTTGCCCTGGCATTGTCGACGGCGTTGATTGGGTACGCCATGCGGGACGGCATCAACTTTTTCCGCTCGCCAAGTCAGGTCATCGCGGAACCTCCCAAACCGACCGAAGTATTCCGGATTGGCGGGCTGGTCGAAGAAGGGTCAATCATTCGCGGGCAGGGCGAGACGGTCTATTTCAGCGTCACAGACGGCGGCGAAGCCGTCAAAGTGGCATTCACGGGTGTACTGCCGGACCTGTTTTCGGAAAATCAGGGTATGGTGGGAACCGGAAGTTACGTGAACGGTGTCTTTGAAGCCACTGAAATACTGGCAAAACACGATGAGACCTATATGCCGAAAGAGGTCGTGGATGCCTTGAAGGAACAAGGGGTCTACAAAGAGGCCGATGAGAGCTGACCTCAGCTGATCCGCATGCCTCCGGCGGCAGCGTAACCTTGAACAAAAAGAAGTAGGGCGTTGCATGTGACGGACATGCAGCGCCCTTTCTTTTTGCGCGTTGTTAATGCCTTTGACTGACCGTCTGACCTGAAAGTTGGTATGAGGTCGGCATGCAGACGGTTCGGCAAATCGCCAGGGGCATAGTGGCACGGGAAGGCGGGTATGTGGATGATCCGGATGACCCCGGCGGACCCACGAAGTTCGGTGTTACAATCAGCACGCTGAGGCGGTTGGGATTGGACCTGACCGGAGACGGAGAGATTTCGCACGCTGACGTGCGTGCATTGTCGCGAAATCAGGCAGTTGAGATCTTTCTGCAATACTATTTCGAGGAACCCCGCCTTGGGTTGTTGCCAGAAATGCTGCACGCGACTGTTTTTGACATGTACGTAAATGCCGGTGCGCATGCCGTCCGAATCCTGCAACGGTTGTTGGTGCAAATGGGTTTCGCGGTCACGGTGGATGGCGTGGTTGGTCCGCAGACGGCAGAAGCTTGCCGGGAAGCGGCGATGCCTGATGCGGCGGCGCTGTGTGACGCGTACGGTGTCGCCCGACGAAACTACTACTTTCAACTGGCAGATCGGCGTCCTGAGTCCCGCAAATATGCGCGCACCCGGTCTGGGGGAAAAGGGGGCTGGATTCGACGGGCGGAAGAATTCCTTTCAACCGACTACCACCTAAGCGACGCGGAATTTCAAAGGAGAGTTGCACGATGGGACTGATTTCGGGCGTATTGGCATTTCTGTTCGGGGGCGGGCGAAATCTTGTGCGGGAAACAGTCGAAGTTTTCCACGAGAACGCCGATGCGGCAGCTGAGCGGTCCGTAACGGTCCAAGGGCAGGCGATGTCTCAGTTCGGCGCTGAGTTTCACAAAGTGCAAAAAGGTGCATTCGATCGGTTTATGGATGGGTTGAACCGAGTTCCGCGACCGGCGCTGGCTTTGGGGACGTTGGGATTGTTTGTGGCGGCCATGGTCGACCCGATCTGGTTTGCGGCCCGCATGCAGGGGATTGCGCTTGTACCTGAACCTTTGTGGTGGCTGTTGGGGGTAATCGTTTCCTTTTATTTTGGCGCGCGTCACCACAGCAAAGTGCAGGATCTGCAACGGGAAATTGCCGCCGGTATGACACGGGTTCCTGTCGTCGTCGAGAATCTCAGAACCCTGCAAACGTTGGACAAGGATATGCCGACGCATGTAGACGCCGGAGCGGACCAACCCGAAGTCGAGGCGGCCGTTGACCTTGACGAAAACCGCGCATTGGAGGACTGGATGCGCCTGCGCGGTGCCTGACCCGCGACACTATGTGCGCCAAATCCTGGCGATTGTTGTTGGTGCTTGCCGCGCGACAGGTTTATATCGTTGGCCATGATTACAGAACTTGGCCACTTTGCCCTGATCCTCGCCTTCTTTGTCGCCATCGTTCAAAGCGTGGTGCCCTTGATCGGCGCTGCAAAACGATGGACCGGCTGGATGGCATTTGCGGAACCGGCTGCGATCTCTCAGTTCTTGTTGACCGCGTTCTCATTTGGTGCGCTGACCTGGGCCTTCATCACGTCGGACTTTTCGCTGCGTATCGTGGTAGAGAACAGTCATTCCGCCAAGCCGATGCTGTACAAGATCAGCGGCACCTGGGGGAACCACGAAGGTTCGATGCTGTTGTGGGTGCTGATTGTTACCATTTTCGGTGCCATGGCCGCTTTCTTCGGGGGCGGTCTGCCGCCAACGCTCAAGGCGCGCGTGCTGGCGGTTCAATCGGCCATTGCTGTCGCGTTTTTCGCCTTTATTCTGTTCACTTCGAACCCGTTTGACAGGTTGGTCATCGCGCCGTTTGACGGTCGCGACCTGAACCCGCTGCTGCAGGATCCCGGCCTCGCGTTCCACCCGCCGTTCCTGTATCTGGGGTATGTCGGACTGAGCATGGCTTTCAGCTTTGCCGTTGCCGCCCTCATCGAGGGCAGAATCGACGCGGCATGGGGGCGTTGGGTCCGGCCATGGACATTGGCGGCCTGGGTGTTTCTGACGATCGGCATCGCGCTGGGGTCATGGTGGGCCTACTATGAACTGGGCTGGGGCGGTTTCTGGTTTTGGGATCCGGTTGAAAATGCCTCGTTCATGCCGTGGCTGCTGGCTGCCGCATTGCTGCATTCGGCAATTGTTGTCGAAAAACGCGAATCCCTCAAAAGCTGGACGATCCTGTTGGCCATTATAGCCTTCGGATTTTCGCTGATCGGAACCTTCATCGTACGGTCCGGCCTGCTGACCTCGGTTCACGCTTTTGCGAACGACCCGGAACGGGGCGTGTTCATCCTGCTTATTCTGATTTTCTTCATCGGCGGTTCGCTGACCCTGTTTGCCACCCGCGCACAGGCAATGGAGGCGAAGGGTGTGTTTGGCATGGTCAGCCGCGAAAGCGCGTTGATACTGAACAACATCCTTCTGGCTGTCAGCTGTTTTGTCGTCTTTGTGGGAACCATGTGGCCGATGGTGGCGGAAATGGCCTTTGATCGGAAGCTTTCTGTTGGGGCACCTTTCTTCAATGCGGCCTTTACGCCCTTCATGGTCGCGTTGGGCATTGCGTTGCCCGTTGGTGCCATGCTGCCCTGGAAACGGGGCAAGCTTGGCAAAACGGCCTGGTCGCTGCGCTACGCGTTTCTGCTGGCGCTTGCGCTGGCGTTTTTGGTCTGGGCGATGCAGACAGGACGCAGCGCTTTGGGGCCGGTTGGTCTGTTCCTTGGCGCATGGATCACTTTCGGTGCAATCGTGGATTTGTGGAGCCGCACGGGCCGCAAAAACAACCTGAACCGCCTGGTGCGTCTGCCCGGTGCGGATTGGGGCAAGGCGGTCGCTCATACAGGGTTGGGGGTGACGATATTTGCCATTGCGGGACTGACCGCGTGGGAAGTCGAAGACATACGTGTTGCGCAACCGGGCCAGCCATTCGAAGTCGGGCAGTTCACCCTGACCCTGAATGATGTGCGCCGGGTACAGGGGCCGAACTACTTCTCGACCATGGCAGATGTAATCGTTGAAAAGAACGGGCGGCCCATCGCAACGCTGCATCCGGAAAAACGCGACTATCCCGTGGCGCGGATGCCCACGACCGAAGCGGCGATCGACTATCGTTTCCTGCGGGATGTGTATGTCGTGATCGGCGACCAGCAGGCCGATGGCGGTTGGGTCATGCGAACCTACATCAAACCACTGGCGAACTGGATCTGGGGCGGGTGTATTCTGATGTCGCTTGGCGGAGTTCTCAGCCTGTCTGATCGTCGTTTTCGTGTGGCTGCCGGCGCCCGCAAGTCCCCGGCTGGCGGAGTACCTGCGGAATGAGACGTCTGGCTCTGATCCTGATGCTTGTTGCTTCCCCGTTGATGGCTGTTCAACCGGATGAAGTGTTGGATGACCCGGCACTCGAAGCGCGGGCACGCGACATCAGCACCGGGTTGCGCTGCCTTGTCTGCCGAAATGAAAGCATTGATGAAAGCAATGCCGAACTGGCGCGCGATTTGCGCCTGTTGTTGCGTGAGCGGCTGGTGGCCGGGGACAGCGACGAAGAGGCTGTGGCCTATATCGTTGACCGTTACGGCGAATATGTTCTTTTGAAGCCGAAAGTGACCGGGTCAAACCTGATGCTTTGGCTGGCCGGTCCCATAATGCTGCTGATTGCCGCCGGAATGGGCTGGAACTTCTTGCGAAAGCGGTCACAAGGGCAGGGCGCGTCCGAAGCAGACGCCCTGAGCGAGGACGAGAAAGAGCGTCTGCGCCAAATTCTCGAAGACTGACGTTCGGTTTAGCTTTTCCTTCCCGCATTTATCCATCAGGTTCACCCAGGGTTCTGAGTTTGGGAGGAAAACATGGAATACGAAACGGTCCTTCTGGACATTGCGGATGATCTGGCGGTTCTTACGCTGAACCGGCCGGATAAGATGAACGCACTGACCACGCAAATGCGGGCCGAAATCATGCATGCGATGAAGCATGCGGCCCGTCGCGCCAGGGCGATCGTGATAACCGGGGCCGGCAACGCGTTTTGCTCGGGGCAGGATCTTGGGGATGCTTCGAGCACTGGCAAGATCGACCTGGAAAGATCTCTGCGCGACGAATACGAACCGATGCTGGAAACGATCCACGATTGCCCGGTTCCGACAATCGCCGCGGTAAACGGGGCAGCCGCCGGGGCTGGGGCCAATCTGGCTTTGTGCGCGGATGTCGTGATCGCGGCTGAAAGTGCATATTTTTTGCAGGCATTTGCGCGGATCGGGTTATTGCCGGATGCCGGCGGTACATGGTTCATGCCGCGTCAGATGGGGATGGCCAAAGCGATGGGCGCGGCGCTGTTCGCGGACAAGATCACCGCGCGTCAAGCCGATGACTGGGGGCTGATCTGGGAATCCGTCAGTGATGCAGAGTTTGACGCGCACTGGCGCAAGCGGGCGTCTTATCTGGCCAATGGGCCAACCGCTGCGTTTGCTGCGATGAAGAAGGCCATTCGCGGAACTTACGACAAATCCCTGACGCAGCAATTGACGACCGAGGCTCATTTGCAGGGAGATTGCAGTCGCACCCGCGATTTTGCCGAAGGCGTCGTTGCATTCATGGAAAAACGCCCCCCGAAATTCGAGGGGCGCTGAAGCTCAAGCCCGGCGGCGACGGCGCGCGCGGCGGTCCGGGACTGCCGCATCCTCGTCAGTGCCGTCAGAGGCTGAAGAGAACGGACCCAGTGCGCCCGTTATCTGATCCAGTGTCGGTCGATCACCCGGTGCGGTTGTGTCCAGCGCCTCGCGCATCTTACGAAGATGCTCAGGCATCGTGCCGCAACAGCCGCCAATGATGGTCGCCCCCGCGTCACGAGCCATGGCCGCGTACTGGCCCATCAACTCGGGCGTTCCGTCATAGTGGATGTGACCATTGACATATTTCGGTATGCCCGCATTCCCTTTCGAGATCACAGGCCGTTCTGTTCCCTGTGCCGCAAAACCCAGCACCGTGCGAAGGATATCCGACGCCCCGGTCCCGCAATTGGCGCCGAAAGCCACGGGCGGATTGGGCAACGTTTCAACCAGCGAGGCAAAATCGGCCGATGTCACGCCCATCATGGTGCGACCCGCGGTGTCAAAGCTCATGGTACCGCACCAGGGCATGTCAGCCAGCGCGAATGCTTCTGCTGCGGCCCGGAATTCCTCGGGCGCGCTGATGGTTTCCAGCCAGAGAACATCTACGCCGCCTGCTTTCAGGGCTTCGGCCTGTTCATGAAACATCTCGACGGCATCCGCGTGTGACAGGCTTCCGACCGGTTCCATGATTTCACCGGTGGGACCGACCGACCCAGCGACGATCACCGTGCGACCTGATTTGTCGGCGACTTCACGGCCCAGTTCGGCGCCGATTCGGTTCAGTTCTGCAACGCGATCCTGTGCATCGTGCAGTTTCAGACGCGAGGCTGTTCCGCCAAAAGTGTTGGTCAGAAACAGATCGCTGCCGGCATCAACGGATCCCTGGTACAGCGCCCTGATCTTGTCCGGTGCATCCACATTCCACAATTCCGGCGCGTCGCCCGATTGCAGTCCCATATTGAACAGATTGGTGCCGGTTGCCCCGTCCGCCAGAATGGCATCCTTGGTTTCCAAAAGTGTGCTAAGCGCGTTTGTCATGCGAGTCGTCCGAATAAAGGTGCATTCGACCGTTGAAAATTGAGACACCCCGTGTCTCACGACCGGGGCGTTAAATCAAATTCATAAAACTCATGAAGATCATGAGCTTTGTATCTTGGAGGTCAGATGTTTACTTCCGCCATGACCTGCTCTTTGGCTTCCACCAACAACTCAGCCATCTTTACGCGGATGGTCTTTTCGTCAGCAAGGTCGCCCAGATACCCTTTGACGGCGTCGACAACGTCGTCTTCGCTTACGTTTTGAAGATCTGTGTGCACCAGTTCCTGACCGTATTTGCGGGCTTGTTCTACCGTCTCACCCTTAAGCGTGGATGCCCAAACGGCCATAAAGCGGTTCCGGCGCATTCTGGCGATGAACTGCATTTTTTCATCATGCGCGAATTTGTTTTCAAACGCGGCTTCACGTTCGTCAAATGTGGTCATTTGTCGGGGACCCCTTGAGTTTCGAATTCTGTCTTCATGATATGACTATTGCACGTTGTGGACGCAAGGGATTTGCGCTGCGTCAAAGCCTCTCGGGTTGACGAACTTGCGGGAAAGGGGGGCTTGGACTATGAGAACGCCAACGTGAGGGGACTCATTCCCGCTCAGCAGACTGGAAAGGTCGCACATGGCGCGTCGCAAGAAAATCTATGAAGGCAAGGCCAAGATCCTGTATGAAGGCCCGGAACCGGGCACAATCGTTCAGTATTTCAAGGATGACGCCACGGCTTTCAACGCAGAAAAGAAAGACGTCATTGACGGAAAAGGCGTGTTGAACAACCGCCTGAGCGAGTTTTTCATGACCGGCCTGACGCAGATTGGCGTGCCAAACCATTTCATTCGCCGTCTGAACATGCGCGAGCAGCTTGTGCGCAGCTGCGAGATTGTGCCGTTGGAAGTGATCGTTCGCAACTACGCCGCAGGCTCGCTGTCCAAGCGTCTGGGCATCGCCGAAGGGACACAGTTGCCGCGCCCGATAATCGAGTACTGCTACAAGGATGACTCGCTCGGCGATCCGCTGGTTTCGGAAGAACACATTGCGGCCTTTGGCTGGGCCAGCCAGCAGGATATGGAAGATATCCTCAGCCTGGCGCTGCGCGTGAACGATTTCATGAGCGGTGTGATGCTGGCTGTGGGTATCCGTCTGATCGACTTCAAGATCGAGATAGGCCGCGTCTTCGAAGGTGATTTTCAGCGTTTGCTCGTGGCGGATGAAATCAGCCCGGATAGCTGCCGCCTGTGGGACATCGAAACCGGCCAGAAGCTCGACAAAGACGTGTTCCGGCGCGATCTGGGCAATTTGACCGACGCCTACTCCGAGGTTGCCCGGCGTCTGGGCGTTCTGCCCAAAAGTAACGTGACCAAGCCGACATTGATCAACTGACCTAACAGGTCCGTTCGATTTGGAACAAAGCGCTGCCTCGGTTGAGGGGGCGCTTTTTCTTTGTTCAGTTCGGCAGTTGCCAATCCGGCGTGTTGGAGCATGTCTGGGGTTCTTTCAAAAGATGACAGATGCCTCTGCGTCAAACTGCATACCCCGTAGCCGCCAAGAAGGGTTGTCCAGCGCCCACAACCGCGCTATCCCCCGCGCAACGAAATGGGGCCTGGACCTTCGCCCCACAGGTGGAGTTTCGAAAATGAAAGCACGGGTGCATGTCATGCTCAAGAACGGGGTACTGGACCCTCAGGGCGAAGCGGTGCGTCATGCATTGGGTGCCATGGGCTTTGATCAGGTCCAGAGCGTGCGTCAGGGCAAAGTGATCGATCTGGAACTTGCAGACGGCGCGACCGAGGCGGACATCACCGAGATGTGCGAAAAGCTGTTGGCTAACACGGTCATCGAACGCTACGAAATCGAACTGGTCTGAGCTTTCTCGGATCTGATCAAGGAGGGTCGGCCATGCGCGCAGCCGTAATCGTATTCCCCGGATCCAATTGCGATCGGGACCTTGCAGTTGCTTTTGAACGGGCGGGTTTCCAGGTCGAGATGGTCTGGCACAAGGATGCCACATTGCCCGAGGGTGTGGACATTGTCGGTGTGCCCGGCGGATTTTCTTACGGCGACTACCTGCGTTGCGGTGCAATTGCGGCCCAGTCGCCGATCTGCAAGGCCGTTGTTGACCACACCAAGCGTGGTGGTTACGCCATTGGCGTTTGCAATGGATTCCAGATTCTGACTGAAACCGGCATTCTGCCCGGGGCGCTTCTGCGCAATGCCGGGTTGAAATACATCTGCCGCACAGTTGGCCTAAAGGTCGAAACCAGCGACAGCGCGTTTACGCAAGGCTACAATTCGGGGGATGTGATCGGAATTCCGATTGCTCATCACGATGGAAATTACTTCGCTGATGACGTAACATTGTCGACGCTGCGAGAGCATGACCGCATTGCGTTTACCTATGCCGAGAACCCGAACGGGTCGGTCGGCGATATTGCGGGCATTCTTTCGGAAAACCGTCGCGTTCTCGGAATGATGCCCCATCCCGAGCGGGCAGCGGACGAAGGGCACGGCGGCACCGACGGAACGGCGTTGTTCCGCGCATTGTCCGGGGTTTTGGCACCAGCGTGACTTGAGGTCGCAACGCCGGACGCGTAAATTTCACGTATGAGCTCCGTCGCGCCCACGAACATGCCCAAAATAGCGAAACCGCTTCGCGGCGCGCCGCTTGGATGGCGGTTGCGGGTTGCGGTTATCGTTTTGCTGGTCGCTGCCTCAGCCACAGTGTGGGTCACGAACCGTTTACTGACAGACAGGTTTACCGAATCCACCCGCAACCGGGCTGAGTTGCGGTTGACCCTGTATTCCGGAAACCTGCTGAGCGAGCTGCGCAGAAATTCGATCGTTCCGCAGTTGCTGGCGCGCGACCCGACATTGATCGCGGCATTGCAGTCGGGCGATTTTTCCCTTTCGACCCAACGCCTGATATCCTTCGTTGAAGAGATCGGCGCGGCCTCGCTGATGCTGCTGGACCGTGATGGTCGCTCGGTCGCTGCCACGGACCGCAATCGTCTGGGTGAGTTGCATCGCAACTCGCCCTATTTTGTCGATGCGGCGCGATCGAACTCGACGATCTTTACCGTGATCGAACGGGAATCGGGCGGCTACAGCTTTGTCTACTCCCGTCGCATGGAAGCCGGAACCGAGACCCTGGGCGTGATCGTTGTCGAGGTCGACCTGCAAAAATTTGAACGCGCCTGGGCCGGGATCTCCGATGCTGTCATGGTCGTGGACAGCACCGGCACCATCATTCTTTCAACCGAACCGCAATGGCGGGGACTGGACGAAAAGGCCGCAATGCTGCGCCAGCCTCCGCAGGGCGCGATTCAGCGTGCTATACGCGCGACCACTGACTGGACGGTCCTTCCGCCCGATGCCTATCTGCAAGGTGAGGCTGTGATGCGGATGGAGACCCGAATTCCGTTCCGTGGCTGGCAGATGACGTCCTTCACGACTTATTCCTCGATCCGGGAGAAGGTGAACAGCGTTTTGGCGCTGGAGATCATGGGCTTTGCGATTCTTCTGGCGCTGGCCTTCTATGCGCTCAGCCGACGCGCGGCCGTTCGGATGGTATCGATTCAGCGCGAGTCGGCAGAGCTTCGCGCATTGAACGCAAGGTTGCAGCGGGAAATCGCTGAGCGGGAACGGGTTGAAAAGACACTGGAAGTGGCCGAACAAACGCTGGCCCAAAGCTCGAAACTTGCCGCTTTGGGTGAGATGTCGGCCGCCGTCAGTCACGAGTTGAACCAGCCGCTGGCCGCCATGAAAACCTATCTGGCCGGCGCGCGTCTTTTGTTGCGCCGCAACCGCCCGGAAGAAGCGCTTGCAAGCTTTGGCCGCATTGACGGATTGATCGAACGGATGGGTGCGATCACGCGGCAGCTCAAGTCATATGCACGCAAGGGAGCGGACGCGTTTTCCCCTGTAAATCTTGGAGAAGCGCTGGCCTCGTCCCTGTCGATGATGGAGCCGCAACTGCGCCAGCGGCAGGTGAAGATCACACAAATTCTTCCCGAGGAGCCGGTGGTCGTGATGGGCGACCGGATGCGAATTGAACAGGTGATGGTCAACCTCTTGCGGAACGCGCTGGACGCCACCAAATCGGTGGCAGACCCGGATGTGGAAATTATCCTTGCGGCGGGCGATACTGCGGTACTGACGGTGCGCGACAACGGGTATGGTATAGAAGATATCGAGAACCTGTTTGAACCGTTCTACACCACCAAGCAGCCGGGTGACGGTGTTGGACTGGGGCTTGCCATCTCGTCGGGGATCGTGAACGACCATGGCGGACGGCTGACCGCACGCAACGGACAGCACGGTGGTGCAGTTTTCGAGATGCAGCTGCCGATACTTGGAAGCGACGGCCTTGAGGCCGCTGAATAACGAGGAATGACTATGGCACAGGCCATGAAAATCGCCATTGTGGACGACGAACAGGACATGCGCCAGTCGATCAGCCAATGGCTGGCGTTGTCAGGATATGACACCGAGACCTTTTCCAGCGCCGAAGACGCGCTCAAGGTTCTTGGTCCGGATTACCCCGGTATCGTCATTTCGGATATCAAGATGCCGGGAATGGACGGCATTCAGTTGCTGAAAAAGCTGATGGGGGCCGACAGCACGTTGCCCGTCATCATGATCACGGGCCACGGCGATGTGCCGATGGCGGTCGAGGCGATGCGGGTTGGGGCGTTCGACTTCCTTGAAAAGCCGTTCAATCCGGATCGTATGTCCGAACTGGCAAAACGCGCCAGCAATGCGCGTCGTTTGACCCTGGATAACCGCGCACTGCGGCGCGAGTTGTCAGGTGGTACGCAGATCATGAATAAGCTGATCGGTGCCAGCCCGGTGATGGAGCGCCTGCGCGAGGATATTCTCGATCTGGGTCAGGCTGATGGTCACGTTCTGATCGATGGTGAGACCGGCACGGGCAAAACGCTGGTGGCGCATGCACTGCACGCAGTGGGCAGCCGCGCGGGCAAGAAATTCGTTTTAGTGTCCTGTGCCGCGCTTGAGGAAGAGGCGCTGTCCAAGCGTTTGTTTGGCCCGATGATGCCGGAAGACGCACAATTGCCAGCCATCGAAGAAGCGCGCGGCGGCACGCTTGTTCTGGAGGATGTCGAGGCGTTGAGCGACACACTGCAGGCACGTCTGCTGAGTGTCATGAACGATCAGGGTACTCCGGCCGAAACACGGATTGTCGCGATCTCGAACCTGCAGGAAGCCGGCAAGACAAGCGAGGATGTGTTGCGTCCCGACCTGTTCTATCGTCTTGCGGCTTTGCGGATCACCATGCCGCCTTTGCGCCAGCGGGGCGAGGACATTCTGACGTTGTTCACACGTCTCAGCGAGCAATTCGCCGAAGAATATGGCTGTGATGCGCCGCAGGTCAGCGCGCAGGAGGCGGCGCAGCTTTTGCAAGCCCCATGGCCCGGAAATGTGCGTCAACTGATCAACATTGCCGAGCGCGCGGTTTTGCAGTCTCGGCGTGGGTCCGGAACCATTGCGTCTTTGCTGATGTCTGATCATGAAGAGATGCAACCGGTGATGACGACCGAGGGCAAGCCGCTGAAAGAGTATGTCGAGGCGTTTGAACGGATGCTGATCGACAACACCATGCGCCGCCACAAAGGTTCGATTGCGTCTGTTATGGACGAATTGTGCCTGCCGCGTCGGACACTGAATGAAAAGATGGCCAAATACGGCCTGCAACGTACTGACTATCTATGACGTATTTCAGAGGGGGCCAGCCCCCTCTTGAGGCATTTTTGAACAGAATAAGCCGGGCGTCGGATGTGTCCGTGCGGTCAGATGCAGTTTGCCCATTGTCTTTTCCACAGGACTGCTTTTATTGTGTCCGGACGGGCAGGGCAGTTTTTGCGCCCTAAAGTCCCGAATCTTTGAGTTTCGCTGCGACGCCGCAAAAGGTGGTGCACCTTCCCGCCAGGCGACGCAGACCGATTGTGCCCCAATAGGGGCATCTGAACGCCTTAACCCGTGAAATGGCGGGTGAAAGGAATAAATGGGCAGGTAGCGGACGACCGCGCCTGTCGGAGAAGAACCGCGATGACGCGCGCGCAACGATTGAGTGACCGGGCAGGGGGCCAAAGCGCCAGACCCTGCCGCGCGCCGTCCGATATCGCCCTGACAAGACACCACCCCAAAAGCGCCTGTCCCCCCGGACGGGTAAGGACAACGCGTTTGGCGCGGTGCACCAAGGACAAATGGCTAAGAAAATGCTTATCGATGCCACCCACGCGGAGGAAACCCGCGTCGTGGTGGTCGACGGAAACAAGGTCGAGGAATTCGATTTTGAATCCGAAAACAAACGTCAGCTTGCCGGCAACATTTATCTTGCAAAAGTAACACGGGTTGAACCGTCGCTTCAGGCGGCGTTTGTGGACTACGGCGGAAACCGACACGGTTTTCTGGCGTTTTCCGAGATCCACCCGGACTACTATCAGATCCCTGTCGCCGACCGTGAAGCGCTGATGGAAGAGGAACGCGCCTACGCCGAAACGATGAAGGCGCGGGACGAAGCCGAAGAATCCAAACCCAAAAAGCGCCGGTCCCGTTCGCGGACCAAGGCGGCGGATGTGAAATCCGACGATGCCGTCGAGAGCATCGAGGTTTCGTCCGAACCCACGGGTATGGAAACGATCGATCTGGATGAAGGTGAAGAGGCGGTTGATCTGTCCGTTCCCGAAGGAACCTCTCCGGTTGAGCTTGTCGGCGAAACCCCGGTTGAAGAACCCGTTGACGATGCTGACGCGCCTGAGGAGGCGGAAGGCGCGGCTGAGGATGCAGGGCAGGAAGTGGAGGCCGAAACCGTCGACACAGCAGACCGGGAAGAACCAACTGAGGCCGAGCCGGAAGATGGATCGGAAGCCGCTGCATCGGAAGATGTGGCTGGCGACGCAGAGGCCGTAGCTTCAGAGCTTGAAGAAGCGGTTGAGGACGACGCCGAGGACGACAGGGCAGGCTCCGAGGACACAGATGATTCCGAAGCTTTGCTGGATGCCTCCACCAAGGATGAAACGATCGAGTCCGTGGCGGATGAAGATGACAGCGAAGATATCCGCCCGCCGCGCAAACCGCGCCCGCGTCGGTATAAGATTCAGGAAGTCATCAAGGTTCGCCAGGTTCTGCTGGTTCAGGTCGTCAAGGAAGAACGGGGCAACAAGGGTGCCGCTCTGACCACGTATCTGTCTCTGGCCGGGCGCTACTGTGTACTGATGCCAAACACCGCCCGTGGCGGCGGGATCAGCCGCAAGATCACCAATGCGCCAGACCGGAAGAAGCTGAAGGAAATCGCGGCGGAAATCGACGTGCCGACGGGTGCGGGTCTGATCATCCGTACCGCGGGCGCCAAGCGAACCAAATCCGAAATCAAACGGGACTATGAATACCTTCAGCGCCTGTGGGAACAGATCCGGGAACTAACACTTCAGTCCATCGCGCCTGCGAAAATTTACGAAGAAGGCGACCTGATCAAACGCTCGATCCGCGACCTCTATAATCGCGATATTGATGAGGTTCTGGTCGAAGGCGAGGGCGGATATCGCATCGCCAAGGACTTCATGAAGATGATCATGCCGTCACACGCCAAAAACGTGAGACGGTATGAAGACGCGCTGCCGCTATTCGCGCGCTACCAGGTTGAAAGCTACCTGGCGGGGATGTTCAACCCGACCGTGCAGCTGAAATCGGGTGGCTACATCGTCATTGGCGTCACCGAGGCACTGGTTGCGATTGACGTGAACTCGGGTCGCGCCACCAAGGAAGGCTCGATCGAGGAAACCGCTCTCAAGACGAACCTTGAAGCTGCCGAAGAGGTGGCGCGCCAGTTGCGTCTGCGCGATTTGGCTGGTTTGATCGTGATCGACTTCATCGACATGGACGAGCGGAAGAACAACGCCTCTGTCGAAAAGCGTCTGAAAGAGAAGCTGAAGACAGATCGGGCCCGCATTCAAGTTGGCCGAATCTCGGGCTTTGGTCTGTTGGAGATGAGCCGTCAGCGACTGCGTCCGGGTATGCTGGAGGCGACAACGCAACCTTGCCCTGCCTGCCATGGTACGGGACTGATCCGCTCGGACGACAACATGGCGCTGACCATTCTGCGTCAGATCGAAGAAGAAGGCACTCGCCGCCGCTCGCGCGAGGTGCTGGTTCGGTGCCCGGTCAGCATCGCTAACTTCCTGATGAACCAGAAACGCGAACATATCGCCCAGATCGAATCGCGTTATGGATTGTCGGTTCGGGTCGAAGGCGATGTGCATCTAGTAAGCCCGGATTTCTCGTTGGAGAAGTTCAAGACCGCCAGCCGGATCGTTCCCGAGGCAACCGCACCAGTCGTTTCCGTTGATGCGTCCCTGATGGATCTGGTTGACGCGACGGATGAGGATCAGCCGGAAGAAGAAACGGTACAGGCGGAAGACGAAAGCAAGCCAAAGCGCAAGCGCCGCCGCCGTCGCCGCAAGAAGAACAACGGCGCATCTGACACCCCAGAAGCAGCGTCTGATGACGGCGATGCACCATCGGAGGCAACTGAAGTGGCCGCTGCCGATGTCGAAACCCAGGATGCAAGTGTGTCCGAGGGTGAGGATGAAAGTGAAAAGCCGGAACCCAAGCCCAAGAAACGTCGCGCACCTCGTCGCCGCAAAAAGGACGCCGAGGCCGAGGTTGCTGCAGAGGCACCTGTAGAGGCACCCGAGGCTCTGGCTGATCAACCGGTTTCGGAAGAAACCGCGGATAAGCCGCAGGAAGCTGAGGAAAAAGTGGAGACTGCTGCGGCTGAACCTGAGTCGGGCGCGGAAGAAGAAACCTCAGAACCGCAGGTGGACGAAACGGCGCAAGAGGAACCTGTCGTTCCGGAGGAGCCGGAGGCTGAACCGGTCGCAGCACAAGACGTCTCTGAACCCGTTGTTGAGGAGCCCGTACAGGCTGCCGAGGAAACTCCGGAACCCGTTCTGGAAACCGTGGTCGAAGAACGTGAACCCGCCCAGCCACCAAAGCCCAAGCGGCGCGGATGGTGGTCGTTGGGCCAATAATACGGAAGGCGGGCGGAAAGCCCGCCTTTTTCATTTACTTCGTGAGTTCAAATTCAGGCCGATTTCCGGATCAGATAAACCTGGTGTCCGTCGATTTCCTCCTGCGACAGCAGGCTGTGCCCGCTTTCCGCACAGAAATGGGGGACATCGATGATTGCAGCGGGATCGTCGGCCAACATGCGCAACACAGCACCCGCCGGCATGGATTTCAGACGTTTGCGCGCTTTGAGCACGGGCAACGGGCACAACAGCCCCAAGGCATCAAGGGTTTCGGTCGGTTCAGACATATCGTTCAGATATTTCCACTTTGTCACGGTGTCCAGCACGCAAGCACGAGGATGTGACCGAATGGCCTCGTGACGCCGCCGGTTTCATACCCTATGTGCTGTTTCATGTTCGGAATTGAAATCATCGACGCGGGGCTTTTGCCTGCCATGTTCATCGCCATGATCGGCGGGTTGATCAGTTTTCTGTCACCCTGCGTTTTGCCGATCGTTCCGCCGTATCTGGCGTATATGAGTGGTGTGACCATCAACGAGATGCAGGATGAAACCAAAGCCCGCCGCAAGGCAACGCTGGCGGCCCTGTTTTTTGTCATGGGCCTGTCGACGGTGTTTTTGCTGTTGGGCTTCACAGCTTCAGCTTTTGGCGCCTTTGTTCTGACCAATCAGGTACTGTTCGCCAAGTTGTCTGGCGCGGTTGTCATCGTGTTCGGGCTTCACTTTCTGAACGTATTCCGCATTCCGATCCTCGACCGCGAGGCGCGCATGGAAACCGGCGATTCCAGCGGGTCCGTGTTCGGAGCCTACATTTTGGGCCTTGCGTTTGCATTCGGCTGGACGCCCTGTATCGGACCGCAATTGGGGGCCATTCTGTCGCTGGCCGCGTCCGAGGCTTCGGTGGCCCGGGGAACATTCCTGCTGGGTATATACGCCGCAGGGCTTGGTATTCCGTTCCTGCTGGCCGCTATGTTCCTGAACCGGTCAATGTCGGTCATGAACCGCATCAAGCCCTACATGGGTACGATAGAAAAGGCGATGGGCGGGCTTCTTCTGTTTGTCGGTATCATGTTGATAACCGGCCTTTTCACCGAGTTCAGCTGGTGGCTGCTGGAAACCTTTCCTGCGCTGGCAACGCTGGGCTGATTTTCCGATCCATCTTACCTTGGCCGTAATGCTGCGCTAACCTGCGTCGCAGAAGGTACGAGCATGAGCAGTCAGAAAAACCAGTTGCAGGTGCGCAAGCGCCGGGTGTTCTACATTCCGGGATACGATCCCATTCACCCGCGTCGATACCGCGAGCTTTACCGAAGGGAAGGGCGCGCACAGGGTGAAATTTCCGGTTATGACATTTCGTTGTCGGCCCGAACGAATGACGGTCCATATGGCTGGCACGTTTCCTCATGTCAGGACGGGGTCGCGGTCGACACCGATTTTGAAGTTCTGGTTTGGTCAGACATTGTCCGCGACAGCATGGAAACCTCGATAGCCGCGACTTACCTTCAATTGGCGCGGACGGTCTGGATTTACCTGTCCACGGGGGCAATTTGGCGTCTGATGCGCTTGCGCAAAGGCCCGGTGATTGCAGCGCTTTACCCGGTGGGCATGTTGCTGGCGCAACTGATGGCGGCTTTTGGCGTGGTCTGGGCCGGTTTTACCTTGCTGGGTTGGCCCGGTCTGGCAGCAGGGCTTGTAGTAGCGCTTGTTTTGCTGCGCTGGTTTCGAAAGATCGATAACCGGCTGTTTGCCTATTACCTGATGCATGACTACGCCTATTCCTCGCGCGAACGGGGCGGTGTGCCCCCGGAAATGCAATCTCGAATGCGCCAGTTTGTTGAACTGATCGGGCAAGCTATGGAAACAGAAGTGGACGAGGTTCTGGTGGTCGGGCACAGCTCGGGCGCGCATCTGGGCGTATCGGTTCTGGCCGACCTATTGCGGTCAGAACCCGTGTCCGAAGACGGACCTGTGTTATCCTTTCTGACATTGGGGCAGGTGGTCCCTATGGTGTCCTTTCTGCCCGATGCCCATCAGTTGCGCAGTGATCTACAATTCATGTCGTCCAGGACAGACCTGACTTGGATCGATGTCTCGGCCCCGGGCGACGGCTGCGCATTTGCCTTGTGCGATCCTGTGTGCGTCAGCGGCGTCGCCGGATCTGATAAGCGTTGGCCTTTGGTTCTGTCTGCTGCGTTCACGCAAACCCTTTCAGCAGACCGTTGGAAGGCATTACGCTGGCGGTTTTTTCGACTGCATTTTCAATATCTCTGCGCCTTCGACGAGCCCGGCGATTATGACTATTTCCGTATCACTGCCGGGCCACTGACATTGGGGGAACGGTTTCGCAACCGGGCACCATCGCGTTCGCGGATCGAAGAGGCGGTGTCAGGTTACACGTCGGTGCACTCGTGACCCCACCAAAACCCGTCTCTCGTCCCGACAAGGTGTCTTTGTGGCGCTATCTGAAGCTCTTTCGTCAGGATATCCTCTCGGCACAACCGCAACGCTTGTATCGGGCCTGGATGGCCGAGTTCAGGACGCCGTTCTTTCGGTCTTACATGATCAATCAGCCTGAACTCATTGATTTGGTGCTGAAACAACGCCCCGACGATTTTCCGAAGTCCGGCCGGATCAGCGAGGGATTGCGCCCGCTGCTGGGCGACTCCGTCTTTTTGACCAATGGCGAAACCTGGAAACGCCAACGCCGCATCATTGATCCGGCGTTTGAGGGGGGGCGGCTGAAGGACACGTTTCCGGCCATGTATGCAGCGGCGCAGGCCAGTGTTGACCGACTGCGAACGCGCGGCGGCCAGTATATCGAATGCGAAGAAATCACCAGTCACGCCGCCGCAGATGTGATTTTTCGTACTTTGTTCTCTGTTCCGATCGAACACACGGTGGCCGCACAGGTTTTTGACAAGTTTCGCACCTATCAGCGGGAACAACCGCTGCTGAACCTTGCGGCCTTTGTACCTGTCCCTAGCTGGGTGCCCCGGTTTCATTCCCGCAAGACCCGCAGGACAGCGCGGGAAATCAGGGACTTGATTGCACGCCTCACGGACGAGCGGGCGGAGGCAATAGCCCTGGGGAAAGCACCCGATGACCTTGCAACCAAGATCATGACCAGGTCGGACCCGGAAACAGGGCGTTGTTTCGGGACGCAGGAGATGATCGACCAGGTGGCCATCTTCTTTCTGGCCGGGCACGAAACCAGCGCCTCGGCACTGGCCTGGGCACTTTATCTGATGGCGCTGTATCCGGAATGGCAGGATAAGGTCGCGGCAGAGGCGACGGCATTGGACGATCCTTCATTTGCCGCCGTTTCAGGCTTGAAGCTCAGTCGAAGTGTGTTTCGCGAGACCCTGCGCCTTTATCCACCCGTGCCCATGATGGTGCGAGAAGCCACCTGTCCCGAGCGTTTCAGAGATCGGGACGTCCCGCAGGGGTCGCAAATTGTTATCAGCCCGTGGCATTTGCACCGTCATGAGCGCCTGTGGGAAAACCCGGATGCCTTTGATCCAGCGCGGTGGGAGACGGAAAACGGCAGGACCTGCCAGCGGCACGCCTTCATTCCCTTCTCCGCCGGATCGCGGGTTTGTACCGGGGCAGGGTTCGCGATGATTGAAGGACCGCTGATCCTGTCGATGCTGTTAAAGCACTATCGGTTTGAGCCGGTGACCGGACGCGATCCTGTTCCGGTCGCGCATCTGACCGTTCGCTCGAAAGCCGGGATATGGCTGCGGCTGGTTGAGCGCTAACAAACTACCATCGGTCAACGCCTTGTTGTATGCGATGGAAAACACGGAATCATTATTGAACAGGAAACAGATATGTCCAAAGCAGAACAGCGCGCGCAAATGTCCGACGGTGCAGGCTTCATCGCGGCACTGGATCAAAGCGGCGGTTCTACACCTAAGGCGCTGGCGCTTTATGGTGTTGAAGCCTCGGACTACAACTCGGAAGAAGAGATGTTCGGAGAAATCCAGAAGATGCGCGCACGCATCATTCTGGCAGACGACTTCACCAAAGCTAAGGTGATTGGCGCTATCCTGTTCGAACGCACCCTGAACGAAGAAATCGAAGGCCGCAAGGTCGCCGATTATCTGTGGTCGGCCAAGGGCATCGTTCCATTTCTGAAAATCGACAAGGGACTGGAGGATCAGGCCAACGGCGTTCAGATGATGAAACCGATCCCCGGTCTGGCAGAAACGCTGGCCAAGGCCGATGGTGTCTTTGGAACAAAAGAACGCTCGGTCATTCACGAGGCCAACGCAGAAGGTATTGCCGCTGTTGTGGCTCAACAGTTTGACGTCGCACGCGAGGTGATCAGCGCGGGCATGGTCCCGATTGTCGAACCCGAGGTGAACATCCATTCGGAAACCAAGGCCGAGGCTGAGAGCATCCTGAAAGCCGAGATCCTCAAGAACCTGGACCAGTTGGCCGAGGGCCAGGACGTCATGCTGAAGCTGACGATCCCAAGCGAAGCCAATCTGTATGATGAAGTGGCAGATCACCCGCGCGTTCTGCGGGTTGTGGCCCTGTCGGGCGGCTATTCCACAAAACAGGCCTGCGACCTGTTGAACCAGAATGGAAAGATGATCGCTTCCTTCTCGCGCGCGCTGACCGAAGGTCTTTTAAAACAGCAGTCCGATGCCGAATTCAACGCGGCCTTGGGCGGTAACATCGACAAGATCTATCAGGCTTCGGTCTGACTTATTCTAAAACCGGAACTTTGAAATCGCGGCGCAATTGCGCCGCTTTTTCACGCATGATGCAGCCTTCGGCGTGATCGTTGACCAACCCCATGGCCTGCATGAACGCGAAAACGGTGGTAGGCCCCACGAACTTCCATCCGCGTTTCTTCAGGTCTTTCGACATTGCGACCGATTCCGGCGATGTCGACGCTGTTTGCGGCGGTGGGGGAGTTTCAGCCTCATACCGCCAGACATATGCGGCCAGAGAACCCTCAACCCTGATCAGTTCCTGAGCGCAGCGGGCGTTGTTGATGACAGCCTCGATCTTGCCGCGGTGCCGGATGATCCCCGCATTCTGCAAAAGGCGTTCAACGTCTGCTTCAGTAAACTCTGCCATCCTGTTGAAATCAAAGCCGCAAAACGCTTCCCGAAAATGTTCGCGCTTTGACAGGATGGTTCGCCAACTCAGTCCCGACTGAAAGCTCTCAAGGCACAATTTTTCGAATAGACGCTGGTCGTCTGAGACCGGATAGCCCCATTCCTGATCATGATAGTCAAAGAACTCCGGCGCGGCCTGACACCAGGCACAGCGCGGTTGACCGTCAGGCCCGGTGATCGTTTTGCTCATGTCTGTACCTATTTTGTTCCAAATCAAGGTACACTTGGCTGCCAGACCTTTACAAGCCTCAATCCCGGTTGCGATACCAGTTCAGAACAAAGACTCGAATGGCGGAAGCCAAACCTGTTTCAGGATCGCGGGCCGCATCAATTTCCGCCGCCAGGGAATTGATCGGCTTATCTTTTTCCCGTGCGATGTCACGGAACGCGCGCCAGAATTCGTCTTCCAAAGAAACCGAAGTGCGGTGCCCCTGAAGGGTCAGCGAGCGTTTGACCGGGCGGCCACTCATTCCTTCAGCTCGTGATTGTCGAGGTCACGCTTCTGTTTGTCTTGTCGAAGCCTGACAACCTCTTTTTCGGCCTTGGTTTGTCCAAAAGCCACAGCGTTTTGATCTGCGCGGGCCTTATTTTCAGCCCGCGCTTTCTGTTTTCGGTACCGGTTCAAATTTACCGGCTTGCCCATCAGTCTTTCGGGCCAATCATCTGTTCAGGGCGTACCACTGCGTCGAAAGTGGCCTCATCCACAAAGCCAAGTGCGATGGCTTCTTCCTTGAGGGTGGTACCGTTCTTGTGGGCAGTCTTGGCAACGGTCGTGGCATTGTCATAACCGATGGTCGGCGCAAGCGCAGTGACCAGCATCAGCGATTCCGTCATCAGCTTTTCGATGCGCGACTCGTTGGCCTTGATGCCCAGCAGCATCCGTTCGGTAAAGCTGTCAGCGGCGTCGCCGAGCAATTGAATGGATTGCAACAGATTGTAGGACATCATCGGGTTATAGACGTTCAGCTCGAAATGACCCTGGCTGCCAGCGAACTTGATCGCGGCGTCGTTGCCCATGACATGGGCGGCCACCTGCGTCAGCGCCTCGGCCTGGGTCGGGTTTACCTTGCCCGGCATGATCGACGAACCCGGTTCGTTTTCCGGCAGGATAAGTTCGCCCAGCCCCGACCGGGGACCGGAGCCCAGAAAGCGGATGTCATTGGCGATCTTGTAGCAACTACCGGCAATCGTGGCCAAAGCACCCGACAGGAACACCATCGCGTCATGCGCGGCCAGTGCTTCGAACTTGTTGGGCGCCGTGACAAAGGGCAGGCCGGTGATTTCGGCCATGTTTGCGGCAACCGCATGGTCCCAACCGTGTTGTGTGTTCAGACCGGTACCAACAGCGGTACCACCTTGCGCCAATTCATAAATGCCGGGCATTGCGGCATGCACACGGGCAATTCCCTGACGAATCTGATGGGCGTACCCGCCAAACTCCTGACCCAGGGTCAGGGGCGTCGCATCCTGCGTATGCGTGCGTCCGATCTTGATGATGTCCTTGAATTCCTCAGCCTTCTGCTCAAGCCCGGAAGCCAGCTTTTCAAGACCCGGCAGCAGGACGTCACGAACGCTCATTGCTGTTGCGATGTGCATCGCAGTTGGGAAGGTATCGTTGGATGACTGCCCCATGTTGCAGTGATCGTTCGGATGCACTGGCTCTTTCGATCCGATAACGCCACCCAGAATCTCGATGGCGCGGTTCGCGATGACCTCGTTCGAGTTCATGTTCGACTGGGTGCCGGATCCGGTTTGCCAAACGACCAGAGGGAAGTTGTCATCAAACTTGCCCTCGATCACTTCTCCGGCCGCCTGAATGACCGCATCCGCAATTTTTGCATCCAGCTTGCCGGTGGCCTTGTTCTGCATCGCGCAAGCTTTTTTGATCACACCCAGCGCGCGAACGATGGCAACCGGCTGCTTTTCCCACCCGATCGGGAAGTTCATGATCGAACGCTGTGTCTGAGCGCCCCAATACTTGTCAGCGGGCACTTCCAACGGGCCAAAACTGTCGGATTCGGTGCGGGTCTGAGACATCTGTCACTCCGTCGTGTATGCAATTGTATGCCGTTTAGCGCCAAGCGGGTTGCAACGCAATCGGCCAGTTGCGCGCACCTTAATCTCAAGGGTGACAAAGGTATAGGCAGAGAGCAGCGACAATTTTGTTGCCAACGGGTGCATCCGTCCCATTGTGCCCGCGTCATGCTGAGCTACAATATAAGCATTATTGCGATGGAGGATCTGATGCACGTTTCCCGCACGACATTTTCCCCGACACTTGTCGCAATAGTGATGTGTGCATTTGCGTGGGTGCTTGTCTCCAGCCATCCCGCGCAGGCGTCCAGCATCGGGCCGTTTTTGGGTGATTATACTGGGTCAGCCAATCTCGTGGACGAAGACGGGAGCGAGACGCCCAGAGACATGAGCGTTTCAATTCACGAAACCGACAACGGCTTCAATGTGAGCTGGACGACGACCACCTACAAGGCAGATGGGCGTATCAAGGAACAGAAGTTCTCGATCGACTTTCAGCCGTCAAACCGGCAAGACGTGTTTTCTGCAGCGATGAAACGCAACGTGTTCGGGCACGAGGTTCCACTCGACCCCATGAAAGGAGAGCCTTTCGTCTGGGGGCGCATTGATGGCGAAACGCTGACCGTGTTTTCCCTTTTTATCTCGGAAACAGGTGGGTACGAATTGCAGCAGTTTGACCGAACACTGGCCGAAGGCGGGTTGAACCTGTCGTTTTCGCGGTTTCGCGATGGGGTAAAATCCCGCTCGGTGGAAACGTTTCTGAAAAAAGAATAACCCCGCTCAAGGCGGGGTCTGTTTCAAGCGGAAGCTTGGCTATTTCCGGAAACTGTCCAGGGAAACCACATCCGCGTCATGCGGTTCATCCGGTTCTTCGACCTCGATGATTTCTTCGATATCTTCGTCCGTTTCTTCCTCGTCTTCCGGACTTTCGAAACGCAGCCCGAATTCCACAGACGGATCAACAAAAGTCTTGATGGCCGTGTACGGAATATAAAGCGGTTCAGGCGCATCACCAAAATTCAAAGTGATGGAAAACCCCGCATTGCCCACTTCAAGGTTTTCGAACCAATGCTGCATTACGATCGTCATTTCCTGCGGATAGCGTTGGCGCAACCAATCGGCCAGTTCAACACCATCATGCCGGGTATCGAAGGTGATGAAAAAGTGGTGCGCACCTGGCAGTCCATGTTCCGAAACGCCGGTCAAAACCGTTTTGATCAGACCGCGCATGGCGGTGTGCATCAGGTTTCCATAGTCGATGTCTTGCGACATGTGTCATCCTCAAAAGTGGTAGCGTCTAGCATAGGGGATTTCAAAGGAAACGAAAGGCCGCGTTACACCTGATTGTTCATAGGAGGTTCAGTAAAATTCCGGCGCAGGCCATCAGACCCAAAGTCGGAACCATCCCGATTTTTAGGCGGAAAATCAACACTCCGGCAGCTAACGTCAGTATCAAGGCAGCGACGTCCAAAGTCGAGGTGTCGGGTACGGGAATTGATACAGGACCCAGAGTTTTTTCCGGAACTTGTTCAAATAGAACATTGAGGGCAAACCACAAGGATAGGTTGAGAATCACCCCCACAACTGCAGCGGTAATCCCGTGCAGAGCCGCAGACAGGCGCGGGCGGGCCGCCAGTTGATCCAGGAACGGCGCGGCAAGAAAAATCCACAGAAAGCAGGGAACAAACGTGGCCCAAAGGGCCACGGCACCCGCCGCTATAGCCATGGATGCGCCCCCTGACAACTGACCCGTCAACATGGCCACGAATTGTGTTACCAAAATCAGTGGGCCCGGCGTCGTTTCAGCCAACCCAAGCGCATCGATCATCTGGTCCGTGCTGATCCATTGATATGTGTCGACGACTGTTTGCGTCATGTATGCCAGAACGGCATAGGCACCACCAAAAGTGACAACTGCGAGGCGCGCAAAGAACCACCCCAGATCGCTGAGAAGTTGCTGCCCCGTCAGGGTCAGAACAGCCAAGGGCCCAAGCCAGAGGGTCAGCCAAATCACCGCAGTTCTGATCGGACGGGACATGGTCGGGGCTGCTGGCGCGGGTGTCGAAGGGTGCTGACCTTTGAAGGTCGCGAAGCCCCAGAGAGCGGCTGCAAATATGATAAGTGGAAACGGCAGGTTAAGTGCAAAAATTGCCAGAAAGCCCAGCAAAGCAAGGATGCGATGTTCGGCATCGGACAGAGCCTTTCGCGACAGGTTTCGCAAAGCCTGCAGTACGATGACGATTACGGTCGCCTTGATGCCCAGAAACCCGGCCTGTACAACCTGAAGTTCTCCAAAGGCGACATAAAGACCAACCAGAACCGCAATGATGATGGCGCCAGGTATGACGAAAAGGCCACCCGCGATCAATCCGCCAAGCACACCGCGCAGGCGCCAGCCGGCATAGGTTGCAAGCTGCATCGCCTCGGGCCCCGGTAGCAACATGCATAAGGACAAAGCGCGCAAATAGCTTTGTTCGTCCAGCCATGGTCTGCGTTCGACCAGTTCCTGATGCATAAGTGAAATCTGTGCTGCGGGACCACCAAACGACAGCAGCCCAATCCGGCCGAATACCCGGATCAATTCGGAATAGTCGGGTGTCATTATTTTTGCTCGCCGGGCCAGTTATGGCCTTCTTCATACCCGTCCCGGGCCCAACGGTACAGCGCATCATACAGAGCAAGGCCAGCTAACAGGTTCTCATGATCATCCCGGTATTGGCGGGACAGGCCAACGGAAAGAGCGAGCAGACCGGCCGCCTCGGGTGCGAGATCGTGACGGTCTGTGTCTGCCGCCCGGACAACAGTCGCCATCCGGTCAAGCGCGGGCATGTGAAGGTCGAACTTGTCCAGCATTGTGTCAAAGGTGCATTTGTCCCCGTCATGGCCCCAGACCGTGTTTTCAATATCAAATGGGGTGGCATTGAATATTCTGGCCGCTTCCTTCACTTCCGACGGCGCGACAAACAGAAAACGCGCATTGGGGTCGACAAAACGCCGGATCAGCCAAGGGCATGCGATGCGGTCTATTTTGGGCCTGTGTCGGGTCACCCAAAGCGTCCGATTGTCAACCAGGGGCGGAATAGCGGAGTAGGGGACGCTTGGCGCCCCCGGCGTATCGCGCCAAGCCTGTATACCGCCCTCCAGAAACTCGGCCTGTTGTCCTTCGCTGCGCAGCCACGAAACTACGCCCTGGCTCAGCTTTTTGCCTTTTTGGCAAATGATTACACTGGAGCGCCCATCGATCGTCGCCATAAGGCCCTGCATGTCTGACGCGGTATGCCGTACTGAACCCGGAATCAGGACCGGATCCGCTGCAAAGTCTTCCTCGAGGCAGATATCCACCAAAACCAGCGCTGTCGGTGTTCCGATCAGTCGCAGCAGTTGTTTGGAGGTGATGGAATTTGGCGCAGCCATGGCATGTCTCCTGTCGCGTTCGGATACATGCGAAACTTGGGCTGACGCCTCACGGGGCGTTCGCAATGTTACCCCATACCCTTTGCTAACGTGGAACGGCTTTCATGGTCAAGGTCGCAGGTTTTGATCAGGCCCAGTCCAGTCTTAGTCCGGTCATGCAGACGGGCAGGGTATCTTCGGGAAACTGTCCAAGCTGTTCAAAAAAAGAAATAAAGTCGAACTGATTATAAGCTTCGACCATGTACCCGTCTTTGATACGCGCGATGACGCTGCCGCTTGCCTGTAGTGGTGCGCCATTGTCGGCGCGTGTCGTCTGTAGATGGACAATGGCAGAAACCCAATCGCCGTCTTCGATTATCTTCGGCAGGTCGACTTTTATGTCGCCAAGGATATGCCGGAATGCGGTCACCAGATCACGGAAATCGTCAGCGCCGACCTGCATTTCCGGGATCAACCCCTCGGCCAGCGTGTCGGGGGCAAAGAACTGTCCGATGGCTTCTGTGTTGCCGTTTTCCCAAACCTCTGAATACCACTGCCTGAGCAATTCGGAATGTGACATCGCCGCTCTCCCTTCTGATGGAAGTGACGATGGCAAAAAGGAATGAACAATCCCTGAACAAGAGAGTGTTTCTGACCGGACAAATTGCATTGAAATGCAGGTTTCTGTTGCCAGGTACCTGCGAACCCCGCCTTACGCTGCTAGGCGCAAGGACTTAAGTTTCGGTCTTGCTACTGCTTACGCAGCAACTGCAACCGGAGCACGATTGTCGTTTGCAATTGTACTATTTTCGCCGATAACGGTGGCAGACAGCCGAGACAAAGCTAACTCCTTTAGACGTTCGTCGATCCTGTTTCGGCCCCATGTTCCCCAAACGAAGGATATTGGTGGAGCCGCCGGGTACCGCCCCCGGGTCCGATCCGCTTATTACGAGCGCGTTTATGTCCATAGTCCCGAAGGACCCTTCATATATAGGTGACGTTCCGATCGGATGCAAATCCAGATTTTCGCTGACGTAATTGTTTCTTTTCAGTTTATTAAACTGACTTGTTCATGTTCGCCAGGATCAGCCAGATTGCCAACGCCAGTTCGATTCCGCCGAAAACCATCGCCTTGGCCAGTGGCGGGTTGTCCAGTGCAATCGATACGAACCGGCCCAATGCCGCGCCGGCATAGACCACGCCAAGCATCGTGTAGGCCATTGGGTTATTGAACCACAAAACAGCAAGGCCGGTGACTACGAACAATCCGCCAACCGAAGCGCGCATCTCGCTCAGGCCCATGGTGCTGTTTGTTGGGGCTAAATCCAGTGAAGCCGCAGTCCAGGCCGGAGCCAGAAAGCCGAAAAGGCCAAAGCCGATTGTCAGTATCGCGGCAAGCGTATTCAGGGTCGGGGTCATTCCGGTCTCATGTCGTTTTTGTTGAAAGGGAGAGTAATGCGCATGTTCGCAAAGGAAAGAACCTAAATTGCCGACCACAGGCCCAGTATCCCCACAAGAATAAGGCTAAGTGCCCAGATGAGTTCGAGGTTGAACCAACTGCGTGACAGGAATTGCAGACCCAACCAGCGATAGACGGCATAGGCCAGAATGCCTCCGCCCAAAACCATTGCGGCTGTGTGAAGCGCGGCAACGGCCAGCACCAGAAGACCGTTGGTCGTCATGATCTCGGAAACCGCACGATGCCCGGCGTCCAGCTCATCCAGATTGCAAAGTCCCAGATAGATTGGAACCAGCATAAGCGCGGCGCCATGGGCCAGAGCGACAAGAAATGACCACAATGCCAGCTTTCCCGGAGGAACACGGGAGAGGGCGCGGGGGTGGCGACGGACAATCGCGATGTAAAAGCCCATGGCGATAACGATCAGGGCTGCGCCGATCCTAATTTCGCGCTGGTAATCCACTAAAACCGCCATCAGCGCGAACGGCAGCAAGACCCCGAGCATGGCGAGAAAGTGCCCCCCAGCCAAGGCAGTCAGCGCTCGCCAAAGGGCCGATTGCTTCTGCTCCATCAATGCCGCTGAAACGGCCAGCGGCCAGCCCATGCCGGGGTTCAGGCCGTGATATGCACCGCTAAGCACAACGGCCAGCCACAGGCCGGCCGTTGATGTCATCAGGAACTCCAAATCAGACGGACGGGTAGCAGAAACTGTCCGTCGAACAGTCGCCGCCTTCTAGCCGGATCTGGTGGCTGCGATAGCCCTTGGGGAAGTCGACCCAGAACTTGGGGTCCAGTGTCAGGCCGCCATTGTCACCGACATCGGCCTTGACCATGGCTGCGCCGCGTTCGCCCGGATAGAACTGATCATCCCAGGTGGAGTACAGCGAGTTGGTCCAGTAGACGCGTTTGCCATCCCGGCTGATCTCAACCATCTGCGGTCCGTAACCAAAGTCATTGCCGTTGGGATGCTTGGTCTTTTTGACGATCCCACCGATCTCGACCTTGCCGGCCAGGGTCGGGTTCATCGGGTCCGACACATCGTATTGATGCATCTCACCGGTGCCCCAACAGGCAACATAAAGGTACTTGTCGTCCAGACTCAGATCGATATCCGTGACCAGAGGCGGAACGGCCGAAAACCCCTTGAGAAGATCGGGAAGATCTTCGGGATCAGCGGGTTGCGGATCGATTGTGATGGTCTTCTTGGCTTCGAACGTTCCGTCGTCATTGCGCCACCAGGTGAAGATGGCACCTTGAAGATTAGTGGTATCCACCACAACGCCACAGAAGCCGTGTTGCTTGACCGGATCATGCGCCGGGCGGATTTCCAACGCCATCTGATGGTTTTCACCCAGATCGATAGTTTGGATATTCGTGCGGCTGCGCAGGTTCCAGAAGTGGATGCGGTGGCCGTACTTGTTCGACAGCAGATCCTCGGCCACGATCCCGTTTTCAAACTGCGGCGGCAGCGCCCATTCAGAACTGACCATGTAATCACGCGGCAGGTTCCACCAGAAGTCATAGTGTTTGTCCTGAACCCCGCGTTCGATTTCATATCGGCCTATGATCTCGAAGCTTTCGCAATCCATGATGAAGATACCCGGCGGGCCGTCTGTGCCGTCTTTGCCACCGCCACCCAATGTGCTGACGTAGATGCCTTCGGGGCCGCAGTGAATGGTATGAGGCCGGGAATATCCCGTCTTGGCAAAAACTTCCTCGGGTTCGATGATCTTGTGAATCTTCGCTTCCAGCGGGTTTTTGACATCGATGATGTAAATGCGGCTGGACCGTATGCCGGGAATGATCAGATAGCGGCGTTCTAGAAATGCATGGCCGCTGAGCGGCGACAGCGATGATGAGCAGGCATTCCAGCCGAAATGGTGAAACTCGTCACCCTTTTCGGGCATGATCACCTGATGAACGATTTTTCCGTAATCCGCCGAAGTCGGATCGACGTTAACGACAGCCAGACCATCCGGTTGCGAAAAGTCGGGGCTGAGCATCAGCGTGAAGGCCAGAGTTTCCGTTGGGCCCTCCATCGCCAGCTTGGCGGATGGGTAAAAGGTTGGGTCCGGTCTTTGGTTCATAACGTCCTCCCGTAAGTAATTGTAATTCAATTTGCATTGAGAGATCCGGTCTTCATGCCGGCTGTCATGCTGCCTGCCCGAGTGTCCTTTTCGTCTGCCTCCTCCGTCAAGCTTTATCTGATGCGAAATCAGGCTGGGTTGCGTCGGCGTTCAGCCACGTCATGGGCCAGTTGCCTCGTGTAGGTTTCCAGTTCGACGAGCGTTCGGTCCACCGCCACCGCATCCCGCACCTCAATCGAATCGGCGATCCGGTTGTGCAGCGCAATGATCTCTTCCCGGGACCGGGCGGAGAAGGTGATCATGTTCATCAGCGGCTGCATCGCTTCGACCGCACCCGCCAACTGGTAGGACAAAACCGGATTGCCTGCGGCGTCGACCAAAGCGCGATGAAAAGCAACATCCGAGGCACAAAAGGCTTCATCGGTCAGCCCGGGTTGTGACTGACGATAGATTTCGGTCCGCATCGTGGTCAGGTGGTCCGGGGTGTGACGCGCTGCCGAAAGGGCGGCACAGGCCCGCTCGAGCGCGTAACGGGCTTCGCAGGCGGTGTCGAAACTGACAGCATTCATTGACAGCAGCAGGGTCGAGGTGGTGACTTGCTGCGAATAGGCGTCCTCAAAGCTCAGTTTGTTGACAAAAGCACCACCCGAAGCGCCACGCTGGGTTCGGATAAGTGATTGCGCGGCGAGCCTTTTGAGCGCCTCGCGTACGGTCGGTCGCGAGACCTTAAACTGTTCCGACAACTCGGCCTCGGACGGCAGGCGTGCGTCGACAATCAACTCACCCGAGACAATGGCGTCGCGAATGGCCTGAGCAATCTGTGCCGACAAGTCAGCCGGTTTTTTGGGATCAACTTTCATGTCCGACACGCCAAAACTCAGTTTTTATTTGTCTGACATTTAAAAGTCTGACATTTGAAATGCAAGGACTGAGTCGGGAGGAGCGAGTGAGTCGCGCAGTTTTACGCAGCGGTCTTTGGCTGAGTTTCTACATCACGATCCTCTGGGCGTGGTGGATGATGTTCTCGATGAGCCGCGACATGGACCTCGATCTGATCGGGCGACCGGGTCCGATGGGCGAGGCGATGCGCGTGATGGACCCGCGCATGGACATGTATATGCCCATGGCGGAATTCGGTCCGCTGTTCTGGATGTGGGCTATCATGATGGCGGCCATGATGCTGCCGACTTTGGTTCCGACGCTGCGCAGTTACGATGATCTTATCCACAGCGCCAATGGAACGCGTGCCGGTTGGGTCGGCGTTTTGGCCGGGTATTTTCTGGTTTGGGTTGGATTTGCCGCCTTTATCGCCGCGGTTCAGCTTTCGCTGCTTTTTGGCGGCATTGTCGACATGCTCGGTATCGCCAAATCCGGCTATTTCGCCGCTGGACTTATGATCGTTGTGGGCGCTTTTCAGTTCAGCCGCGTCAAAGAGGTGTGTCATGGTGTGTGTCACGCCCCGATGACGTACTTCCTTGGCCACTGGAAGACCGGTTTCCTGGGTGGCCTGCGGATGGGCCTTGGGCTGGGCGCATTTTGTGTCGGCTGTTGCTGGGGCTTCATGGCGCTGGGGTTTGTGGGCGGTGTCATGAGCCTGTTATGGATGGGTCTGGCGACCCTGTTCATGGTTTTGGAAAAATTACCCCAGATCGGTCACGCGGTCACACGACCGCTGGGGTTCGCATTGATCGCGGGTGGCCTTCTTCTGCTCGTGTATCCTATCATTTACGGAGGGTAAGCTTATGGCTAAAAACAGAAAAAAGGATTCCGACAAGCTTCCGATCAGCCAGCGGATCGACAGTCGCATGCCGAACCCCAAACGCCGCGAGATGAGCCCGACGGACTGGTCCATCAAGGGTGAACTGATCCTGAATTGCTCCTGCGATGTGTTTTGCCCCTGCGTGGTCTCGCTGGGCGCGCACCCCCCGACCGAGGGACACTGCCATGCCTGGATGGGTATCATCATTGATGAGGGGCACTATGAAGGTGAGGACCTGTCGGGCCTGAACGTGGGATTGCTGGTTGATATTCCCGGCCGTATGGGGGAAGGCCAGTGGAAAGTGGCCGCGTATGTGGACGAACGCGCCAGCGGCAAGGCGTATAACGGCTTGCTTCAGATATTCAGCGGGCAGGCCGGCGGAACGACCGGACTTTTTACCATGCTGGTCAGTGAAATCATTGGGGCCGAGCGTGCTCCGGTCGAGATTGAGCGGGACGGTACCAAACGTCGCATCATGATCGGCCGGAAGATTCAGGGTGAAATTGAAATGCTTGCAGGCAAGGACCCCGAGCATCCGGTGATGGTTTCCAACTCGAAATATTGGATGGGACCGGACATCATTGTCGCGAAGGGAAACAAATCAAAGGTTCGCGATTATGGCCGGGTCTGGGATTTTGGTGGCAAGTCCGCTGAAATCTGCCCCATCGACTGGCATGGGCCCAAATGATGATTACAGGTGCCTATGCGCGTCAAATGGCCAGATACAATAACTGGCAGAACAGCCAGTTAAAAGGATTCTTGCAAGCGCTGCCACAAGAAGAACTGATGCGTGAGCGTGGTGCGTTCTTTGGCTCGATCATGGGAACGGCCAACCATCTTTTGTGGGGTGACTGGATCTGGATTTCGCGCTTTGACAAGGGAACGGGACCGGGTGGCGGAATCCCGGAAAGCACATCTGTCTGCGCTGGTCTGTCCGATTGGATGCCGCTTCGTGAGACTGTTGATGTCCGTATTGCCAAATGGGCCGACGAGTTGGGTGACGACGTCTTGACCGGAGACTTTACCTGGTTTTCAGCCGCAAAAGAAGCTGATGTCACAAAGCCTTACGCGCAATGCGTCATCCACATGTTCAATCACCAGACCCATCATCGGGGACAGTTGCACAAGATGTTGACGGAAGCTGGCTCATCCGCGCCGGTCAGTGATCTGGTCTTTCTGCCGGAGGGTGCCTGAATGGCCCTGATTTCACCGTCACGCCGACTGCGCCGAACACCTTTTTCCGAAGGCGTCGAGGAAGCGGGTGTCAAAGCGTACACGGTTTACAACAGGATGTTGTTGCCGACGGTGTTCGAGTCGCTTGAAGCGGATTGCCGCCATCTCAAGACCCACGTTCAGGTTTGGGATGTTTCTTGCGAGCGCCAGATCGAGGTTCGCGGTCCTGATGCGGCGCGCCTGCTGCAGATGCTCACCCCGCGTGATCTGAGCGGAATGGTGACCGGTCAGTGCTACTATGTTCCGATCGTGAACCAGGCCGGAGGGATGCTGAACGACCCCGTCGCGCTGAAATTGTCCGAAGACCGCTTTTGGATCTCGATCGCGGACAGTGACTTGTTGTTCTGGGTCAATGGCTTGGCGAATGGGCTTGCACTGGATGTTCAGGTTTGGGAACCGGATGTCTCGCCTCTGGCGATCCAAGGCCCAAAATCTGATGAGTTGATGGCGCGTGTTTTCGGCGACGGGATCCGCGACATCCGCTTTTTCCGGTTCGGCCTGTTCCGGTTTCGCGGGCGCGACCTTGTCATCGCGCGGTCCGGATATTCGAAACAGGGCGGGTTCGAGGTTTATGTAGACGGCAGTGATATCGGTATGCCGCTATGGAACGCCCTTTTCAAAGCCGGGGAAGATCTGCATGTGCGCGCCGGTTGCCCAAACCTGATTGAACGCATCGAAGGCGGGCTTTTGTCTTATGGTAACGACATGACCCACGAAAACACCCCGCATGAATGCGGGTTGGGCAAGTTCTGCAATACGGACGTCGTGACGGAATGTGTGGGTCGGGACGCTCTGGTGAAGGCCTCCGAGAAGGGTCCCAAACAGCAGATCCGGCCGGTCGCGATTGACGGCGATCCAGTTCCCCCGTGCGACCGGGCCTGGCCAGCCTTCTGTGAAGGGAACCGGGTCGGCCAGGTCACATCGGCCGTCTGGTCGCCGGATTTCGGAACAAACGTTGCAATCGGAATGGTGCACGCCAGCCATTGGGCTGCGGGTACGGAACTGGAAATTCAAACTTCACGGGGCATGCGCAAGGCGGTTGTTCAGGCCAAATTCTGGGCCTGACGGGCAGGGGCTATACCCTCGTCACTGCACTCCACCCTGAATAATCTAACCAGGTAAATGCGATATCCTGGCTGTGAAAAGGAAAGGAAAGCACGATGTTCAATGCATTGGTAATGGAGAAAGACGAAGAAAGCGGGTTGGCCAGTGCGTCGATCAAAGGACTGTCGATTGATGATCTGCCCCATGGCGAGGTTACGGTCGCCGTCGAATACTCGACCGTAAATTACAAGGACGGTCTGTGCTTGTCGGCCAAAGGGGGCGGGCTGGTCCGCAGCTATCCGCATATTCCGGGCATCGACTACGCAGGAACGGTCGAGACGTCTTCGGACAACAGATACAAACCGGGCGACAAAGTGGTTCTGACCGGTTGGCGCGTGGGCGAGGCCCATTGGGGCGGCTATTCGCAGAAAGCCAACGCACTGGCCGACTGGCTGGTTCCGTTGCCCGATGGGTTGGACGCGCGGCAGGCGATGGCTGTGGGAACAGCTGGTTTCACTGCCATGCTTGCGGTCATGGCGCTGGAGGACCATGGCCTGCAGCCGGGTCAGGGTCCTGTGCTGGTAACAGGCGCGGCCGGCGGCGTTGGGTCCGTGGCAACTGCGATACTGGCCAATCTGGGCTATGAAGTTGCCGCAGTAACGGGGCGCGCGGAAGCTGCCGATTATCTAAAAACTCTGGGCGCGACCACGATCGTTCCGCGCGAGGATCTGAACGAGACCACAAAACGCCCGCTGGAAAGCGAGACCTGGGCGGGCTGTATTGATGCGGTAGGCGGTGCGATGCTGGCCCGGGTTCTGGGACAGATGAAATATGGCGCATCGGTTGCCGCGGTTGGTCTGGCCGGTGGGGCGGCCCTGCCTGCGACGGTCATCCCGTTCCTGTTGCGGGGCGTCAACCTGTTGGGCATCGACAGCGTGATGCAGCCTTATGACAACAGGGTGCGCGCTTGGAAACGTATCGCGACAGACCTGCCGATGGAAAAACTGGACGCCATGGTACAGCCTGCATCCTTGAGCGATTTGCCCAAACTTGGCGCGGATATTCTTCAAGGACAGGTTCAGGGCCGTGTTGTCGTTGATGTAAACGCGTGACACACCCGGTGATTTTCTAACCGGCCAGCGCCAATGCTGGCCGGTTCTTTTGCCGAGGAAACACCTCAAAAATGCCGGAAACACCTCTGGTCATTGGCGCAATTCCGGCTCATCATTGCTATACATCCCATTTGCGATGGCTTAAGACCCATTCCAACAGTACCTGAAAACGGGGAGTGAGCAGCATGTCTGACGATTTTGAACTGGACACTGATGATCTGAAACGCCGCATGGACGGCGCAATGGCCAACCTGAAAACCGAATTTGCATCCCTGCGGACTGGCCGCGCATCAGCGTCGATGCTGGAGCCGATCATGGTTGATGCCTATGGTTCGCTGACCCCGATCAACCAGGTTGGCACCGTCAACGTGCCCGAACCCCGGATGGTTACTGTGAACGTATGGGACAAGTCCCTTGTCGGCAAAGTGGAAAAAGCCATTCGTGAAAGTGGGTTGGGCATAAATCCTCAACTGAACGGCACCATCATCATGCTGCCGATCCCCGAGTTGAACGAAGAGCGTCGTCGCGAACTGGGCAAGGTTGCAGGGCAGTACGCTGAAAGCGCACGGATCTCCATTCGGAACGTGCGCCGGGATGGCATGGACCAGATCAAGAAGGCCAAGTCCGACGGCATGTCTGAAGACGACCAGAAATTCTGGGAGACCGAGGTGCAGGATCTGACCGATGAGATGATTAAATCGGTTGATACCGCACTAGAGACCAAACAGGCAGAAATTATGCAGGTCTGAGCCGGAAGAATGCCCAACGATCCCCGCACTCCTATCGCCGCCGGACCGCGCCATGTCGCCATCATTATGGATGGCAATGGTCGTTGGGCACAAGCACGTGGCCGGCCTAGGCTGTATGGACATCACGCAGGTGCGCGGCGTGTTCGCGAGGTGGTCGAAGCTTGCCCCGGTCTTGGCGTGAAGTATCTGACCGTATTCGCCTTTTCGACAGAGAATTGGAAACGAACACAGGTTGAAGTCGCCGGACTGATGAGCCTGTTTCGCCGATACATCATCAAAGAAACGCGAACGCTGAAGGAAAACGGTATTCGTGTCCGCTTTATCGGAGACAGGGTACGTCTGGATTCCAAGCTGACCAGACTGATGGACACGCTTGAGGAAGAAACCCGAGACAATGACTTGGTCCATCTCACGGTTGCCTTGAACTACGGCGGGCGGGATGAAGTTGCCCGCGGTACACAACGTCTGGCGCGCGACGTGGCAGCGGGCCGGTTGCGCCCCGAAGATGTGGATGAAGAAACGCTTCCAAGATACTTGGATACGCATGTTCTTCCTGATCCCGATCTTGTAATTCGCACCAGCGGCGAAGCGCGGATTTCGAACTTTCTTCTGTGGCAGTCAGCCTATTCCGAATATGAGTTCATCGACACGCTTTGGCCGGATTTCACAGCAGCTGAACTTGAACATTTGTGTCGGAACTTTGGCTCGCGTGAGCGCCGCTTTGGCGCAGTTCTCGCATGAGCGACGGTCGATGGTCTGACCTGACGGCCCGAATTCTGTCGGCAGCTGTTCTGGTTGCTATCGGTGCAGTGGAAGTGTGGCTTGGCGGATTGTGGTTCGAAGCATTCATCGCTGCGGCCTGCGCCATCATGACCTGGGAACTGGTCCGCATGATTGATCCGGGTCAAGCCGGTCTGGCGGTTCAGTTGGGGATATTGACCGGGGTTGCCGTCGTCCTCAGCTATCACCTGCCTGCGCTTTACACGTTGCCGTTTTTGCTCGCGCCAGCGCTGGTCGGGGCAGGGCAGATCAGTCGGGCAAAAGGGCTTTATGCCGCGTTTGCCTTCTGGATCGCCGCCGCCGGTCTGGGTTTCATTTCGATCCGTGAAACCATGGGCTTTGGCTGGATGGTCTGGTTGATCGCCGTTGTCGTCGCAACAGATGTTGCAGGGTATTTTGTTGGCAAAACGTTTGGCGGCCCTAAGTTTTGGCCCAAGGTAAGCCCGAAGAAAACATGGTCCGGTACGGCAGGCGGTTGGGTTGCCGCAGCCATTGTTGGCGGTGTTGTCGCGATGCAGGCCGGGTTTGGTGTGTTGTTTGTGCTGATTTCGGTGCTGGCGTCGATGGCCAGTCAGGCCGGAGATATCGTGGAAAGCGCGGTTAAACGAAAGTTTGGCGTCAAGGACAGCTCGAACCTGATACCCGGACATGGCGGCTTTCTTGACCGGTTCGATGGAATGATGGGGGCTGCCTTGTTCGTGTTGATCGCAGGGTTGTTCTACGCCCCCGGGGTTATGTAATGCGCAAGATCTCAATTTTTGGCGCGACCGGGTCCATCGGTCAAAACACCATTGACCTGATCGCCCGGAATCCTTCGTCCTACGATGTTGTCGCGCTGACGGGCGGGGCAAACATCCGACAACTGGCCGAAGATGCCCGCAGGCTCGGCGCCGATCTGGCCGTGACCGCCCATGAAAACCGGCTTGAGGATTTGCGAGACGCGCTGTCCGGCAGCGGGGTTGCGGTTGCGGCAGGCGAAAAAGCACTGGCCGAGGCTGCATCCCGCCCGGCCGACTGGGTAATGTCGGCCATTGTGGGCGCAGCCGGGCTAACTCCGGGCATCGAAGCGCTGAAACGAGGGGCGACGCTGGCCTTGGCAAACAAAGAGACGCTGGTGTGTGCTGGTTCTCTGGTTCTGGAGACTGCGCGCAAAAACAACGCGCGCCTGCTGCCTGTGGACAGTGAACATTCGGCCGTGTTTCAGGCGCTGGTCGGAGAAAACATTGAGACCGTCGAACGGGTGATCATTACCGCCAGCGGCGGGGCGTTTCGTGATTGGCCCTTGTCGGACCTGGCCCTCGCGACGGTCGAGCAAGCGTCGAGTCACCCCAATTGGAACATGGGACAACGGATTACCATAGACAGCGCATCAATGTTCAATAAGGCGCTGGAGGTAATTGAAACGAAAGAATTATTTGGAATAGACCCGGACCAGATCGAAGTTCTGATCCACCCGGAATCGATTGTACATGCACTGGTCGGGTTTAGTGACGGCGCTGTCATGGCCCATATGGGTGCACCGGATATGCGCCATGCCATTGGCTACGCTCTGCACTGGCCCGAAAGGCAGAGCCTGCCGGTCGACCGTCTGAACCTGGCACGGCTTGGGCAGCTTCGGTTTCAGGACCCTGACGAATCGCGGTACCCCGCGTTGCGGCTGGCGCGCGAGGTGATGGCCCGTGGGGGTCTTTCCGGTGCCGTCTTCAACGCGGCCAAAGAACGTGCTCTGGACAGATTTATCGCCAAGGACATCGGATTTCTTGAGATGGGCGATACCGTTGCAGCGGTTCTGGACAGATTTGATACAGAAGATGGCCTTATTGATGCCCCTATGACCCTTGATAATGTGCAAAAAACGGACCATCTGGCACGTCAATGGGTCGACGAAGCCATACTCCAACGAGCAGGATAAACCCTTGGACACTCTTTCCCTGATCCCTCAATTCGGCAGCCTGCTGTACACGATTGTTGCTTTTGTGGTTGCACTGTCTGTCATCGTCGCGGTGCACGAATACGGCCATTATATCGTTGGACGTTGGTCCGGCATTCATGCCGAGGTGTTTTCGATCGGATTCGGTCCTGTCCTGTGGAGCCGCATGGACAAGCGCGGGACAAAATGGCAGATCGCCCTGTTGCCGTTCGGTGGTTACGTCAAGTTTCTTGGTGATGCCAACGCTGCTTCGGGCAAGGACGAAGCTGCGATGCACGAAATTACAGAACAAAGCCCTCAAGAAGTACGCCGTACCATGCATGGTGCGCCTTTGTGGGCCCGTGCGGCGACCGTTGCGGCGGGGCCCGCGTTCAACTTCGCAATGTCCATTCTGGTTTTCGGGCTGATCTTCTGGTCTCAGGGTGTTTCACGAGAGCCGTTGACCGTTGGCAAACTCCAACCATTGCCCGGTTCTGTTCAGGAGTTGCGGGAAGGCGATGAGATCATCGCAATTGCCGGTATTCCTACCCCGGATTTCGACGAGGAAATCTCGTGGACCGAGTTTACCGAGTCTCTGCCGGTTGAACCGAGCCTGGAATACACCATCATCCGGGACGGCGAGACACTGAATGTGTCCGCGCCCTGGCTGTTTCCGCCGCTGATCCAGCAGGTTACACCGCGCAGTGCTGCAATGGACATTCAACTGGCATCGGGCGACGTGATTACGTCGGTGGATGGAGACCCCATTTTTGCCTTCGAGCAATTGAAAGAGCGGGTCGAAGGATCTGACGGGCGTGTGCTGTTGCTGAACGTCTGGCGGGACGGCGCCGATCTGGAATTTGCCTTAGCCCCAAGACGTACGGATGAACCTCAGCCGGACGGCGGATTCGTAACGCATTGGCGTATCGGGATCGTTGGCGGGATGATGCTGGAACCGGCTACTGTTCCGGCGGGTTTATTGGATTCCCTGACAGGCGGTGCACGACAGACTTTGCGCGTAATCAACGGTTCTTTGTCTGGCATCTGGCATATGATTACAGGGGCGATCAGCACCTGCAACATGTCCGGTCCTATCGGTATTGCCGAGACATCCGGAGCAATGGCCAGTCAGGGCGCACAGAGTTTTGTGTTCTTCATCGCGGTTCTGTCGACGGCCGTAGGCCTTCTGAATCTGTTCCCGATCCCGGCATTGGATGGCGGTCATCTGGTGTTCTACGCTTACGAAGCGGTCGCCGGCAAACCGCCTAGTGACGCAGCCCTGCGGATTCTGATGGGGGTGGGGATCAGCCTGATACTTGGCCTGATGCTGTTTTCTGTCAGCAACGACCTGTTCTGCTGAATGTGACGTCTCGCGCACATTGATGCCGCAATCTTGCCCAAATCCATGGCTAAGATTGTTTGGTGTATTGAAAGACAGGCTGAGAGACCGATGCCAAAGACTCTGCAAAAATCCTACCAGGGGTTCAGCGTTCTGTTCATATTGAACTGGGATGTTCTTTTGTGCTTTGGCGCGACGGCTCTGGCGCTTGCAGGTGGGGCATACCTGGCAGGTATGTGATTCTCGCCCAACATGTTGATTGATTTAGACGGCCCGCTGGGCCGTTTTGTGTTTTTGCGCTTTTGACAAGACCCTTCAATCCCGTTACTCAGCATTAAAAGTCTGAAAATTCTGGGTAGTGAAAAAAATGACGGACAGGCGGGGCGTGGGCATATTCTGCGGTGTGAACAAGACTGCAAACAATATTTTGTGGCGCACACTAACGTTTCTTTTTCTTTTTAGTGCAATGAGTTTAGTGGCTGCGCCGCAGGCGGCACATGCCCAGAACTTCACGATCAATTCCTTCCAGGTGGAAGGTAACCGACGCATCGAAACCTCGACAATTATCTCGCGGACCGGAATCGAACCGGGTCAAACCGTGACGGCAGGACAGTTGAATGATGCCTATCAGCGATTGCTTGACAGTGGTGTTTTTGAAACAGTCGAACTGACACCGCGCGGGTCGATATTGGTGATCGAGGTTCAGGAATACCCGACGATCAACAAGATCAGCATTGAGGGCAATCGCCGTGTTAAGGACAATGTCTTGATGGATGCGATTTCCTCGCAGCCGCGCAGGGTCTTTACGCCTCAGGTTGCCGAAGCAGACGCGGACCTGATCGCTGATATTTACTCGGCACAGGGTCGGGTTGCAGCGACTGTCATCCCGCGCATTATCCGGCGCAGCGACAACCGTGTCGACTTGGTGTTCGAAATTGCCGAAGGCACAACGATCGAAGTTGAGCGGGTCAGCTTTGTCGGCAACCGCGCATATTCCGATCGGCGCCTGCGCAGGGTTCTGGAGACCAAGCAAGCGAACATCCTGCGGACTTTCCTGCGCGGCGACACGTTTATCGCTGACCGTATCGAGTTCGACAAACAGGTTATCCGCGACTTTTACCTGTCGCGCGGCTATGTCGACTTTCGGGTCAACAGCGCAAATGTTGAATTCACCCGCGAACGAGATGCGTTCTTTCTGGTGATGAACATCACCGAAGGCCAGAAGTTCTCGTTTGGAAAAATCACGACTGTCAGTGAAATTCCCGGCGTCGACGCTGCCGCGTATCAGCAAGCCCTGAAAATCAAACCGGGCGTAACGTATTCGCCTTCTCTGGTCGAAAACTCGATCGCCCGGCAGGAACGGTTGGGTCTGAAGCAGGGCGTTGATTTCCTGCGAGTAGAGCCGCGTGTTACCCGGAACGAGAGAGATCTGACGCTCAACGTTGAATTTGTACTGACCCGCGGTCCGCGTATTTTTGTCGAACGGATCGATATTGAAGGAAACACGACGACCTTGGACCGTGTGATCCGCCGTCAGTTCGATACCGTCGAAGGTGATCCGTTCAACCCCCGCGAAATTCGCCAGAGCGCCGAGCGTATTCGTGCCCTTGGTTTCTTCGCAACGGCGGATGTGGAACCTCGTGAAGGGTCATCGCCCAGTCAGGTCATCGTTGATGTGGACGTCGAAGAACAGCCAACCGGCTCTCTCAGCCTTGGCGGTAGTTTCTCGGCCGCTGACGGATTTGGTATTGCGATCGGTCTGAACGAATCCAACTTCCTGGGACGCGGACAGAACTTGGGTCTTTCGCTTTCAACCGCGCAGGATTCGGAACAATACGTCATCAACTTTTCCGAACCCTATCTGTTGGGTCGGAAGCTGCGGTTCGATCTTGGCCTTGGTCTTTCGACAACCAATTCGAGCTTTGCAAGCTATGACACCGATACAGTGTTCTTCACCCCGCAAATCAGCTATGCGATTGGCGAACTTTCCTCGCTGAGCCTGCGTTACAGCTGGGACCGCAGTGAAATGACGCAGCAGGACAACCAGATCAACGGTGCCGTCATTGCCTCGGAAATTGCACAAGGTGAACGCAGCAGCAGTGCCTTGGGTATTTCCTATGTGTATGACAGCCGGCTCGCCGGTCTGAATCCAAACGCTGGTGTCCTGTTTGAGGTCGGTGTGGACGCGGCCGGTCTTGGTGGCGACGACAAGTTCATCAAATCGACCGCGCGCGGCATTGCCCAGACACGTGTTCTGAGCGAAGAGGTCGTCCTGCGCGCTTCGCTGGAAATGGGCGCATTCCATTGGAGAGGCAACGATTTCAGCCGAACCGTGGATCGCTTTGTTCTTGGCCCGAGTACTTTCCGCGGCTTCGATCCGGCCGGTATCGGCCCGCGCGATCTGTCGAACGGTCAGGATGATGCGATTGGCGGCAACTATTACTGGGTGGCCCGCTTCGAATCTGATTTCCCGCTTGGCCTTCCCGAAGAACTGGGCCTGCGCGGTGGTGTTTTCTACGACGTCGGCAACCTCTACAACATCGACAACGTCAATACCGCAGGGGCGAATATCGTCGGTGCTGATGGCTCGATCCGCCATGTTCTGGGCGTGTCGGTTCTTTGGGACACGCCGTTTGGCCCATTGCGCTTTAACTTCTCCAAAGCACTCAAAAAGGAAGACTTTGACCAGGAGCGCAGCTTTGACCTGACCATTCAGGCTCAGTTCTGATCCTTTGATGGTCATGCGGTTTATTCCAGACATTCAGGGCCCGGTTCGGGCCCTTTTTGTCATTCTGCTTTTGCTTGGCGGAGTTGCAACGCAAAGTACGGCACAGCAACTGGGTGTGCCGCAATCTGGTGTTTTGACATTGTCCAGCGAACGCCTTTTCGCTGGGTCAGAATTCGGTCAGCGCATCCTGCGCGAAATTGACGCCGAAAGTGCCTTGTTGGCGGAAGAAAACGAACGAATCGTTGCCGAATTGAGCAAGGAAGAAAAGGAACTGACGGAAAGGCGGTCGACGTTGACAGCCGAAGAGTTCCGGCCACTTGCCGAAGCGTTCGATGATAAGGTCCAATCCCACCGCGAAGGACAGCGGGCCAAACTTGATGCGCTCGCCCGCCGGAGCGAAAACTCCCGCAAGCTGTTTTTCGAGATGGTGCAACCGGTTCTGGTCGACCTCTTGCGAGAGACCGGGGCATCGGTAATCCTCGAACAGTCGAATGTTTTGTTCCGCGCGGAATCGTCCGATATCACCAACATGGCCATCCGTCGGATCAATGCGATGATCGGCGATGGTAGAAGATTGGATAACAAGGCAAGCGAATAGGCTTGCTTGCCCTTGTTCGCGGGTCTTGCTAACCACTCGAAAAAGAGAAATGCACGAAGGGACTCGTTTACCATGACGACGGAAACCAAGAGCGCCGACATTCAGTTGATCCAGCGGATCCTTCCGCATCGCTATCCGTTTCTGCTGGTCGACAAGGTGGTAGACATTTCCGGCTATCAGTCCGCAGTGGGCATCAAGAACGTCACTATGAACGAGCCGCATTTTCAGGGTCATTTCCCTGGAACGCCGATCATGCCGGGGGTGACGATTGTCGAGGCAATGGCCCAGACCGCCGGTGTCATGCTGGGTGTCGGAATGGATGTCATCGACAGCGAGTTGCTGATCTATTTCATGAACATCGACAAGTGCAAATTCCGCCGGAAAGTGGTTCCGGGAGATGTGCTCGAAATGCACGTTGAAACCGTGCGCGGCAAAAAGGGCGGCAAGATCTTCAAATTCAGCGGTCGGGCAACTGTAGACGGCGAGGTTGCGGCCGAGGCCGAGTTTTCGGCCTATGTCGACTGGGACATGGAAAAAACAACATGAGCCGTATCCATCCCAGCGCAATCATCGAAGACGGCGCGCAGATTGGGCAGGACTGTGCCATCGGTCCGTTCTGTTATGTCGGCCCGCAGGTCAAACTGGCAGATCGCGTGGAACTGAAATCGCATGTTGTCGTGACCGGCGACACGTCGGTTGGCGAGGACACCGTTATCTTCAATTTTTCGGTCATCGGTGAGATACCGCAGGATCTGAAGTTCGGCGGCGAAAACACCCGGCTGGAAATTGGTCAGCGGAACCGCATTCGCGAACATGTGACAATCAACACCGGAACAGATGGTGGTGGCGGTGTTACGCGGGTAGGCGACGATTGTCTTTTGATGGCGGGTGTTCATGTGGCGCATGATGTTCAGATCGGCAATCGGGTCATCATGGTCAACCACGCCGGGGCTGCAGGGCATTGCATTGTCGAAGATGACGTAATCGTCGGCGGCATATCCGGTTTGCACCAATGGGTCCGCGTTGGTCGCGGTGCCATTATTGGGGCGCTGACAATGGTTGCCAACGACGTAATTCCATATGGACTTGTTCAGGCGCCTCGTGGCGAACTCGACGGGTTGAACCTCGTAGGTTTGAAACGCCGGGGCGTTCCGCGCGAAGATATCGCCGCCTTGCGCGCGGCTTTCCGCGAGCTGTCGAGCGGCGAGGGGACCTTCATGGACCGGGCCCACCGGATAGGCGAAGGCAACAACAGTGAGTATGTGCGGCGCATCGTCGATTTCGTGACCGGACACAGCGACCGTTCATTCCTGACACCGGGGAAATAGGACCGTGCTGGCTCTAATCGCAGGAACCGGGCAATTGCCGACCGAGGTGTTGAGCCATTTGCCCGAACGCCCTGTGATCTGCGCGCTCGAGGGCTTTCTGCCTGATGACCTGACGCCAGACATCGTTTTCCCTTTAGAGCGGTTCGGCAGTTTCATTGCTAATATTCAAAACCGTGGAGTTACCGAGATTTGCATGGCCGGCGCGGTGCGTCGCCCGGTCATTGATCCTTCGCGGATCGATCCGGCGACGATGCCATTGGTTCCGGTTATTCAGAAGGCAATTGTCTCAGGCGACGACGGCGCGTTGCGCGCTGTGATCAGTATTCTGGAAGACAGCGGGCTTTCGGTTCGTGCGGCACAGGACCTCGCACCGGAACTGTTGCCCCCGTTGGGATGTTTGACCGAAACCCAGCCTTCTGATGCGGATCTGGCGGATGCGGACCGCGCTGTTGGGATCGTGCGGGCCATGGGAGCGGCCGACATTGGTCAGGCCTGCGTGGTTTCCAAGGGCCAGGCCATGGCGGTTGAGGGGATTTTCGGAACCGCCTGGATGCTGCAATCCCTGACCCAAAGGCCGGATGCTGGCGGCGGCATTCTGTTCAAAGCCCCAAAACCCTCTCAGGACCATCGTGTTGATCTGCCTGCGATCGGGCCTGATACTGTGTCAGATGCGGTTGCGGCAGGTCTGTCGGGCATCGTTATCGAAAAAGGCGGGGTAATCGTCCTTCAACGCGATCGGGTCGTCGAGGAATGCAACCGACTGGGTCTTTTCCTTCTCGTTCGTGAGCGGTCGGTCTGATGCGCGTGTTTCTGGTCGCCGGTGAACCCTCGGGCGACCGGTTGGGCGGCGCGTTGATGGAAGGGTTGAAGACGCTTGTCCCGGATGTCGAATTCGACGGGGTAGGCGGCCCTTTGATGCAGGCGCAGGGACTGAACAGCCGGTTTCCAATGGCAGAACTGTCTGTCATGGGCCTGGTTGAAGTGCTGCCGAAGTTCTTCCACCTCAAACGCCGCATTTCTGAAACCGCACAAGCGGTTATGGATACACAACCCGATGTGCTGATTACCATCGACAGCCCGGATTTCTCGCTTCGTGTGGCCAAGCTGGTGAAGGCGGGCAGCAACATTCGCACCGTTCACTATGTTGCGCCTAGCGTTTGGGCTTGGCGTCCCGGTCGGGCCGACAAAATGGCCAAGGTCATCGACCACGTTCTGGCCTTGTTGCCGTTCGAGCCGCAATTCATGACAAGGGCCGGCATGGAATGCGATTTCGTCGGCCATCCAGTCGTAAACGAACCCATTGCAACGGATACGGACATATCGGAATTCCGAAGCGCCTATGATCTGGGAGAAGCACCGATCCTGCTAGCGCTTCCCGGATCGCGCCGCGGGGAAGTCGAACGGCTTGCCCCGGTGTTCGGTGAAGCCCTGCGTGTGTTTCTGCGCGATCATCCAGACATGCGCGTCGTGGTCCCGGCAGTTGCGCACATCGTCGATACGGTGCGCGATCAGATCCGATCATGGCCAGGCGAACCCATAGTGATCGACCCACGCGAGCTAGAGGCGGATCAGGCGGCGTCTCGCAAACGTGCTGCGTTTGCAGCGGCAGATGTCGCACTGGCCGCGTCTGGCACGGTGTCGCTGGAACTCGCTGCGCAATCCACCCCAATGGTCATCGCCTACAAACTGACCTGGCTGACCCAGAAGATGGCCGAACGCATGGTCAAGCTGGATACGGTGACTTTGGTCAATCTGGTGTCAGACACCCGCACTGTGCCCGAATGCCTTTTGGACGATTGCCGCCCGGACAAGATTGCCGCAGCCTTGTCAAAGGTCATGGAAGTACCAGAGGCTCAGCAGGAGGCCATGGCCCTCACGATGGATCGTCTGGGGCGGGGTGGAGAGGCTCCGGGATTGCGTGCGGCCCGCGCCGTGCTGGCACGGATGCGAAACGGGCATGATTGATCACGCTCTGTTTGCACTGTCTGCGGGAATCGCGCAGGTCTCGACAAATCTGGACAACCTTGCGGTGTTGTTCGGTCTGATCGTTGTCATGGGCCGACGTCGTCCGGTCGTGGGGTTCGCTGTCGCGCAAACCGTCGTTCTTCTACTGGCAACCGCCGTGGCCATCGGGCTGAGCCACAGCACATATCCAACGACAATTGGATACCTTGGCGTTGTACCACTGGCATTGGGTGTCCGGGGCATCTGGTTGCAGATTTCCGGGCGGGGCAAAACCGACACCCAGCCGCAAGGAGCCGTGATCTCGGTTGTTTTGTTGTTTCTCAGCCTGTCCATAGACACGTTTGCAGTCATGACACCGCTTCTTGCGGAATCCTCGACGTCATATAGGTGGGCAGGGCTGTTTGGTGCAGCCGCCGCCGCTTGTCTATTGACAGGAGTTGCCGCCTGGGCGGCACCTAAGGCCAAACTGTTTGCACCCAGAATGGCCCGGCTGGACCGGATCGCACCCTATATTATGGTCGCGGTCGGTCTGTATATTCTTCTCAACACCGGGACGGACGCCCTTTAGGCCCCAGACAGACTGTGACCAGACGCCACGTCAGTATCCTCGCCAGATCCATCCGCCGCCAAAAATGCGGCTTCCATCTGTTTCATAGAACACACAAGCCTGACCGGGCGAGATGCCTTCCTCCGGGGTCAGCAACTCCACCTCGGCGGTCGTGTCCGACAGAGGCCTGACAATCGCTTCGCGCGGTGGGCGGGTCGAACGAACCTTGACCGAGACATGCCATTCTTTTTGTGACGTGAACGGCGTGTCTCCCAGCCAGTTGATCTCGCGGACGGGAACGGTACGTGTGGCCAGCATTTCCTTGGGACCAACAACAACCTGTTTGTTGTTCACATCCAGTTTGACGACATAAAGCGGCTCGCTCAGCCCACCGATGCCCAGCCCACGCCGCTGGCCAATGGTGTAGTGAATGACGCCGTTGTGCTGTGCCAGAACACGACCGTCCGCATGAACAATTTCACCCGGTTCGGCAGCTCCGGGGCGCAGCTTTTCGATCACGCTGGCATAGTTTCCATCAGGAACAAAACAGATGTCCTGACTGTCCGGTTTATCTGCAACGGACAGACCATACTGCGCGGCCATCTCGCGGGTTGCGTCCTTGGAAGGCAGGTGCCCCAAAGGGAAACGCAGGAAATCCAGTTGTTCCGGCGTGGTCGAGAACAGGAAATAAGACTGATCGCGGTTTGCATCTTCAGCGCTGTGCAGCTCGGGCCCATTGGGACCAACCTTGCGCTGGATGTAGTGGCCGGTTGCCATGCAGTCGGCCTCGAGATCCTTAGCGGTTTCCAGCAGATCCTTGAATTTCACACGCTCATTGCAACGAATACAGGGAACGGGCGTTGCGCCCGCCAGATAACTGTCAGCGAACTCGTCGATCACTGCGTCTTTGAAGATGTTTTCGTAGTCCAGCACGTAATGCGGGAAGCCCCGCTCTTCGGCCACGCGACGTGCATCGTGAATATCGATACCGGCACAACAGGCACCCTTCTTGGCCAGTGCCGCGCCGTGATCGTAAAGCTGCAGCGTTACGCCCACGACGTCATACCCCTGATCAGCCAGATAGGCGGCCACAACAGAGCTGTCGACACCACCGGACATGGCCACGACCACCCGGGTTTCCGAGGGCGGTTTGGCAAATCCAAGCGAGTTCAGCGGAGTCTCGGTATCGAGGGCCATGGCATTTCCAGTGCGGATTAAGAAAGACCGGCAGAATATAGGAAAATTCTAGACACTCTCAAGGGGCGGTTTCATGTGGCTTTAAGTATGCTGGACGCAGCTTTGTCGCAGCAGAAAGTGAGGCGAACGATGTATTTGCACAAAGTTGAGGGGCCAAGATCGGTAACCCTGCCGGATGGAACGGTTTTATCACGGGCTGATCTGCCTCCGGCGGAAACGCGCCGCTGGGTCGCCTCGCGCAAGGCAACTGTCGTTCGGGGCGTTGTGTATGGGCTGATTACCCTATCGGACGCAAAGAAACGATATGGAATCAGTGACGAGGAATTCAATGGGTGGGTCGCCGCCGTCGCAGACTACGGCGTGGACGCATTAAAAGTGACAGCGTTAAAAAAATATAGACAACCCAAGGTAGAGCATGAATAAATGATTCAACGGTAACACCGGGTTAACTATTTTTGATCAAGGTTGAATTGAAATTGCAGTATTGACCTGAATTGGAGCAGTGAATGCGTATACTTCTTGTCGAGGATGATCCGACAACGTCCAAAAGCATCGAACTGATGCTGACACATGCCAACCTGAACGTTTACGCAACGGATCTCGGCGAAGAAGGCATCGATCTGGCAAAGCTTTATGACTACGACCTGATATTGCTGGACCTCAACTTGCCGGACATGACCGGACATGAAGTGTTGCGGCAATTGCGGATCGCTCGGGTCGAAACTCCGATCCTGATTCTCTCGGGCGCGGACGATACTGAAAGCAAAATCAAAGGGTTCGGTTTTGGTGCCGATGACTATCTGACCAAACCTTTCCATCGTGAAGAGTTGGTTGCCCGTATTCACGCGATCATTCGGCGCTCGAAGGGGCATTCACAGTCCGTCATTCACACCGGGCGTGTCGCGGTCAACCTTGACGCAAAAACTGTTGAGGTCGAGGGGAAAGCTGTTCACCTGACAGGCAAAGAATATCAAATGCTCGAACTGCTGAGCCTTCGAAAGGGAACAACCCTGACAAAGGAGATGTTTCTAAATCATTTATACGGCGGAATGGACGAACCGGAACTTAAGATCATTGATGTCTTCATTTGCAAGCTACGCAAGAAACTGAGCAATGCAACCGGAGGTGAAAATTACATCGATACGGTTTGGGGGCGGGGCTATGTTTTGCGCGATCCGCAAAACAACAGCCTCGATGAAACCCGCATGGCAGTCGGCGCCTGAGCGAAATCTGAAAATGCCGCTGCCGGTTCAGGGCGGCACCCTCACTCACGAACAGCACGACTGGACCTGGCCATGACCTCGCCCTATCACTGAGGTCCAAGATCACGTGACAGGGCGAGGCCATGAGCAACTCCATTTCGGTAACCGACCTGACAGAACAGGAAGCGCAGGAAGAACTGGCGCGCCTTTCTGACCTTTTGCTGCGCGCCAATACCCAATACCACACAGAAGACGCGCCCGAGATTTCGGATGCGGAATACGACCAGCTCAAGCGCAGAAACGCAGAAATCGAGGCGCGTTTTCCGAATCTGAAACGTCCGGACAGCCCAAGCGAACAGGTTGGTGCGCGCGTCGCTGAAGGGTTTTCCAAAGTTGCACATTCTGTGCGGATGATGTCGCTGGGCAATGCTTTTGACGACGAAGACGTCAGGGATTTTGATCGTTCGATCCGGAAATACCTGGGGTTGCGGGATGATGCGCCGCTTGCCTTCACTGCAGAACCGAAGATTGACGGTCTGTCCTTGTCCTTGCGGTATGAGGGTGGAAAATTGGTTCAGGCCGCAACGCGTGGCGACGGTGAGGTGGGCGAGAACGTAACCGAAAACGCGCGCACGATTTCGGACATTCCTCAAACCATTGAAGACGCACCCGAAGTTCTCGAGGTTCGGGGTGAGGTCTACATGTCACACGTCGATTTCGACGACCTGAATGCGCGTCAGTCACAGGCTGGCGACAAAACATTTGCCAATCCCCGCAACGCCGCGGCCGGGTCTTTGCGTCAGTTGGATGCCTCAATTACTCGGACGCGCCCGTTGCGGTTCTTTGCCTATGCCTGGGGCGAATCGTCGGAACCTTTGGCCGACACGCAAATGGCCGCAATTGAACGTCTTGCAGGTTTTGGGTTCGCCACAAATACGCTGACGCGGCTGTGTGAAACAACCGGTCGGATGCTGGACCATTATCGGGACATCGAGGCGCAACGCGCAACGCTTGGCTATGACATCGACGGCGTTGTTTACAAGGTGAACGAACTGGCGCTTCAGGCCCGGCTTGGGTTTCGGTCGACCACACCACGCTGGGCGGTGGCGCACAAGTTTCCCGCAGAACTGGCCTGGACCCGGCTTGAGGCCATCGATATTCAGGTCGGCCGAACCGGCGCGCTCAGCCCCGTGGCCCGGCTGCACCCAGTGACGGTTGGCGGGGTCGTCGTTTCCAACGCAACGCTGCACAACGAAGACTACATAGCCGGTCGCGATGCAAAAGGCGGAACAATCCGAGATGGCAAAGATATTCGGGTTGGCGACTGGGTTCAGGTCTATCGGGCAGGCGATGTGATCCCAAAAGTGGCGGACGTGAATCTGTCAAAGCGTCCCGTCGACTCTGTTGTTTTCGAATTTCCAACACGGTGCCCTGAATGCGGAAGCGAAGCGATCCGGGAGGACGGGGATGCGGTTCGCCGCTGCACGGGAGGTTTGATTTGCCCGGCACAGGCCGTTGAAAAGCTGAAGCATTTTGTATCTCGTAAGGCTTTCGATATCGAAGGTCTGGGCGCCAAACAGATCGAGATGTTTCATGACGACCCGACGCTACCGATCAACACACCTGCGGACATCTTCACTCTGAAAGAGCGTGACGCCAAAAATCTGGCGCGGTTGAAAAACAGGGATGGGTGGGGCGAGACCTCGGCCGGAAATCTGTTTGAAGCGATTGAGGAGAAGCGCACGATCCCGTTGGCGCGACTACTGTTTGCGCTGGGGATACGCCACGTTGGTGAAGTGGGCGCACGGGATCTTGCGTTGTTCTATCGGGATTGGGAAGCGATGGCGCAGGCCATTGATGCAGCCCGGGCGGCTGCTCTGGCCCAACGCGCCGCGGATGAAGCAGAGGAGGCTGAGCGTCTATCCGCGACAGCCGGCAACCGAAGAGCACGGATCAAGGAGGCGCGCGATGCCGCGATAATCGGGTCGGATGTCCCGAAGACGGCCGCGCAGGCCTGGTCCGATCTGACCGGCATTGACGGCATCGGTGCGACTTTGGGGCTGTCCCTGTCCGATGCTTTCGCAAACTCGGAAGAGCGTCAGGCGTTTGACGATTTGCGCAGACACCTGACGATCATACCGCCGGAGGCCCCGGCATCCGACAGCCCGGTTGCCGGAAAAACGGTTGTATTCACCGGAACGCTTGAAAAGATGACGCGTGCGGAAGCCAAAGCTCGGGCAGAAGCGTTGGGTGCCAAGGTTTCAGGTTCGGTCAGTCAGAAAACCGACCTGCTTGTGGCTGGTCCCGGCGCGGGGTCAAAGGCCAAGAAAGCGGCGGATCTTGGGATCACGACGTTGGATGAAGACGGCTGGCTACAGCTGATCGGGGATGCATGAGCGGCCGCCCTGAACCCCTGTTTCCACTTTTCGCCCGGCTTGAAACACTTGAAGGTGTCGGTCCGAAAACAGCTCAGTTGATGGGGCAGATCGGAATCGAGTCACCTCGTGACGTTTTGTTTGCTCTGCCATATGCCGTCATTGACCGGCGGCGGCGTGACACTATTCAGGGTGCAAACCTGCCAACAACACTGACGGTCGAGGTCACGGTCGGCACGCATCGCCCCCCAAGAACGAAAGGCGGCGCGTATCGTATTCACGTCGAGGACAGTCAGGCCGATTTCCAGCTGGTGTTTTTTCACGCGCGTGGCGACTACCTTACGAAAATTCTGCCGCCAGGGGCACGCAGGTTGGTGTCAGGTAAACTGGAGCTGTTCGACGGAGTGGCGCAGATGGTACACCCCGATCACGTGGTTTCGCCGGAACAGGCCGGAGAGCTGCCGGAGTTTGAACCTGTCTATCATCTGACCCAAGGCGTGACCCAGAAGACCGCATACAAGGCGGCGCATAGCGCCTTGGCCCGCGCTCCGGATTTGGACGAATGGATCGATCCGGCTCAGGTGGCGCGTCAGAACTGGCAGGGCTGGAAAACGGCCATCCAGTCGGCACATCATCCGCAAGGGGCAGATGACGTAGCAATGTTTGCACCCGCGCGTGAGCGTCTGGCTTATGACGAATTGCTGGCCCATCAGTTGACGCTGGCCCTGGCCCGAAGCCGGGAAAGGAAGTCGCGCGGAATTGTCAGCAGGGCAACCGGCGTTTTGCAATCGAAGGTGCTGAGCACCCTGCCATATCGCCCCACAGGTGCACAATTGCGGGCCATCGAGGAGATTTCCGCCGACATGGCGTCAGCCGCACGAATGAACCGTTTGCTGCAGGGGGATGTTGGCGCCGGCAAAACGTTGGTCGCTTTCATGGCGTTGCTGATCGCGGTCGAGGCGGGCGGGCAGGGCGTCATGATGGCGCCGACCGAGATTCTAGCTCGGCAGCATCTGGAGGGATTGCGCCCACTCGCTGACGAGGCTGGTGTCGTGCTGGAAATCCTGACCGGACGGGACAAAGGCGCTGAACGCAAAGCCAAGCTGGCCGCGCTGAGAAAGGGTGATATTCAGATACTTGTCGGCACGCATGCCGTTTTTCAGGGCGATGTGGAATTCAAAGCCCTGCATTTGGCCATTGTGGATGAGCAGCACAGGTTTGGTGTGCGCCAGCGAATGGAATTGTCGGACAAGGGGAAGGGCGCCGATGTCCTTGTCATGACCGCCACGCCGATTCCGCGCAGTCTGGCGCTTGCGCAATACGGAGACATGGATGTCTCGGTGCTGGATGAAAAGCCGCCCGGACGCAAGCCTGTCAAAACAGCCGTTGTCAGCACGCAACGCATGGATGAGGTTGTGGCCCACCTGAGGCACGCCATCGAAGAAGGCAGGCAGTGCTATTGGGTTTGCCCCCTGGTGGACGAATCCGAGGTTTCAGACCTGACTGCTGCCGAGGAACGGTTCAAGCGGCTGCGCGCGATACTGGGGGATGACGTGGTCGGCCTAGTGCATGGACAAATGCCCCCGGCCGAAAAAGACGCCGCGATGGATGCCTTTCAATCTGGCAACACCAAAGTTCTGGTAGCAACGACGGTGATCGAGGTGGGCGTAAACGTTCCAAATGCCACGATCATGGTAATCGAACGCGCCGAGATATTCGGGCTGGCGCAATTGCATCAATTGCGTGGGCGGGTCGGCAGGGGCCAGGACGCATCCACCTGTCTGTTGATGTATCAACCACCGCTGAGCGAAGGCGGGCGCAAACGTCTTGAAGTCTTGCGCGAGACGGAGGACGGGTTTCGCATATCTGAGACCGACCTGCAGATGCGAGGAGCCGGGGATCTGATTGGAACCGCGCAATCCGGTTTGCCGAAGTTCCGTATTGCCGATCTGGAACGTCAGGCCGGATTGATGGCGGTTGCCCAGTCAGACGCCAGGGCATTGCTGTCTGCGGATCCGGATTTGACGTCAGACCGGGGCAAGGCCGCGCGAGTTCTGCTATGGCTGATGAAACAGGATCAGGCCATCCGTTTGATTTCAGTAGGTTAGGTGAGAAGTTCCGTTTGGTTCACAAATGTTCTCAAAAAGTTCTTTACCGACTCGGCAAAATATGAGAACAAAAGGTCAACAAATGATTAAAGCCCTGACCGGAGGTGAACCCATGCTGACCCAGATCAAATCCGCCATTACCCGCTCGCAAGCCACACTTGTTCAGGATGCGGCGGGCGCGGTGTCACTGGTCGTCATGCTGGTGGTTGCCCTTCACCTTCCCGTGGGTTTCTAAGCCTTTCTGCCTGCGATCTCGTGCCGATTAAGCCGCGCTTGTTTCCCCATTTCAGTCAAGGGTGACCTGCCTGTCCCAATTCCCTTGAGGGGCCATGCCTCGGCCCCACGCGGATATCCGGACCCCCACGAGAAACGCATTACCTGCCGCCGCCCTTTCCGCCCGGAAGGTGCGGCGGTTTTTTTTACAACTGGCCCGTTCTGAAGATTTCCATTAGCGCCGATAGAACTGAATTGACCGCAACCGAGGCCAGGATCATTCCCATGACGCGACTGATGATGGCCGATCCGGAATGCCCGATGACACGGATGATGGGGTCGGCCAATAACATCAATACCGCGGCGATTGCCAAAACCACCAGCATCACCAGCGCAGTAATTCCCTGATCCGCAAAGCTGTATCGATTGTTGTCGGTTAGAATGACGACAGCCAGCATTGCGCCGGGTGACGCCAAGGACGGCACCGCCAGTGGAAAGATTGCCGGGTTGGGTTTACTTGTGCTGATTGCAGAATCCTCTTCGACCAGGCGCTGATCGGTTTCCGATTTACTTTCCCCGAAAATCATCGTCAGCGCGAACAGGAACAGGATGATCCCCCCGGCCACCTGAAACGAGTTCAGGCCGATATCCAGCGCTTCGATCAGCAATTGACCGAACACAAGAAAAAACAGCAACACACCGGCACTGATCAACGCAGCGAGTAATGCCGTCTTGCGACGTGCCGAAGCCTCGATACCCGCCGTGACGGCAACAAAGACTGGAATTGTACCGATCGGGTCGATCACAACCCAAAGGGTCACGAAATGCTCAAGTAAATTATCCAAAACTCTCTCTCCCCAATTTCAGCCCGGAGACTAGAGAGATTTTCAAAAAAATACCACGTTCAGGCGCAGTTGGCCTGTTCTGCTTTTTCCATCGCCTCGGCCGTCGCGTCCAACGCCAGCAAGATCGAGGCATGCCGGTTCTTGTAATCGCGGGCAGGCATCAGCACCTCAAGCCCTTCAAACGGCGCGTCGGGAGCAGGGCCTGCTTTTTTCAACATAGCCGACAACTGTTCGCGCGCCAGTTCCACTTGCGCCCGGGTCGCGCCAATAATGGCCTGACCCACAACCGAAGCAGAGGCTTGCCCAAGCGCGCAGGCTTTCACATCCTGTCCAAAATCAGAAATCCGCCCATCGCGCAGTTTGACGTCAACGGTGACAGTGGACCCGCACAACGGCGACCTTTTCTTGACGCTCGCGTCAGGGTGATCCAGCCGGTCCAAATGCGGAATATCCGATGCAAGCGCCAGAATGCGGCCGGAATAGAGCTTGATTAGATCGTTCTCGCCGGACATGGCTTTTCCTCATTGGCTGTTCCCCATACATAGTGGCCAGCCCTCCGGATGCAAAAGGTTTTTGTCATGTCTGAAACACCCGTCTTTGATCCGTCCAACCTGAAATACAACGAATCCGGTCTGGTCCCCGCCATCGCTCAAGATGAGCAGACAGGCGACGTTCTGATGATGGCATGGATGAACGCTGAAGCCATTCAGCGCACGCTGGATACGCACCGCGTTACGTATTGGTCCAGATCCCGTCAGTCCTTCTGGGTCAAGGGTGAAACCTCGGGGAACGTCCAGGAACTGGTGGATTTCCGGGTCGATTGCGACCGGGATTGCCTGTTGGTTCTTGTGCGCCAGACAGGACCGGCTTGTCATACCAACAGGCGCAGTTGTTTCTACACAGCCGTAAGAGATGGCAACGAAGTAGAATTGATGGCCCCGATGTCGTAGCGGCCGCTATAGCCCGACCATCGCACGGATGTCGCCGGGGCTGGCCCCTTCTGCGCGGTATTTCGCGATCGCCCTGGCATCGTCGCGCTTGGCCAACCGTTTGCCGGTATCATCCCGGATCAGGCGGTGATGGTGATAGAATGGCGTCGGCAGACCAAACAGCGACTGCAGCAGAACATGTATTCGGGTGGCTTCGAACAGGTCCTGTCCGCGAACAACATGCGTGACGCCCTGTGCCGCATCATCCAGAACGACGGAAAGGTGGTATGAGGTTCCCATATCACGCCGGGACAGGACTACATCACCGATGCAGGTTTCCATCTCCTCCGGAGTGAACTCAATCACTCCGGTCTCGCCGTTCGGGCCTTCACCCAATTCCGTGAAACTCGCTATCGATTTCACCGGTCCTCCTGGTATCGTGCGGTCTTTGAAAAGGCTGGCGGCTTTTTTGGTTGCTGCCGAGATGTCCAGACGAAGCGGTGTGTCCGTTGGCCGCCTGTCTCCGCCTGGACCTCGTTCTTTCAGAGTTCCACGACACGTTCCGGGGTAGATGATTCCATCCGGACCATGCAACGGCGCACCTTCTTGTGGGGCGCTGGCGGCAGCCAGAACGTCCCTTCGATTGCACGTACAAGGGTAAAGCAGGCCCTGAACCCAAAGATCATCAAGCGCTTTTTCATAAATTGCCGTACGCGCGGATTGGCGCATGACTGGTTCAGGCCAATGCAGGCCCAGCCATCTCAGGTCCTCATAAATCTGGTCTTCCCACATCAACCGCGATCTGGAACGGTCGATATCTTCAATGCGCAGAAGAAACTCTCCGCCTTCGGCAATGGCCATTTCACCGGCAAGCAAGGCAGAGTACGCGTGCCCCAGATGTAACGGACCTGTGGGTGAAGGAGCAAACCGGGTTACAAAAGTCACGTCTTTTCTACGACATACACTTCGGAGTTCAGGTCCAGGCCGGGCAGGTGCGGACCGTATTCGCGGAACAATAGGCGCGCCGCGCCCATATCCAGCCAGTCATTCAATCGAACGGTGTAAGTATGATCCGCAAGCGCATGATCGTTAAAAGAAAATGCAAGCAACCCACCCATGGGAAGCGCATGCATCAGCATATCCAATGTCTCGGGCGGGGCTGCGCCGATGCCGATCACGCCAATCGCTGTGATTGCCTTGTACTCACCAGCCGTCAAAGGTTTTGAGTTTGTGATGTCGAAGGTCTTCAGGTTGCGATAAACCCCCTTGGCCTTGGCGCCCTCTAGCATCTGCGGCGTCGGGTCAGCACCGTCGACGATCTGAAAACCGGCATCCCTTAATGCGACGCCGGACAGGCCTGTGCCGCACCCGTAATCAAGAATTGGTGTCTGCGCCTCAGGCATTTTGGACCAAAGCGCTTCGGCAACACGTCCCGGCGTGGCATAGCCATTGGCGCCAACCTCGTCATCGTAGGACGGGGCCCATTTCTGATAATGTGCCCGGGTTTCCTGTGGGCTATCCAGATCGTAAGTGTCTTTGAGGTATTTGTCGCTCATACCGGTATGTTAGGCCCGGTTTGCCCGGCGCGTCCAGTCACCAATGCGCAAGCCAGTTCTTCCATTCGGTTTTGGCTCGGTCAGTGTAGGCTTTGTAACGGTCCTTTCGCCCGCGCCGTCCGCCTTTAAGGCCGTCAACTGGGCGAAACAGGCCGAAATTTACGTTCATCGGCTGGAAAGTCTTGGCCTCGGCCCCTCCGGTGATGTGATGGATCAGGGCACCCATGGCACTGTCCTGCGGCACTTCAGGTTTGGAAAGACCCATGATTTCAGCGGCGGCCAAACGACCGGCCAACAGACCCATGGCCGCGCTTTCGACATAGCCTTCAACGCCCGTGATCTGGCCAGAAAATCGGATATTTGGTTTGGATTTCAGTCGCATCTGCGAATCCAGCAGTGTCGGAGAGTTGATAAAGGTGTTTCTGTGAATTCCACCCAGACGCGCGAAACTGGCGTTCTCCAGCCCCGGGATCATGCGAAACACCTCGGTCTGGGCCCCGTACTTCATTTTGGTCTGGAAGCCGACGATGTTGAACAGCGTTCCCAGCGCGTTGTCGCGGCGCAACTGAACCACCGCATGGGGTTTCACGTCCGGTTGATGCGGGTTGGTCAGGCCAACTGGCTTCATGGGCCCGTGCCGCAAGGTTTCACGACCGCGTTCCGACATGACCTCAATCGGCAGGCAGCCATCAAAATACCCTGCGGTTTCACCTTCGTGAAACTCGGTTTTGTCCGCAGCCAGCAACGCATCGATGAACGCCTCATACTGATCGCGATCCATGGGGCAGTTCAGGTAGGCCGTTCGTTCTTCTTCGGTTTCGCCCTTGTCATAGCGCGACTGCATCCAGGCCCGGCTCATATCGATGCTGTCGGCGTAGACGATGGGCGCGATGGCATCGAAAAAGGCCAGCGACTCGGCTCCGGTCTCTTTGCGGATGGCTTCACCCAATTCCGGCGATGTCAGCGGCCCGGTCGCAAAGATCCATTGTCCGTCATCGGGCAGGGCGGTGATTTCCTCTCCGGTGATTTCGATACGAGGGTGCGCCCGCAATTTGGCGGTAACATCCTCGGCAAACGGATCGCGGTCAACCGCCAGCGCGCCACCGGCGGGCAGCCGATGCGCATCTGCGGTTGTCATGATCAACCCGTTTGCGGCGCGCATTTCCCAGTGCAGCAGACCGACGGCGTTCTGTTCATCGTCATCCGACCGGAAAGAGTTCGAACAAACCATCTCGGCCAGATTGCCGGTCTGATGCGCAAATGTGCCCACCTTGGGCCGCATTTCGTGAATCACGACTTCCACGCCAAGCTCCGCAGCCTGCCAGGCCGCCTCGGACCCGGCCATGCCGCCGCCCACGATATGCAGTTTCTGTGTCATAAGCTGCCACATAGGGCAGAGTGCTGACCGACGCAACAGAACTACGCGCGTCGTATAATGTGCGGATTGCGAGGGGGATCTTGGGGTCGCCGCTGCGGGAATGTCTACGCCGGTGAGAGAGACCAGCTCGGAGGGACCTTCCGCCCACGGCGACCCAAAAGTATCGTTGAGGCCTTAGCCTCGACCCAGCTTTGCCACAGTGTCGCCCTTTTGAAAAGTGCAAAAATACGGACAGTGAGGAAAAAAATGTAAAACAATTGCCTCATTGCTGCCAATTTGGCGGCCGTTTTTCGATAAAAGCCGAGATTCCTTCCTCGGTATCCCGATGCAGCATATTTTCCGCCATTACGTCGCCGGCATAGGAATAGGCCTGCTGGATCGGCATTTCGAGTTGCTGGTAAAACGCCTCTTTCCCAATTTTTACGGCGGTTCCGAGTTTGGTCGCCAGGTGTTCGGCCAAAGACATCGTTTCATGTTCCAACAGCATTTCCGGCACTGCCCGATTCACAAGCCCCAGCTCAGCTGCCCTTTCGGAAGAAATGAAGTCGCCGGTGGTCAGCATCTCGAATGCATGCTTGCGCGGGATGTTACGGCTAAGCGCAACCATCGGCGTTGAACAGAAAAGCCCGATATTTACCCCATTGACGCCAAACCGCGTGCCTTCGGCCGCAATCGCCAGATCGCAAGTCGCGACAAGTTGGCAGCCTGCGGCGGTCGCGATGCCATGTACCTGCGCGATGACGGGCTGGGGCAGGGACTGGATGGACATCATCATTCGGGCACACCGCGCGAACAGGTCCTGAAAATACCCCCGCCCACGGTCCGGGGCCTGGCGACCGGCGGTCATCTGCTTCAGGTCGTGTCCTGCGCAAAATGCCTTCCCGGCACCGGAAAGGATCACTGCGCGGATCGAGGCATCGGATTTAAGTGCGTCAAGCTCGGCCTGCAGCGCCGCCAGCATTTCGTCGCTCAGGGCATTCAGGCGTTCGGGCGCGTTCATTTTCAGATGTGCGATTGCGCCGGTGTCGTTACGTTCCAGAATTGCCATCTTGCCCTCCTGCTGGCTGTGCGCCAACTCTAGGGCGACAAGGCGAGGAGTGGAAGTATGTCGTTGGCGCTGAACAAAAAAGAACTGTCTGATTATCTGGCGCAGGTATTTCCGCAGGTTCGCGAGGATTTCATTGTCGAGGAATTGTCTGACGACTCGGTCAAAATGCGCCTGGTTGTTGCTGACCGGCACCTTCGGCCCGGCAGCACAGTTTCTGGCCCTTCCATCTTTGCGCTCGCCGATGTCAGTGTCTACGCGATGGTTCTGGCCAGAAAAGGGCGGCAGGCTTTGGCGGTTACGACCAGCGCTTCAATGGATTTCCTGCGCAAACCCGATGGCGGTGCGGACATGATTGCACATTGTAGTTTGCTGAAACTGGGGCGGACATTGGCTGTCGGTGATGTTCTGATGTTTTCAGAAGGCTCGGACAAACCCGTCGCGCGGGCCAGCATGACATACTCTCTTCCGCCGGAAGGATCGGCTGCGGCCGCTTTTGGATAAAAAAGGCCGGGGGCATGCCCCGGCCAGGGAAGAGGTCCCATAATGGGACTGGGGATTTCTAGTTCATCCAGAAATAGCGTTTGGTTTCGCGATAGGCCTGATGCCGGGTCAAACCGACATCCTGCAGCAATTTATCGTCCAGCTTTCCAAGATTGACGCGGCTGCGGCGGGGTTGTGCATTGCGCGTGTCATGTCATGGTTCCTTTCAAATTGTATTGACACAAAGCGAAAATGTTCGGTACATATGCTTGATACATTCAGGATTGTGTCAAAATAAAGGGAAGAATTGTAATGGATACAATTTGGCCAGAGTCATTGCCGAAATCCAAAGGTCCCAAGTATACATTGGTGGCCGACACAATCCGAAAAGCTATTGATAACAATATACTGGAAGTTGGTGCGAAACTACCTCCGGTCCGCGAGCTTGCGTATCGACTGCAGATCACGCCCGGCACTGTTGCACGCGCTTATACGATTCTGACGGACGAGGGCTTGCTACACGCCGAGGTCGGGCGTGGTACATTTGTAGCCCCGCCACAATCGCCCATTCTGGACGATGTCTGGGCCAGGCAGCTGCATTTGCGGGATGACAAGTACAACGCAAATGTAAGTCTGTTCAGCCCGCGCCTGGCCGATGCAGGGCAGGTGGCTTTGATCCGGGAATGCCTCCAGAAGGTGGCTCAGTCCGATCCCGGCCTTTTCCTGAATTACCCAACGCGTGACGCGTACAAGCCGATGCGGCAGGCGGTGGTCGACTGGCTTTCAGATCTTCCGCTGGGCACATTGACCCATGATGACATTGTACTGACACACGGCGGACAGAACGGGCTGTGCCTGGTGTTTCAGACTATCTTGCGTGGCCCCAAGCCGGTCGTTCTGGTCGAAGACTTGTCTTACGCCGGGTTCCGCCGGGCCGGAGAGTTGATGCGCGCGCAAGTTGTCGGCGTCAAAATGGACCGGTGGGGAATTGATCCGGACGCGTTGGAGCATGTTTTGCGCCAGACCCCGGCACAGGCTGTCTGCGTCTCGCCCGAAGTACAAAATCCGACCGGATCACACACGCCACTGGAACGCCGAAAAGAGGTTGTCGAGGTCGCCCGCCGCTATGACGTTCAGATCATCGAGGACGATTGTTATCGCATGGGGGACGCCCGCGAGCCAAGCTATCGCGCGTTGGCGCCCGAAAGGGGATGGCACGTTTCTTCGATCTCGAAAATTCTGACGCCGGCTCTGCGGGTCGGGTTCGCCATCGCACCAAGGGAGCGTAGCGTGGATCTGCGCCGTTCAGCAGAATACGGATATTTTGGCCTGGCACAGCCTTTGGCCGAACTGACGCGTCTGTTGCTGTCAGATCCCCGAACCCGAAAGGTGACGCAGGATGTGCGCAAGCGGATGGGGGAATATGTGCGCGTTGCGGTAAACGCACTGGGCGGCTTCGATCTGAACTGGGCACCGGACGTGCCGTTTGTCTGGCTAAACCTTCCATCGGGGTGGCGCGCCGCAGCCTTCAGCCGCGCGGCAGAGCGTGAAGGAATTCAGTTGCGCTCGGCAGACGAGTTCGCCCTGCGCGATGGTCGCGCCCCGAACGCGGTACGCATTGCCATGAACGGGCACGTGTCACTTGAACGATTTGAAGATGCGATGCACCGCTTACGGGCTCTGCTAGACAACCCACCCGAACAAATCAGTGTCTGATTGCTAAGGCAGAGGCGATGGGTCCCCGAAGAATCCGGCCAAATGCGCAATTTTTCCTTGTGCATCCAGATGAACAAAATCATGTCCCGCAACCATGACCGAGCCACCGGGCGCCACCATGTGCCACGTAAAATGGACCACGTCATGATGTGATGTCGGGCTGCTGGTAATGTCGACGCGGCCATTCGCATCCTTCAGGACATTCCCAATATGCGCGCACAATTCCTTTCGGCCCGAAACATCAGCGGTTGGATCTACATATCTACCATTTTCCGCGAAGCACTGCGTCAGCAATTCAAGGCGCTTATTCGCATCAGTTTCCTGCCAGGCAGCTCCATACTTGGCTATTGTCCGGGTCAGTTCCTTCATGTGACTTCTCCGCATCCAAGAGACATGACATACCTGAGACTGTATCAGTGTGGTGAATGATGGCCATTTTGGAACAAGTTTTTTGGGGTAAAATAGTACCTATTTTTTAACCTGCTGTAATTACTTAATTAAATCACGTTTACATGTATTGACCGGGGGTTGCAGTAGGTCTAAACCCCATCCATCGAATTCGGGCCGCTCCGCCAGGGGCGGTCTTTCACATCAAACAGGACTATCCTGCCATGAAAACCTTTTCTGCAACACCTGCAGACATCGACAAGAAATGGATCCTGATCGACGCCGAGGGCGTTGTTCTGGGCCGTCTTGCCTCGATCGTCGCCATGCGTCTGCGTGGCAAGCACAAAGCGTCGTTCACCCCGAACATGGACATGGGCGACAACGTCATCGTAATCAACGCTGACAAAATCCAGATGACCGGCAAGAAGCGCGAAGAGAACTTCTACTGGCATACTGGCCACCCGGGCGGCATCAAATCGCGCACCAAGCAGCAGATCCTCGAGGGTGCACACCCCGAGCGCGTCGTGACCCAGGCGGTCAAGCGCATGCTGCCGGGCAATCGTCTGGCGCGCCAGCAGATGACCAACCTGCGCGTTTACGCCGGTGCCGAGCACCCGCACGAAGCCCAGGCCCCCGAAGTTCTGGACGTTAAGTCCATGAACAAGAAAAACACCCGGAGCTAATGACCGATGGCTGATCAGATCAATACTCTCGAAGAGCTGAGCGCCGTCGCAGGCGTTGAAACCGTGGCCGAAGAAGTCATCGTGCGTGAACCCGTACGTGACGAGCTGGGCCGTTCCTACGCCACCGGCAAGCGTAAAGACGCTGTTGCCCGCGTTTGGATCAAGCCGGGTTCCGGCAAGGTTACCGTGAACGGCAAGGATCAGGACGTCTACTTCGCACGTCCCGTTCTGCAGCTGATCCTGCGCCAGCCGTTCCAGGTTGCCGGCGTGGAAGGTGAGTTCGACGTTGTCGCAACCGTCAAAGGCGGTGGCCTGACCGGTCAGGCCGGTGCGGTCAAGCACGGCATCTCGAAAGCCCTGCAGCTGTACGATCCCAGCCTGCGCGGCGCCCTGAAAGCCGCTGGCTTCCTGACCCGCGACAGCCGTGTTGTGGAACGTAAGAAGTTCGGTAAGCGCAAGGCACGCCGTTCGTTCCAGTTCTCGAAGCGTTAATAAGCTACAGAGATTCAGAATTCAGACGGTCGCAAGAAATTGCGACCGTTTTTTTGTTCAGGCGCTTGCGCCAGTTGCAGGTTATAAACCGCTGGTTTCGTCTGAACGCAGGTTAATGTTCAGCTTTGCTTTGTTGCACCGCCGCTTCGGCGAGGCCCATGAACCTTTGCCTAATCTGATCAAGTTTGCGCTTGTTCATACGGCGCGACCAGCGGCGTATGGGTATCATCTGCTTGCTGCCAAAACTGTCGATCCATACCCATCGCCCGGACCCGTCAGAGAACGACTGATAGACAATATTTCCAGCATTCTTGTTGCTGATAAGGACCTGGTCTTCGACCAACATGTCAAAGTGTTTGTTCAGTGAATCCAGATGTTCCTGCGTGAGACGCCCGCTTTGGGCCAGCTCCTTAAGGCTGGGTGACAATTGGCCGTCCGGTTCCGAGATACGCTCGTACATCAGCGCAAGACCCAGATTGGTTTGGATGACGCCGCGGACTTCACAGACCGGAATAGGTTCGTCTCGGTTCTGATAGCGAACCATCAGGTCAAAGGACTCATGAAATTCGCGCAAGAACCCTTTGAACACCGTAGACCGGCGAAAAAGACGGTCGAACCAGGTGTCCGTCACCAGGTTGGCGTTTTCGTCCTGGGTATGCGGTTGCGGAATTTTCAGAAGCGTGTCCGGCGAATCAGGGTGTTGATAAACAAACTGACGGTTTCCCTGCGCTATGACTTCGCAGTTTTGCAGGTTCAGCCGATTTTCGATTCGAGATGTAGCCATACCGCCAGATAATAACAGTTTCGTGACAGCGCAAGCTTAGCGGGTGCCGAGATCAGCGCCATGCATCCAATACGCAAGACCCGCCCAGGCGGGCGGGTCGTTGTAGTTGAATTCAGATATGAAGTGTCCCTGAGCTATTCCTCATAGACCAGTTTCCAAGCTCCGTTTTCAACCACGTTGACATAGACTGAATCGGCGCCCTGATGATCATCGGGGCCGAATGACATGTGATTCCCGATCAACTCGTCCTGATAATCCAGCGTTTCCATCGCGGCGATGAAGCTGTCGTGCGTCAGATCGGGGCCTGCAGCCTCAAGTGCCATGACCATCATTTCCGCCGCTGAATACCCCAGCATCGCAAACCCCACCGCGTCTTCGCCTGTAGCCGTTTTGTATTCTTCAATGAAGGCTGCGGGCGCAGGTTCATCTGCCCGTGCCCACAAATCCTGCCAGGAGGCTGCGGCGTAAAAGCCTTCAGTCACTCCGCCGGGCACCTGGGCGACGACGGTCAGGAAGCTGGCCGAGGTGCCGAGGAATTTCATATCCTCAAGGCCCATCTTCTTGGCAGTGCCCACAACGGTTATTGCCTGCCTTACCCCAAGCGCTATCGTTACGATATCGCAGCCTTCATCCCTCAATTTGCTGAGCGAGCCGACGAAATCCGTCTCATCCGGCTTGTGCGTGGTCTCGGCGACAAAGCTGATGCCGGCTTCTTCGGCACCTGCCTTCGTTCCTTCAAGGATTTCTTCCCCGAAGTCTGTCGGCAGATACATGCTGCACACCGCCTGAGACCCGAACTGACCGGCCAGATACTTCACACCAACGCGGCTTTGATCGAAGTAGGTCGAGAAGGACGTGAATTTGTTGCGCATTGGCTCCTGCAACATCTGACGCGCGGCTGTCAGAGGGGCAACGTTGGGAATCCCCTTTGGATCCAACAGCTTGAACCCCGCCAAGTTCATTGGCGTTCCCAGCGATTGCAACATGGCAAAAACCTTGTCGCGATTCAGCAGTTTGTTGTAGCCCTGCATGGCGCGTGGCATCTGATAGCCGTTGTCTTCGACGACAAAGCGGATGGTCCGGCCGTGAACGCCACCTTCGGCGTTCACGCGGTTAAAGACCACATTTGCGCCCTTTGTGGCAGGAACACCAACTGCAGCGAAAATCCCGCTCAGATCATTGACCGAACCGATGACGATTTCACTATCTGTGACGCCCTGCGTTTCGGCAATCGCCAGATTCGGCGAAACCGATAGGGCGGCGAATGCTGCCAGTCCTTTCATCACGTTCTTCATGTTCATCCTCCCTTTGGGGTACACCGTGTCTATTCGTACATATTTTCAATGAGATGTGCGTACTTCTTTTCAACAAAACTCCGTTTAAGCTTCATCGTGGCGGTCAGTTCGTCATCATCGGCAGTTAGCAGAACGTCGATGAGGCGAAAGTCCTTGATCTGTTCAACGCGGGCTAAGTCGTCGTTGACCGACGATACTTCAGCGCCGATCAGATCCCTTATTTCGGGGGCTGCACACAGGGACGCAAAGCTTGAAAACGGGATTTTCCGGCCTTGCGCGTATTTTTCTACGTTTTCCTGATCAATCATGATCAGGGCGGTCAGATACTTGCGCTGATCCCCGATGATGACCGCGTCCGAGATATAGTGGCTGAACTTAAGGCGGCTTTCAATTTCGGCCGGGGTGACGTTCTTGCCGCCAGCTGTGATGATGATGTCTTTCAGGCGTCCCGTGATGGACACAAAGCCATCTTCGTCGATGCGGCCCATATCGCCTGTTTTGAGCCAACCGTCGGCCGTAAATGTCTCGGCCGTTTTCGCGTTGTTGCGCCAGTAACCCTGGAAGATGTTCAACCCTTTGATCTGAATTTCACCTTCGTCCGAAATCCGGATGTCGTTGTTCGCAACAGCCTTGCCGATAGAACCGATCTTGTTGTCTGTAAGCGTGTTGATAGACGCCAGTCCGGCTGTTTCCGTCATGCCGAACCCTTCGATCAACGGCACACCGATGGCCCAGTACCATTTCAGCAGCTCTTGCGAGATCGGCGCTGCCCCTGTGCCACCGCGCCGAATTCGATCCAGCCCCAGCATGCGCCTGAGATTTCGCAACACCAGCCTGTCCCAAAGCCAGAAGCGCGCGGAAACGCCCATTGGAACATGCCTGTCGGAAAGCAGGTATTCAGCGCGGCGGTAGCCGGCCTTCAGGGCCATTCCATAGGCTGCGCGTCCTATCGGCGTAGCCTCCTGTGCCATGATCTGAACGTGTGAGAAGATCTTCTCCCATACCCGCGGAACCGCCGTGAAGGTTGTGGGTGAAACTTCCTGCAGGTTGGCAAAAACCGTCTCCGGACTTTCCGCGAAGTTCACCGTGCACTTCGCGGCCAGAGGGAAGAATACCGATACATCCCGTTCCAGAATGTGACACAGAGGCAGGAAACAAAGCTGTTCGTCACTGGCCATGGTCGGCATCGAATGCGCTCCGGCTTCAATGGCGGCCAGAATGTTCTCGTGACTCAGCATTGCGCCTTTCGGCATTCCGGTGGTGCCGGACGTGTAGACCAGCAATGCCGTATCCGGAGGTGAGGCTTTGGCAATTTCTGCCAAAAACCGATCCGGTTCTTCTACAGCGGCCTGTCTCCCGATCTCATAAAGGTCATCGACCATCAGGCAATGTGGATGATCCAGGTCGTGCAGGCCTTCGTCCTCAAGGATGATGACCTTCAAAAGATCGGGGACGTCGCCTTGTATCTCGAGATACTTGTCCAGATGCTCTTCGTTTTCAACAATCAGAAACCGGCTGCCGCTGTCATTTATCAAATAGTTCAGCTGCTTGGCCGAGTCAGTTGTATAAACCCCCGAGGCGATCCCACCGACGGCCTGAATGCCCATGTCGAACCAGGCCCATTCTTTGCGGTCCTCGGAAAGGATGGAAACGACCTCGCCCCGTTGCAGGCCGAGTTTCCGCAGTCCAAGCCCGATCCATTCGGCATGCTTCCAGTAGTCATTCCACGAGTAGGACTTCCAGATACCATAATCCTTTTCGCGGTGCGCCGTCCGGCTGCCCAGTTCCAAACAGCGCTTTCGGAACAACTGACCGATGGTGATGCAGCCATCCACGCAAACCGGGCGCTGACCTGGCATTGCATTGTACTGAACACCGTTGATCGTCGTCTGTGGGGGCAGGGGGCTGATATTCATCGCCTACCTCCACGTCTTTCTGCGTTTCCACCGGCGGTTTTCGCGCGCACCGTCCTCTTGCACGCCCAGATAGAAGTTCCGGACATCGTCGGATTTCATCAGATCGCCGGCAGGCCCGTCCATGACGATGCGGCCGACTTCCATCACGTATCCATAATGTGCCAGTTCCAGCGCTGCGTTTGCGTTCTGTTCAACCAGCATCATTGTCATGTTCTGTTCTTTGTTCAGACGTTTCAGGATGCCAAAAATCTCCTGCACCAAAATGGGTGATAGCCCCAGCGACGGCTCATCCAACAGCATGATCTTCGGGTTCGCCATCAGCCCGCGCCCAATTGCCAGCATTTGCTGTTGCCCCCCCGAAAGCGTCCCGGCCTCCTGATGCCGCCTTTCTTTCAGGATCGGGAAATAGGAAAAAACCAGTTCCCGGTCCTGTTCGACACGTGTCCTGTCGGTCGAAGTATAGGCCCCAAGGCTCAGATTCTCGTCCACTGTCAGCAACGGAAAAACTTCGCGCCCTTCAGGGACGTGCACAATTCCTTTCCGAACAACGATGTGCGGCTCGGCCCCCTGAATATCGTGTCCTTCAAACCTGATCCGCCCCTTTTCCGGGTCCATTACACCCGAGATCGTTTTCATCAGTGTCGTTTTGCCAGCACCATTCGCGCCCAGGATGGAAACGATCTGGCCCTCGTGTACCTCCAAAGATACACCGCGAATGGCCATGATCGCGCCATAGAAGCTTTCGACATTGCGGATGGTCAGGATCGGTTCGTTCATGAAGCCTTCCCCAGGTACGCTTCGATAACGGCCGGATGCGACTGAACTTCTGCCGGTGTTCCCAGGGCCAGCCGGGCACCGTCCGCCATGGCCAGAACCCGATCTGACACGCCGGACACCAACCCCATATCATGTTCCACCATCAGCACAGTGATACCCATTTGCCGCCTGATATCGTCGATCCACCATCGCATGTCAGTTGTCTCTTCAACGGAAAGACCCGATGCCGGCTCGTCCAGCATCAAAAGGCCGGGTTCGGTGGCCAATGCGCGCGCTACCTCGACGACTTTGCGGACACCGTAGGGCAGGCCCGATATAATCTTGTCGCGAAAGGCCTGCAGGTCGAGGAATTCAATGATCTCTTCAACCTTCTCACGGTTTTCAATCTCCTGTCTTTTTGCGGACGGTGTGAACAGAACCTGAGAGAGTAAATTAGCTTTACGATGCCGATGCCGCCCGACCAGCAGGTTTTGCAGGACCGTGGCATGCTCGAACAGCTCGATATTCTGGAATGTGCGCGCAACACCAAAATCGGCAACGCCAGAGGGTTTAACCCTCAGCAGATCATGTCCGTCGAATGTGATGGCCCCGGAAACTGGATCATAAAACCGGGATATCAGGTTGAAAACGGTAGATTTTCCCGCACCATTCGGACCAACGATTGCGAAAACCTCACCCTTTTCAACTGAAAACGACAAGTCATTTACGGCCGTCAGTCCGCCAAACTTGAGGGTGACGTTTTCGAAGTTCAGAAAACTCATCTCAGACGCTCCGTTCTGAGATAGGATTTCTGCCTTTTGAACATATCTTTTCGGTAGAAGGGAAACAACTCAAACCATGTGCGTATTTTCAGCCAGCGGCCGTAAATGCCCATCGGCTCAAATAGAATGAACCCGATCAGGATCATTCCGAAAATACCAAACTCCAGTCCCGGAATGGCGACCGTGTTCCCGCCGATCAAGGTCCCGACGTATTCCTTTGAAATGGAAAGAAATTGCGGCAGGAAACCAATGACAATTGCGCCCAGAAAGGCGCCGTGGATTGATCCAAGCCCGCCGATCACGATCATCATCAGCAACTGAATCGAAATCAGGACACTGAAAGTCTCGTTGTTGAACGCGCCGGCAAACATGCCCATCAGCGCGCCAGCCCAGCCCGTGACCATGCAGGACAAGGCGAACGAGATCATTTTGGTTCGGGCGATATCCACGCCCATGGCCTGTGCGGAAACCTCGGAATCCCGTACGGCGATAAAACTGCGCCCCAAAGGCGAGCGCAGAAGGTTGATATAGCCCAATGTGACAACAACCGAAATTGACAGAACCACCCAGTAGAACCAGGACGGCGTCGCCCAGCGATCCACCAGATGTCCGAAAATCTCGACCCCGCCCAAATACTTACCCGAGACACCTCCGGTAATGGGTTCGGCCAGCACGATTATGTCGTCCATGAGAATGGACAATGCCATCGTGAAGATCGCCAAGTAAATCCCATGCAACCGCAGGGCAGGGATGGCAACAGTCACTCCGGCGATGCCGGTCAGAACCCCGGCCAGTGGAAACGCGACCACAAAGGGAATTCCAGCCTCGATCAGAATGACATTGGCGTAACATCCAACGGCCAGAAAGGCAGCGTGCCCCAGACTGACCTGTCCGGTGTGGCCAGTCAGCAGCATCAATCCCAGTCCTGCGACCGCCCAGATCAGAACGTTTGTCAGTTCACCAAGGTAGAAATCGTCCAGCCACCAGGGTGCGGCGGCGGCTATGGCAAGCAAGGCCAGGTACATTCCCAACTGGTACCCGTCCTTCCACGGTCTGATGTCCTGGAAGTAACTTGTTTTGAAAACAACCCGCATGATCAGACCTTCTTGATACGTACTTGGCTGAACAATCCGTTGGGTCGGAAAACCAGCACGGCCAGAAGCAAGGCATAAGGGGCGATCTGGCTGTAACCCGCCGCGATGTAACGGCTTGCAAACGGTTCTATCACCCCAACAATCAACCCACCCGCCAAAGCACCGGGCAAGCTTCCGAAGCCGCCGATAACCGCAGCCGCGAAGGCCTTGATACCAAGCAGTCCTGTTGTCGGGTCGACCGACCCCTTGGCGGCGAACAGAACACCCGCAATAGCTGCGACAACACCTGCCAGTGCCCATACAAAGCCCTGAACGCGCCGCACCGGGATGCCCATGTAATAAGCCGCCAGTTGGTTCTGCGAAGCGCCCTGCATCGCCAGCCCGAGCTTTGTTCTGTTGAAAAACGCGTAAAGACCCCAGGTCAGAACAAAAGTGACGCCAATGACGGCCACGTCTTCCATCCCCAGAACCAGTCCGCCGAACCGGACGTCCTTGCCCGCCAACGGGTTTTGCAGAGTTTGCGGCTCGTGCCCCCAGATCAAACCGGCGGCGAACCGGATGACAAAGCCCAGAGCAATTGTCAGGATTACAACGGCAGTCTGACTTTCGCCAAACAGGCGTCGGATAATCAGACGCTCGAGCAGATAGCCCAAAGCGCCCATCACCGTGAAGGAAATTGGCAGAGCAAGCCAGAAAGGCAGTCCCATATATTCGGTATTCGTCAGGCCGATGGTCACGAACGCCCCAAGCATCATGAAATCGCCCTGTGCGAAATTCACGGCCTCTGTTGCTTTGTAGATCAGCACAAAGCCAAGCGCGATCAGACCGTAGACACATCCGTTTGCCAACCCGCTGACCAGCAACTGCGCGTTGTCCAAAATCACCTCCCACGTCCGGTATGTCCGGCATCATTGGTGCCCGGTCGTTCAAAGGACGCCGCAGCTTGAGATTACTATGGCGCGATAATCACCGTTTCGTCACTCTTTTTTCGCGGCCGCAGTAGGTTGACGGCAAAACTTCCCGAGATAAGCCTTTCTGAAATTTCATTTTTCCAGCGCTCATTCTCCGCAGAGGGCCTTGGGCAAATGCGAACAAGTGCATTGTTGGATAATGCAAGACGGGGGCCGGTCCGGAAACCGGCCCCATCAGATTTATTGCTGCGTGAACAGCTGCTGCAGTTCCTGAATTTTCAAAGCAATCGTTTCCGGCGAAGCCTTGATTTCATCCAGAATCTTGATCGCCTGTGTCTTGACATCTTGTGTCAGAGTGCTTTCCTGAACCGCTGCAACCATCTTGTCATAGTCAAAGTTCTGCAGGGTCAATGCGCCTTCTTCGATCCAGGACGAAAGCAACTCTTGGCCTTCGCTGCTCAGCGATGCGACTTGCTCGCCGGCCTGATCGGCCAGGTCTGTTGCGGTCTGTCCGGCCTGCTCGGCAAGCTCTGCCGCCTGATCCGAGATGGAGGAGGCGGCTTCACTGGCCTGCTCCGTTGCGTTCTGCAGCGCTTCGTTGGCGGCATCCTGCGCGGCGGATGCAGCTTCGCTGGCCGCGTCGGCTGCATCCTCGGCGGCCGATTGCAATTGTTCTGCCGGAGTCGGCTCGGGTTGGTTCAGGATGTAATAGGCGCCTGCGCCAATGGCGGCGATGGCGATTCCGATAATTAGAGTGCGCGACATGAGTGTCTCCTTCAAATCTACTCGGTCGAGATGGGTCAAATCTACCCTTGGGCAAAGGGGGAAATCTCTGGATTTCTTTGCAAATTCGGATCTTGGGCCACAGCACGCTGATCCGACCGTGCAACAGCGGCAAGAATGTGCCGCCGCATTGTTATTAGGCGTTGCTTCTTTGAAATAGACCGATCCGGTGATTGACGTCGGGCTGTTTAGAAAGAAACACTCTCATGTTTTTCAGGCAGTGATTTTGTCTTCTTTCAACCGCGTACAGGCGAATGTTAACGCGACAAAAGCCACAACACGCCGATACACCAACCTCCGAAGTCGGCTCAAACAATACATGAGGGGAGTATGGCGGAGAGACAGGGATTCGAACCCTGGGTGGGCTTGCACCCACAACGGTTTTCGAGACCGCCCCGTTCGACCACTCCGGCACCTCTCCGCGGGGGTCTGTGAGGGGGGGATTTAGTGAGGAACGCGCAGGGGTGCAAGTGGAAAATTCCCGAATTTCGAATTGGACTGATTTTCCATTGCCTGTCATTTTAAATCACCTAGGCTCTTACTCATGATCAAGCTTGTTCGAAACTTCCTTCTGTCCGTGCTTATGCCGTTGATTGCGGTGGCAGCTATGGCGCAATCGTCTTCTGCTGCCAGCAGGGACCGGATTGAGGCATTCCTGACAACGACCGGGTTTGATGTTGCGCTGGAAAGTATTGCTCTGACGTCGGCGTCAGCCCCCAAAATGCTTGGTATCGATCCTGAGGGGTTCGGCTCGGACTGGACGCGCCTGGCGGAAGAAGTTTTTGACCTCAAGGATATGCACGAAATCGCCGTATCAATCCTTGAACAGACGTTGAGCGACGACTCGCTGAACCACGCCGTAGAGTTTTATGCGTCGGACCTCGGCCAACGGCTTGTCGAGGCTGAAAATGTCTCTCATCTGTACGAAGACGAGGACGACAAACAAAAACAGGGGCAGGAGATCATTTCAGAGCTTGTCAAAGACGGCTCGCACAGGGTCGAAACCCTGAAGCGCATGAATCGTGCCGTCGATTCAGGTGGAACCGCCCTTCGTGCGCTGCAGGAAGTGCAATTGCGCTTTCTTTTGGCGGCCAGCGCGTCTGGAGTTATCGACTTGCAGTTCAGCGCCGATGAATTGCGGGAAATGCTGCGCCGTAACGAAAGTGGGATGCGTCAGGCGATGCAATTGTCGGCTCTGGCAGGCGCCGCATATACTTATCAGGACTTCTCGGACGAGGATGTCGAAGCCTACACAAAAGCTCTGGAGCATCCGCAAATGCAGGAAGTTTATGAGCTGCTGAATGCAATCCAATACGAAATCATGGCCATGAAATTCGAAATTCTGGCGGCCCGGATGGCAGAATTGCATCCAGCTCAGGATATCTGATGCGTCTTGTTATAGTATTACTTATTGGACTGTTTGCATGCGGAACGGTCGCTGCATCCGAAAAGGTGGATCAACTTGCCGAGGCATTGCAGCTGAGCCAAATCATGGAGATCCTTCGGAAGGAAGGTCAGGCGCACCGGCAGGAACTGGATGAAACCCATCTGGACCAAAAGGGCGGCTCATTCCTGGAAGCGCAAGTCGAGGATATTTACGACACCGTCTGGATGCAGTCCCAGATAACCTCGGCCTTGACCGAGAATCTGACCAGCGTTCAGATGGATCAGGCTATTCTGTTTTTCGAAAGCGCTGTCGGCAAAACTGTGGTGTCACTGGAAAACTCGGCGCGGGATGCAATCTCGGACGAAACGATCGAGGAGATGGCCCGGCACGCGTATGAAAATGAGCCCCGCGACGACAAGTTCTTCAAACTGGTGGATGAGTACATTCAGGTCAACGACCTGATCAATCAGAATGTTCAGAACTCTCTCAGCGCTGATTTCTTTTTCTTTCGCGGCCTTGATCTGGAAGAAAGCAAGGATGACGCCGAACTCTGGGCCCAGCTATTGGCGCAGACAACGGAAAGGACTGAGGACGCTACCGTTTGGCTGTATTCCTTCCTTCTTCTGGCCTATCAACCCCTGACCGAGGCGCAAATGCGAGAGAACATCGCCTTTTCCCGTACAGACACAGGCCGAGCCCTGAACAAGGCGCTGTTTACAGGCTTTGACCAGATGTTTGACGAGATTTCGTATCAACTGGGCAGGGCGGTTGCGCACTCGATGAGGGCATCCGATCTTTAGCACCGCATTGGTGTTGACTTTCTCGGGCAATCTATGGATAAGCGCGCATCCCGGCCGGAATCTCCGCGCCGGGTCTCGTTATTATTTGACCTCAGGGTTTTGCCCTAGGTCGTCACACAGCCCGAAAAGGGCGCGCTGTTCGAGGTGGCTTCGGCCAAAACGCCCACAAGGGGACCACAGAACGCGGTATGGAAAAGGAAAGACGCATGTTTGCGGTCCTCAAGACTGGCGGCAAGCAGTACAAAGTTCAGGCGGGCGACGTGCTCCGCGTTGAAAAACTGGCTGCCGACGCAGGTGAAAAAGTTCAATTCAACGATGTTCTGATGCTGGGCGGCGACGCTCCGGTTGTCGGCGCACCGTTCATCGAAGGCGCAGGCGTTCAGGCCGAAGTGATCGAACAGGTCAAAGGCGACAAGGTCATCAAGTTCGTCAAACGCCGTCGTAAGCACAGCTCGAAGCGTACTGTTGGCCACCGTCAGAAACTGACTCTGGTCAAAATCACCGACATCCTGGCGTCGGGCGCTGACAAGTCGGGCATCAAAGCTGCAACCGGTTCCGTTCCGGCTGGTGAAGCTGCTCCGGCGGCAAAAAAGCCTGCCAAGAAAGCTGAAGCCAAAGCAGAGGCACCCGCTGCGGCTGCCGCCGCTGACGATCTGACCCAGCTGAACGGTGTTGGTCCTGCCGCTGCCAAAAAGCTGGCCGAGGCCGGTATCGAGAGCTTTGCCGCTCTGGCCGCCTTGTCGGACGAGCAGATTGCTGCTATCGAAACGGTCAAAGTGAAACCCGAATGGGTTGAGCAGGCCAAAGATCTGGCCAAAGGCTAAGGAGAGAGAGAATGGCACATAAAAAAGCTGGCGGTTCCTCCCGTAACGGTCGCGACTCAGCAGGTCGTCGCCTTGGCGTGAAACTCTATGGTGGTCAGGCCGCCATTGCAGGCAACATCATCGTGCGTCAGCGCGGCACCAAGTTCTGGCCGGGCGAAGGCGTAGGCATGGGCAAAGATCACACCATCTTTGCAACTGTCGATGGCGCCGTGAAGTTCCACAAGGGCCTCAAGAACCGCACCTTTATTTCGGTCCTGCCAGTGGCGGAGGCCGCAGAGTAAGCCGAAACCCAGAAGGTTTAATAAAAAATTCATGGGGGACCGGCAGAAAATGCCGGTCCCTTTTTCGTTTTAACGCAGTCGTGATCACAAGAACCGATGACAGTCGCCACCACCAGTTTCTTGATCTTTGCCGCCAGTCAGGTCGGTACGCCGGGACCGGCCAACATGGTCCTGCTCGGAACCGGTGCGCGTTATGGCTTTCGGGCGGCGTTGCCGTTTGTGGCCGGCGTCATCTTGGGCAAACAACTGATCATTTGGCCCGTGGGTTTTGGACTGCTGCAATTGGCTGAACAGGCGCCCCTGGTGTTTTCAGTCCTGAAATACGCTTCAGCGGCCTATATTTGCTGGCTTGCGTGGAAAATTGCGAACTTGCGTCTGTCGCGTGGTTCTACTCGTGAAGCGGCTCCGGGGTTCTGGGCGGGGCTGATTGTTCACCCGCTGAATCCCAAGGCCTGGGCGATGATCGTCGCCGGGTTTACCGGTTTTGTTGCAGCCGGAACGTCGAGTTTTGACGCGACGCTCACGATCGCTCTCTGCTTATTGTCCTGCCAGGTGATTTTGCACCCGATTTGGACATTTGCCGGAGATAGAATTGCCCATGCGGTTGAAGGTCGCCCGGTGGAAAAATATCTGATGTGGACGTTGGCGAGTTTGACAGTTGCGTCCGTATTTTTTGTGTTGTTCGGAGGAGGAACGAACTCATGAAGCTTGAGACTATAATCAATCAGCCGGTCATTGAAACCGAGCGGTTCGATCTGCGCCCGCTGCGCAGGTCGGATATGGGTCTCATCGAGTATTATGCAGGCGAAAAACGCGTGGCGCGCATGACGACGTCGATCCCGCACCCGTTGCCGCCCGGCTCGGTTGAGGCATTTGTGACCCGCTCAATGGCTGACGACCGCGACGAGGATGTCTGGGCCATGGACGCCACCAAGGACGGCGGTCCTGAGCTGATCGGTGTGATCTCACTGATGCGGCTGGATCGCAATCAGTCCGAGGTCGGATATTGGGTCGCGCCCCTGTATTGGAACACTGGCATTGCCTCTCAGGCCGTCGAGGCCCTGGTCAATGCCAACCCGCTTGAGAACGCCACCATGTTCGCCAGCGTGTTTCAGGACAATCCGGCTTCGGCCCGGGTGCTGACACATTGCGGGTTCCAGTATCTGGGTGATGCGGAAAGCTATTCGGTGGCGCGCGACGCGAATGTGCCCACCTGGACATACAGCAAAAAACTCTGACTTGTGGCCGATGGGGCCTTTGCAGTAGGGGACAGTCATGAAATTTCTCGATCTTGCAAAGGTCTACATCCGGTCCGGGGCCGGCGGTGGCGGGTGCGTCAGCTTTCGGCGCGAAAAGTACATTGAATACGGCGGTCCCGATGGCGGAGACGGCGGTAAAGGCGGGTCTGTCTGGGCCGAGGTCGTGGACGGGCTCAACACCCTGATCGATTTTCGCTATCAGCAGCATTTCTTTGCCAAAAACGGCCAGCCCGGACGCGGGCAGCAGCGCACCGGCAAAGATGGCGACGACATCGTTTTGCGCGTGCCCGTCGGTACCGAGATTCTGGACGAAGATGAGGAAACGGTCATCTGCGACCTGACCGAGGTTGGCCAGCGCGTACTGTTGGCCAAGGGCGGCAATGGTGGCTTTGGCAACCTGCACTTCAAATCGGCCACAAACCAGGCGCCACGACGGGCCAACCCGGGGCAGGCGGGTATCGACCGCACGATCTGGTTGCGGCTGAAACTGATCGCCGATGTGGGGCTGCTTGGTATGCCCAACGCCGGAAAGTCGACCTTTCTGGCGGCAACGTCGAACGCGCGCCCAAAGATCGCCGACTATCCCTTCACGACACTGCACCCGAACCTGGGGGTCGTGGGCGTCGACAATGTGGAATTCGTCGTGGCCGATATTCCTGGCCTGATCGAAGGTGCCCATGAAGGGCGCGGGATTGGCGACCGCTTTCTGGGCCATGTCGAACGGTGCGCGGTTCTGCTGCATCTGGTTGACGGAACTTCGGAAACTGTGGCCGAGGACTATCGCACCATCATTCACGAACTTCAGGCGTATGGTGGCGAACTGGCGGAAAAGCCGCGCATCACCGTGCTGAACAAGGTCGACGCGCTGGATGTCGACGAAACAGAAATGGTCAAGGCCGAACTGGAAGAGGCGGTTGGCGGCCCCGTCATGACCATGTCGGGCGTCGCGCATCTGGGTGTGACCGAGGTGCTCCGCGCCCTTAGAACGCAGATCGACGAAGACCGCCTGCGCCAAAAGCCCAACGAGGAGGCACAAGCTTGGCAACCCTGACCACTGCAAAACGTTTGGTTGTCAAAATCGGGTCCGCGTTGCTGGTGGACCGCGAGACGGGCCTGCTTCGATCCGAGTGGCTACGCTCTCTGGCCGAAGATGTGGTCTGGCTCAAGAATCAGGGCACGGATGTCATTCTGGTGTCCTCGGGCTCAATCGCTCTGGGGCGTGGCGTGTTGGGCCTGCCTATGGCCAACTTGCCGTTAGAGCAGTCGCAGGCCGCTGCTGCTGTCGGTCAGATTCGGCTGGCCCGCGCGTATGAAGAGGTTCTTGCGCCTCATGACATCAAAACCGCTCAGGTTCTGGTAACGCTGGAAGACAGCGCAAACCGGCGCCGTTACCTGAATTCGCGGGCGACGCTTGAGACGCTGTTGAGCCTGGGCGTGGTCCCGATCGTCAATGAAAACGATACCGTTGCAACGGATGAAATTCGCTATGGCGACAATGACCGTCTGGCCGCGCAGATTGCCGTGACGGTTGGGGCCGACCAGTTGATCCTGTTGTCCGACGTTGACGGGTTCTACACCGGAAATCCCAACGACGACCCGAAGGCGACCCGCTATGACGTGATCGAACAGATCACGCCCGAGATTGAGGCCATGGCAGGCGATGCGGGTTCCGGGTTGTCAAAGGGCGGTATGAAGACGAAACTGTTGGCTGGCAAGATGGCGATCGCCGCCGGCTGCGATATGGCGATTACTGAAGGTTCCCCGCTGAACCCGCTGAAAACGCTCGAGAACGGTGCAAATTGCACATGGTTCACGGCGACTTTGGATCCGCACGCCGCGCGCAAACGCTGGATTTCGGCGATGAAGCCGCGCGGAGAGATCAAGGTGGATGAGGGGGCAGCGCGTGCGCTGGCCAACGGCAAAAGCCTGCTGCCAGCAGGTGTTATCGAAGTAACCGGTGATTTCGGGCGTGGCGATCCCGTAGCGATTCTGGATCCCGTGGCGCGGCGTCTGGCGCAGGGCCTAAGCCGCTACACTGCGCAGGAAGCCGATGCGATAAAGGGGCGCAAATCTTCGGAAATCGAGGCGACACTCGGTTACCCGGGCAGGGCCGCCCTGATCCATCGTGACGATCTGGCACTATGATGACGTTCCCAGACACGCAGAACACTCGGACCTGAAAGGCACATGACATGAAGGATTTCGACACCATTCCCGCCCTGATGGCCGATCTCGGAAAACGCGCCAAGGAAGCGTCGAACGCGCTTGGGTTTGCCAGCGCCGAACGTAAACACGCTGCGCTGATTGCAGCCGCCGACGCGGTTTGGGAAAACCGCGCGCCAATCATTGAGGCCAACCGGAAAGACCTGGAGTTTGGTCGCGAAAAGGGCCTGAGCGCCGCTATGATGGACCGCCTGATGCTGGATGAGGACCGTGTCCGCGGCATGGTCGACGGTTTGCGCGCCGTCGCTGAACAGGCAGATCCCGTGGGCGAAGTTCTGTCTGAATGGGATATGGCGTCGGGTCTGAATATTCAGCGTGTGCGCACACCGCTTGGCGTGATCGGTGTGATCTATGAAAGCCGGCCAAACGTAACCGCCGATGCCGGTGCACTTTGCCTGAAATCCGGCAATGCCGTGATTCTTCGGGGCGGTTCCGAGAGCTTTCACTCGTCGACAGCGATCCACTCCTGCCTTGTTGAGGGTCTTAAAGCCGCCAACCTGCCCGAGGACGCGATACAGTTGATCCCGACCCGGGATCGGGCTGCGGTTCAGGAACTGTTAACCATGACCGATTACGTGGATGTCATCGTCCCCCGCGGCGGCAAGGGTCTTGTCGGGCTGGTGCAACGCGAAGCACGTGTGCCTGTTTTTGCGCATCTCGAAGGCATCGTTCACATCTACGTGGACAAGGCTGCCGATCCCCAAAAAACGCTGGATGTGGTCCTGAACGCCAAGACGCGACGCACCGGCATTTGTGGCGCTGCGGAATGTCTTCTTGTTCACGAGGACGTTGCGAAGACACTGGGACGCGACGTTGTATCCGCCTTGATGGCGGCCGGCGTCGAAGTCCATGCCGAGGGCGATCTGGCCATCGAAGGCACAATCGCCGCGACCAATGAGGATTGGGGCAAGGAGTTCCTCGACAGTATTATTGCGGCAAAACCGGTTGCCGACATCGACGCGGCCATCGCGCATATCCGAGCCAATGGCTCAGACCATACCGATTGCATCATGACCGAGGACGCCAATGCCGCCGCGCGTTTCTTCGAGCGGTTGGACAGTGCCATTCTGATGCACAATGCCTCAACTCAGTTTGCCGACGGCGGGGAATTCGGAATGGGCGCTGAGATCGGGATTGCCACCGGCAAGATGCATGCACGCGGCCCGGTGGGGGCAGCGCAATTGACCAGCTTCAAGTATCTTGTGCGCGGGAACGGGACGACCCGAACCTAAAAGCGCAAAACCACGCGGGTTGCGGCAGTTTCAACCGCAATCCGCCGCCCCATAGCCGCCGAGGTTTCATGCAGCAAGGCAAACTGCACCTGAGCTGGTGTTATCTTGCCGGGAAAACGACCGGTCGCGACGTGTTTCCACAGATCACAGTCGATATTCAGTTTGTCCGCGTTCCCGGCTACGGTCCATTTCCCGTCATGCAGGGAAATCTCGACCTCGCCTCCCATAGGCATTGCACTTTCGCAGCACATCAATGCCAGAAAGGTGAGTTTCACCTGATTGCGGGGTACGGGTTCGCCCAGGGTCCAATTGATCCGTACGCGGCCGGCGCGTTCGATATCCCGTAACAGATCTGCAATTTCGGTTCGTCCAAGCGGCTGGTCGCCCGCAGCGCCGAACGCCACGCGGAAAAAGCGAATTCTGGCACCGGCGCTGCCGACGCTGCCGGAAATCAACTCCATCTCAGGACCTTGCACGCTGCCAACCATCTCAAGCAGTTCCAGCCCGTTGGTGATCGCACCTATAGGGCTGATCAGATCGTGACAGATCCGGGAACCGATCAACTCGGCCAGGTTGACGTCCGTGCCGCCCATTCGTACCTCCTGCTGTATCTGCCGCCGGACCGGAGCCACCGCATGACAGACCTCAATGCTATTCTTGCACCGGGCATGTATGTCCGCCACCCGGATTTCCCCGATTGGGGCGTCGGACAGGTTCAGTCCAACATCGCAGGCAAGATCACCGTGAACTTTCGCGAGCAGGGGAAAGTGGTGATTGACGGGACACGTATTGCCCTGGTGCCGGTCTTTGATCTCTGAAACTGGTTTAGGAAAAGTTAACGGAACCTGCCAGATCAGCGCATGTTGCTAAGCCGCAAAAAACTGCTGTATCAGGCGGACCAGTACCAAAAAGGATCAAACATCGCACATGCCCGACGCAGGCCCTTCCTTCACAGTCAAACTTGCCGAAAACGAGGCGGAGCTTCGGGCGGCGCAGCGGCTACGCTATGACGTGTTCGTGCGCGAGTTGGGCGGCGGTGGGCGGATGGTTGACCATGATGCCGGTTTGGAGCAGGACAGCTTCGATCCGCATTTCGATCACATGCTGGCTTATGACGATACGACGGGCGAGGTGATTGGTGTCTATCGTTTGTTGCCCGGTGATCGGGCCGCTGAACTGGGGCAGTTCTACTCGGAAGATGAATATGATCTGACTGTCCTGAAAGAAAGCGGGCGCAAGCTGCTGGAACTTGGGCGATCGTGCCTGCACCCCGATTACCGGGGCGGCACGGCGATGTATTACATCTGGAATGGACTTGCGAAATACGTTGAAGACCGCAACATCGAAGTTCTGTTTGGTGTCGCCAGTTTTCACGGCACGGATGTTCAGGCACTTGCTCAACCCCTGTCGATGCTGCATCACAACCATCTGGCACCACCTGATCTGCGGGTACATACCCAGCCAGGTGTCTTTCAGGACATGGACCTTGTCGCCCCCGAGAATCTGGATCGGCGTGCTGCCATGGTCCAGGTGCCGTCACTTATCAAAGCTTACCTAAGGCTGGGCGGATTTGTGGGCGAGGGGGCCTTTATCGATCATGCCTTCAACACCACCGATGTCTGCCTGATCCTGGACACAGCCCGCATGAACGAGCGTCAAAAGCGCATCTACAGTGGGGCGTAATCCTGTGAACGACCCGCTCTGGAATAGCGAGGATGCGCCGGATCCCATCCGATTGGGTCTGGGCGGTTGGCTTCTGGTGATCCTGCGCGGCCTGCCTTTGGCGGTTTTGGTGTTTGGTGGTCTGATCATCCTTTTGGCCCTTCGTCTGATCGAACGACCGCTTTACGGCATTCGAAGGCCGGTAACACCTTTCATCACCCAGTTCGTCTGCAGGAATGCATTTCGAATACTCGGAATGGGATATCGAACCTCAGGCGAATTGATGCGGGAACAAGGCGCGGTTGTGGCAAATCACACCTCTTGGCTGGACATTTTCGCACTCAATGCGCGCAAAAGGGTCTACTTTGTTTCCAAGGCCGAAGTTGCCAAATGGCCCGGCATTGGGTGGCTGGCCCGCGCAACCGGCACCGTGTTCATTGAACGTGACCGAAAGAAAGCGCGCGAGCAGACCAAGGTGTTCGAAACACGACTGAAAGCCGGGCACAAGCTGTTGTTTTTCCCCGAAGGCACCTCGACTGATGGTTTGCGTGTTTTGCCATTTAAAACAACACTTTTCGAGGCGTTATTTACCAGAGAATTGCGAGAGTTCATGTATGTCCAGCCGGTCACGGTGGTTTTCCGTGCACCGGATGGGCGGCCAGCGCGGTTCTATGGCTGGTGGGGCGACATGGATTTCGGCCCGCACCTTCTCAAGACACTCGGCGCACACAAGCAAGGCTCGGTTGAGTTGATCTATCACGCCCCCGCAAAAGTCAGCGACTTTGAGAACCGCAAGGCTTTGGCTGCACATTGCGAGGAGGCGGTTCGGCACGCACATAGCCTGGCGCGGCTCGAAAAATAAGGGCGAAAGACCCTTGCGCTATACCAAAACCTGCCGTATACGCGCGCCATTCAAACCCGCAGGCGGGGTTTGGCCTTTTTGAGGGAGACATCCTCATCAAGACCGCCGGTTGGAGCATCCGCTTCTTTCACCCCCGCCGAGGCGTAAACCGGAAAAGGAAAGTAAAGCATGGCTCTTCCCGAGTTCACCATGCGTCAGCTGCTGGAAGCTGGCGTTCACTTTGGTCACCAGACACAGCGTTGGAATCCCCGCATGGGCCCGTTCATCTACGGCTCGCGCAATGGCATCCACATCATGGACCTGACCCAGACCGTTCCGATGCTGGATCAGGCTCTGCAGGCTGTTCGTGACACCGTCGCAAAAGGTGGCCGCGTTCTGTTCGTTGGCACCAAGCGTCAGGCTGCTCAGCCGATCGCTGAAGCCGCTGAAAAGTCGGCGCAGTACTACATGAACCACCGCTGGCTGGGCGGCACCCTGACCAACTGGAAAACCGTTTCCCAGTCGATCAACCGTCTGAACCAGATCGACGAAGCAATGGAATCGGGCGCCGAAGGCCTGACCAAGAAAGAGCGTCTGGGCATGGAACGTGACCAGTCCAAGCTGCAGGCTTCGCTGGGCGGTATCCGCGAGATGGGCGGCGTTCCTGATCTGCTGTTCGTCATCGACGTCAAGAAAGAAGCACTGGCCATCGCCGAAGCCAACAAGCTGGGTATCCCGGTTGTGGCTGTTGTCGACACCAACTGCTCGCCCGATGGTGTTGACTACATCATCCCCGGCAACGACGACGCTGCACGCGCAATCGCTCTGTACTGCGATCTGGCCGCACGCGCCGCACTGGACGGCATGACCGCTCAGCTGGGTGCTGCGGGCGTTGACCTGGGTGCGTTCGAAGAAGCTCCGGTTGAAGAAGCCGTTGCTGAAGAGGCCGAAGCAGAAGCACCTGCTGAAGCGTAAGCTGCCCGTCACCAAAATGACATATGGGGCAGGGTAGACCTGCCCCAATTCCGTTTGAATTGAGGAGAGCCAAAAGATGGCAATCACAGCAGCAATGGTTAAAGAACTGCGCGACTCGACCGGCGCAGGCATGATGGACGCAAAAAAAGCGCTGACCGAAACCGGCGGCAACATGGACGAAGCCGTTGACTGGCTGCGCACCAAAGGTCTGGCCAAAGCGGCCAAGAAATCGGGCCGTACCGCGGCAGAAGGTCTGGTTGCAGTTCACGTGGACGGTGGCACTGGTGTCGCTGTCGAAGTGAACTCGGAAACCGACTTCGTTGCGAAGAATGGCGAGTTTCAGGAGATGGTTGGCAAAATCGCCTACGCCGCCGAAGGCGTCGACAATGTCGAGGCGCTGCTGGCTGCTGATCTGGGCGGCAAGACCGTTGCCGACACGCTGACCGACAAGATCGCCACCATCGGAGAAAACATGTCGGTTCGCCGCATGGCCAAACTGTCGGGCGACACCGTTGTGTCTTACGTGCACAACGCTGCCACCAATGGCATGGGCAAAATCGGTGTTCTGGTTGCTCTGACCGGTGGTGACGAAGCAATCGGCAAACAGGTTGCAATGCACATCGCAGCTGTAAACCCGGCGGCCCTGTCCGAAGATGATCTGGACCCGGCTGTTGTCGAGAAGGAAAAGCAGGTTCAGATGGACATCGCCCGCGAATCCGGCAAGCCCGAGCAGGTGATCGAAAAGATGATCGTAGGCCGCATGAAGAAATTCGTCGCGGAATCGACTCTGCTGAACCAGCAGTTCGTTGTGAACCCTGACCTGACTGTTGAAGCCGCTGCCAAAGAAGCTGGCGCGACCATCACCGGCTTCGTCCGTCTGGAAGTGGGTGAAGGCATCGTTGTCGAAAAAGAAGACTTCGCAGCCGAAGTGGCCAAGGCTGCTCAGGGCTGAGAATGCGGGGTATCAACAGATACCCCCACTAAGAAATAGGAACCGGTTACGTCAAAGCGTGACCGGTTTTTTTGCATTCCGGATGCACGTACGCAGAACGCTGCCGACTACCGCAAAATTGGAGAAAAGGTTGATTGAGGGGCCCCGCATGATGGGGATGGTCGAGGCCCCCCAAAATTTCCGACTCAACTACGTGGACTAATAGACGCATTTGAGTCAGAGCGACCGGAGAGCCCTGGTATTGCAAAGATCCGATCAATTGTTCCCTGGCTAAAGCCACCACTCACGGAACACTCTCACTTTGCAACTTATGGTAAGGATTCGGAAAGTCATGATTTCCTTACCTAAGGTAAATTGACGCAGTTTAGCGTCAAAATTGACACGTTATGCCTCCATAACGAACATCTGGTTCTGCAGCGAAGCTTTCAGGACAGCCTGCGCTGTTGTTTCAACTGCAAGTGACTCGCGCGCGAGCCTGAGGTGCTTTTCTACCGTCGCTGAAGTCAGCCCCATGAGCAGGGCAATATCCTGCGTTGTCTTGCCATCGCCGACCCATTGCAGCGCCTCACGCTGGCGCTTTGTCAGGGCCCGGTTGGGGGCGTGATAGGGCAGTGTCAGGATCTTCAGATGGGCGACATTGTTCATCAGCAGAATGTCTTCGCCGTGCTCATCCCATATCGCGTCAACATCATCCTGGCTCAGATCACTACCGGCCGCCAGAGAGATTGCACCCTTTGTACGCATCGACACGGAATTGAAGCTGACAGTATATCCGGCGACAACGCCCATGGACTTGTTGAAATCCAGAACCTGCTTCTCCTGAGGAGACAACGAACCGTTGCTCTGCGAAGATTGTGCCAGATTCCAGCTTTGCGCACCCTCATTGTTCAGCGCCCATTTCAACATTGGCGCATGGAAATACAGTCCACCCTGCAAAAACCCATCCAAATACGCCCGGCCATGGTTTGTGAGGATGACAAAGTCTTCAGGGTCTCCCAGCGACGTTTCTGTCCGGAACAGCGTGTAGCCGTACAAAAGACGCTCGAACCCGAACTCAGCCATTTGACGGCAATGCGCATCCCATAGCTCTTCCAGAGTTTTCGTATAGCTCAGGAAATGAAGATATTCTTTCAGGTTCACGCCGCGCCACCTCCGTCATTGAGATGCGAAGCCAACGCATCCAAAGCCAGCACATAGCTTTGCGCCCCAAATCCGCAAATCTGACCAAGCGCCGCCCGGGCGATATAGGACTTGTGGCGGAAGGATTCTCGCGCATGAATGTTTGACAGGTGGACTTCGATCGTCGGCAGCTCGACCGACGAAATCGCGTCCAGCAATGCAATTGAAGTGTGCGTATAGGCGCCAGCGTTCAGTACCAGCCCATCATAAACCCCACGCGCCGCGTGGATGGCGTCAACAAGCGCGCCTTCGTGGTTGGACTGAAGATGTGATACTGACAGCCCAATTGACTTTCCATGCGCTAAGCACAGATCTTCGACGTCTTTCAAAGTGACGCTGCCATAAATCTCAGGTTGCCGCGTACCCAGCAAATTGAGGTTTGGCCCATTTAATACCAGAATTTTGCGCATTATTTTACTGTCCCCATAACAGTTTGATAAACGTGAAATGGGGAAGATGTCTACATGCCATTGTTGTATTAAAATATGTAATAACTCCGTTACGATACATACAAAACGGCGGCCGACACCTGCATTGGCTGGTTGGAGCAGCGAAATCCGCAATACAACACAGGTTTGGAAACACATGGCACGTCAGTCGACACTTGACCCTGACAGGACGCAACACATCCGCCACTGGATGCAACGCTATGTCAATCAGCGCAAATACGCGGGTTCTTCGTTGTTGCTGATCCAGGGCGGTAAAAAGGTGTTTTTTCATACCTGCGGGCATCGGGATCTTGCGCGCAAACTGCCTTTTGCACGTGACACAGTGGTTCGAATTTATTCGATGACCAAACCGATCACGTCCGTCGCCATCATGATACTGGTTGAACGCGGTTTGTTTCCTCTGAACGCGCTGGTATCTGACTTTTTGCCCGAGTTCGCGGATATGCAGGCGCTTGTGTCTGACGCAACAAGGATTGATCAGACAGAACCTGCCATGACCCCGACGGTACACCAGCTACTGACACACACAAGCGGCCTCAGCTATTCCTTTAACCCCGGAATACTGCCAGAAGCCATGGAAGCGCAGGAACTATTTTTCAAGCCGGATCAGGGCCTTCTGGCGGATAACGTAACAAAAATCGCGACCCTGCCACTGGCGTTCCAACCAGGGACCAGGTGGGAATACTCCGTCGCGACAGACGTTCTTGGCCGGATCGTCGAAATCGTATCCGGACAGTCCTTGGACGGGTTCCTTCTGCAAAATGTATTTGAGCCATTGGGCATGACAAAAACCGGTTTTTCAGTCCCACATGGAGCTTCCAGCAGATTTGCGTCGCTTTACACGCCCTTGGCTGGCGATGCCATGGCGCTCAATTCCGCCGATGTCGGGGAAAACAGCCTGCGGCTTGTAGACGAAGCCGGGAAATCTCCGTTTGAACGCGCGACGATGTATTCCGGAGGTGGCGGTCTGGTAAGCACGATCGATGACTATGCCCGTTTCGCGGAAATGCTGCGAAATCGGGGGCAGGGGAACGGCCACCGCCTGTTGGGCACCAAGACCGTTGAGTTCATGATGCTCAACCATTTGCCCGGTGACATCGCATCGATGGGCCCGCGCAGTTTTGCGGAACAACCAATGGAGGGAATGGGGTTTGGACTTGCGGGCGCTGTTGTTATCCGGCCAGGTCGCACCCGGGTTGCCGGGTCCCAAGGGGATTTCAGTTGGGGCGGAATGGCTTCTACGTTTTTCTGGATCGACTACCAGAACGATCTGACTTCGGTGTTCTTCACACAGTTGTCTCCTTCCAGTTCGTACCCGTCCCGGGCCGAGCTTAAATCACTGGTTTTGGGTACAATCATTGAATGACCGGTCGGCGACTGTTACTTCGCCTGAATAAATACACCAGTGAGACACAATATGACCGAAGCCGAGCGTATCCTTCTTGATCTTCTCAACGTTGAAAGGCTTGAACAAGACCTGTTTCGGGGCACCGGATCCGGCGGGGAAACCCCAACAAGAGTTTTCGGCGGTCAGGTCATAGCTCAAGCACTGGCTGCGGCATACAGGACAGTGGACGACCGGCTATGCCATTCGCTTCATGCGTATTTCATACGACCCGGAAACCCTGATATTCCGATAATATATCAAGTGGATAGAGCGCGAGATGGAGGTTCTTTTACGACTCGCCGGGTTGTTGCGATCCAGAACGGCAAACAAATCCTGAACTTGTCGGCGTCTTTTCATATTCAGGATGATGGATGGGACCACCAACATCCCATGCCAGAGTCGAATTCACCGAACTCGTATCCCGCGCGATCAGAGTTGTATCACAAGTTGCTGGATCAAGTTCCGAAACGGCTGCATGGCGAACTGCTTCGGGAACGTCCGATCGAAGTTCGTGAAGTCAATCACCACAGCCCGATCCATCCGGTGAAATCCGATGACCGCAACCAAATCTGGTTTCGCATGTCAGCAGCGGCTGACACTGATCCAATCACACAACATCTGTTGTTGGCCTACGCGTCAGACATGTACCTGATGACGTCAGGGATGCGGCCGCACGGCCTGAGCTGGTATACTGGCGAAGTCAACAGCGCCAGCCTGGATCATGCGTTGTGGTTCCATGCACCGGTTCACTTCGAGAACTGGCATCTGTATTCGATGGATTCACCTTGGACAGGCCGTGGTCGCAGTTTTAACCGCGGTTCGATCTTTTCTCAGAATGGCGAACTTGTGGCGTCTGTCGCACAGGAAGGCCTGATGCGGAAGGCCGTCAAACAGGGTTAGAGATCTCTTCTAACCGATTGTTATGATGTTAGACTACTTTTGATTAGCAACGTGTCACCAAGAACGTGTCACCAGGAACGCGAAGGAGGCTTTTTACCATAATACAGATTATGCGTATTAACGTATCTTGTGAAATTGACGGTCAAGCTGACGGCAACTCACAAACCTCTGAATAAAATCTTACCAACGACAACCACCCGGCTGCCAAAATAGCAGCCGAGTGGCAGAATGTTCACCGTCGAAATCCGGCGCTTAGAAAAACGCCTGCAAGCCGGTTTGCGCCCGCCCCAGGATCAATGCATGGACATCGTGAGTGCCTTCATAGGTATTCACGGTCTCCAGATTGACCATGTGGCGGATAACGTGAAACTCCAGAGAGATCCCGTTGCCACCGTGCATGTCGCGTGCCAGACGCGCGATATCCAGAGCTTTGCCACAATTGTTGCGCTTCACGATCGAAATCATTTCCGGCGCAGCTTCGGCCTGGTCCATCAGGCGTCCGACCCGCAGGCTGGCCTGCAGCCCCAGCGCGATTTCGGTTTGCATGTCAGCCAGTTTACGCTGGAACAATTGCGTTTGCGCCAAGGGACGATTGAATTGCTTGCGGTCCAGTCCATACTGGCGTGCGCCATGCCAGCAGCATTCCGCAGCCCCCATGACCCCCCAGCTGATGCCGTATCTTGCGCGGTTCAGACAGCCGAACGGACCTTTCAGACCCTGAACATGGGGCAGCAATGCGTCTTCACCAACCTCTACGCCATCCAGAACGATTTCACCGGTGATTGATGCGCGAAGGCTCAGCTTGTTCTGGATCTTAGGGGCGCTTAGACCCTTGAGGCCTTTTTCAAGCACAAATCCGCGAATTTTGCCGTCATGCGCATCGGATTTGGCCCAGACAACAAACACATCCGCGATCGGTGCATTGGAAATCCACATCTTGCTGCCGGTCAACCGATAGCCGCCATCGATCTTTTCTGCGCGGGTCTTCATGCCTGCCGGGTCCGAACCCGCGTCCGCCTCGGTCAGACCGAAACAACCAATCCACTCTCCGCTGGCCAGCTTGAGCAGGTATTTTTGCCGCTGTTCTTCACTGCCATAGGCATAGATCGGATACATCACCAGTGAGCTTTGCACCGACATCATCGATCGATAACCGGAATCCACACGCTCGACTTCACGCGCCACCAGCCCGTACGAGACATAGCCGGCACCGATCCCGCCATATTCTTCGGGAATCGTGGTGCCCAGCAAACCCATTTGGCCCATCTCGCGAAAAATCTCGGGGTCTGTCTTTTCCTCCTCGAACGCCTGCGTAATCCGGGGTTGCAGCTTTTCCTGAGCATAAGCACGGGCGCTGTCCGCAATCATGCGTTCGTCTTCGTTCAGCTGATCAGACAGGCGAAAAGGATCATCCCAGGCAAATTTACCAAGATCCGGGGTATCCTTGGCGCGCAAGGTGGGTTTGGGGGTCGGGGCGTTCATGATCATTCTCCGCTCAGTCGGCTTCGCGGCAAAATAACCCGGAGCGCTGGCAAAAGACAGCAAGAGTTTAGCAATCACCCATGAGTGAATCGCATAGTTTCTGACCGGGCCGCCCTGCCCCTTGTTCAGCCCAAGGCGTAGCCAGCACCACGTACCGTGCGCACCGGATCGTCGCCCCCATGCTGTGTCAAAGCCTTGCGCAGGCGTCCGATATGCACGTCAACTGTTCTGGTATCGACATAAATGTCCCGCCCCCAGACCCGGTCCAGCAATTGCTCGCGGCTCCAGACCCGGCCTGGCTTTTCCATGAAAGTGCTGAGCAGGCGAAACTCGGTCGGGCCAAGTTTCAGCGGTTTGCTGTCGCGGCTGACTTTGTGTGTCTCGGAATCCAGAACGATATCGTCATACTCCAGCCGCAGACCAACCGTCGCCGGACGCACACGCCGCAGTTGGGATCGCACCCGTGCCATGAGTTCGACGACTGAATACGGCTTGACGACATAGTCATCCGCGCCAGTTTCCAGCCCACGCACCTTGTCCACCTCTTCCGTACGGGCCGAAAGCATGATGATCGGAATGGAGCGCGTATCCGGCCGGGTTTTCAGACGCCGACAGACTTCGATCCCGCTGAGGTTTGGCATCATCCAGTCTAGCACGATGATGTCCGGGCTATCCTCATCGACCAGCAGCAGGGCTTCGTCACCGTTGGCGGCTTTTGAGACGCGAAACCCTTCTGCTTCAAGATTGTAGGCCAGCACTTCGCGCTGCGCGGGTTCATCCTCGACAACCAGAACTGTGGGCTGATCAGCGGACATGATCGCGATCTCCTAGACGGTTTGCGAGGTGATATCAGCCTTGGGCCGCGCCTCGGAGGGTCGTTCACCGGTCACGAGATAAACAACCTGCTCAGCGATTGCAGTGACATGGTCGCCCATACGCTCGATGTTCTTGGCGATGAAATGCAAATGCATACACGACGAAATATTGCGCGGATCCTCGGCCATGAACGTCAGGAATTCGCGGAACAGACCGTTATACATCTGGTCCACCTCTTCGTCCCGTTCGATCACGTCGGCCGCCAGTTCGGCGTCGCGCTGGATATAGGCATCCAGGGCGTCCCGCAGCATACGCTCGACCTCGCGCGCCATACGGCGCAGAGCCGCAGCGCTTCCGTTGATCTCGCCTGCGTTGACCAGAACCGTGGTACGCTTGGCAATGTTCTTGGCATAATCGCCAATGCGTTCCAGGTTGGCCGAAACCTTCAGGACCGACAACACCAGCCTCAGATCGCCGGCCGTCGGGGACCGCAGCGCAATCAGACGCGCGGTTTCTTCGTTGATCAGTTCTTCAAGCGCGTCAATGGCCTTGTCGCCCTGCCGGACTTGCTGCGCCAGTTCCTCGTCGCGCGTCTCAAGCGAGCGGGCCGAGCTCATGATTGCGGCCTCGACCAGACCGCCCATCTTCATGATGTGGGCCTGGATCGTTTCAAGGTCGCGGTCGAATGCGGATGCAATATGTTGTTCGGTCATATCTGGTTACCTGTACTCAGCCGATCCGGCCTGTAATGTAGCTTTCCGTGCGGGGATCCACCGGGTTGGTGAAGATCTGGCCGGTTTCGCCAAACTCGACCAGGTTTCCCAAATGGAAGAAAGCGGTCTTCTGGCTTACACGGGCGGCCTGCTGCATCGAATGGGTCACGATCACCACAGAATATTGCGCGCGCAGCTCATCGATCAGTTCCTCGACTTGCGCCGTTGCAATCGGGTCCAGCGCCGAACAGGGTTCGTCCATCAGCAGAACCTCGGGCTCGGTCGCGACGGCGCGAGCGATGCACAGGCGTTGCTGCTGACCACCGGACAGACCTGTGCCCGGGGCATCCAGCCGGTCCTTCACCTCATCCCAGATCGCACCCCGGCGCAAGGATTTCTCAACGATCTCATCCAGTTCTGCCTTGTTCTTGGCAAGGCCGTGGATGCGAGGGCCGTAAGCGACATTGTCGTAGATCGACTTGGGGAACGGGTTGGGCTTCTGGAACACCATCCCCACTTTGGCGCGCAGCTGCACCGGGTCGACACGCTTGTCATAGATGTCTTCGCCGTCCAGCAGGATGTCTCCTTCGACCCGGCAGATGTCAATGGTGTCGTTCATCCGGTTCAGGCAGCGCAGGAAGGTGGATTTGCCGCACCCCGACGGGCCGATGAAGGCCGTCACCTTCTTGTCTTCGATCTCCACGTTCACGTCCTTGATGGCGTGGGCATCGCCGTAATAGACCTGAACGTTTTTCGCGGCGATCTTGATTTCTTCGGAGTCCACGGTTCTCTCCACTCGTGTCATGTCGTTCATTATTGCCTCCACTTACCAGCGGCGTTCAAAGCGGCGGCGCAGGATGACCGCAATCGTGTTCATTGTGACGAGGAAGATCAACAAAATGATGATCCCTCCCCATGCACGTTCATAGAAGGCCGGATCGGCGCGCTTGGACCATTCGTAGATCTGCGCCGGCATGGCCGAGTTCGGGGATAGGAAGCCCGCAACGATGCCGTCGGGCGGGTTCGAGGCGATAAAGCCCACCATTCCGATCAGCAACAGCGGAGCCGTTTCACCCAGCGCCTGCGCCAGACCAATGATGGTTCCGGTCAGAATACCGGGTGCGGCCAGGGGCAGAACATGGTGGAACACCGCTTGCATTTTTGAGGCCCCTACCCCAAGCGCTGCATCGCGGATCGACGGCGGCACGGCCTTCAGCGACGCTCGGGTCGATATGATGATCGTCGGCAAGGTCATCAGCGTCAGCACCAAACCGCCGACCAGCGGAGCGGACGTTGGCAGGTGCATGTAGTTGATGAACACGGCCAGACCCAGGATACCGAACACGATGGACGGAACGGCAGCCAGGTTCGAGATATTCACCTCGATAATATCGGTCAGCCGGTTCTGCGGCGCGAATTCCTCAAGATAGATCGAGGCGGCAACGCCAATCGGCAGCGCCAGCGCCAGCACGACGAACATCATGAACAGCGAACCCAGCATTGAGACGCCGATCCCTGCCGCCTCGGGGCGTTGGTCGGACGCATCGGCGCCGAAAATGAAGTCAGGGTTAAAGGCTTTGTATAGAACACCGGCATCGCGCAATTGGTCGACAAGATCCAGCTGTTCGGCCGAGATGCTTTTGTCGTTCACGATCGACTCGCGGCTTACGCGCCCCTTAAGGTAGCCGTCAACGCGGCTGTTGGTCAGAAAGCGAAAGCTGACCGTTTCGCCGATCTTGTTCGGGTTTGCGATGACGTAGTTCCGCAATTCGGCCTGCGCCGCCTTGGACAGGATCTTCCCCATTTCCTTGGGTTTCAGGTCAGTTTGGACGCCCAGCTTTTCAACTTCGGATTCCAGCGCGGCGGAAATTAGCGGTGCATATCCGAAGGTCGACACTTTCTTGATTTCGTCAATGTTACGGTTGCCCTTTTTGTCCAGCTTGCTTTCCAGCAGGTCCACGTCCAGCTCGACATAGGTTTGCTGAAAGGCGCCGGTTCCGGCGGTCACGATATTCGTCACCAGCACAACCAGCATCAGAAGGCCGACGCTGATTGCAGCGATCCCGTAAATCTTGAAACGGGATTCGGCCGCGTTCCGACGCTTGGTTCGGGCATCCTGCTGGAACAGAGAGCCGCCTTTGGGCTTGGCCGCAGGTGCGGAGGCGGGCGATTGGGACAAATCGGTCATTCGTACTGCTCCCGGTATTTGCGTACGATGTAGAGGGCGAGGATATTCAGGCCCAGCGTGATCACAAAGAGTGTCAGCCCCAGCGCAAACGCGACGAGCGTTTCAGGGCTGGCAAAGTCGGTATCACCGGTCAGCTGGCTGACGATTCGCGTGGTGATAGTGGTCATCGCTTCGAATGGGTTGCCCGAGAACTTTGCTATCGCACCGGCGGCCATCACAACGATCATCGTTTCACCAATGGCACGGCTGGCGGCCAGCAGAATTGCCCCGACGATGCCCGGCAGCGCTGCGGGCAGGATCACATTGCGCACGGTTTCCGAATGCGTGGCCCCAAGGCCGAGAGAACCGTCGCGCATGGATTGCGGTACAGCGTTGATGATGTCGTCAGACAGCGAGGACACGAACGGGATCAGCATGATCCCCATCACCAGACCGGCCGTCAGAACTGCGTTGGAACTGGCCATCCAGCCCACCCCCAAAGCGCCACCATCACCGAAAAGGGAAACAAGCGCGGGGCCAACCGTAAGCAAGGCAAACAAGCCGTAAACGATGGTCGGGATACCCGCCAGAATCTCGAGCAGAGGCTTGGCGATCGACCGGGTCGCACCGGATGCATATTCCGACAGGTAAATTGCGGCGAACAGACCGATCGGCACAGCAACCAGCAGCGCAATCAGCGAGATGTATAGCGTGCCCCAGAGCAGCGGCAGAATCGACAGCTCACTTCCGCCACGGAAGTTGGGGGCCCAGGTGGTTCCCAGGAAAAAGTCTTTCCAGGAATGCAGCTGGAAGAAGTTCATGGTCTCGAACAACATCGACAGAACGATGCCGACGGTTGTCAGGATTGCAATCGACGCGGCGAGCAGCAACAGTGCCAGAACCCCCTGCTCGACCACGTTGCGGGCCCGGAAATCCTTGTGCGTTCTGACATAGGCAAAAGCGGCACCAAACAGAGCAATCGCCAGTACGACGACCTGCATTGCCACCTTCCCGGTTGACGTCATGCTGCGGTACTTCTGCGCTGCCACCAAAATTGGCTGTGTGATGTCTTGCGTCAGAACCTGGCCGGACTCTTTCAGCGTTTTGGTCAGGGTTTCGATATCGGCATTGCCATCCCGGGCCTGCGCCTCAGCCATCGCGCCAGTGGCCACAGCGCCATCCAGACCATAAGCCACACGGCGCACCTCGCTCATAACCAAGCCGCGATCTGAACCCTCGGGGATCGCTTGATCAGGAATAAGGCCGGAAACAGTGCTGTTCACGATCATCGGTTGCACCAGAAGCCAGATGATCAGTACACCCAATGCCGGAACCAAAGCTGTCAGAGCAACGTTGTAGCCGTAGTATGACGGCAAAGAATGCAAATCACGGGCCTCTCCGGCCGCGCTTGCCAATGCGCGGGACCGACCCGCGAAAAATCCAATCACTGCCAACGCAAGCAGGATAAGCAACAGCCAGGATAGCGCCATGAGAACTCCGTAAGGATGGCAGAGTAGGAGTCAAAAGGAACCGGGACGCGAAGAAAACGCCCCGGTTCCGTTCATATGAGTATTTAGGAGCCGCCGCCCAGAACGGTTTCGTTGGCGACTGTTTCCTGTACCTTGACCAGCTCGGGGTCGGATACCAGGCCGTATTCTGCCAGCGGGCCATCGGGGCCTGCGATCTCGTCAGCGACGAAGAATTCGGCATATTCTTTCAGGCCGGGGATCACGCCGATGTGGGCCTTCTTCACGTAGAAGAACAGCGGGCGCGAAACCGGGTATTCGCCGGATGCGATCGACTCGGTCGAAGGAACGATGCCAGACATGGTCGCGACCTGCAGCTTGTCGGTGTTGTTCTCATAGAACGCCAGACCAAATACGCCGATGCCGTCCTTGTTGCTTTCGATACGGGCCAGTGTTTCGGTGTAGTCGCCGTCGATGTCGACCGAAACGCCGTCGGTGCGCAGAGCGATACAGGCTTTTTCAGCTGCTTTCTTGTCGTCGCCGTTGGCCGCCTTGTAGACGTCAAAGTCGCCCAGATGCTCACAACCGGCCAGGATCACCTTGTCTTCGAACACTTCACGGGTGCCGTGCTTGGTGCCCGGGATGAAGGCTGCGATCGGCTGTTCCGGGAAGCTCGGGTTTACGTCGGCCCAGGTTTTGTTCGGGTTGTCGATCAGTTCGCCGTCGACGACGATTTGAGCGGACAGGGCTTTGTACCAGTCTTCCGGCGTGAACTCGAACGAGTTGCCGTTGATGTCGGATGCGAAAACGATGCCGTCATAACCGATCTGAACTTCGATGATGTCCGTCACGCCGTTCTCAGCGCAGGCTTTGATCTCTTTTTCGCGGATGGCACGCGAAGCGTTCGCAACGTCGATGGTGTTTTCGCCAACACCTTCACAAAAACGCTTCAGACCAGCCGAGGAACCGCCCGATTCAACAACCGGTGTCGGGAAATCAAAGTTTTCACCGAAGGCTTCAGCAACGATCGAAGCGTAAGGCAGCACGGTTGACGAACCGGCAACCTGTACCTGATCACGCGCAGCAGCAGTAGTCGCCGAAACGGCCGCGATGGCCAGTGCAGAAGCCGACAGTTTTACAAAGGACATTTCAGTCTCCTTGACAAAGATATGTAGTGATCATCCCCATGATGATCTTGGGCGAACCCCTAAAAGGCGCGCGTAAGCCTTTTGTGACAGGTGTGTAACAGTTTCATGACAAGCCGGAGGAAAGTTGCATAACTTTGCGCAAAGCTGTCATGCACTTGCAGCAAGGCTTCCCTGAGCAGGTTTCAGGTTTCGCTGTGCCCGATGGGAAGGATCACAGTGAACGTTGTGCCCTGCCCCAATTCGCTTTCCACACGCAACCGGCCGCGATGCCGGTTGACGATGTGTTTTACGATCGCCAGCCCAAGTCCCGTCCCCCCCAACTGACGTGACCGGTGGCTGTCGGCCCTATAAAACCGTTCCGTCAGCCGGGGCAAATGTACTGAGTCGATACCTGGCCCCTTGTCCGCCACCTGAACACGCACAGACGGGCCACGTACGGTCGCGTCACGCTCCAAAAGGTCAAGCGTGACATCAACGACGCCGCCGCTGCTGCCGTATTTGATGGCGTTCTCGATAAGGTTGGTGAAGACCTGACGCAGTTGATCGGCATCACCCGGCAGCGACACGGAATCCGGCGGCGCGTTCAGAGACAAAGCGACTTGCACATCCTCTGCCAGCGGGCGCAGCGTGTTTATCGTTGATTGCAACAGCCCCGTCAGGTCCACTGCTTCCTTGGGCCGGATACGTTCCTCGCTCTCGACCCGGCTTAGCGACAACAGATCGCCCACCAGACGGTTCATCCGGTTCGCCTCATCCATCATGATCTGCAGGAACCGGTCACGCGCGGCCTCATCCTTTCGGGCCGGGCCACGCAGTGTTTCAATGAACCCCATCAAGGCGGTCAAGGGGGTGCGCAACTCGTGACTGACATTCGCTACAAAGTCCCGCCGCATCTGGCTTGCCTGTTCCAGATGGCTCACGTCCTGAAAGATGGCCAAAACTGCCCCGCCCGAAACGGCACCGATCCCGTTTAAGTATCTGCACTGGACCTCGAACGTGGTGTCCTGCGCACCGTCGTTGGACAGATGCTTTGTTTTCGCGGCCTCTTTCGTGCTCAGGCTTTGCTCCATCGCTTCGATAACCTGAGGCTGCCGCAGGATGGTTGCGAAATGTCGGCCATGAATGTTGCGGCCCAACAGAGTTATGGCATCAGTGTTGGCAGCAACGATCCGCTCTGTCTGGTCGACCATCAATGCTGGCATGGGAATGGCCGAAACAAATTCGTTTAGCTGATCTTCTGCCATTGCTGCGGCCTTTCTACTTGTCTCGTCAAAAGGCCTATGAAATCGGCTTCAGGGTTTCACGAAATTTCCGCATATTGTCCTGATAGTGCAGCGCGCTTAGTGTAAGCCGCTGCGCCGTCGCCTCATCCACCTGGCGCACGACCTTTCCGGGCGATCCCATGACCAGGGAATTGTCCGGTATCTCCTTGTTTTCGGTGATCAGCGCCCCGGCCCCGATCAGGCAGTTCTTGCCGATCCTGGCCCCGTTCAGAACGATGGCACCCATCCCGATCAAGGTATTCTCACCGATTGTGCAGCCGTGCAGCATGACCTTGTGGCCGATGGTGCAATTGGCCCCTATGGACAGCGGGAAACCGGCGTCGATATGCATGACGCAGTTTTCCTGCACATTGCTGCCCGCACCTACGCGAATTTCCTCGTGATCGGCGCGGATGGTGCAGCCGAACCAGACCGAGGCGCCTTGCTCCAGCACGACCTTCCCAATCAAATTGGCGTCGGGCGCAACCCAGGTATCCTCGTGAAGTTGCGGTGTGTGTTCGCCCAGTGCGTAGATGGTCATGACAAACCCTCGAACTCACTTTGCAATGTCCGCACATGATCCTGCAACGCGGGTTGCTGAATGCGGCGCATTCGCTCGGCGCTGACGATGGTTTTCAGCTTTTCTTCGGTTGCATTCAGATCGTCATTGATCAGCACGTAATCGTAATACCCCCAGTGGCTGATTTCGTCCCAGCTTTTGAGCATCCGTTTGGCGATCACTTCTTCACTGTCCTGCCCCCGGCTTTCCAACCTGCGTCGCAATTCCGGAATCGAAGGCGGAAGAATAAAGATCGAAAGCGCATGTTTGCCCAGATCCGAGTTCCGGATCTGCACCTCACCCTGCCAGTCGACATCGAACAGGACATCCTTGCCACTGTTGATCGACTCGCGAACCGGACCTGCGGGAGAACCATAGAAGTTTCCGAAAACATGCGCGTGTTCCAGCATCTGACCGTCTGAAACCTGCTGACGGAACATGTCTTCGTTTAAAAAATAGTAATCGCGCCCGTGTTCTTCGCCCGGTCGCGGCGCGCGGGTTGTTGCCGAAACTGAAAACTCCAGCTCTGTGTCCCAACTCATCAACCGTTTGGCCAGCGTGGATTTGCCCGCGCCCGATGGCGAGGACAGAATGATAAGAAGGCCTCGTCTATCCGCCATATCCTTACGCTCCGATTTTATTCCACGTTTTGCACTTGTTCGCGCATTTGATCTATCACAGCCTTAAGTTCGAGGCCTACGGCGGTAAGCTCCGCGCTTTGCGCCTTGGAACACAAGGTGTTGGCCTCGCGGTTGAACTCCTGCATCAGGAAGTCCAGCTTGCGTCCTACCGCCCCGTCCTGCGCCAGCAAAGTGCGGGCGGCAGTCACGTGGGCCCCCAGTCTGTCAATCTCTTCGGTGATGTCCGCCTTAACGGCGATCAGCGCAAGCTCTTGCGCGACGCGGTCCGGGTCCGCACCCTGAGCGTTGTCCAGAACGCGAGCCAGGTTTTCCTGCAACGCCTCGGCAGCCTTGCCTTTGCGCTTTTCGGCCAACTCAGCCGCCTGAGCTGTCAGCGCCGCGACCTGATCCAGTTGCCCGTCAAGTATACCGGCCAACGCTTTCCCCTCGGCCTGCCGCATGTCGATAAAGGCGCCCATAAGTGCAGGAAATTCAGACTGAAGATGTGCGACCAAAGGCGCGGCATCGTCCGTATCATTGCCCGCTTCCATCATGCCTTTCAACGCAAGCAAATCTGCGGCACAGGATGGCGCAAGCGTCAAGCCGCGCGCTGTAGCCATGTTTTCTGTTCGAGCCAGCGCATCCAATGCCGATTCCATCGCGGTTTCATTCAGCACAAGATCTGGTGCCGTTTCTTCGCGGCTCAGCCGCAACGACAAAGTCACATTGCCGCGGCTAAGAGATTTTGACAGTTCTGCCCGCAAGGCTGCTTCCAATCCGGTCAGCCAATCCGGCAGGCGCAGACGCATGTCCAGACCCTTGCCATTCACGCTGCGGAGTTCCCACGTCCAGCTATGCGGCCCGAAAGCCCCCTTACCCGAGGCAAATCCGGTCATGGATCTGATCATGCCTGCCCTTTCTGTCGATGCCATTTCCTGCGTGCTTGCCGCACCTAATGCCATAGACCGCCACAGGGCAAGACCTTGCTGTGATTGCGTGAACTCCCGGAAGTTAACCATTCGTTAAAGAATTCCTCCAAAATTGAGTTAACCCGTGCCAATCTTCCTTTCATGGTTGTTGGAACGCCTATGGCCGTAATGCGTAGCATTTTATGAAAATGGCGTTTGATTGGTACGGGGTGACGAAAATGAAGTCTCTTTTCAGGAATGGTTCCGGGTCCAAAATTGGAAAGATCGTTGCAATGGATCGTTTTGACAGTGGGCGCAGTCTTACTCCGATCCGTCAGGCCGAAGCCTACTGGACGGCTCTTTTAACCGGTGACGGCGTTCCGATGCGGTCACAGATCGACCCGCGCGGACTTGAGAATATTCTGGAATACACCTTTGTTCTTGAACGTATCGCCCCCGGTCTGGCGCGGTTCCGCCTTGCATGCAGCCATCAGACCAAACTGGCTGGCATGGAAGTCCGCGGCATGCCCCTTACCGCATTTTTCGAGGCCTCGGCGAGGCAGCAGATTACCGAAGTTCTGGAACGGGTTTTTTCGGAACCCGCGCTGGCAGAGATGGACCTGCTCTCAAAAGGACGTTTGGGCAGCGCGCGTTTGCAGGCACGCATGATCCTTTTGCCACTGAGAAGCGATCTGGGCGATGTCAGCCGGATACTGGGCGTGATGGTCAGCGACGGCACCATTGGTGCCACCCCCAAACGTTTTGCGATCAAGGAAAGTCGGATCCGCGCTGTTTCCGAAATCCAAGCCCCCCAAATCGCACAGAAACAATTGGCCGAGGGGTTTGCCGAGAAACAAGAAGGGTTCAAACACCCCGCCTCTCATTTGCGGCTTGTCGTTTCGCGAAAGGATTGAACTAATCCGATCAAATGAAAACGGCGGGCACCATGGCCCGCCGTTCTGCTTTTCTGGGAAGCACTATCAGCTGGCTTCGCGCTTAACGCGGTCGCGGCGGAGGTTGGTCAGTTCCTCAGCGACCAGGAACGCCAGCTCCAGCGACTGGGACGCATTCAGGCGTGGGTCGCAGGCGGTATGATAGCGATCCGACAGGTCTTCTTCGGTCACGGCCCGCACGCCACCGGTGCATTCGGTCACGTCCAAACCTGTCATCTCGAAATGAACGCCGCCGGGGATGGTGCCCTCGGCCTGATGCACTCCGAAGAAGTCGCGCACTTCGCGCAGGACCGAGTCGAACGGACGGGTCTTGTAGCCCGTGGCCGACTTGATCGTATTGCCGTGCATCGGATCGCAGACCCAGGTCACCTTGGCGCCCTCTTCCTTGACGGCCTTGATCAGGCGCGGCAGATGCTCGCCCGCGTTACCCGCACCAAAGCGTGCAATCAGGGTCAGGCGGCCTTCTTCGTTCTCCGGGTTCAGCTTCGACATCAGAACCTTGAGGTCTTCGGCCGTTGTGGTCGGGCCGCACTTCAGTCCGATCGGATTCTGAACGCCACGGCAGAACTCGACATGCGCACCGTCAGGCTGACGGGTGCGGTCACCGATCCAGATCATGTGCCCGGAGCCAGCCAGCCAGTTGCCGGACGTGGAATCAAGACGCGTCAGGGCCTCTTCATATTCCAGCAGCAGGCCTTCGTGGCTGGTGTAGAACTCAACCGTCGAAAACTCATGCGTTGTGTCCGCCGTGATCCCGGCAGCGCCCATGAAATCGATGGTGTCCTGAATACGATCCGCGATCTCGGAATATTTCTGGACATCCTGTTTGTCGGTGAAGCCCAGTGTCCAGGAATGGACACGGCTCATGTCCGCGAATCCGCCGGTCGAAAATGCGCGCAACAGGTTCAGCGTGGCCGCCGCCTGCGTGTAGGCCTGAAGCATCTTGTCCGGATTCGGAATCCGCGCCTCGGGCGTGAAGGCCAGTTCGTTGATGATGTCACCGCGGTAGCTGGGCAGCTCCACGCCATCCATCACCTCGGTCGGGGCGCTGCGCGGCTTGGCGAACTGGCCGGCCATGCGGCCGACTTTGACCACCGGCACCTTGGCACCATAGGTCAGAACCATCGCCATCTGCAGCATCACCTTGAAGGTGTCGCGGATCGCGTCCGCGCTGAATTGTTCAAAACTTTCAGCACAATCCCCGCCCTGCAGCAGGAAGGCTTCGCCGCGACCGGCGGCACCCAGATGTTGCTTGAGGCGCCGCGCCTCACCGGCAAAAACCAGCGGGGGATACTGCGAAAGCTGGGCCTCGACCTTGGCCAGGGCGGCCGCGTCGGTATAGTCTGGCATCTGAACCCGTGGCTTGTTGCGCCAGTCCGTTTTTTGCCATTCTGTCATAGCTTTGATCTCCGCTGAAGTAGTCAGGTCGCCTCTATACAAAATGTATTGAAGAGTGACCATATCCCATTTGCGCCCCTTGACGCCGCAAACAAGCTTTGGTCATGGTGACTGATAAAACTGACGCCGGGAAAACGATCACCCGGCGCCGAATCAAGGACATCACGCCATGAAAGAGCAACGCCAAGTTGTCACGGTGCCAGACACTGCGTCCAATCCGCAAAACTTCGTTTTCGTTTTGCTGGACAAATTCTCACTTTTGTCCTTTGCGTCCGCGCTGGACAGCCTGCGGATCGCCAACCGCATGGCCGGTCGCCAGCTTTATACGTGGTCACTGGTGGGCGAAGGCGGTGACACCGTCAGTTGTTCCGCCGGAACGACCTTCAAACTGGACGCCGATCTGATCGAACTGCGGCGCGACGAGGTTGTCCTGATTTGCGGCGGTGTCGATGTTCAGACCGCAACCACGAAAAAAGTGCTGAACTGGTTGCGTCGCGAGGCGCGCCGAGGGCTCAAGGTCGGCGGGCTGTGTACAGCGGCTTACACGATGGCAAAGGCCGGTCTTCTGGACGGAAAGCGGGCGACGATCCACTGGGAAAACTCCGACAGTTTCATCGAGGAGTTCGATGAAGTGGAACTGACCAAATCGGTGTTCCTGATCGACGGCAATCGCATGACGACCGCAGGCGGTACTTCGTCCATCGACCTGATGCTCAAGCTAATCGCTGATGAATTCGGTGAGGATCTGGCAAACGCCGTGGCCGACCAGATGATCTATTCATCGATCCGCACAGATCAGGACACGCAGCGGCTGTCGACCCCGACACGGATCGGTGTGCGGCACCCCAAGCTGAGTCAGGTCATTCTGATGATGGAAAAGAACATCGAAGAGCCGATTTCGCCTTCGATTCTGGCGAAAGAAGTCGGCATGTCGACCCGCCAGCTGGAGCGTCTGTTCCGTCGCTACCTGAGCCGATCACCCAAGCGGTATTATATGGAACTGCGTCTTCACAAGGCCCGCAACCTGCTGATGCAGACGGATATGAGCGTCATCAACGTGGCACTCGCCTGCGGCTTTGCCAGCCCTTCGCATTTCTCGAAATGCTACCGGGCGCACTACAACACCACCCCTTATCGTGAGCGTGGAACGCAAAGCGGGCGGTTGTCGGTCTAAGGACCGCGCGGTTGGTGCGCTCAGCGTGACATTCTGTAAACCGCGCCCTGCCCCACGGAAATGAACCAGATTGCCCCATCGGGACCTTCGACGATGTCCCTCACACGCTCGGTCATGGGGCCTTTGATCTGTTCCGCCTCGCGCAGCGGAGAACCTGCCAACCGCGCGATATAGTCAAACTTGAGCGACCCGACAAAGATATCCCCCTTCCACTTGGGCCACATTTTGCCGGAATAGACCAGCAATCCCGAAGGGGCGATGGAGGGGTCCCAGTAATGTTCGGGCTGCTTCATACCCGGCTTCGACGTGCCTTCGCCGATCTTCTGACCGGAATAGTGAACACCGTACGAGATAACCGGCCAACCGTAGTTGGCGCCGGGCTGAACAAGATTGACCTCGTCGCCACCCTTGGCCCCATGTTCCGACACCCACAAACGTCCTCGGGCGTCCAGCCCTGCGCCCTGCGGGTTTCGATGGCCATAAGACCAGATTTCAGGCCGTATTGTGGACTGACCCACAAAGGGATTATCTGCGGGAACCGAACCATCGCGGTTGATCCGGACGACCGTCCCCAGATGATTGGACCTGTCCTGCGCCGCCGGACGGTCCCCACGCTCGCCCAGTGTCACGAACAAACTGCCATCCGTTGCTTCGACCACGCGCGAGCCGAAATGGCGGCCACCTGATCCGCCCGGGACGGCCTCGAAAATGATGCGGACGTTGGTGAGTTGTTTTCCGTCTTCCGCAAGACGCGCCACCGCGACCGCAGTGCCTGCACCACCCTGTTGAGCTTTGGAGAAGGTAAGAAAGATCTCTCTGCTACGCGCGAAATCACGGGCGATTGTGACATCCAGCAAACCGCCCTGCCCCGATGCGACCACATCCGGCACGCCTGAGACCTGTTGGGTTCTGTCCCCGTCGAAATACAAAAGATCGCCGTCTCGCTCCGTCACCAGAAATACGTCGTTGGAGATAATCCCGATCGCCCACGGCGTATCCAGCCCGGCGGCCATTTCCTCGACACTCACCGGGCCTTGCGAGGTTTGCAGTTCGTCCGCCCATGCGGTCACAGCAATCCCCAGCATCGAAAGAATCGCGCAAACCCTGATCATCATTACCCTCCTGCTTTGGCCAGACGCCCAAATTTTGGTTAAACCCAACAAAACAAATAGAGTTAGGACAAGCAAAAGCACTTTTTCGTTAGGACTTCCCTTTTTCGCATTGCTTGCCTAGGGTCATGGCCGGACGTTAACGTTCCAATATGGGAGTAACCTTATGAAAAAGCTGCTAACAGCAACTGCAGCAACCGCTTTGCTGGCCGGTACCGCCATGGCCGAAGATGTCAAGCTTGGCATCCTGTTCGGCTTCACCGGCCCAATTGAATCTCTGGCACCGGCGATGGGGTCCGGCGCAGAAATGGCGATGGCCGAGGTCACAGAATCCGGCAAGCTTCTGGATGGCGCAACCGTCACCGGAACCCGGGCCGATACCGGCTGCATCGACAACGGTCTGGCCACCTCGAACGGCGAACGCATGATTGCCGATGGCGTTGCCGGCATCATCGGCGGCGACTGCTCGGGTGTGACCGGCGCGATCCTGCAGAACGTTGCAATACCGAACGGCATGGTCATGATCTCGCCGTCGGCAACGTCGCCCGGTCTGTCGACCATGGAAGACAACGGCCTGTTCTTCCGCACCGCACCTTCGGATGCGCGCGAAGGTCAGGTGATGGCAGACATTCTGAAAGACCGCGGCATCAACTCGATCGCTCTGACTTACACCAACAACGACTACGGCAAGGGTCTGGCGGACGCGATCCAGACTTCGTTCGAAGCAGCTGGCGGTGAAATCACCATAGTTGCGGCGCACGAAGACGGTAAAGCCGACTATTCGGCCGAAGTTGGCGCTCTGGCGTCGGCAGGTGGCGATATTCTGGTGGTTGCCGGTTATCTGGACCAGGGCGGTCTGGGCATCATCCAGTCGGCACTAGACAGCGGTGCATTCGACACGTTCGGTCTGCCCGGCGGCATGATCGGTGACTCGCTGCCCGCAAATGTGGGACCAGACCTGAACGGCTCGTTCGGTCAGATCGCCGGTTCGGGTGGTGAAGGTGCCGAGAAGTACTTTGCCATGGCCGAGGCCGGTGGCTTCGACGGCTCGTCGCCCTACTCGCCTGAATCCTATGACGCCGCCGCGTTGTTCATGCTGGCCATGCAGGCCGCAGGGTCGACCAACCCGGCGGACTACGGCGCCAAGATCATGGACGTCGCCAACGCTCCGGGTGAAAAGATCTATCCGGGTGAACTGGCCAAGGGTCTGGAACTGCTGGCCGCAGGTCAGGACATCGACTATGTCGGCGCCTCGGGCGTGGAACTGATCGGCCCCGGCGAGAGCGCTGGTTCTTACCGCGAGATCGAAGTAACTGACGGCGAAAACAAGACAGTCAACTTCCGTTGACGCCTCAGTACAAGTTATAAATCGAGCAGCCCGGGCCTTGTGTCCGGGCTGTTTCAATGACAAAAGACCGCACCTCTTCTCTGGGGATGGGACAACAAGAACGCCGAACAGGGCGGCAAGGGGATAATATGATCGTCGTCGAAGACGTGCATAAGCATTTCGGCGGGTTTCATGCGGTGGATGGGGCATCGCTGGAAATCCAAAAGGGTTCAATCACCGGTCTGATCGGGCCGAACGGGGCCGGAAAAACCACTCTGTTCAACGTGATCGCCGGGGTACTGCCCCCCACAAGCGGAAAAGTGCACATGGATGGCGAGGACATCACGGGCCTGCCTCCGCATGAGCTGTTTCACAAGGGCTTGCTGCGCACCTTCCAGATCGCGCACGAATTCTCATCGATGAGCTGCCGCGAGAACCTGATGATGGTTCCCGGTGCCCAATCAGGGGAATCGCTGTGGAACACGTGGTTCGGACGCAAGCGCATCGCAGATGAGGAACGCGCTTTGCGCGCGAAAGCCGACGAGGTTCTGGAGTTCCTGACCATCGAGCATCTGGCCGACCACAAGGCGGGTCAGGTTTCGGGTGGCCAGAAGAAGCTACTGGAACTGGGGCGGACCATGATGGTCGATGCCAAGATTGTGTTTCTGGACGAGGTCGGCGCGGGCGTAAACCGCACATTGCTGATGACCATTGCCGACACGATCCTGCGTCTGAACAAGGAACGCGGCTATACGTTTGTCGTCATCGAGCATGACATGGATTTCATTGGCAAGATCTGCGATCCGGTCATCTGCATGGCCGAGGGCAAGGTGCTGGCCGAAGGTACGCTGGACGAAATCAAGGCCAATGAACACGTGATCGAAGCCTATCTGGGCACCGGTTTGAAAAACAAGGACAAGCTGGAGGCCCAATCATGACCGCTGGCACGAGCGACAATCCCTATCAGGATGACCACGGCAACAAGGACACCTCGATCACCAACACCCGGGGTGCTGGCACGATGACGCCTGCACACAGCAAAAGCGGCGAAACCCACAGGGTCGAAGGTGGTCCCTTTCTGATCGGCGACACGATGACGGGTGGCTACGGCAAGGGCCCGGATATTCTGCATGACTGCACCATCGCCGTCGACAAGGGCGAAATCGCCGTGATCGTTGGCCCGAACGGCGCTGGCAAATCGACTGCGATGAAGGCCGTTTTCGGAATGCTGGACGTCCGGTCCGGTTCGGTGCGACTGGACGGCGAGGACATTACCAACCTCACCCCGCAGGACCGTGTGGTGCGCGGCATGGGCTTCGTCCCGCAGACCTCAAACATCTTCACCTCAATGACGGTTGAGGAAAACCTTGAAATGGGTGCCTTCATCCGCCGCGACGACATCAGCCAGACGATGGAGCAGGTCTATGACCTGTTCCCCATCCTGCGCGACAAACGCAACCAAGCCGCCGGAGAGCTTTCAGGCGGCCAACGCCAGCAGGTCGCCGTGGGCCGCGCGCTGATGACTCAGCCGAAAGTTCTGATGTTGGACGAACCCACCGCCGGGGTCTCGCCCATCGTGATGGATGAGTTGTTTGACCGGATCATCGAGGTCTCACGCACCGGCCTGCCGATCCTGATGGTGGAACAGAACGCCCGTCAGGCGCTGGAGATCGCGGATAAGGGATATGTTCTGGTGCAGGGGCGGAACGCCTATACCGGCACGGGCAAGGAACTGCTGGCCGATCCCGAAGTTCGTAAGAGTTTTTTGGGAGGGTGAGGATGTTTAAGACGATTTCCGCACTAGTACTGTGCGCTCTACCCCAGTCACTATTGGCATTCATAGGGCCTGTTAGCGGGCTCAAGAAATATGATTGTGTGATTGTTGAGAGATGTGACATTCAAAAGCTCTGCCAAGTGACGCAGGAAAAAAGTGAACTGGTCGTTACAACGACAGTCTTCATGGCGCCAATAAACGAGAAAAATGGGAACAACCCATACGAACTTATTGAGAGAGTAGAAGAAATCGCTTGGGTTGACTTTGCACGCTATTCAAGAGTGCCTGTTCCCCTCCCGATTTGGTTCAAGTTTGATTTTGATTCAGGTGAGCCTTTGGAATTCAAATTGAATGATTGGCTTTCTGGCAAACAAATCTCACCATATGACGAACAGTCATATGCTTTTGTATTCGAAGCCGATGCAAGCAACGACGATGAGGTTGTTGATCTTTGGGAGAGCCGAAACCTTTGGTTCAAGCTTTATACCAAACGGAACAGCACCGAAGGGCAGTTTGAAACAATCAAGATAAACTGTCCGGAGTATGGAGAGTAACATGGACTTTCTCAACGCCTTTGTGGCGCTCTCCAACTTCGTCCTTGTTCCCGCAATCGCCTATGGCAGCCAGTTGGCGCTGGGCGCGTTGGGGGTGACGCTGATCTATGGCATCCTGCGGTTCTCGAACTTTGCCCATGGCGATACGATGGCCTTTGGCGCGATGATCGCCGTGCTGGTCACATGGGGCCTGCAGGCCGCCGGGGTCAGTTTCGGGCCGCTGCCGACCGCCTTGTTGGCCCTGCCCTTTGCCATTCTGGGCTGTATCGTTCTGGTACTGATCACGGACAGGCTGGTCTATCGGTTCTATAGGGAACAAAAGGCCAAGCCGGTCATTCTGGTGATCGTATCGATGGGCGTGATGTTCATCATGAACGGGCTTGTGCGGTTCATCATCGGGCCGGATGACCAAAGGTTCTCGGACGGCGCGCGGTTCATTGTTTCGGCGCGGGATTTCAAGGCGATGACCGGCCTGCAAGAAGGGCTGGCGATCAAGACCTCTCAGGGCATTACCGTGATCGTGGCGGTTGTTGCCGTGGCGCTGCTGTTCTGGTTCCTGAACAAGACCCGCACCGGTAAATCGATGCGCGCCTATTCGGACAACGAGGATCTGGCTCTGCTGTCGGGCATCAACCCTGAACGTGTGGTGATGATCACCTGGATCATCGTGGCTGCGCTGGCAACCACGGCGGGTGTGCTTTACGGCCTCGACAAAAGCTTCAAGCCCTTTGTCTATTTTCAGCTTCTGCTGCCAATCTTTGCCTCGGCCATTGTAGGCGGGCTTGGCAACCCTCTGGGTGCCATCGCGGGCGGGTTCATCATCGCGTTTTCCGAAGTGACCATCACCTATGCCTGGAAAAAGGTACTGACCTATCTGGCGCCGGAAAGTCTGGAGCCGTCAGGCTTGGTCCAGTTCCTGTCCACCGATTACAAATTCGCCGTCAGCTTTGCGATCCTGCTGATTGTGCTGCTGTTTAAGCCCACGGGCCTGTTCAAGGGGAAAGTGATATGAGCGAGCCCGTCAAAAACACACTGCTATTTGTTGTCGTTGGCGCTCTGATCCTGCTGACCGGGTTCACGCAAAGCTGGAACGCGGCGATCCTGATCCTGAACATGGGCCTGATCTCGGCCATCATGTCCATTGGGGTGAACCTGCAATGGGGCTTTGCGGGCCTCTTCAATGTTGGCGTCATGGGCTTTGTTGCGCTGGGCGGGTTGGCAGTTGTGCTGGTTTCGACCGCGCCAACGCCGGGCGCCTGGTCCGGTGGTGGCTTTGGTGTGATCCTCGCGCTGTTGCTGGGGGCCGCAACCGTCGTTGCGGCCGTGATGGTTGCACAGAAGATGCCCAAGGGACGCACGCAGACCCTGGCAATCATTGGTATTCTGGTCGTTGGTTTCTTTATCTACCGCGCCATCTTCGATCCCAACGTTGCCGCCATCGAAGCGATTGACCCCGCCGTTGCAGGCAATATCGGCGGTCTGAACTTACCCGTGCTGCTGGCCTGGCCTGCTGGCGGGCTGCTGGCCGCAGGTGCGGCCTGGCTGATCGGCAAAACCGCGCTGGGTTTGCGCTCGGACTATCTGGCAATTGCGACGCTCGGTATCGCCGAGATCATTATCGCGATCATGAAGAACGAGGACTGGCTGGCGCGTGGGGTAAAGAACGTCTACGGCATTCCCCGCCCTTCCCCTGTGGTCGGGTATGAGGTCGACCTGCAAAATGACCCCGGCTTCGTTGCCCGTGCCGATTGGTTCGGACTGGACCCGGTGACGGCTTCAACACTTTCCGTGAAACTTGGCTATTCCTTGCTGTTCCTAATTGTCCTTCTGGTTCTGCTGTGGATGGCGCAGATGGCACTGAAGAGCCCGTGGGGTCGCATGATGCGCGCCATTCGCGACAACGAGGTCGCCGCCGAGGCGATGGGCAAGGACGTCACCCGCCGTCACCTGCAGATCTTCGTTCTGGGCTCGGCCATTTGTGGCATAGCGGGCGCGATGATGACCACGCTGGACGGACAGTTGACGCCGGGCACCTACAACCCGCTGCGGTTCACCTTCCTTGTCTGGGTCATGGTGATCGTGGGCGGATCGGGCAACAACTTTGGCGCCGTCCTTGGTGCGTTCCTGATCTGGTTCCTTTGGGTTCAGGTAGAGCCCATCGGTCTGTGGCTGATGAATCTGATCACTGCGGGTATGCCTGACGGAAGTGCACTCAAAGCGCACCTGATCGACAGCGCCGCGCATATGCGGTTGTTTACCATGGGATTGATTCTATTGATTGTTCTTAGATTCAGCCCGCGTGGTCTGATCCCCGAAAAATAATTTCAAACTTCTTACAATTGAGTGAACCGCGCCGGCTGTCCGGCGCGGTTTGTTGCATCGATAGAAAAAACTGACTAGACGGATATATCAGCCAGATGGTTTCTGGCTGTTGTTCGGCACTCGCTCACACTTAAACCGCCGATCTGTAACGATTTTGTATGTTAACCTAGAAAAGTTGTGTTCCACCATGAAAGCACCAACCACCAAAGCAGCACTGGTTCTGCCTGTTCTCGCGGCTATGACAGCCTGCGTTCCGTCCCCAGAAAGCCTTGAAACAACACCTGTCCAGGTCCAAACACCAAAAGGGGTTGTGACCTGCCAGCTCTATACTCTGAACCGGGTCATTTGGGATCGGGCCATCGACTATCCGGCAACCAAGATGTCAGTCGCCGAGGCGGACGCATACTGCCGACAGGAAGGTCAGCGCCGCCTCAATTAGAAACGGCGCATCCGCTCAGCGATTGCGAAACAACCCGCCAAGTATGCCACGCACGATGCGGCGGCCGGTCGTCCCTTTCAGTTCCTTGATCAACGCCTGACTCATGGCCGATGCAAACGTGTCCTGCTTCCGCGAAACGCGGGAAGAGGATCGGCTGACGCGCTGCCCGGAATATCTGCGGGCCGCGGCAAACTCGCGCTCGGCAGGTGTCTGTGTTTCAAACAGATCTTCTGCCTCGGCATCTTCGGCTTCCTTTGCTGCTGCGTCGGCCCGGGCCTGAAGTATTTCAAACGCCGACTTTCGATCGACGGGCTGATCGTATTTTGCCCGCATCCCCGATGCATCAAGGATCGCCTGCCGTTCGCTTTGCGTGATCGGGCCAAGCTGGGACCCCGGTGGCCGGATCAATGTGCGCTCGACGATCCCGGGTATGCCCTTCTTCTGCAGCATTGACGTTACCGCCTCACCCACACCGACCTCTCGGATGGCTTCCTCGGTATCGAACTCGGGATTCTCACGATAGGTTTCCGCAGCCAACCGCAGGTTCTTGCGATCCCGTGCCGTGAAAGCCCGCAAGGCATGCTGAATGCGGTTGCCCAACTGGCCCAGAATATCCTGGGGTATGTCGGCCGGGTTTTGGGATATGAAATACACACCGACTCCCTTTGACCGGATCAGGCGCGCGACCTGTTCAACTTTGTCCACCAGAACCTTCGGGGCATCATCGAACAGCAGATGGGCTTCGTCGAAAAAGAAAACCAGTTTGGGTTTCTCGGGGTCGCCCACCTCGGGCAGTTCTTCGAACAGCTCGCTCAGCAGCCACAGCAGAAACGTTGCGTATAGTCGAGGTGCGCCCATCAACTTGTCTGATGCCAGAATATTCACCATCCCCTGCCCGTTCTGATCGGTTCGCATCAGATCCGCCAGATCCAGCGCTGGCTCTCCGAACAGTTTGGTTCCGCCCTGGTTTTCAAGAACCAGCAAGCGGCGCTGAATCGCCCCGATCGACGCTGTCGAGACATTGCCGTATCGTAGGGACAGCTGCGCGCGGTTCTCACCGATCCAGACCAGCAATGCCTGCAGATCCTTGAGGTCCAGCAGCGGCATACCTTCTTCGTCGGCCACACGAAATGCGATGTTTAGGATTCCTTCCTGTGCCTCGCTCAGTTCCATCAGACGCGACAACAGCAAGGGGCCCATCTCGGTGACGGTGGTTCGGACCGGATGTCCCTGCTCGCCAAACAGGTCCCAGAACGTCACCGGACAGGCAGCGTAGGCGAAATCAGTCAGCCCGATGCGTTGCGCGCGATCCTGAAACGCCTGATGCAATTTGTGATCCGGGCTTCCTGACAAGGCCAGACCAGACAGGTCACCTTTGATATCTGACAGAAACACAGGCACGCCCGCCTTAGAGAAACCTTCGGCCAGAATTTGTAGCGTAACGGTCTTGCCTGTCCCGGTGGCCCCGGCGATCAAACCGTGTCGGTTGGCATACTTCAGCGTCAGGCCCTGCGGTTCAGCGTAATCCTTGCCACCGCCACCCAGGAAAATACTGTTGTTCATGAATTATTCGCCTTGCTTATCACCGATCCCACGACAGCATACAAAGTTAACCTTTGACTGCGATAGTTTATTTGCCGCCTCATGGGCGAAGGCTCCGGGGTGGCAGACTTCCTCCCTGTCGACTGGCCGTGCCTTCGGGCACGGCATTTTTGATTTCGGCCCGCATTAAAATGAACTGGTCAGTATATTAAAAATTCAGGTTAGCAGTTGACCCGTGCGCCCCCCTTTCGTAACGTCTGCGCATAAATAAGTCGGCCAGTCCGACGGGGAGAAAATTCTAGGAAGGGAGCCGCTCCACCGGCTCCCTTTTTCATTGGCCCGGACGTTTTAAATACCAGTGCAAATGGGCAAGAATCCGTTCACATCCGTCCAATAATGCAGCTTAGTGACTGACACCCTGTTTCAACGGTGATAGACCGGGCAAAAAGCTCAATCACGCAACCGAGGCACTCATGATCAAGAACATCCTGTCTTTCAGCCTTGTTTCCGCGGCACTCTGGTGCAGCACCGCAGCCGCGCAGGAAACATCTCAGGACGACCAAACTCCGGCAGAGACACCGCAGACGGAAGCGGCTTCCGATCTCGACCTGGGCGAAACCGGTCCGCGCGTAGGTGAACAATACGTCAAAGAGCAAAGCGGCGACTGGGAAATCAGATGCCTCAAAACAGAAGCAGGTAAGGACCCCTGCTTGCTGCGGCAGACGCTGTCCGGGCAGGAAGGCCAGCCAATTGCGGAGATATCGGTCAACAAATTGCCCGAAGGTGTCGCAGCAGTTGCAGGCGCAACAGTCATTGTACCGCTCGAAATCATGTTGCAAGCGCAACTGGCTTTGTCGATCGATGGCGCTCCGGGCAAACGCTATGACTACCACCATTGCAACCCCATCGGCTGCGTGGCTCAGCTTGGGTTCACTCAAGGCGATGTCGATGCCATGAAGGCCGGCAGCACGGCCAAAATGTCTGTCGTCTCGGTTCTGGCACCCAACCAACTTCTTGAGATTGAGATTTCTCTGGCAGGGTTCACTGCAGGATTCGACAAGTTGGAAATCAACTGAACATCATCCGGACCAACAATCAAAGACGCCGCCGAATAACTTTCGGCGGCGTTTTTGGTTTGTAAGCTATTTTGGCTTCAGATCCGCTTCAATGCCAGGACTGCATTCAATCCGCCAAAGGCAAACGCGTTGCTGAGTGCAACGTCAACTTTTGCTTCGCGCGCAATATTTGGGACCACATCCAGCGCACATTCCGGATCAGGCTCCTCATAGCCGATTGTCGGGGCAACTATCCCGTCCCGCAAAGCCATGATGCAGGCCAGCAGTTCCACCGCTCCGGTCCCGCCGATCAGATGTCCATGCATGGACTTTGTGGACGAGATCATAAGATCATCCGCATGCGGTCCAAAAACGTCCGCGACCGCTGCACATTCAGTTTTGTCGTTGGCGGCGGTGCCGGTCCCATGGGCGTTAATGTAGCCCACTTCGCTCGCGTTCAGCTTTGCATCAGCCAGGGCCCCGGCCATCGCACGGGATGCCCCCTGTTTGCTGGGCATGACAATATCGGATGCATCAGACGACATTGCAAAACCCACAACCTCGCACAGGATGTCAGCGCCGCGCGCACGCGCATGCTCATATTCTTCAAACACGAACACGCCGGCGCCCTCGCCCTGGACCATACCGTTTCGATTGGCACTGAACGGTCGACATGCGTCCTTGGACATAACGCGCAGGCCTTCCCAGGCCTTTACGCCCCCGAAACACAACATGGATTCCGAACCGCCTGTGATCATCGTGGGCGCAGCCCCGCTGCGAACCATTTGGAAAGCCTGTGCCATAGCATGATTTGACGAGGCGCAGGCCGTTGAAACGGTAAAGCTCGGGCCTTTGAGGTTATGCTCCATTGACACATGGCTGGCGGCTGCGTTGTTCATCAACTTGGGAACAACAAAAGGATGAACACGGTTCTTGCCGTCTTCGTAGACCGACCGGTAATTGTCGTCCCATGTGGAAACACCGCCACCGGCCGTTCCCAGAACGACACCGGAACGCGCCGCAAGATCGCCGTGAAATTCGATCCCAGACTGATCGATGGCCTCTTTGGCAGCCGTCAATGTGAATTGGGTAAACCGATCATAGAGCGACATTTGCTGGCGATTGAACCGGCCTTCGGCCTCGAACCCCCTGACCTGCCCACCGATCTTGATAGCCAAACGATCGACATCGCGAAACTCAAGTTCAGAGATGCCGCAGCGGCCTTCGCGCATGGCCTCCAGCGTATCGGGAACGGAATGGCCCAGCGAGTTGATCGTGCCCGCCCCGGTAATGACAACGCGTTTCATGAGGCTCAGTCAGACCTTTTCCGACACAAGCTTTTCGATACCTGCAATGATGGCTGCAACATTCGAGATGTCGAAATCGCTGGCTGTCGGTTCGTTGGCATTGAACGGCACCGAGATGTCGAACTCTTCCTCGATGGCAAAGATGCTTTCAACCAGGCCCAGACTGTCGATACCCAGGTCCTCGAGCGTACTTTCGGGCGTCACATCCGAAGGCTCCAGCACGGCTTGCTCAGCAATGATGGAGATGACGCGGTCGGTGATGCTCATATCGGTCCTCTGATTATCACGGTGGTTGTGATTTAATCGCTCGAAGACTGTTTGAAAACAGCCTTTTTCAGCGCCTCTACGTCACGCGCCATGCGCGGCAAGCGGCGTTGGGCCTTGTAGATATCGGTATGAGATTCCATTTTTATGCCCGGATAACCCATAATTACCCGCCCGGCCGGAACATTGGACAGGATCTTGGTGCCCCCGCCGGCAATCACGCCATCCCCGATGAAAATGTTGTCCACGACGCCGGTCTGGCCACCCAGAACAACATGATTTCCGATCTCAACGGACCCCGAAACACCGGTCTGCCCGCATAACAGGCAGTCCTGCCCAACGCGCGTGTTGTGTCCCACGTGGACTAGGTTATCCAGCTTGGAACCCGATCCGATCACGGTGTTGCGTATGGTGCCGTTGTCAACGGTGCAGTTCGCGCCGACCTCAACATCATCGCCGATTTCCACCGCGCCCAGCGAATGGATCCTCAGCCAGTTCTGGGCCTTGGCATCCCCCGCATCTCCCATCGTTTTGCGAACGTTTTCCACGCCAGACACTTCCGGAGTGACAAAGCTGAACCCGTCGCTGCCAATGCGCGCACCCGGTTGCGCGACAAAGCGGTCACCGATCCTTGCACGTGCACCGATGCTGACCATTTCTCGCAGAACCGCAGATTCTCCCAGAACGGCGTCCATTCCGACAACACAATGCGCGCCGATAACTGAACCGGCCCCAATGCGAGCCCGCGCACCAATGACCGTAAGTGGGCCAATGGAAACGTTTTCGGCAATCTCTGCGGTCGAATCGATTACGGCCGAAGGGTGAATACCCGGAGCGACCCCCTGGCCTCGGTCCAGCATCGCCGTAATTCCTGCCATCGCCATCCGCGGGCGCGGCACAAAGATAGCGGCCTGCAAGCCCATCCCCTGCCAGTCCGCGCCTTCCCACACAACCGCCGCCTTTGCCGACCCGCCGGACAGTGCGTCGGCGTATTTGGGCGACATGGCCATGGCCAGATCATCTGCGCCTGCATCTCCGGGTTCGGCGGCACGATAGACGATCAGGCTGGTATCGCCCTGGCATTCGGCGTCCAGCGCTTCGGCGATTTGCTTGATTGTGAATTGCATAGAGGGCTTCCTTGTATCAGGACTTGCCCCAGTGATTACCCCTGAACGTCCGGCAGGACCACCCCTGCCTTTTGCAGAGCCTCCCAGATCTTGCGATCGCGGTCGTAGACATCCCGGCGGTACTGAACTTCACCCTTTGGACCGACATACGCCGTCCGATAGATGATGTGAACAGGAACCGACTGCGCGAGGTTTACCTTTGTTTCCTTGCCGGTATTCAGAACCCTGTGAAAAAAAGCCTTGGGGTCCTCTTCCTGCCGGGCCAGCAAGGCATAGGCGAACTCGAAGGGCTGCGCCAGGCGGATGCAGCCATGCGAGAAAGCGCGAACCTCGCGGGCAAACAGGTTTTTATGCGGCGTATCATGCAGATAGATGTTGTGCTTGTTTGGGAACATGAACTTCACCAGGCCCAACGCATTGCTTTTGCTGGGTGGTTGCCGCATCGCGAACGGAAAATCCCGTGCAGTGAATTGCGTAAAGTCCACGGCGCCACGATTGACCTGACGGCCACTTCGATCCGTGATCTGGATGTGACCGACCGCATTAGGGTTGGACTGAAGTTTTGGCAAATATTCCTTGGTGATGATCGAGCGTGGTACGTACCAGCTCGGGTTGATCACCATGTGTTCCATCATGTCCGAGAATTCGGGACTGCGCCGATCATGGGTGTTCTTGCCGATTACGGCCCGCGTCTCAAATGATACCTGACCTTCATCCACGATCTTCGCCGAGAAGTCCGCCTGATTCACCAAGATATGACGCGCGCCTCGTGAGTGTGGCAACCAACGCTCCCGCTCAAGCGCGACGTAGACAGCTTTGAGCCTGTCGCTGGCCGGACGGTTGATTTCGGTCAGGGTTCCATTTCCGGCAACGCCATCCGCTTCGAGCCCATGGGCAGTCTGAAACGCCCGCACGGCCCCCAGCATTGCGGCATCAAATTCCGGGCTGGCGGTTGGTCTCAGGTAACCCATAGCCACCAATCGGTCACGCAGCCGAATGACATTGGGTCCGGTATCACCGTATTCGAGTTTTGCAACCGGTACAGTCGGCCCCCAACCGCCCTGCTCAACCAGGTTTTCAAGAACCTTTTTCTGTTTCAGCAAAGACCGGTATTGCAGGGACTCTGGCACCAGCTGTTCTATGTACGTCGCCCCTGTGGCTGATGCGACACCTTGCAAATGTTCCTGCGGCGACCTGCGATCGACTTCGCGCACCAAACCATCGTCAATCTGTGAAGGGCTCAACACGCCCGAGTACATATCCGTAGCATAACGCAGGAAAACCCGGCTTAAATCCGCTTCGACAGCACCCAAGTCCCTCTGGGAACGGGCAGCGCGCATCTGGTCCAGAAGAGCCTGGACATCATAACGCGCATCCGGCAACCCGTGGAACGCGGCATTGGACAGGGCCTTAATCAAAGCGGCCCGGCGTTCAGCATGTTGTTCGGTCTGCCCGGCCCAGATCGGCGAAAACCCGTTTGTTTTGTAATATTCAGCCAGCGAAGACCCCGAATCCAACGACTCGGCAACCGCCATGCGGAAGGCGGTCGGTGGGTTTGTCTCGGAATCGGCAAAGGCCGCTGTTGCTGCGAAACAGGCGGTCGCGAGGATACTGGTACAGGTCCGGAAAACAGAAAACATGAGATGGCCTTGGTTATTCAATGCTTTGCGCCGATACATTCAGCACCGAGCCAGTATGATTGGCGGACCGCCCGATTGTCTATTCACAAATTCATCAAATCTGCGCTTCTAACATCTGCTGATGCGTGATTGCATCGCCTTGGAAAGTGATTTCCCTAACCTTCTGTAATTTATGCATCACTGCATCAGTTGCGCAAAAACCTGCCGATATTTCCCCCTTGAATTGGTGTATCCGAAAGATTTCTTGGCGGACGAATCCGTCTGTGTCATAACTTCCGCATCTGGGATGGGAAAAAAATTAATACGGCGCACGTAACATCGTGTGCAGGCAGGAACTAGTACGGGACGAAAAACGAAATGACCAAGAGCAGTGCTTCGGGCTTGACCCGGCGTGCCCTATTGGGTGCGTTCGCGGCCACAGCGGTAGTAGCCGCACCGACCTATTCCAATGCAGCAGGTTTCCTTCGCGGCGGCGGTGATATTCGCCGCATTCGCATGTATTCCGGGCGCACCGGTGAACGCATTGACATGATTTACTGGGTTGACGGCAATTACATCAAAGACGCCATCAAGGAAGTGAACCACTTCATGCGCGACTGGCGTACCGATCAGTCCAAATCCATGGACCTGCGCACCATTGACATCATGGCAGCATCTCACAACCTGCTGGATGTCAACGAACCCTATATGCTGTTGTCCGGCTACCGGTCCCCTCAGACTAACGCGATGCTGCGATCGAAATCCCGCCGCGTTGCCAAGAATTCCCTGCACATGAAGGGCCAAGCCGCTGACTTGCGGTTGTCTTCACGCTCGGTTTCGCAAATGGCCAAAGCCGCCATTTCCTGCCGCGCGGGGGGCGTCGGTAAATACCACCGCTCGAATTTTGTCCACATGGACTGCGGCGAAGTCCGCAGCTGGGGCGGCTAACCACTGTGTACCATTTCGAAGTGATGAGCGCCTTTGGGCGCTCTTTTTTTTTGAAGGCACGAACACGTTGGGAATTCGGACAAAGCATTAGCTGCGGAAATGCTATACGCCCATGAGCCCGGTACATCTAATTTAGTGAGGTGGCGCACCTGAGAGGATTCGAACCTCTGGCCTCTGCCTTCGGAGGGCAGCGCTCTATCCAGCTGAGCTACAGGTGCCTTGGCCGTTAGCTAACCTTGTTCCGTTCCGGGTGCAACTGCAAATCTGTTGCCCGTCATCAGGATTTACGCGAACAGATCGTGGGCCAGTTCCAGTGCATCGATCAGTGTGTCGACCTCGTCAGTGGTATTGTAAAGCCCGAAGCTGGCGCGGCATGTGGCCGTTACCCCCAGATGATCCATCAACGGACCGGCGCAGTGATGACCGGCGCGAACGGCGACGCCTTTTTTGTCCAGAATGGTCGAAACATCATGCGCGTGCCCTGCCCCGTCCAGTGTAAAGCTGAAAATTGCGGCCTTGTCCGGGCGTGTGCCCTGCACTTGCACCCAGTTCAGGCCGGTCAGACGCTGCATGGCATAGTCCCGCAAGGCGGATTCGTGGGCGGCAATGTTCTCCATCCCCAGATCCATCATGTAATCCAACGCCACACCCAGTCCGATTGTCTGAACGATCCCGGGTGTACCGGCCTCGAACTTCATCGGCGGATCGTTATAGATCACCTGATCTTTGCTGACCTCTTTGATCATGTCGCCGCCGCCGATAAACGGGCGCATTTCGGCCATGCGGTCGGACTTGATGTAGATCGCACCCGAACCAGAAGGACCGTACAGCTTGTGCCCCGTAATGGCGTAAAAGTCACAACCGATATCCTGAACGTTGACAGGCATGTGCACGGCACCCTGACTGCCATCCACCAGAACAGGCACACCTTTTGCGTGGGCTCCTTTTGTGATCGCCTTCACGTCAACGACCGTTCCCAGCACGTTCGAGCATTGCGTCACAGCAACAAGCTTTGTGCGCGGTGTGATGGCATCAATCACGGCCTGCGGGTCCAGTCCGCCGTCCGGGCCCACATCGACCCACTTCAAGACCACGCCCTGACGTTCGCGCAGGAAATGCCAGGGAACGATATTGGCGTGATGCTCCATGACACTCAGAACGATTTCATCCCCGGCTTTCAGGAGCGGCATGGCCCAGCCATAGGCGACAAGGTTGATGCCTTCGGTCGTGCCCGAATTCAGGACAATCTCATTCTCGTTCGCCACCCCCAGAAACCGGGCAACCGTGCCGCGGACGGCCTCATACTTTTCCGTTGCAAGGTTGGACAGATAGTGCAGACCGCGATGCACGTTCGAGTATTCCTCGGCATAGGCGCGGGTAACTGCATCAATCACCACCTGCGGCTTCTGCGCCGAGGCGCCATTGTCCAGATAAGTCAGGGGTTTCCCATTCACCTCTCGCGACAGGATGGGAAAATCAGAGCGGATTCTCTGAACATCATACATGGTCATATTCCCTATACGGGCCCACTTGGGGTCAGGAGGAGGACAAAAGGTATCGCAATCAGCGCGGCCAGCAAGATCAGGCCAAACGCCTTTCCCAAGGATGCGAACTGATGCGCCTCGTTCAGGAAATGCAGGGTGATATAAAAGCTGACCAACGCCGTTGCCAGCAACATCGGAACCATCAGAAACGGCAGTGTCACTGCAATGACCAGCGTAGCCAGCAAGGCAAGTATCTGGAGGAACTGCAGCCAGATCATCAGAACCATGATGTCTTCAAACGTGGCGCGTCCGCCCAGAAGTCGTCCGACAAACAGAAAGGACGCGACGCTCAGCAGCATTGCACCCGCTGACGTAACCAGGTTCATGAGGGCCGGACCGGGTGCCTGCGCCACATCCGGGCCAGACAGCCACACAAAGTAGTCAAGGCCGAACTGCACAATGGAGTTGAGCACGACAGCCAGAAAAAACGCCAGCCACAGGATCTCGCGCCCTGGGCGTAGTTTGATCAAGCGTCGGGCTGCCTCGGCCGGGCTGACCAAAGTCATCACTGCGAGGTTCCCCAGAAAACTCAGGTTCATGTCTCAGGCCTCTGTGCTTGTCTGAGGCCTGACAACCAGAACCAGACAAAGACTGCAACCCAAAGTAGCCCAACTATGGACAAGGTCGGCCCCGGACCGATAAATCCGGCCACCAATCCGTTCAAAAGAACCAGCGGCGCGGACGACAGCAAAGCCCAGAACAAAGCCAACCGCGCGCCGTAGGCGGAACCGTTCCCACCCATAAGCCGTGCCGCCCAATGAGACACAAGGGCCACAAAATACAGAAGCAATGGCAGGATGATAACCGACCCCAACAAGGCGCCGCCCAGCAGCATGTTCAGCTCGACACCTTCCAGGTGCGCGCGCCGGGCCATTCCAGGCATCTGCGCGACAAAGGCGATTGTGCAGAAGGCCATGACAAAAGCCAGCGCCCGGTCTTCACGTGGCCCCATATCCAGAAGCCGGCGCATGACACGCCCCGGCCCCCTGTACGTGGCCACGATATCCGTCGTCACAGGCATCAGCTGCGACGCGCCAGCCAGCCTTCCAGACGGGTCACAATGGCTTGGGCAAGCACCTCGTTTTCAATCTCGTCCACCGCTTCGGCCAGGAATGCCAGTGTCAGCATATTGGTGGCGTCTTTGAGCGATACCCCACGCGAACGCAGGTAAAACAAGGCCGTTTCGTCAATCGCACCCGATGTGGACCCGTGCGAACAGGCCACATCATCGGCGTAGATTTCCAGTTCGGGCTTGGCCAGAAACTGGCTGTCATCATCCAGCAACAAGGACTGGCTGATTTGATAGCCGTCAGTTTTCTGGGCCCCCGCTTTCACAAGGATTTTGCCCTGGAACACGCCTGTTGCGCCATTCCGCAGGACTTTCTTGAAGACCTGGCGGCTTTCACAATTTACCGCGTCGTGGGTCACGAACACCGTGTCGTCGTGATGGAAATTACCATCTCCGACGCAGGCCCCCGCCACATGAGCAACTGCGTCATCGCCCGTCAGCTCGACCACTTGCTCGTTTCGCGTCAGAACACCGTTCACCGTCAGAGTAAAGGATTTGTAAACCGACTCGTGACCCAAACGCGTGAACATATGCGTGGCTGCGCGGCGCTCATGATCCCGACCCTGCGCGCGCACGTGATGCAGCGTGCCGCCGTCGGCAATGTCGATCTCCATGCATTTGTTAAACCGTGAAGCTGCCGGACCGTTTTCCAGAATGGTCACCTCGGCTCCGCTTTCGACGCGCACGATGTGATGCAACATGGCGTCCGAGGTTTCAGAGGCATGCTGATAGATCAGGCTGATTGGCTTGCTGGGCGTGCCAGTCACGTGAATCGCAACACCATCGGCCGCAAAGGCCGTATTCAGCGCCGCCAGAGGTCGCTGAACCGGGGTCTGCCCGCGCGCTTCAAGAACGCCGTACAACTCCTTGGCCCAATGGATATCTTTGCAGCAGATGTCTCCGATCCGATCGATCGTCACACCTTCAAGTGTCAGGTCATCGGAATCTTCAGGGCTGAACACGCCGTCGATGAACACGATTTTCAAACGGTCGAGATCATGGAACAGCAACGGCTCGTCGGACTGGAACAGAGCGGCCTGAGGGGCCTCGGGCGAAATCAGCGTGTCCGGGCGCGTGTATTTCCAGTACTCATCGCGCCGTCCCGGCAGGCCCATTTCCAGAACTCGCGCCAGCGCATCTTCGCGGGCGGCACGCGTGCATCCGGCGTCGGGCATGACCAGACTGGCCAGCCGCGCCTCGGTCGCGGTTTGTTTAACTTCGGGCAGCCCCATCAGTTCACCTCGGCCAGAATGTCGGCATAGCCGTTGTTTTCAACTTCCAGCGCCAGTTCCGGGCCGCCGGTTTTGACGATCCGACCGTCTGCCATGATGTGCACGACGTCGGGTTTGATATGGTCCAGCAGACGCTGATAGTGCGTAATCACCAGGAAGCCACGCCCTTCGTCGCGCAGAGCGTTCACACCTTCGGCCACCAGTTTCATCGCATCCACGTCCAGACCCGAGTCCGTTTCGTCCAGGATACACATCTTGGGTTCCAGCATCGCCATCTGCAGGATTTCGTTCCGCTTCTTCTCACCACCCGAGAAGCCGACGTTCACAGGGCGCTTGAGCATATCCGCGTCGATCTTCAGCGATTTCGCCTTGGCGCGTACTTCTTTCAGGAAGTCGGCGGCCGAAAGCTCCTCTTCACCGCGCGCCTTGCGCTGAGCGTTTACGGCAGTGCGCAGGAACGTCATGTTGCCGACGCCGGGGATTTCGACTGGGTACTGGAACGCCAGAAAGATACCCGCAGCGGCACGCTCTTCCGGTTCCATTTCCAAAAGATCCTCGCCGTCCAGGATGGCCGATCCTTCGGTCACTTCGTAACCATCACGGCCCGACAGCACATAGCTGAGTGTCGACTTGCCCGAGCCGTTCGGACCCATAATCGCGTGCACTTTACCTGCCTCGACAGTCAGGTCGACGCCTTTGAGGATTTGCTTCTCCTCTTCCTCAAGTTTCACGTGCAGGTTCTTGATTTCCAGCATTTTTTGTCCTTTTGCGTACCGCAAGGGGCATCCGATAGCCCCAGTCAATGTCTATCCCAGCATCCGGCGCATGAGGCGTACAGCAACCCATCCCAGGATCGCTCCTCCACCGACTGCCCAAACCGGGTTGATGAAGTCCATGTGATTGATGTTGACATAGGCAACACCCAGCAATCCGCCCAAAACCGGGAGTGCGTAACCCAACAGGGTCAACACGTCATCCTTTCGGATGGACTTGCCAGGCTTACGAGCCATCAGCCAACCGAGCCTTCGAGAGAAATGGCAACCAGCTGCTGCGCTTCCATCGCGAATTCCATCGGCAGCGCCTGAAGCACGTCCTTGCAGAATCCGTTGACGACCAGCGCCACGGCCTCTTCCTCGTCCATACCGCGCTGGCGGCAGTAGAACAGCTGGTCGTCGTCCACCTTGGACGTCGTCGCTTCGTGCTCAACCCGGCTCGAGTTGTTCTTGACCTCGATATACGGCACCGTGTGGGCCCCGCATTTGTCGCCGATCAGCAAACTGTCGCACTGGGTATAGTTGCGGCTGTCCTTGGCTTTGGGGTGCATCGATACCAGCCCGCGATAAGTGTTCTGAGCCTTACCCGCGCTGATCCCCTTGGACACAATCCGCGACTTGGTGTTCTTGCCCAGATGAACCATCTTCGTACCGGTATCGGCCTGCTGGTAATTGTTGGTGATGGCGATCGAGTAGAACTCGCCCTGACTGTCATCACCGCGCAGGATGCAGGACGGATACTTCCAGGTCACGGCAGAACCGGTCTCGACCTGCGTCCACATCACCTTGGACCTGTCGCCCCGGCAATCAGCACGCTTGGTCACGAAGTTGTAAATGCCGCCCTTGCCGTTCTCGTCCCCGGGGAACCAGTTCTGAACGGTCGAGTATTTCACCTCGGCATCTTCTTCGACGATGATTTCGACCACGGCTGCGTGCAGCTGCGCGGTGTCGCGCTGCGGCGCAGTGCAGCCTTCCAGGTAGGACACATACGAGCCCTTGTCGGCGATGATCAGGGTCCGCTCGAACTGTCCGGTGTTTTCCGCGTTGATGCGGAAGTAGGTGCTCAGCTCCATCGGGCAGCGCACGCCCGGGGGGATATATACGAACGATCCATCCGAGAACACGGCAGAGTTCAAAGTGGCGTAAAAGTTGTCGGATACCGGAACCACGGTGCCGAGATATTTTTTGACAAGTTCGGGATGCTCTTTGATCGCCTCTGAAATCGAACAGAAGATCACACCGGCCTTTTTCAGTTCTGCCTGAAAGGTCGTGCCGACAGAAACCGAGTCAAAAACAGCGTCCACCGCGACTTTGCGGTCCTCTGCAGGGGCGTCTTCCGCCCCTTCAACGCCAGCCAGAATCATCTGTTCTTTCAGTGGGATACCCAGCTTTTCGTATGTGGCCAGCAGCTTAGGGTCGACGTCATCCAGCGACTTGGGCTTCTCCTCCATCGACTTGGGGCGGGCATAGTAATACTGATCCTGAAAGTCGATCTCGGGATAATTGACCATGGCCCAGGTCGGTTCGTCCATCTGGGTCCAGCGGTCAAACGCGGCCAGGCGCCATTCGGTCATCCATTCCGGCTCTTCATTCTTTTCTGAGATCAGACGGACGATATCCGGGTTCACGCCCTTGGGCGCGTATTCCATTTCGATTTCGGTTTCCCAGCCGTACTTGTAGGTTCCGACCTCACGCACCGCATCCACGGTTTCCTGATCAACACCTTCTTTTACCTGGGTCTGGTCCAAAGCGGCCATATGACACCCTCCGTCAGATCACGCGGCACGCGCGCGATGCTTTTTCTCTTTTTCAAGCCACGTTTCGGCGAAACGCAGCACATCTTCTTCACTCGTCCGAGGACCCAGCGACACGCGGATCGCGCTGGCGGCCGTCACCTCGTCATATCCCATGGCGGTCAATACGGTGCTGGCCCGAACCTTTCCGCTTGAACAGGCCGAACCCGCGCTGACCGCAAATCCTGACAGATCCATCTGCATGACTTGCGTTTCGCCCTTCCAACCGGGCGACGCGAAACACAATGTGTTTGGAAGGCGCTCATGACCTTTTCCGACAAAAATAGTCGATTTGGAGCCGGCCTCAAGAGCGTTTTCTAGAATATTTCTAAATTCTGCGATTTCATCCCAAACGCCGTTGGCCAGATCCCGCGCGGTTGCTTCAGCTGCAGCCCCGAACCCTGCAATTCCTATGACATTTTCTGTCCCGGATCGACGCCCCATTTCCTGCCCGCCGCCCTTGATCTGGGCCGGCAGATCCGTTCCGCGTTTCATCACAACCGCACCAACCCCTTTGGGCCCACCCATCTTATGGGCTGAGATCAGGGCCATCTGCACATTCAGCCAGTTGAACGCCACGGGAAGTTTGCCAAAAGCTTGCGTGGCATCCGTTACGGCCAGCCCTGCGGGCAAGGATTGCACGACACCGGTTTCAGAATTGGCCAGCTGAAGACACGAATTCTCGGGTGCAAGTACTTTAACTTCACCCGAAGGAAGAACCGGTAAATCTTCAACGATCCAAGATCTTACGGCATCATGTTCAACTGCTGATCCGTGCAGTCCGCGCCCCGACAACGCCAAAGCAGCGCCTTCTGTGGAGCCAGAAGTAAACACGATGTCGGCCCCATCAGCCCCAAATGCGGCTGCCACCTGAGCGCGTGCGCGTTCAACAAGCGCCTTAGCGGCACGTCCTTCCGCGTGGACAGATGACGGGTTTCCGCAGACATCCATCGCCGCGATCATCGCGTCGCGCGCCTCGGGCCGCAACGGCGTGGTAGCGTTATGGTCCAGATAAATGCGATTCATAGATGCATCTTTTCAAAGTTAGAAGCACAAGCCGTTTTGCCGCCCGAGATACTCATTTTTTATTCGTCCACAACCGCAAATAGACTGGGAACCGCCGGGCACGGTGCCAGATCGTTCTTGATGACATCCGAGAGACGCGTCTGATGCAGAAACACATAGACATTCGCGCTGAGGCTTTCCCACAGACGGTTGGTCAGGGATTGGGCCCGGCTTCCCGAAGAAGCCCCCGAAGCGCCCGCGCCCTTTTGCAGAGCATCCAGGGACTCATCCACTGCGGCCAGAATTTCGACAACGCGGATTTCTGACGCAGGGCGTGCCAGTCGGTATCCGCCCCCCGGTCCACGAACCGAAGCCACCAGTTCTGCGCGCCGGAGTTTGACGAATAACTGTTCAAGATACGGCAGGGAAATGTCTTGCCGTTCAGAGATTTCACCCAGAGTCACAAGCCCGTCTGTCGGCTGCAAAGCGATATCAGCCAGAGCAACCATTGCGTAGCGGCCTTTGGTCGACAGCTTCATTCACTTTCCTTCGTGGCAAGTTCAGTGCGAAATCATTGACGCCGCCGCTACCAATGCGTATCTCCGTCAGGCAGCGTCATACGCAATGCAACGTAATTAGAACCGTTCTAAGGTGTCCGACGATAACCGTCAAGTATTTCCGGCCGCCAGTAGTACAAAGACAGGACTAAAGCACATATGCCCGAGGTGATCTTTCCCGGACCAGAAGGCCGCCTGGAAGGCCGCTACCACCCGCAAAAGGAAAAAGACGCACCGATCGCTATCGTGTTGCACCCGCATCCTCAATTTGGCGGGACCATGAACAACAAGGTGGTCTACAATCTGCATTACGCGTTCTATAACATGGGCTTCACCGTGTTGCGGTTCAATTTCCGCGGCGTCGGCCGCAGCCAGGGTGAATACGATCAGGGCGTGGGTGAACTGAGCGATGCGGCATCCGCGCTGGATTACCTGCAATCGATGAACAACAACTCCAAGCATTGCTGGGTTGCTGGGTTTTCATTCGGCGCATGGATCGGAATGCAACTGCTGATGCGTCGCCCGGAAATCACCGGTTTCATCAGCGTGTCGCCCCCGGCAAACATGTATGACTTTTCATTCCTGGCGCCCTGCCCGTCTTCGGGCCTGATCATCAACGGCACCTCGGACAGGGTCGCGCCGCCGGCCGATACCACTTCGCTTGTCAGCAAGTTGCACGAACAAAAAGGTATCACCATCACGCATACCGAGGTGGAAGGCGCAGACCACTTCTTCCAGGACCGCCATATGGATACGCTGATCGACACCACAACCGACTATGTAAAGCGCCGCCTGACCGAGAACACCCGCTGATGTCGGACACCATCGGCACTCTGGCGGCAAGGCTGGCCGAAGATACGTTGAAGGTTATGGATGAAACCGGCAATGACCGGTTCTTTGTGGAAGTTGGCGAGGTTCTTGCGGCGGCTTCCCAATCATTGGAAGAGGCGTTCCTGACCGAAATCCGGGTCCGCATGGCCGAGCGAAAGGCGCGACAATTCCTGGTCAAACACCTGTCCGCACATCGCTCGAAACTCAAGGCTATTGAAAAACAATGACTGACAGACTGTCCGCACAGATCGCGTTTCTGAAACAAGCGGACAGGCTGAAATCAGTTGATCGGGCAAATACACTGCTGGATCAGTCCCGGCAGGAAAACTCAGCGGAACACAGCTGGCATCTGGCGGTGTGGGCTTTGGTGATGGCGCCCTTGGCTGAGGATGATGTCGATATTGATCGCGTCATCCGAATGCTTCTGCTGCACGATCTGGTCGAAATCATCGTTGGCGATCATCCGATCCATCTGGCGACAGATTGGTCAGCGGTGGAGCAGGCAGAACGGGCTGCCGCCGAAACGCTTTTTGGCTTGCTGCCGTTCGATCAGGCCTCGGAGTTCCTGTCCCTTTGGGCGGAGTTCGAGGCCGATGCGACACCTGATGCCCGTTTTGCCAAAATCCTTGATCGGTGCCAGCCGATGTTTCAAGTGCTCTGCGCACCAAACCCTGATCCCGAACACCTGACCGTTGTGCAGGACAATCTGGATGGCGGCCGCGCTGCCTATCTCGAAACCGCATTTCCTTTTGCGTTCCGACGATCCCGGGCCATGCTGGATGGCACAGATCTGGAAGAAACCGATCCTTTCTGGGACCGACTACCATTTCTCACCGAAACGGATCAGTTGAAAACTGTCTACCGCGCGTCGCGTCTTTTGTATGATCCGAGGTTCGAAAACTCGGCCGAGCATTCCTGGCACATCATGCTCTACGCGTGGGTCCTTTCGGAATACTCGGATCCATCTGTGTCAATCGATCGGGTTCTGCGCATGTTGTTGCTGCATGACATCGTCGAAATCGACGCCGGTGATCACCCAATCCACGGACAGGTCGATCACGCCGCGCAGGCCGCTGAGGAAGAAGCCGCAGCCGAACGTCTGTTCGGACTTTTGCCAGCAACACAACGGGATACGTTCCAGTCATTGTGGCGAGAATTTGAAGCGGCGCAAAGCCCGGACGCCCAGTTCGCAAAGGCGGTTGACCGGTTTCAGGCACCGGTTGGAAATCTGGAAACCCAAGGCGGCACCTGGGCCGACTACAACGTCACTTTTGGACAAATTGAAAAGCGGGTGGGCGTTCCCATTCAACGCGGGGCTCCGCGGCTTTGGGGCTGGCTCAGACCCAGAATTGCCGAGTTTTTCGAAGTTACGGCCGGATAAGCGTGCATTAAAAAGAAAAAGGGGCAGAAGCCCCTTTTTCTGGCGTTTCGCGGACACTTAAACCTGTGTACCCTTTACCCGTTCAACAACCTGGGCTGCATCATTGTCGACGGACCCCCCGTCTGCAAGCCACCCTAGCGCCGCTACCAACACCGATAAAATAATGACGGTTCTTGCAAAATTCGTCATGACAAACTCTTCAAACTACTAAACTTAATACAAAAGCTGACATATCACATTCAGACTTCTGCAAATAGTCTGGTAATCCTGACCTTTGGTCACCTTCCGACGCTTACTGTCGTTGCCTCGCATGACAGAAAATTCTTGCCGTTTGACAGGTTTTTATGCTCAAGCACACCTGAACATTCGTTGTGAGAGTTTTCCATTGCCCAAAGCCTATCTCTTCCTTCTTGTAGCCGTTTTGTCCGAGACGATCGGAACCACAGCATTGCAGGCCAGCCAGCAGTTTACACGCTTCTGGCCGTCGGTTCTGGTTGTTGTGGGCTATGGGTTCGCCTTTTACTTCATGGCACTGACACTGAAATTCATGCCGGTTGGCGTCGTTTACGCAATCTGGTCTGGGCTTGGAATATTTTTGATCGCCATCATTGGCTTCGTGGTGTTCGGCCAAAGGCTGGACTGGCCAGCCGTGATCGGATTGACCTTTATTCTATCCGGAATCCTGATCATTCATCTGTTTTCCAAGACCGCAGGCCACTGAACGCGCGTTAGGGCTGGTATATTTTGTCGCGCCGCGTTATGCGCGCGACAACTTCCAGTTCAAAGGCTGACCTCTCATGGACCTGCGCAATATCGCAATCATCGCTCACGTTGACCACGGCAAGACGACCCTGGTGGATGAGCTGCTCAAACAATCCGGTGCTTTCCGGGAAAACCAGGCCGTAGCCGAACGCGCCATGGACAGCAACGATCTGGAACGCGAACGTGGCATCACCATTCTGGCCAAAGCAACCTCGGTCGAATGGAAAGGTACGCGCATCAACATCGTCGACACCCCCGGCCACGCCGATTTCGGTGGCGAGGTTGAGCGTATCCTCAGCATGGTGGATGGCGTTGTCCTGCTGGTTGACGCTGCCGAAGGACCCATGCCGCAGACCAAGTTCGTGACTTCCAAGGCGCTGGCGCTGGGACTGCGTCCCATTGTGGTTCTGAACAAGGTTGATAAGCCGGATGCAGAACCCGACCGGGCTCTGGATGAATGCTTCGACCTGTTTGCCAACCTTGGCGCCGACGATGACCAGCTGGATTTCCCGGCCATGTATGCCTCGGGCCGTTCGGGCTGGGCCGACATGGAACTGGACGGGCCGCGCAAGGACCTGACCGCCCTGTTCGACCTAATTGTCGATCACGTCCCTGCCCCAAAGCAGGCAGAGAAGAAAAACGAGCCCTTCCGCATGCTCGCCACCACATTGGGCAGCGACCCCTTCATCGGCCGCATCCTGACCGGTCGCGTGGAAAGTGGCACGCTGAAGGCAGGCGACAGCCTCAAGGCGCTCAGCCGGGACGGTAAATTGATCGAGAACTTCCGCGCGTCCAAAATTCTCGCCTTCCGCGGCCTGAGCCAGCAGCCGATCGATGTGGCCGAAGCCGGCGACATTGTCACCATCGCGGGCATGAGCAAGGCCACGGTGGCGGACTCGCTGGTGTCGCCTCAGGTTGACGAGGCCCTGCCCGCACAACCGATCGACCCGCCGACCATCACCGTGACCTTTGGGATCAACGATTCTCCGCTTGCCGGACGCGACGGGAAAAAGGTCCAGTCTCGGGTGATCCGCGACCGTCTCATGAAAGAAGCCGAGTCCAACGTTGCCATTCGCGTCACCGACACGCCCGGCGGCGAAGCTTTCGAGGTCGCAGGCCGCGGCGAATTGCAGATGGGCGTTCTGATTGAGAACATGCGACGTGAAGGGTTCGAACTCAGCATCTCGCGCCCGCAGGTTCTTTTCCGCGAGGAAAACGGACAACGGCTGGAGCCGGTTGAAGAAGTCACCATCGATGTGGATGACGAATATTCCGGAGCCGTAATCGAAAAGGTAACAGGTGCACGTAAAGGTGAACTGGTCGAGATGCGCCCTGCCGGTGCAGGCAAAACCCGCATCATTGCTCATGTCCCCTCTCGTGGTCTCATCGGGTATCATGGCGAATTCCTGACCGACACGCGTGGAACCGGCGTTTTGAACCGCGTCTTCCATGGTTGGGCGGCACACAAAGGCCCTATCCCGGGCCGGCGCGCCGGTGTTCTGATCTCGATGGAAAACGGCCAGGCAGTCGCCTATGCGCTGTGGAACCTCGAAGAGCGTGGCCGCATGTTCGTTGCTCCTCAGACCGACGTGTATCAGGGCATGGTGATCGGTGAGCATTCGCGCGATAACGATCTGGAAGTGAACCCTCTGAAAGGCAAGAAGCTGACCAACGTGCGCGCCAGCGGTTCGGACGACGCCGTGCGTCTGACGCCGCATGTACAGTTTTCTCTGGAAGAGGCGATTGCCTATATCGACGATGACGAACTGGTCGAAGTCACCCCCAACGCGGTCCGCCTGCGTAAGCGTTTTCTGGACCCGCATGAGCGTAAACGTATGGCAAAATCAGCCTGATCAACTGCAGGCTGCACATGTCCGACACGGAAACAATGGCGATTGTGTGGCATTTTTGCTTCCAACAAAGATTAAAACTAAAAAGCGGAAACCTGGGCAAATTGCCCGGTTTCCTTTGAAAAAAATAACGCCTCTCCCTTAAATTGTATTAATTCGCAATCACTCACCCAAACTACATCTTGTGGTTTGGTCTTTATCAAGGTGTATTTGCGTCAATTGTGTGATGCTCTTCATACACGCCTTGAATGAGTCGGTGCATATGATCGGCATGGTTGAGTAAAAAGTACCAAGGAGTACAACATGGGAACCCTGTCCCGCAACTTTCCGATTTACCTCGTGGCGACTGCTTTCTTAGTCGTTTCGGCTGACGAGTCTTTCGCTGCCGGTGTGTGCGACGTAAAAACTGCGCGCCAGTCCGGCGCATCATCTCAAGTCTTGTGCGAATGTGATGCGGTTACGAGTAGAATGATACGTTATGTCCAACGTCGCGCCGATTTCGACAAGATCCTGGCACGACTTGGCGCTGAGTGTGCGCCTCTGGCTGCACTGCTTACGGATTTTCCAACAGCGTCTACCGGAACCTCAAATCAAAGATCCGGGGACGGTCACCCAGATGAGAACCGCGATACCGGTACTCCCGGCGGAGAAAACTCGGGCGGCGGAGTTGAAGCGACCGGTCCAAGTGGTGGTCCAGAAACCACAGGAGGAGGAACTCCCGGTGGTGAACAGCCCGGTGGTGAGCAGCCGGGTGGTGAACAGCCCGGCGGTGAGCAGCCAGGTGGTGAACAACCCGGTGGTGAACAGCCAGGTGGTGAACAACCCGGTGGTGAACAGCCAGGTGGTGAACAACCCGGTGGTGAACAGCCCGGTGGCGAGCAGCCCGGTGGTGAAGAGCCAGGTGGTGAAGAGCCGGGTGGTGAAGAACCAGGCGGTGAAGAAGAGCCAACTTGAGGAACCACGGAAGTTACGGCCAGACGTCCGGGTTTGATCCTAGATAGCGCAGTTAGCAGCGCACACGTAGCTCTTCGTGTTTTGAAACCTACCTGAAAAACATGGGTGCAAAGAATTTGCACCCATGCAACGTTTCTCACAACTCAAATACGATGCGTTGGGCTCAGCTATGACCGTAAACACCCACCCAGTGGCTAGGTCGTTTTGGGTCCTGCATGCGAAGAAACAGGTACCGCGTCGCTGTCCAGTGCTTGATCCGGTTTGTGAGGTTGTCCAATACCAAATCGCCGTTGGCTGAACGATAAACCAGAACTGCATGCGGCCCCCGGCGTCTGTCCAATACTGTAGCGATTAACAGTTTGCTTGGGTCTACCCCTGCGTGGATCAAATCTCTTTTCTTTAGCAAGGCGAAGTCTTCGCAATCACCGCCTCTTGCCGTTGGCAGTGCCCATCTCTCGCGGGTGTTATACTGGGACTGATCGGTCACTTCGCGGGTCGAGTTATTCACGCGCCGATTAACCTGCTCCACAACCTTCAATTCCTGTTGACTGGACATGGATACAGAACGTTTTCCTACACAGGCCCAATTGTATTGACTGCAAAGATTGATGGCGCCGGAAGGTGGCGGTGAAGATGCGACACTTGGAATAAAGCCGCCCTCGGATGCGTGTGCTGTCGGGGCCGCGATAAACGTGCAGATACTCAAGATGCAAACGGTCGTGACGCCCACCGATATTGGGAAAACTCTGGTGCGGAAGCGCTTCGCAAGTGTAATAAATAGTGACATTCCTACACCCCAATCCTGTGTTTTTTGCACGATCGCGCATTAAACAGGGCCGCACTCCGTCTTGCGAAACGACCTGCGAACATCCCAGCTTGGGCAATCACTTTAAAAAATTGGACAGAAAAAAGGGCGAAAATTCGATCTTCAATCTGACTTTTTCGCGCTAGAAATTAGATGGCGCGGTCACAATTGCGGCGCGAAACCCTTAAGACTGCGCGACTCCATATGTTTAAGGCATTGTTATTATTAACTAAAAAAGCGCAACCCGCATAGGCGGGCCGCGCTTTTGAAATGGATTGTGACATAGGCTGAAGATTGCCGATCTGTCGCCGTATCCTAGAGAAATCTACAAAACGAGCTTTGTAACCTGACAGTTACTCAGTGATTTCAACCACAACCAGCTCGCGCTCGCTCGCCTCACGGGCATGATTCAGCGCTTGCTGGTAGTCGTCCGAGTTGTAGCACTCGACCGCTGATTCTAGTGACGGGAAGCGGGCGACAACATTGCGAGGACGCTCTTTGCCTTCCAGTTGAACGTAACGCGCAGCACGGGCAATAAACTCACCCCCGTGCTTGGCGATGGCTGGGCCGGCCAACTCGGCGTATTTTCCATATGCCTCGGCATCAGTCACTGTTACGTGCGCAATCCAGAGTGCAGCCATTTTATCCTCCCAATACCTGTTCCGCAGCCTTGATCGCCGCATCCGAATTCGAGGCGTCCTTGCCTCCGCCCTGCGCCATATCCGGACGGCCACCGCCGCCCTTTCCGCCCAGTTCAGCCACGGCAGCCCGCACCAAGTCGACTGCGGAGACCCGATCCGTCAGATCTGGCGTGACACCAGCCGCGACGGCCGCCTTGCCGCCGGCGTCGGCGATAAGCAGCACCGCCCCTGACCCGAGGCGGCTTTTGTGTTCGTCTATGAGGGACGGAAGATCTTTCCCGGAAACGCCGCTCAAGGCCTGAGCCAGGAATTTGACGCCGTTCACCTGCTTGGCCTCTGCGCCACCGCCGGTCGAAGGACCAGCCATGGCAAGATCACGGCGCAACTGAGCGACCTCATTTTGCAAGGACTTTCGTTCATCCAGCAGGGACTTCACACGCCCCACAACATCGTCAGGCTGAGCCTTCAGTTCCAACGCGATCTGGGCGACGCGGTGATCCTGTGCCGACAGATATCGGAACGCTTCATCCCCGGTCAGGGCTTCGATCCGGCGTACACCCGCACTACTGGCACTGTCACCAAGCACAACGAATGTGCCGATGTCCCCAGTCTGGCGCACATGCGTTCCGCCACACAGTTCGATCGACCAGGTTTCCCCGTCGCTGCCTTTGCCAGTCGGCGCTTTGCCCATCGACACCACGCGGACTTCATCACCATATTTTTCGCCGAACAATGCCTGCGCGCCAAGTTCGCGCGCATCGTCGGGCGTCATGATCCGGGTTTCAACGGCCGAGTTTTGGCGAATGAAATCATTCACCTCTCGTTCGACTTTCTTAACCTCTTCCAGTGTCAGAGCCTTGGAATGGCTGAAGTCGAACCGCAGACGATCCGCTGCGTTAAGCGAGCCGCGCTGCGCCACATGATCGCCCAGCGTTTCGCGCAAAGCCTCATGCAGCAGGTGCGTGGCCGAATGGTTCGCGCGAATTGCCGTGCGGCGGACGTGATCGACCTCAAGTTCGACTGCGTCGCCCTTGGAAAGCGTACCTTGATCCACGGTCACCTTGTGGGCGTAAACTTTACCGTCGGCGAATTTTCTGGTGTCTTCGACAAACGCCACATCATCACGGTCCTCCAGACGGCGAATTTCGCCCGTGTCGCCGACCTGGCCACCGGCCTCGCCATAGAATGGCGTCTGGTTTACAACGACCCAGCCGCTGCCGCCCTGCCCGATGGTGTCGACCAATGAACCATCAACAATCAGCGCAGCGATCTGACCTTCGGCCTTTTCGGTGTCGTATCCCAGGAAATCCGTGACCCCGGCAGCATCGAGAACATCGAACCAGACAGCCTGATCCGCCGATTCTCCGGACCCGGCCCAGGCGGCGCGCGCCTTGGCCTTCTGTTCGGCCATGGCCGCATCGAAACCGTCGGTATCGACTGTCCGACCCTTTTCGCGCAGCGCGTCCTGCGTCAGGTCCAGTGGAAAGCCATAGGTGTCATACAGTTTGAACGCCGCATCGCCGGGCAGCGGCGCGCCTTCAGGCAGTCCGGACATCTCGTCGTCCAGCAACTTCAATCCGCGGTCCAGAGTTTGCTTGAAACGGGTTTCTTCAAGCAGCAAAGATTCCTCGATCAGCGATTGCGCCTGCCCCAGTTCGGTGTATTGCGCGCCCATCAGTTGGACCAGCGTAGGCACAAGGCGGTGCATAACCGGGTCCTTGGCACCCACCAGATGGGCATGCCGCATGGCCCGGCGCATAATTCGGCGCAGAACATAGCCACGCCCGTCGTTTGAAGGCATTACGCCATCGGCAATCAGGAACGAGGTTGACCGCAGGTGATCCGCGATAACGCGGTGATGCACGTTCTGGTCACCGTACGGATCCACGCCGGTTGCCTCCGCGGACGCTTCGATCAGCGTCTTGAACAAGTCGGTGTCATAGTTATCGTGGCTGCCCTGCAGAAGCGCACCAATCCGTTCCAGCCCCATGCCGGTGTCGATCGACTGCATGTCGAGTTTAACCATCGAGCCATCTTCGAACTGTTCGTTCTGCATGAAAACGATGTTCCAGATTTCGATGAACCGGTCTCCATCTTCCTCGGCCGAACCCGGAGGACCGCCCCAGATATGATCGCCATGATCATAGAAAATCTCGGTGCACGGGCCGCACGGGCCAGTCGGCCCCATCTGCCAGAAGTTGTCATTGGTTGCGATGCGGATTATCCGGTCTTCGGGCACACCAACCTTTTTCCAGATTTCGAACGCCTCATCATCGGTGTGATACACCGTGGTCAGCAAACGGCTTTTGTCGATCCCGAATTCCTTGGTGATCAACTCCCATGCAAACGGGATTGCATCATTCTTGAAGTAATCGCCGAATGAAAAATTCCCAAGCATCTCAAAGAACGTGTGATGCCGCGCGGTGTATCCCACATTGTCCAGATCGTTGTGCTTGCCGCCCGCACGCACACATTTCTGCGCAGTTGTGGCACGCTGATAGTCGCGAGTTTCAACTCCGGTGAACAGGTTTTTGAACTGCACCATGCCCGAGTTGACAAACATCAGTGTCGGGTCGTTTCGTGGGACCAGCGGGCTGGATGCCACCACTTCGTGCCCCTGTTTTGCAAAGTAGTTCAGGAAGGTGGATCGGATATCGTTCAGCGTGGGCATAAGGCTCTCTCAGCGCGCAATCATCTTGGTCTGCGAAGGTTTAGCCCCGTGCCCTCGCAGTGTCCACAGCATTGGTTTGGCGGAACGAAACAAGACGACCCTGGAGGACCGCCCTGTTCCGTGCTTTCTACATCCTTCTGAAAGGAACCGTGGGATTTCTGTCGTTCGCTCCGGCGCGACGATTACGCTTCGAGTATATCATCCTCGTCCGCATTGGGGGGCATTTCGAAATCCAAGCCGTGAGCCGCCCGTATCTTATCCTCGATATCCAGGGCCACACGGGCGTTGTCACGCAGGAACTGCTTGGCGTTTTCTCGGCCCTGCCCGATCCGTTCGTCGCCGTAGCTGAACCACGAACCCGACTTCTCGACCACACCGGCTTTGACGCCGAGGTCCAGCAACTCGCCCATCTTGCTGATGCCTTCGCCATACATGATGTCGAATTCAACCTGCTTGAAGGGCGGCGCCACCTTGTTCTTCACGACCTTGACGCGGGTCTGGTTGCCAACCACTTCATCCCGATCCTTGATCGCGCCAATACGGCGAATATCCAGACGGACCGAGCTGTAGAATTTCAGCGCGTTACCACCAGTGGTGGTTTCCGGACTGCCAAACATGACGCCGATCTTCATCCGGATCTGGTTGATGAAGATCACCATGCACTTCGAACGACTGATCGAGCCTGTCAGTTTACGCATTGCCTGGCTCATCAGGCGGGCCTGCACGCCGACACTGCTGTCGCCCATGTCGCCTTCGAGTTCCGATTTCGGCGTCAGTGCCGCAACCGAATCGACGACAACCATGTTCACGGCCCCGGATCGCACCAGCGTATCGGTGATCTCAAGCGCCTGCTCGCCGGTGTCAGGCTGCGAGATCAGCAATTCATCAAGATCGACGCCCAGCTTACGGGCATATTGCGGATCCAGCGCGTGTTCGGCATCCACAAACGCACAAACACCACCGCGCTTTTGCTGTTCGGCAATGCAGTGAAGGGTCAGCGTGGTCTTGCCCGAGCTTTCCGGGCCGTAGATTTCCACGATCCGGCCCATCGGAAGACCGCCAATACCCAACGCGATGTCCAATCCCAGCGATCCGGTTGAGCTTGCTTCGATGTCCTGCCTGGCGTCTTCGCCCAGCTTCATGATCGAACCTTTGCCGAACTGGCGTTCGATCTGGGCCAGGGCGCTGTCCAGCGCCTTTTGCTTGTCTGCGTTTTTCTTGTCGCTCATCGTCAGAAGATCCGCCATTGTCCTGTCGCTTTCCCTTTTGTCACACCCTTGAACGGGCGGCAATCGCTGCTTTGTTCGCCTCTTGTTCCTTATGAGACCAAAAGTAGAACATTTCAACAAAAACTTATGTAACTCACTTTTCCGGAATTGTGTTAAAGATCCATTTACGCCAATCTGCGTCAAAGCCGAACGCAAGAAGGACGCGGGTAAATGCTTGTTTTTTATAAAGAACGACTGGCTTTTTTGTCTGTCCCCAAAACCGGCAGCACCGCCTACCACACCGCCCTCCGGGATCATGCGGATATCGTCGTCACTGGCCCGCCTGAACTCAAGCATGCGCCCGTTCGCCGGTACGATCGCTTTTTTCAGAACATTTTTCGTAAAGTGTACGATACCGAGATGGAAATCATGGCCGTTGTACGCGAACCCGTAGATTGGATGGGCAGTTGGTACAGGTTTCGCAGCCGCCAAGATCGCGTTGGTCATCCGCACTCAACACGTGGCCTGACTTTTGATGAGTTCGTGCAAGCCTACATGCAAGTTCCGCGACCTGAGTTTGCGGATGTCGGCAGTCAAAGCCAGTTCTTTCGCACCCGCAGCAATGGTTTCGGCGCACGTCACGTTTTCAAATACGAGCATCAGGACAAAATTCTGGACTTTCTTCAGGACCGTCTGAGCGTCAAAATTGATCTGCAGTGGGAGAATGTGTCTCCTCCTGACGACCTGGCCCTGTCAGAAGAAACCGAACAGATGTTCCGCAACATACATGGCGCCGAGTTCGCCCTGCATGACTCCGCGCTCTAAGTCGTTCAATTCAGTTGCTGGAAGACCGCTTCAGTCAACTGATTCAACGAAAACGGCTTGGGCAGGAAGGTCGATCTGGCGATTTCGGGACCTGAACCGCTGAACGCGCCTTCGGTATAACCTGACATGAAGATCACGCTGACATCGGGCCGGGTTTCCATCGCTTTGCGCACCCACGTCGGACCGTCCAATCCCGGCATGACGACATCGGTTACGAATGCGTCGACTTTCAGAGTGGAATCTTCGAGCAGGCGCAAAGCCTCTTCTCCGGAATCCGCTTCAAGCACCTTGTACCCCTTCAACCTCAATGCGCGCGTGGCAAAAGCGCGAACGGGCGCTTCGTCCTCGACCAGCAAGACGACTCCGTCACCCTGTTTTGCATTTTGCGGAATCCGACTATCCTGCTGCGCTGGCACTGGCTCAGCCGGGGCCACCGAAACCGGCAGAAATACAGCGAACTCGGTTCCGAAGCCCTGGGCACTGTCGACAAAGATGAAGCCGCCGGTCTGTTTTACGATTCCGTAAACAGTCGACAGGCCCAACCCGGTGCCTTCGCCAGTTCTTTTGGTTGTGTAAAACGGCTCAAAAACCTTTTGCAGCTTGTCCGCTGCAATTCCGACACCGCTGTCGATCACCTTGACCGTCACATACTCACCCGGCGGAACGGTCGCCCGGTCCCGCTTAAGCGGCTGGGCCATCTCGATGACCTCGGTTTCAATCCGGATTTCACCGCCTTCGGGCATCGCGTCCCGCGCATTGACCACCAGGTTCATGAACACCTGCTCAAGCTGCCGCTTGTCCGCCCGAACTGGCTTGAGCACCGGATCATGGCTGAGCGTCAATCGGATTTTTTCCCCGACAAGACGGTTCAGAAGATGGATGAGATCGGAAATCGTGTCGCGCAGATCCAACGCTTCGGGTCTGAGGGTTTGTTTGCGGGAAAATGCCAACAACTGGCTGACAAGCGCCGCAGCGCGATTGGCGTTCTGGTTGATCTGAACAAGATCACCGTAGTTCGGATCATTCTGATCGTGCCTCAGTAACAGCAAGTCACAGTGACCCGAGATCGCCGTCAGAAGGTTGTTGAAGTCATGCGCAACGCCACCGGCCAGTTGTCCGACCGCCTGCATCTTTTGTCCCTGCACAAACTGGGCTTCAAGCGTCTTCAGTTCGGTCGCGTCGTTCAGAACCGCAATCAGGCAAACCTGCCCTTCATGCAGGACACGGCTAAGTGTAACCTGGATAAAGATATCCTTGTCCTTCCGCGTCAGTTTCAGGAACTCGGAACGCGGGCCATCCTCACCGGCGACCGTGCGTGACAGCCAATCGGGAACCGGCTGCCCCAGCCCCTGCATGATTGCGACGACATTGGTCACACCGGGCTCAATATCTCCGATCAGTTTGTTGGCCAATATGTTGGCTTCAAGAATGCATCCGTCAGGAGAGAGACAAAGAACCGGCACAGGCAAATCCGAGAATGTCATCCGGGTCCGGCTTTTGGGCGCGATTTTCAGCGGCAAAAGGGAAAGATCGCGCACCATACCCGATCGCGAAACCTGAACAAACGTTCCAGGGACAGCGCCCTCACCTGTCTTGATCTGCAGAATGCTGCCCGGCTCGGGAACGTCACCGGCAATGGCCTGATCCAACGTTTCGGGTTGTCCCCCCAACAGTGCCTGCGCAGCGCTATTGGCTTGCAGAACGGATCCGTTTCTACCTTCCGTCAGAACTGGAATATCCAAACCTTCCCAACGCGAGCTTTCGTCCAATCCGAACCGCCAACAGTACAACCCATTGCCAAAGCCAAAAACGCTGACAGGGATGGTCGAACCCAGCGTCACGGCATCCTCGCGCGCACGGCCATTTTGGGCGACCTTCGATTGCAGCCGCAACAAGAGTGCTGCGGGGTTGGCAAAGACAGATCGCAGACAATGGTCGAGACGCTGCCCCTGCGTTGCACCAAACCGCCTGACGGCTGCCTGGTTGATGATCTGAATATTACCCTGACTGTCCGCGATCAGACATGGGGACAAGTCCTTTGCAACAAACGCCGCCATAACGGATTTTGCGTTTCTTGCGCACCTGTCCGCCAACTGCCCGCGAAACACGACAATACTTCCAGCAGCTGCCAAAGATCCGCCAACAACAATCAACCCAATCGACCATTCAGACGGAATCGCGTTTAGAAACGGTGCAAAGCACAATCCCAGCGCAAACAAGGCCAGCGCCAAAAGGCGCGATACGTAAGGTGTGTGACGAACGGAAGGATCAGGAAAAAACTCAGTGGTGTCAGACATAAACGACTCGGAATGTTGGATACCGAGTATGACGGACCCAATACGGTTAATTCCCGCTTAACATAACATCAATGCAGGACTCTCTCGTTTTGGTTGTTAATGGTCCGTTTCTTGTCGCGTCAAGTGTGCTGTAAAAAACCCATCCGTTCCGTGTGTCACCTGCCATGACTTCTGAAACGCTAGGCGCCAATCCGGGTGCATTGTCTGAAACGCGTTCACAATTGCCTCGTTTTCGTCGACAAGCATAGAACACGTCGCATAAGCCAGCAGCCCGCCTGAATGGGTCAGTTGTGAAATCTGCTCGAGTATTTGTGCTTGAATGACGCAAAGATCCTGCAACTTTGCTTCGGTCAACGCCCATTTTCCAGCCGGTGCCCTGCGCCAAGATCCGCTGCCGGAACATGGTGCGTCCGCCAAGACGACGTCAAATGGGGCTTGCCGCAGGATGTCGTCAGCGGACAGTCGCTCGACGTTGACCCCTGCCCGTTCTGCCCGTGTTGGAATATCCTGCATCCGGGCTTCGTTGATATCATGGGCATAAACCTGAACTCCGGGCCGGGCCGCCAATGCCAGTGCTTTTCCCCCGCCGCCGGCGCAATAGTCCAGTACGCGCATTCCGGGTTCAAGGTCGATTGATGCGGCGACTGCCTGACTCGCGGCATCCTGCAATTCGACCATCCCGGACGCAAACGCCCGGCTTTGCGAGATTCTGCGGGCACCCTCGATCACCTCAAGCGCAGTGTCGCAGGCCGGGTGCGGTCTGGTCAGGATGTCGTCCGACACAAGCACTCGAACAGCCTCAGTCACATCGGACTTGACGAGATTAACACGCAATTGAACGGGGGCACGGGACTGCAGGGCGTGGGCGGCTGGAATTGCATCCTCACCCAAAGACGCGCTGAACTTTGGCCAAAGCCATTCCGGGATGTCAAACTCCTCAGCTTTCGAGGAAAAAGCCCGGCTTGTCTCGTGTTCGGCAACAGGGGGCGGTGCATGGCGTGCACCCGAAAACAACCCGGCGATATCCTCGCCCTTGGCACGCGCCGACCCGATCATCAGACCCCGACCGGTTTGAGATCCGCCCAGTGCCGAAAACGATCGCTTGCAGCGCAGGCCGTCAAACACGTGATCCCGCACCCCTGCCCGATCTTTCGAGCCTGCAAACCTGCTGCGCCGGGCCCATCCGGTCAATGCTTTTTCGACCGATGCGCCATCCAGAATCTCATCCAGTATTTCGATGGCGGCCTGAATGCGGGCGGCAGGGGTCATAAGGCAACTCCGTCGTCAAACGAATGGTCGGAACAGATCATCGAAAAAACCAAAACGGCGCCCGGTAAAGGGCGCCACTGGTTGAACCATCGCAATTACATAACGCGGTAATTCGGGCTTTCACGCGTGATCTGGACGTCGTGAACGTGGCTTTCCTTCAGCCCCGCGCCAGTAATTTTTACAAAGGTGCAGTTGCGGCGCATTTCTTCAACCGAAGCACATCCGGTATAGCCCATTGCGGCACGCAGCCCGCCCACAAGCTGATGCACAACAGCGCTGGCTGACCCTTTGTAGGGCACCTGCCCCTCAATCCCTTCAGGCACCAATTTGTCGTTGGCGGCGTCCTTCTGGAAATACCGGTCGGCTGAACCACGTGCCATTGCACCAAGGCTGCCCATCCCCCGATAGGATTTGAAAGAGCGTCCCTGGTACAGGATCACCTCGCCGGGGCTTTCGTCGGTACCTGCAATCATCGAACCGACCATGGCGCAGGATGCGCCGGCTGCAATCGCCTTTGCGAAATCGCCGGAAAACTTGATACCGCCATCTGCGATCACCGGAACCTCGCCAGCGGCGGCGGCACAATCCATGATGGCCGTCAACTGCGGCACGCCGACACCTGCGACCATCCGTGTCGTGCAGATGGATCCCGGACCGATCCCAACCTTGATGGCATCGGCCCCCGCGTCGATCAGTGCCTTGGTTGCCTCACCTGTCGCGACATTTCCCGCGATAATCTGGACTTCATTCGACAGGGCCTTGACGCGTTTAACGGCATCAAGAACGCCCTGTGAATGCCCATGCGCCGTATCTACGACGATGATGTCCGCGCCCGAGTCAATCAGCTCTCCGGAACGCTCGAAACCCGCATCTCCGACCGAAGTTGCGGCTGCAACCCGCAGGCGACCCAGATGATCCTTGCACGCCGTGGGGTTCAGAACAGCCTGCTCGGTGTCTTTCAGTGTCAAAAGACCCGTCAGCTTTCCACTGCCATCAACAACCAGAAGCTTCTCGATCCGGCGCGCACGCATAAGGCTCTTGGCCTCTTCCAGGTCCGCAGGCTCTTTCAGCATGGCCAGATTGTCCGATGTCATCATCATGTGAATCGGAGTGTCCTCGGACGTGGCAAACCGCATGTCGCGGTTGGTCACGATACCAACAACGCGGCCATCGCCATCGACTACCGGAAATCCGGTGAAATTGTAGCGCTGGACCAACGCCTTGGCATCCGCAAGCGTCTGATCCGCCCGAAGGGTTACGGGGTTGTACACAATGCCGGATTCAAACCGTTTGACGCGCCGAACTTCGCGGGACTGTTCCTCGACCGACAGATTCTTGTGAATGACGCCAATTCCGCCCGCCTGTGCCATTGCAATGGCCATACGCGCCTCGGTCACGGTGTCCATGGCCGAACTGAGCAATGGGATGTTCATGCTGATGTTGCGCGTCACACGCGTGGTTGTATCCGCCGTCGCAGGAAGGACACTGGATGCCCCCGGAACCAGAAGAACATCGTCAAAGGTGAGTGCCTCACGAATCTGCATTTGCTAACCCCATGCAAAACCCCGTTTGACGGCGACCCTATTGCACGGATTCAGCCCAAGGGAAAGCCCCGCGTGCCAATAGTTTGCCCCGGTTGGCGGGCGGTCTGGTAAAAAACGACGCAAGCTGCGCAAAACGTGCCGCTGAATGCCCTTTCCCTTTGCGCGCAAACTCATATCTTGCCCGGCATACGCGCGAATACAAAAAGGCAGGCCTTCCATGACCACCGACCCACTTGTCGTCTTTACCCCATCGGGCAAACGCGGGCATTTCCCCGTCGGCACTCCGATCCTGACAGCGGCCCGCCAGTTGGGTGTGGACCTCGATTCGGTCTGCGGCGGGCGTGGCATCTGTTCCAAATGCCAGATCACACCCAGCTATGGTGAGTTTCCCAAGCACGGCGTCACCGTGTCCGACGGCGCGCTAAGCGAATGGAACGCCGTCGAGCAGCGCTATGACGACAAGCGTGGCCTGAAACCCGGTCGCCGTCTGGGGTGCCAGGCATCGGTCCAGGGCGATGTCGTGATTGATGTCCCCCCCGAAAGCCAGGTCCACCGTCAGGTTGTTCGCAAGGCAGCCGCCGCCCGCGCCATCACAATGGACCCCGCGACGCGCCTGTATTTCGTGGTGGTCGAGGAACCGGACATGCACTCGCCCACCGGCGATCTGGAGCGGTTGGAGCGGGCCCTGCGTGAACAGTGGAAGATCGACGCCGTGACGGCAAACCTGTCGCTGCTGTCCAAGCTTCAGCCTGTGCTGCGCAAGGGAAAGTGGGAAGTCACGGTCGCCGTCCACAAGGGCCACAACGATAGCGTCGCGCGTATCGTCGAAATCTGGCCGGGTCTGCACGAAAGCGGCCTTTACGGCCTTGCCATCGACTTGGGTTCGACCACGATCGCTGCGCACCTGACCGATCTGGAAACGGGCGAGGTCAAGGCGTCCTCGGGCCTGATGAACCCTCAGATACGCTTTGGCGAAGACCTGATGAGCCGCGTTTCCTATTCAATGATGAACCCCGGCGGCGATCGGGAGATGACGAAAGCCGTGCGTGAGGCGATCAATGACCTGACCACCTCGATCGCGGACGAGGCCGGGATCGACGCGGCCCTGATCGTGGAAACCGTGTTTGTCTGCAACCCGGTCATGCACCACCTACTGCTTGGCCTTGATCCGGTCGAACTGGGCCAGGCTCCGTTCGCACTGGCCACATCCGAAAGCATGTCCCTGCCCGCCCGCGAGATGGATCTGACCAACATGAACCCGCGCGCCCAGGTCTATATCCTGCCTTGTATCGCAGGCCATGTAGGCGCGGATTGCGCTGCGGTTGCCTTGTCCGAAGAACCCGGCAAGTCGGAAGATCTGGTCCTTATCGTGGATGTCGGCACCAATGCGGAAATCCTGTTGGGCAACACCAGCCGAGTGCTGGCCTGTTCGTCGCCGACAGGTCCTGCTTTTGAGGGTGCCCAGATCAGTTCCGGCCAGCGGGCAGCCCCCGGCGCCATCGAACGCATTGAAATCGATCCCGCCACCAAGGAGCCGCGCTTTCGGATCATTGGATCGGAAAAATGGTCCGACGAAGACGGTTTCGATCTTGATGTGGCCACAACCGGAATCACCGGCATTTGCGGCTCCGGCATCATTGAGGCCGTGGCCGAGATGCGCATTGCAGGACTGTTGGACGAAGGCGGCCTGATCGGATCGGCCGAACAGACCGGCACGCCGCGTTGCATCCCCGAGGGGCGGACGCATTCGTACCTTATCCACGACGCCAGTGCCGATGGCGGCCCACGCATTACTGTAACCCAAGGCGATATCCGGGCAATCCAACTGGCGAAATCGGCGCTCTATGCCGGTGCACGCCTTTTGATGGACGAAATGAAGGTCGACAAGGTCGACCGCGTGGTGCTGGCCGGTGCCTTTGGCGCGCATATCTCGACCAAACATGCGATGGTATTGGGAATGATCCCGGATGCGCCGCTGGAAAAGGTTTCCAGCGCAGGTAACGCCGCCGGGACCGGCGCGCGCATTGCATTGTGCAACATCTCATCCCGGTCCGAAATCGAACGGGTTGTGCGCGAAGTCACCAAGATCGAAACCGCTATCGAGCCGAAATTCCAGGATCACTTCGTCGCCGCCAACGCGATCCCACACAAATCAGATCCGTTCCCGGAGCTGGCGCAAGTTGTCACCCTGCCATCGCCATCGTTCAACACAGGTGGCGGAGATGACGAAAAATCTGGCCGCCGCCGCCGCCGGAGGTCATAATCCGGCCATTGACAGGGGGCCGTCATGACTACAGCAAATGAGGAGCAAGCTGAGTATTGGGGAAAATCGGTTCTTGGGGCCAAATGGTTGATTCACGAGGACCAGCTTGACCATCTACTTGCGCCAGTACTTGGTCTTGTGCTGGAACGTGCAGAGCTGAAGCCGGGAATGCGGGTGTTGGACATCGGTTGCGGAACCGGTGCCAGCACAATCGCTTCAGCGCAAGAAGTCGGTCGGAATGGCCGCGTTCTGGCTGCCGATTTCTCACAACCCTTCGCCCACCGCACGCGCGAACGTTCCTTGGATTTGGGGCTGACGCAGGTTGAGGTCGAATGCGCGGACGCTCAGACTTTTGGGTTTTCCGAAGGGACGCAGGACGCCGTGATTTCCCGTTTTGGCGTGATGTTCTTCGAGGACCCGGTCGCCGCCTTCGCGAATATGGCAAATGCGCTTAAACCCGGCGGGCAGATGACGTTTGCAGCATGGGGACCATTGTCGGACAACCCTTGGTTCAAGCTGCCCCATATCGCGGCCACAAATCAGCTTGGCCAACCCCCAAAAGTAGATCGCTATGCGCCCGGCCCCCTGGCCTTTCACGATATCGAACATGTGACAGTTATGTTGTCGCGCGCCGGACTGTGCGACGTTCGCGGTGAAACCGTATCCCTGTTCCTTCACGGGCCGGACACGCTTGAGGAAACTGCGGCACTGTGTATGCGCGTCGGCCCGGCCTCGCGCGTCATTTCGCATTTCGGTGCCTCAGACGAAGATATCGAAGCAATCCGGACCGCAGTCGCCGAAGCTTTCGCGACATTCGCCTCAGATGATGGCATCCGCATCCCTGCTGCCATCAACCTGTTCCAGGCCCGCCGGGCCGCCTGAGGGCCCTAAGATCGAAACCCGGTGCAACGCCTAGCATGTTGCTTGTGAACTTAGTGCCCTGTCTGACATCGCAAACGGGCTATACCAGCGGAACTGTCGTTTCACGATAACCGGGACATTTCTACTGTGAACGCTCAGACAAATATCTACCTAGTTACGACATCTAGGACACTGACGCGGTATCCACTCAGCCCTGAGAACGATCCGGCGTAGTGAGCATGGCGACCTACCGGACGCGTATTGTGCCGCGGCGAACAAAACCGATGGCCCCGTGTTCACGGTTCCCAATGGTCGCAGACAGGCAAGCAGTATAAGGCTGGCATTTTTCAACTGTCCTCCGAGCTCCGAACCGTCCGTCAAAGCAGTTTGCGACGCATCCCGGCTGCTCACTTGTCTTTGATCAGCATTTTTTATAACCTCTTCTCGTGTATTGTTAGATAATTAGAGACTGTGCCCAAAGTCTTTTTTTTGCTCTTGTTTCAATAATGTAGAGCATAGCGCAATGACCGTTTTGGGGGTTGCTTATGTCAAAGGTTAGCGACACGAGTACGCTACCTGAAGTTGCTGGTGATGGCGGTGATGACGCGTCACAAATTCATGATTTTCTGCAGTCAGAAGAATGGCAGCAGAAGATTGAAAACGCGCGGAAACAGCGGAAGAAAAAACTTGCGGAACTTGGTCGGAACCGCAAGGAAAATCCGGACCGCAAACCTGATCAATCGGGAAAGGATCACTCAACCAAAAGGGTGAATGATTCCGGACCACAGCACTTGTGGGACAGGCTGGAAGAAGCGCGTAGGCGAAGACAGGCGGTGCTTGCGCGTCCCTCGGCTGAGGCCGAAAAGCATGCCCCAGGTGAGTCGGACGTCGGTGGTGGTGAGCAAGTTAGCAATGGTGCTGGAAGAGCAACTGCCGCGCCTCCTGAAGCCCTGCAAAAGAAAACAGGCTCAATTGGATCCGGTCAAAAAAGACATCAACAGCTTACGCCCAGTATCGCGTCTTTGCATGGCGTGAGATCAGAAAAAAACAGTGGCCTTGAACGTTTGTTTCCGGCTGGGGATGTTCCCGCCAAAGACGACGAAACGGGTGTCGAACTTGGGAGTCGTGTTCGCTCGCCCTCAAGTGCAGGCCAGCCGGTCGAAGATGCCGCTGAAAACATTCGCAGAAAGCTCAGTTTCCGCTGGCCCAAACAACAACATCCGCACAGAGGCCGATTTACTTCAATAGCCATTGGGTGTGGAATTGGTGTCGTATTTTCGTTTTCGACAATGTTTGTATTGGCCCGGTGGGAATCAAATAATGGAGAAAAACCATTCGCTTCCAGCAACTTGGATGTGGACACTTCCAAGACCACCACACTGCCGGAAAAGAGTTCTACGCAATCAACCAGTTCGCAAATAAAGGGGCTAGAATTCCCGCCACGTCTGATGGTTCGGTCGTTGACACAACCGGATGCGTCGCCGAATGCGACTTCCTTCGGAAAAATTTTGGCAATGACAGAGAACTCAAGCATAGTCGCGTCTGCTCTACTCCCCATGAAGGAGATGTCGCCTGATCCCAAGCTGTTCGAACCAATGCTACCGCCGGTCGCTCCTTCGCTTCGTCCAGATCTGCTGACCCTTGAGACGCCAAAGCGGCCAACCGCGCCTCCCGCCACACAGAATCCACAAAGTTCCATCCCGAATTCTGCTTGGTCACACGATCAATTGGCGCAAGCGTTTTTACATTTCAGAGCGTCAATCGTTTTGCCTGATGTTCCTGCGATCTTCGACAGTTTGAAAGCTGTTGTCGCAAATGCGACTGATCCAGGCTCAAGCGCACCTGAGATTTCAGTCGAGCTGGTTTCATTGGTCTATGCCGAAGACCAACCTTCAACACTGAAACAAGCTGTAGCGTTTCGATCTGCGCCAAGCGATACGGATTTTGCCCTGAACGGCCTTGATAATTTACCGAAATTGAACCTCATCATTCCAGGCAAGGTAAGTCCGCCGGACGCGCCTGATTCAAATGGTCGAACAGGAATTGATCTGAGACAGCTTTCAAAAGCCCCCCTACCAAGAACAGAAGAAGTGTCGCCAAAATCAATGGCCAGATTGCATGACAATTTGGAACCACCTTTAACGTCGTCTGAGACGACAGATGGCGCAGCAAAGCCGCGCGAGGACACTGAATCAGCGGAAGTGATTGCCAGCAGCGGCGGCGCAGAATTTAAGCTGTTTATACCAAACAGCCTTGGCGCACGGACAGTGAACTCAGTGGTCAATAACCTCGTAGCGGCAGGTCATGAGTTAAGTGGAACAGCGCGCGTTGGCTTTGGGGTTAAACAATCCAACGTCCGGTTCTATCACAGGGAAGATGCCGCTCAGGCAAAAGCGCTTGCAGAAGATGCCGGAGCTTTGTTGCGCGATTTCACGGGCTCTAAGTCCAAGACGCAAAACGGCGTCGTGGAATTATGGTTGGCCGGCAATAGTGCTACGAAATCCAAAGTGAAAAAGGTTCGTCGCAGCGCTTCTGCTTCGGATCAAGTCGATCAGCTAAAAAGGCAGGTTTTAAGCAAACTAAAAACGGCGACAAACCAATGAATACCGGCCAGTTTCTGGCTGTAAAAGGCAAAACGATGTAGGTTAACAATCGGAGATCGGGGTTTAAGATGCCTAGCTCTAAACTTGTTGCGATAGTAACTGCCCTATTGTTCTTACTACCGTCTCAGCATGTGCGTGCCGAAATTACATTGGAGCATTTGCTGACGATAGATCAGTTTTTGTCCGAGAATAACATCCAGGCTTTGTGGGATTATCTTCAAAAGAACCCAGACTTGCTATTGGGTGATGACGAATTATCACTTGAGTTGCGCAGTTTTTTTGACACCGTTTCACGGGGACAGGTGGATTACGGCTTTGCTGGCAATGCCGCAAACAGTGCAGAGGTTTCACGAGTTGGCAGCGCAGCGCTTGCCGCTTCTTCCCTGCACTGAAGTCATGACGCAATTTCCAAACATTCGATATCCTAAGAAAGTGAAGATCGCGTATGTTATTGAGCCCCGGTTTTTAGGTGGCACTTCCATGGCCGTCGCTGCCGAACTGCGCGTGGCCGCCGAGTTCGCTGATCTGGTGGTGCATGCGAGGACCTCCATTATGTTTGGCAGCAGTCAGCATGTCGCGCCGGTGCTGCAGCGAGTGTTGGACGATCTTCGTATTCCAATGGTTTGGGACGCCCCCCGGATATGCGCTGATTTTGTTATCTTGCACAATCCGTCTTTCCTGAAGTTTCAAAACTCTTTGAGCGCAGAGATTTATGCGCAGGAAATAGTCGTTGTAACCCACGAAAACTTCTTGCGGCCGGGCGGCGAAGAAGGCTTCGACGTTTCAAGCTGCCTGGATCAGATAGACTTGTCGACCCTCGCGCTTAGGAAAACGCTTGCGCCAATTTCGTCGTATAACCGTGAGACCGTTACAGGCTGGTTGTCCAAATTTCGCAAGGTCCGCCATTGGACTGTCCTGGAAGATGACTGGTTCAACATCTTTTTCAGTGACAAAGGCGAACCATGCGAAAAGCCAGAGGACCGACGCGGTCGACATTCGCGACCTGGCTTCGAAAAGTTTCCATCTGTCGCCGATCTTGATTTGTGTTTTCCCAAACACGCGAAGGCCAATGTCATTCTTGGTGCGAACGCGTTGATGGACACGGACATCGTTCGTCCGCATTGGACTTTGTTTCCATTTGACGCGATCAGTCTGGAAGATTTTTTTGAGATGATAGATTTTTTTGTCTACTTTACAGCGCCGACTTGGCGAGAGAGTTTCGGGCGCGTAATTGCGGAGGCTATCGCAGCCGGCAAGGTCGTCTTGACGGATCCGGAAACCGCAAAGACATTCGGAAATGCCGTAATCCCCTGTAGCCCCGAGGATGGGGACCGGATCATTTCCGACCTGATTTCGTCCCCCGACCGGTATCATGAGAAAGTTGCTGAGGCACAGCCGCTGCTTGAGCGCTACTCGGGTCAAAAATTCAAAGAGCGATTGGGCGCCATTCTGACCGCGGACAGAGAGGCGCTGACATGATTTTTGTTGAGGCAGGTACACTTTCAGTTCGGTCTTTTGACGCACAGTTGATATTTGCTCTGAAACTCAGAAAGCGTGGTTTCGATGTTTGCATCGATGCAACCTATTTTCCTGAGGATGCAGGGCGCGGAAGACACTACGAGGCTGCGACACTTCTCGCCGATACCGAAGAACTCGAAGCTGAAGCCGTGTTTATCCTCGGCGCTGAAGAAGTAGATGACCGGCTGCTGGCCTCATTGCGGCAAAAGCAACTCGGGACGGATGTTCCGGTAATCGCAACTGGCCGGTTCAGTACTCAACAAAGCTACATTAGTGCAAAAGCCCGTCTCGCGTTTGCACTGGGGCGCGAAGCAACGGTCATTGATCTATCGGACCTTCAGCCGCGTTCTATATCACCTTCAGCTGTCAGCCCCCTGGTAACTGAAACCCGACCGATCACCCGGCCAATTGGTGAATTGGCGAATATAACCGTCGTATTGGGTTCCTTGGAGTTGGACGACTCTGAAACCTTGTCCTGTCTGTCCCGGATGAGCAATCAGGGCAGCTATGGCTTTAAGCTGGTTGTGAGCGGTGCGCAGAATGAGTTCCTAAAGGCGTCAAAATTCAACGATCTCCCCAGAGTTCTTTATACTGATCTTTCGCCTCTAACCCTCGCAAATTCAACGGATATCCTTGCGATGTTTGGGCATGGCATCGCAGGCGATCGGATGGCCGAGCTTGCGCTTGAAGTGATTGCAGCCGGTGGCGTCGTGATTGACTGCACCGAAGACGAGGTTTTGATATCGTCCGGAGCGCCGGCGTTACTTGGACCCAAGACGCTTTTTGCTTTGGATGGCTACCTGATCGGCAAAATTATCGGGAATACACCGCACATCGCTGACCAAACACGAAAGTCTCCGTGGCTGCGGACAGTAGATATATCCCGGCTCGAGACCGCTGCAGGGCTTAGCGCCAAACCGCGACCACCCAAACGGACGTCGCCGAAAACCTTGTTCTTGCCAACTAACGGAGTTGGGTTAGGACATGCGCAGCGGTGCACTGTGATCGCCAAGGCATTGCCAAAACACATGTCCCCGGTGTTTGCGGCCTTCCCAAGTTGTGTTCCTATGGTTCGACGCGAAGGGATCGACTGTATACCGCTGGTCGCCCGGTCAGACGTAAACGACAGTTCCAACGCGAATGACATCCTGACTTACCGGCGTCTGAACGCCGCATTACAAGAAGGCGACCGGTTCGTTTTTGACGGTGGCTATGTGTTCGATTCCGTCAATCGCGTAATCCGGGAACGCAGATTATCCGCAGTCTGGATCCGCCGAGGCCTTTGGCCCAAGGGTCGGTCCCGGCATACCATGCTTCGTCGTGAGGGCATATTCGACCGGGTCATCGTGCCGTCAGAGGCTTTTGAAGAGCTTAACGACGCTTACAGTTACGGTGAACAAGTTCACAACATAGGGCCAATTTTTCGGCAGGTTGAGCAATCGCCCGAGGACTCCGAAAACCTCCGGACGCGTCTGGTCGAAAAGTTTGATCACGACTTTAAACTGTTGATTGTCAGCATGTTAGGCGGGGGAGTTGCCTCTGACAGGTCCGCTCAACTGCAAGCAATCTCAGGAATGCTTGAGTGCCGCGCAGACTGTCTTCACGTGGTCGTAACCTGGCCCGGTAGCGCGGTTCAGGCAGCCGCGTTTGGTTGGAAAAATACAAAGGTGGTTAATACTTTAGAGGCTACAAAGCTATGTCTATCCGCCGACTTGGTAATATCGGCGGCCGGGTACAATTCGGTCCACGAGATCCTCTACCACAAGATTCCCGCAATACTTATCCCACAGTCTGCGCCTTATTTGGACGACCAGGAACGACGCGCAAGAGCACTATCTGACCGCAATCTTTGTGCAACCATTACGGAAGCGGAATTCATGAAGCTGGAACGAACGGTACAGGTTTGTCTGGATGACGGGGGCGCGGAAGACTTTCGTACAACACTGCAACAAATAGAGCTGCCTGAATCCGGTGTGTCCGCAGCTGCTGAAATCATAGCGACGAGCTGAAAAAATGGCTGAAAACAATTGGTACAAGATAGTCAACACCTTCACGCCGGAACAACCGGCTAATTTGGATGACGTTATCCTTCGAGATCGAGCTACGCGGCAATTTGGAAAAGTTCTGTTCCCCGATATGGACTTACTTCCGTCAACCGCACTTTGGGAACGCGAAGTTGAGGACCACACATATATTGGCGTCAGGATCGTTGAGCCTTCGAAGTCTCCATATACTGTTGCAAGATTACTCGCCGCCGCAGCAATCGAAAGAAATGTGGTTCCGATTATTCTGAGCCGAGTTGATTATTGCGGGCTCGAACAGTTTGGTTTTCGAATTGAACGCATCCCTGACGAGGAAACAGCGGCACGGTCAGCTGAGGCAGAGGTCGGGAAATTCTGGAACTTTGCTATTGTTATCGACGGTCACGACGTTGCCAGATTGAGTTAGGCAGTGTTGAAAACATGCCGATGTTCCTGATCTGAACATCTGGTGCAGAAATTCAAAGGGCTTCCGAGACTACCTCCAAAACAGGATCGTCAGGCTGGTTCAAAGCGCCAAAGATTGATGTCACTGTGCCTGTTTGACGACCAGGTTTATTGCGGCACTCCATCAATCGGGCCAAAAGAGGTAGCTGGTTGAAGGCCACAGGTCAGCGGCGCAGACACGGTCAAATTGAAGAACCAGAGAATCTGATCGAAGACAACGCTGCATAATCTGCGTTTGTCAAAACTCAAAATTTGCGCAGTGAAAGCGAACTTTATTATTATTTTATAGATGCTTAGAGTATTTTCCTGGAGCGGGTAACGGGAATCGAACCCGTAACAAGAGCTTGGGAAGCTCGTGTGATACCTTTTCACCATACCCGCCTCTTTGGCTGGCATAGCATCGTCGCCGGATCGGGATCAAGCAGGATCGTTACTCGGTCCGGGCACGCAGGCTTTCAATCAGCGATTGATCTACGTCTAATGCCTTGCCCGCCGCGTCCAGTGTTTGCCGGTCAAGGTGTTGCGGGTTCAGATCAACATCTTCTGAAAACGCCTTAACAATGACGTTCATAGCATTGATTCTTGCGTATTTCTTGTTGTTCGCGGGGATCACATGCCACGGCGTTTTCAGCGTCGAGGTTTTGGCCAACATTTCATTCACGGCGACCTCGGTTATCTCCCATTTCTCACGATTACGGAAATCCTCGTAGGTCAATTTCCAGCGTTTCAGCGGGTTTGTCAGCCGTTGGGTGAAACGTTGCATCTGCTCATCCTCTGAAATGTGAAAGAACAGCTTCACAATCCGGGTCCCGTCATCCACCAACATGCGTTCGAAATCGTTGATCTCCTGATATGCTTCGCGCCAGCGTTTTTCAGGTGTAAGCTCCTCGATCCGTTCGACCAGGACCCTGCCATACCAGCTGCGATCAAATGCGGAAATTGCGCCCGAAGGCGGCAGACGTTCCCAAAACCGAAGCAGGTAGTGCCGGTTGAGATAGTAGTTTCGGGGCGCTCCGATCGGCCAGACCTTGAAACTGCGCGGGTCCAGCGCCTGACTGATCCGACGAATGGTTCCGCCCTTCCCTGCGGCGTCCCAGCCTTCGAACACAATCACGCCTTTCAGGTCGTGGAACAAAAAAGCCTGCTGTATCTTTGCAAGCTGCGCCTGAAGCCCCTCAAGCTGCTCGAAATATTCCTTTTTGGTCAGCCGCTTGCTCAGATCCGCATCGGACAGTTTTGGTGGAATATGCTTGGTCATAAAATCACCTGATCGCCGCGTTCCGATCACGGTATTCTGCGGCAGCACGGAAAAACAGCATTGATCAATATCAAAAAAAGAAAAGGCCGGGTGGATAACCCGGCCTTTTGAAGATTGTCGCAAACAGTTCAGGCGCGGCGACGACGGCCACCGCCGCGACGGCCACCTGCAGCACCGGCTGCACCGGCTTCTTCCGGGTCTTTGTTGAACCGGATCCACTCTCCGCCATGCGCGTCATTGTTGGTCAGCAGGTTGGCAGCACGAATGGCCTCCATTTCCTTACCGGCGCGTGGCTTGGTCGAGCCCAGACCGAACATCTGAACAAAGGCCTCATCATCCATGCCCTCAGGCAGGATGATTCCAGCCGCCGTGACCTGCTCTTTCTTCTCGGCAATCTTCTTCTGCGTCACCGGCAGCGCGACCGGGTTCATGATCGCCGAAGTCATGCCAGCGCCCATTGCCATCGGCAGGAACGCGTTGTTGATGCCGTGCCGGTTCGGCAGACCGAACGAGATATTGGACGCACCGCAAGTGGTGTTCACGCCCAGTTCTTCCCGCAGGCGACGGACCAGAGCGAACACCTGCTGACCAGCAGTTGCCATCGCGCCGATGGGCATGACCAGCGGGTCGACGACGATGTCATGCGCAGGGATGCCGAAATCGGCGGCGCGCTCAACAATCTTCTTGGCCACTTCGAAACGGACATCGGGGTCTTCCGAGATGCCGGTGTCATCATTCGAGATCGCAACAACCGGAACGTTGTATTTCTTGACCAGCGGCAGAACCAGTTCCAGACGCTCTTCTTCGCCAGTGACCGAGTTCAGCAGCGGGCGGCCCTGAGCTGCCTCAAGACCGGCTTCCAAGGCTCCGGGAACCGACGAGTCGATGCACAGCGGCACTTCGACCAGACCCTGCACCATTTCGACGATCTTGCGCATCAGCGGCGGCTCGGTCTCGTTCGGGTTGGGGTTCGAGTTGTAGACAACGCCTGCGTTGATATCCAGAACGGTCGCGCCTGCAGCAACCTGAGCGATGGCGTCCTTCTCAACGGTCGAGAAGTCCCCCGCTTCCAGTTCAGCGGCCAGTTTCTTGCGGCCGGTCGGGTTGATCCGCTCACCGATCACACAAAACGGTTCATCAAAGCCCAGAACGGCGGTTTTTGTTTTTGATTCTACGACTGTACGGGTCATGTCCGTTCCTTAGGAGTTTACAGGCTGTGCCGAAGCGCCGCCGTTGTCGATTGCCCAGTTGGCGTTGGTCTTGATACCACCAAGCGGGAAGAAATGTACGTTGGTGATGTTGAAGTCAGGGTTGGCGGCCTTGTGGTTGGCCAGCTCGGTCACAACATCGGTCGGCTCATAGGGCAGCAGAAGCTTGGAGACATCCATGGCACGCTTCTGCAGAACCTTCAGAGACGGACCAACACCACAGGCAATCGCGAATTTGATCAGCGTCTGCAACTTGGCTGGTCCAGCGATACCAATGTGGATCGGCAGATCAATGCCCGCCGCTTTCAGACCGTCGGCCCATGCGATGATCGGCTTGGCGTCAAAGGCGAATTGGGTTGCCAGTGCCATCTCCGCGTCGGTGGTTTCACTGAACTTCTGTTTCCAGCGCAGCGCGTCGTCGACATTCTTGGTCGAACCGTCCGGGTCGATGTCCTTGTTTCCCTCGGGGTGGCCGGCAACGTGCAGACGTTTGAAGCCTGCCTTGTCGAACAGGCCAGTTTCCAGCAGCTGCATCGAGCTGTCAAAATCGCCGTGCGGCTTGGCAACACCACCGGCCAGCATCAGCGCCTGATCGACCCCTGCTTCGCCCTGGTACATCGAAATCCAGTTCTCAAGCGTCGCGGCATCCTTGATGATGCGCGCCGGGAAGTGCGGCATCACCGGGTACCCCTCGGCCGCAATCCGCTTGGCGGTCTGGACCATGTCTTCGATCGGTGTGCCCTCGATATGGGCGATGTAGACGCGGGTGCCTTCGGGCAGCAACGCGCGGAAATCCTCGACCTTCTCGGCGGTGCGAGGCATCACCTCGATCGAATAACCTTGCAGAAAGGCTTCGACGGTCGGATTCACCGGGGCCTTCTCGGCCACATCACGTTTCTTGAAATTCAGCAAAGCCATTGAGGCCTCCCTTTATTAAAACCGGGCCTATGCCCAACCGTCGTTGGCGATCAGGGCCTTGATGCGGTCCTGATCGTATTCCGTTTCAAGGCGCACGGCCTGGGCTTCGGCGATTTCTGCCGGATCACCCTCGACCTCGAACGGGTCGGCCTTGCGCCATTCGGCCAGGTAGGCATCACTGTCCTTGGCATTTACCTTCATCGCAGCCCGGTCAATGGCTTGCTCGAACCGCTCCTCCAACTGCCGCTTGGCGCCACGCCGGCCTTTGCCAACGATGACCTGAGCGGGGATGTCGCGCCAAAAAACGATTGTGACGTCAGGCATCGCCTTTGATTCCTCCTTACCAGATGGACCGGTTCTAAACTTCAATATGGGCTCGGGTCGGTCGGTTTTCGACACACAACGCTTTTCAAGCGACCTTTTCGGCCCACAACGGGATACCGCGGGTTCTAACCCGTTTCGGTGCTCTGCGGGCACCTCAAAATTCTCAAGTTCTCGATGAAAACGGCACATAAACAGAAACTCCCCGGACCACACCTGCCGTCCGGGGAATGATTCAACTCAGACGCGGGGCTTAACCGACCAGGCCACCGTCCTCACGCGTGATGGCGATGATCGCCGAACGCGGCACCGAGTCACCGCCTTCGGGCCAGTGGCTGTTTCCATCCTCACCCGGGTGCTGAATGCCGACAAACATGGTTCGGCGATCCGGTGACCAGCTCAGACCGGTGATCTCGCATTCATTGGGGCCAACCAGAAAGCGGCGGATCTCACCTGTCACCGGGTCCCCTGCCAGCATCTGGTTGTTGCCATGGCCTGCAAAGTCACCGTCGTTGCCGTAATTGCCGTCAGTCTGGATCCAAAGCAGGCCATTGCTGTCAAACTTGAGGCCATCGGGCGAGTTGAACATGTTGTCGGCGTTTACGTTGCCGGATCCGGCATAAGCGTCACTGTGCACCGTGGGGTTGCCCGCCAGAACATACAGATCCCAGCCAAATCCAGCGGCGGTGTGGTCCCCGCCATCCGGACGCCAGCGAACGATCTGACCATAGTTGTTTTTGTCCCGCGGGTTCGGGCCATTGGCGGATGTGTCGTCGCCCCCTGCATTCGGTTTGACGCCTCGGTTCTTGTTGTTGGTCAGGCAGCAGTAGACCTCGGGCGCATTTGGGTTCGAGGCGACCCATTCCGGGCGGTCCATCGTGGTTGCGCCCACCGCCGAGGCACCCAGGCGCGTGTGAATACTGACCTCGGCCTGTGAAGCCAGCCCGGTGGTCTCGGGCGTCAACTCCAGCCACTCGCCGGTACCGTCATCGTTGAACTTAGCGACTGAAAGCGTCCCGTTTTCAAGCAGCGCATTGGTATCTACTCCAGCCGCATAGACGCCGTCGGATACAAAGCGATACAGAAACTCGCCACGTTCGTCATCACCCATGTAAACTACGATGCGACCATCGTTGTTGACCACGGTGTCCGCGTTTTCGTGTTTGAAACGGCCCAGGGCGGTCAGCTTACGTGGGGTCGAGTTGGGATCTCTCGGATCGATTTCGACGACATAACCTGCGCGGTTTGGTTCGTTAGGGTTCTTTGCGACATCGAACCGGTCGTCGATTTTTGCCCAACCGTAACCCCAATCTTTGGCGGACACGCCGTAACGCTTAAGCTCGGCACTGGTTTCGTGGTTTTCATCTTCGGCCGAGAAATAGCCGTTGAAGTTCTCTTCACAGGCCAGATAGGTGCCCCACGGTGTCATCCCGTTGCCGCAATTGTTCCATGTCCCTTTGCAAGCTGTGCCCGATGGATCGGCTTCGGTTTTCATCAGGTCATGACCAGCGGCGGGTCCGGTGATGGTCATGTCGGTCTGCGGAGTGACTCGGCGGTTATACGGGCTGTCCTTGACAATGCCCCACTTGCCGTCGGTGTTGGCAATCTCAACAACGGTGACACCATGTGCCATCATGCCTTTGGCCACGTCATCGTCAGATGCCGGCTTGGCGTCAGGGTTGTTGCCCCAAATGATATCGCGATTGGTGTATTCATTGTTCACCACCAACAGCACGTGTCCATCATGGAAGAATACATCCTGTCCGTCGGTGTTGTCGCCGAAGGCGCGTTCCTGACTTGCACCGGTGCCGCGCGTGGCGTGATCAAACTCGGGCGCATCCGACCAAAGCGGATCGCCCCAGCGCACCATGACCTCTGCCTTGTAACCGGCGGGCACAACGACATCGTCCGCTGTGGATACAGGGATCGCTTCGAACGAGAAACGGTTGGCAGCGGCCCGCGCGCCTGTCGGCAGAATCGAGCCCCCGACCGCAGCAAAGCTGCCCATCGCCAGAACACTTCCCATAAATCCACGGCGCGACAGGGCGCGTTCGACGACGCGGTCAAAATCACATTCCTCAGGGCGTGGGTTTATTAGTTCATCATACTCGTCAAAAGAAAGGGTGCGCTCGTCTTTCATGGCAGACTCCGTATCTGGCTGTAAGCTTGTAAAGAACCCCGAACAGGGTTCTGACAAGACAGGTTGCACTTCAGTGTGAACGATGCGTGACATTCACCTTAAATTGAGTTTTGAAATCACTTGCACGACGGCGATGTGCCGCCTAGGGTCAGGTTAACTCGAAAATCGGAGGGCGTGAAGATGGCGCCCAAGCGTCCCAAAGGTGCGGGCGCGTTCCCGAAAGCGGTCGAAAGCCCCGCGCCGGCAAAACCCGATCCGGATGCACTATATGCGGCACTGGATCTGGGAACGAATAGCTGCCGCATGCTGATAGCCCAGCCCAAGGGCAGCGGGTTTCATGTGGTAGACAGTTTCTCCAAGTCCGTGCAACTGGGTGCGGGACTTGAACGCACCGGGCGTCTGTCCCGGGCGTCTATGGCGCGTACCGTTCAGGCGCTCAGGATTTGTCAGCAGAAACTCAAACGGAACCGCGTCAAGCGAATGCGCCTGATCGCGACCGAGGCCTGTCGGCGCGCCAAAAACTCGCGCGAGTTTATCCGCCAGGTCAAGCGCGAAACCGGCTTGACGCTGGAAATCATACAGCCCGAGGAAGAAGCCCGTCTGGCAGTCATCTCCTGCGCTCCGTTGGTATCGACCAAGACCGAGCAGCTGCTTGTTGTAGACATCGGTGGCGGTTCGACCGAGCTGGTGTGGATCGATATCTCATCCGTGCCGCGCCGGGATCGCCCAGCTGCAATCATGCGTCTTCACAACGGCTTTCACGCGGCTGAAAGCCCCTTTCCCGCTGCCAAGGTGGTGGATTGGATCAGCGTTCCGCTGGGCGTCGCCACTTTGCGCGATCAGTTTCACGACGTCGAAGACGACTCGGCCCGCTTTGCCCTGATGAGTTGGTTTTTCGAGGAAAACCTTGCCGACTTCGCGCCCTACAAGGACGAACAGGCGCGGGAAGGCTTCCAGATCGTCGGCACCAGTGGCACGGTGACAACCGTTGCGGCCTCGCATCTTGGTCTTAAACGGTATGACCGGACGAAAGTGGACGGTCTGCGCATGACCAGCGATCAGATTGACAAAGTCATACGTGGGTATCTAGAACTCGGCCCTCAGGGCCGGCGCCGGGATCCGCGCATCGGCGATGACCGGCAGGCCCTGATCATGTCCGGCTCGGCCATTTTGCAGGCTTTGTTACGATGCTGGCCCACCGACCGTCTTTCCGTGGCGGACCGGGGGCTGCGCGAAGGTCTGCTATATGCACAGATGAGCGCGGACGGCGTATTGGAAGACGGACCGTTCTGATGGCGAAGACACCGACTGGCAAAAATACCTCGGGTCGCGGACAGCGCGACCTGAAGGTCAAGGTCAAGACTGCACGCGGGCGCAAGCTCAGCTCGACCCGCTGGCTAGAGCGGCAGTTGAACGACCCTTATGTAAAGCGCGCCCAGGCCGAAGGTTATCGTGGGCGTGCCGCATTCAAGATATTGGAGCTGGACGAGAAATTCCGCTTTCTGGTTCCGGGTGCCCGTGTCGTGGATCTGGGCTGCGCGCCTGGCGGCTGGCTGCAGGTCGCGGTCAAACGGGTCAACGCGCTGGGCGAGAAAAGCGGCAAGCGGATCGGTACTGTTCTGGGTGTCGATTTGCAGGAGGTTGAACCGGTCGCCGGTGCGACAGCTCATGTGCTGGACTTCATGGAGGACGACGCCGACCAGAAGGTCAAAGACTGGCTGGGCGGCAAGGCCGACGTGGTAATGTCAGACATGGCCGCTGCGTCCTCGGGCCACAAGCAGACCGACCATTTGCGGATCATGGCGTTGTGCGAAACAGCTGCATATTTCGCGTTTGACGTTCTGGAAGAAGGCGGCACCTTTGTCGCCAAGGTTCTGGCCGGCGGCGCTGAGGGCGATCTGCAAAAGCTGCTGAAACAGAAATTCGAGAAGGTGGCTAATGTCAAACCACCTGCATCACGGTCGGACAGTTCAGAAAAATTCGTTGTCGCAACTGGATTTAGGGGCTGAACTTAATCGTCCAGCAGTATCCGGTTTCCGCTTAGGCGTTGTTCGCGGAAGGAGGCGGTGGCCATCCCCTGAATAAGCAGAGCTTCACCGTGATTGATGTAAACGGGCGGTCTGGCCTGCAGTTCCGCAATCCGCTGATCGATTGTGACGCGGCGTGTGCGCTTTGGTTCGGGCGCTGGTTGTTCAGGCATGGCTGACCTCATGAAGAATGCCGGGATTTGTACCCTGCCCTGAGATTGCCAGCGGAATTTGCCATCAACATGGCGCAATACAGGCGCTGACATGCCGAACAAAGCGGCATTTCACGCCAAATACCTCAAATGTACGAGCAAACGGGTCGCCGGCAGCGCGCCCTACTTTTGTTAGTCTTTCGCTTGGGACTCGTTTTCAAGATCCATCAATGCACCGTTAAATTCCGCTCCCAGGATCAACATGGCGGCGCACAGGTACAGGAAAATCAGGGCCGCCATAGCCCCAGCCAGACCAGCATAGGTCGCGCTGTAAGTCGCGAATTTGCCGATATAGATGGAGAAAGCCCATCCGCCTGCGGCCCACAACGAAAGCGTCAAAAAAGCGCCCGGCAGAATCTGGGTCAACCGATGCCGACGCGTTGGCAACACCAGATGTGCGATGATCACCAAGCCCGCAGGCACGGCAACCGTAAAAATCCAGCCCAGCCTATCCACGGACAACCACCCTGATACATCAACGGCCGTGTTTTCCGTCACCAACCTTGTGTAAAAGGGAAGCACAACTTCTACCATTGCGATGATCAGAACGGAGGCACCACCGAGGATGACGAGGCCGATACACAAAAGCCGGGTCTTCCAGAACGGCCAGCTGTCACTGTCATGATAGGCTTGGTTCATAGCGGCGCGCACAGCGGCCACCCCGTTTGATGCAAAATAGATGGCGAGCAAACCGCCCAGCGTTATGACGCCCGAGCCGGCGTTGTCCAGCACCGCGCGCAGTTCGGCAACGATCGGTTTGGCCACATCTTCAGGCCACGCTCCGAAAATCAGGCCGATCAGATCGTCAGTGACGTAGCCCTGCGACAATGAACCAGCCAACGCGACGGTGAAAAGGACAAAAGGAAACAACGCCATCATCAAGGACATGGCGACATGGCTGCTCATCACAAAACCATTCTTGTCGACGAACCGCCGGATTGCCAACCACAGGGCACGAAGCGGACGATCAAACGAGGGAATCATGAACGCGTGCATGTCGCGAGTCTAACCCGCATAAGTCTTGCAAAGAACCCGCGTGCAGGCCTGTGTTGCCGAATAGACGCGTATAAATGCCTGAGCGCATTGCATAAACCCGCCGCGCTGTGCAGAATCGGACCGTGACCCTTAACAAATGTACCGGAAACTGTTCGTTCCATGGATCTGAAAGCCCAAGAATCGAGTGACCGCCCCATGCTCAGGCTGTCGGTTCTGCGAGACATTGTGATTGTCATCACTCTGATCGTGGTTGGCCTATATGCCGGTTCCGCATTCCTGATTCCGCTGACCATGGCGTTGCTGATAAACGTTCTGATCATTGCCCTCAGCGACCGGGTGATAGCCGTTACCCGCGCACCGGTCTGGCTGGCCAACATTGCCGGTGTGACCGTGGTTTTGGCAGGTCTGTTCATGATCATGTACATTGTGGGCAGCCAAGCCACGCAGTTCGCCCGTTCTGTCACCACATACGAAAGTCAGTTCGACGGCGCGGTAGAGCGCGTCACAGGGTTGGTCGGCAACGATGTCACGAAATTCATACGGGACAATCTGGTCAGCCTGGACATGACTTATGTGGCCCGGATTCTGCTGGGCAGCGCCACCTCTCTGCTCAATCACTTCTTTCTCATCAGCCTATACGTCGCCTTTCTGATGGCCGAACGACTTGCTTTTCGCAAAAAGATCCAACTGGCCGCAGGCAACCCGTTGGCCGGGGCCGAGTTCGCCGCAATTCTGGACGCAATTACCGACAGTCTTCAACGCTATGTCGGTGTCAAAACCTTTATCAGCCTGATTACCGCCGGCATCAGTTACGCGGTATTCCGGCTTCTTGGCCTCGAATACGCTGAAACCTGGGCTGTTTTGACATTTGCCCTGAATTTCATTCCCTCGATCGGATCTATCATCGCCGTTGTCTTCCCGGCCATGATTGCACTGGTTCAGTATGAAACAATCGGCCCGTTTCTGATCATCGTTTTTGGCTGCGGCACCATCCAGTTTCTGATTGGCAACTTCCTGGACCCTGCCCTGCTGGGAAGATCGCTTAATATGTCCACGTTTCTGGTGATACTGGCGCTGACCTTCTGGACAACTGTTTGGGGCCTGATCGGAGCCTTCCTGAGTGTGCCGCTGACCGTATGCATCTTGATCGTTTTCAGCCACATTCCTGCATTGCGACCGGTTGCCATTCTGATGTCACTGGACGGACAATTGGGTGAAGACGGGTCCAAAAAAAGTAGTTGACTGGGTCCGGCCACCCCACCGCTAAGTTTAACCTGAAATTAGTATATTTTAATCTTCCTATGTGATAGTTTTGCCCCCGCAGGTACAACTATTCAATCATTTCCCGAGGCTCTCTCAGAAAAAGAATTCAATCCGAGAATCAGCGCCTTACAAATGATGTTTCAGCAGTTTTTCGGCTGAGACCTCAATTTCGAAACGACCGGGTTCCGACCCGCCATTTCAGGAGCGTAAGATGTCATCAAAAGAACTCAGACCAACCCCACTATTACGTAGGCTGGCTGCGGCCACATTTGCCGCGTGCCTTGCAATTCCGGCATGGGCACAGAATGAAAAGCCCAATATCCTTGTGATATGGGGTGACGATATCGGTCAATCCAATATCTCGGCCTATACGATGGGTTTGATGGGTTACAGGACACCCAATATCGACCGCGTTGCCAATGAGGGTATGATTTTTACCGACTACTACGGTGAACAGTCCTGCACCGCAGGCCGGTCATCTTACATCATGGGTCAATCGGTGTTTCGCACCGGCCTTTCCAAGGTTGGCCTGCCTGGCGCTAAAGAAGGGATGCAGGTCGAAGACCCGACAATTGCGGGTTTGCTAAAGGACCACGGGTACGTCACCGGCCAGTTCGGCAAGAACCACCTTGGCGACCGGGATGAGCACCTTCCCACAAACCACGGTTTTGATAAGTTTTTTGGGAATCTCTATCACCTGAACGCCGAGGAAGAGCCCGAACATGAAGACTATCCCGGAGACGCGGTTTTGCCCGACGGGCGCACCTTCCGCGAGGCTTATGGCCCGCGCGGTGTTATCCGCTCGACCGCAGGAGGTCCGATTGAAGACACTGGTCCGCTGACGAAAAAGCGCATGGAAACGGTGGACGAGGAAACGCTCGAAGCTGCCATAGAATTCATTCGCAAGGCCAATCAGGATGGAACACCCTTCTATGTCTGGTGGAACGGCACCCGCATGCATTTCCGCACCCATGTAAAAGAGGAAATGCGCAATCAGGCAAATGAGATCATGGGCGGCGTGGCCGATGAATATACAGCCGGCATGATCGAACATGACATCCAGGTCGGTCAGTTGCTGGACCTGCTGGACGAACTCGGCATCGCCGACAATACAATCGTCCACTATTCCACCGACAATGGCCCGCATTACAACACCTGGCCTGATGCGGCGTCGACCCCGTTCTGGGGCGAAAAGAACACCAACTGGGAAGGCGGATGGCGCGTACCATCAATGGTGCGCTGGCCCGGCAAGATCGAGCCGGGTTCTGTGACCAATGAGATCGTGCACCACATGGACTGGCTGCCGACATACCTTGCTGTCGCCGGTGATCCGGAGATCAAGGAAAAGCTGATGGCCGGCTATTCCTCGCCCGCGATGGGTCGCGATTACAAGGTGCATCTGGATGGCTACAATATTCTTCCGCTGTTGACAGGTGAAACCGCTGAAAGTCCGCGCCGGGAGGTGTTCTATTTCACCGATGACGGCGACCTTTCGGCTTTGCGGTTCGATGACTGGAAGCTGATCTTTCTCGAGCAGAAAGCATGGGCAACCCTGCGCGCCTGGATGGAACCCTTCACCCCGCTGCGCGTCCCGATCATCGTGAATCTGCGCCGCGATCCGTACGAGCGTGGCTATCGCACGTCCAACACATATTACGACTGGATGATCGACCGGGTCTATTTCCTAGTGCCTGCCCAGCAATATGTCGGGCAATTCCTGAGCACGTTCCAGGAATTCCCGCCGCGGCAGAAAGCTGCCAGCTTCAGCCTGGATCAGGTGATGGATAAACTGTCAACGCCAACCAGCAACTAAAACTGCAAACAACTCGGGGCCGCCTGCAAGGGTGGCCCCGGTCATTTTGAACGGAGTGTTGTGTAATGCTGCGATTGTCTGCCATCGTCTTTGCCTTGACCTTTCCTGTCACCGGCAGTGCTGATCCCCTGCCAAGCTGGCAAGACACCGAGACCCGCGATCAGATTATTTCATTTGTAGAATCGGTAACGGATCCGACCGGGCCAGCATATGTCACTCCTGCCGACCGGATTGCTGTTTTCGACAATGATGGCACCCTTTGGGCCGAGCAACCTGTGTATTTTCAGTTTATTTTCGCTATGGACCGTCTGGCCGAAAAGGCCGAACAGGATCCCTCAATCCTAACAACACCCATCCTGAAAGCAGCAGCGCAAGGAGATCTGGCGGCTGTCCTGGAAGGTGGACATGATGCTTTGATCGAAGTCGTCAACGCCTCGCATTCGGGCATGACCGTCGCCGAGTTTCAGGACACGGTCGCACAATGGCTCGACGAGTCTCGCCATCCGCAAACTGATCTCCGCTATGATCAGATGACCTATCAACCCATGATCGAGCTGCTGCGCTACCTGCGTGATGAAGGGTTCAAGACATACATCGTTTCCGGCGGCGGCCTTCATTTCATGCGTGTTTTTGCCGAAAGCGCCTATGGCATTCCGCCCTGGCAGGTCCTCGGCACATACGGCAATACCAGTTATGAAACGGTCGATGGCTCGCCAGCTTTGGTCAAGGCACCGGGCATCGCCTTTATCGACGACAAGGAAGGCAAGCCAATCAACATTGAACGCACAATCGGCAAGCGCCCGATTTTGGCAGGAGGAAACTCGGACGGAGATTTCGCCATGATGGAGTGGACGACGTCGGGCGAAGGACCACGACTGGGCATCCTGATTCATCACACGGATGACAAACGCGAATGGGCTTATGACCGCGACAGCCCGATTGGGAAACTGGCCGACGGTCTGGACAAAGGGCCCGGGATGGGATGGGTCATTGTTGATATGGCGCAAGACTGGTCGCGCATCTACACTGGGGCGAACTGAACAGGTTCGGAGCTTTCAACCTCATGTGGACACTGCTTGTTTCCGCGTTTCTGATATTTCTCTACGTCACCGCTGTGGTGTTCTCGATACGGGCTGCACAGACGGCCCGCACGCCACAAGGTGCGGTCGGCTGGGTGGTTTTTCTGATCGCAACCCCCATGCTGGCAGTGCCAATGTACCTGTTTCTGGGTCATCACCGATTTCGCGGATACCGCATTGCCCGAAAGGAAAGTGAACGGGTTGTCGAAGGCATCAAGACCTTTGCAGACTTCTCAAAGCCGGACAGAGAAAGCATGCAGATCAATCCGCGCCCCTTCGAAGCCTTGGCGCATCTGCCGGTGTCCCGTGGCAATGGCGCGTCGTTGCTGATCGACGGTCAGGCGACCTTTGACGCAATTTTTGAGGCAATCGATGCCGCCAAGAATTATGTCCTGATCCAGTTCTACATCGTACGTGATGACACGTTGGGCCAGCAATTAAAGGATCGGCTGGTTGCGGCGGCGGAGCGCGGGGTGCACGTACGCTTCCTGACCGATTCCGTGGGCAGCTATGGCCTGCCCACCGCATATCTTGAATCGCTGCAGCAAGCAGGAATAGATGTCGCAAACCCCAAGGAGCGTCGTGGTCCAAAGTTCCGGTTTCAGCTGAACTACCGCAACCACCGCAAAACTGTGATCATTGATGGCGAGACCGGTTTTATTGGCGGGCATAATGTCGGCGTGGAATATCTGGGTCAGAACGCGCATTTTGGCCATTGGCGCGATACGCATGTCCGGATTACCGGTCACATCGTCCGCCAGTTGCAACTGATCTTTACCGAAGACTGGCACTGGGCCCATGAAGAGGACCTGATCGACCATCTGGATTGGGCCGGCAGCGAATCCGATCAGGACATGAACGCCCTGCTGGTTGCCACAGGTCCGGGGGACGAGACCGAGACCGGCGCGATGATGTTCTTTGCCGCCATCGCCGAGGCGAAAGAGAGATTGTGGATCGCCTCGCCGTATTTTGTCCCAGACATTGACATCATGACGGCCCTTCAACACGCCGCCCTGCGCGGCGTGGACGTGCGGATTCTGGTCCCTGACATGATCGACCATCGCCTGCCCTGGCTTGCAGCCTTTGCCTATTTCGACGAAATCCGTGACTGCGGCGTACGTGTGTTTCGATATGCCGACGGGTTCATGCACCAGAAGGTTTTTGTGGTCGATGACACTCTGGCGGCGGTGGGAACGACCAATCTGGACAATCGGTCCTTCCGCCTGAATTTCGAAGCGATGGCCCTGTTCTTCGATGCCCGCGCCGCTGAAGCCGCCGCAAGTATGCTGCGCACCGACTTTGAGAAAAGTTACGAACTGACACGCACCCTGCAACAACAACCGGCACATATCCGCTTTGGGGCACCTCTGGCGCGTCTATTCGCCCCTATCCTTTAACAACAACTCCTCCTGAAACACCCGTGTCATCAACGCGACCATGAAAGCGGTGGACAAGCCAAACGCCAAAAGGCCGGTCACGGATGCGAAGGCCCCGAAGATACGCAGTTCTTCACCCAGAACGATGTCGCCGTATCCAAGCGTCGTGAACGTCACCAACGAGAAGTAGAGAGCCGAGTTCCAGTCGGGCAAGACATCACCAAAGACCCAGACAATGGCCCAAAGCCAGACTTGAAGAGTGTGAATCAGAACGATGAACACCAGCGCCACGCTGATCGGCGCGGCAGTGGTGAAAAAGCGGTGCGTGTCCTGCCACTTTTCAGTCAGTTTTTCAATCAACTGCGTGCACCATGTCAGCAAAGCAATCTCGATCAGAAAGCATATGCCCAGATAGATGCTGCCCCAGATGATCTGGTCGGATAAGGACATCCGCTCGCGCCTCGTGCCGAAGGGTGAAACCGTTGGCACAGCATGGACTTTTGCCCGGCCGGGAACAACCCCGGCCATCAACCAGTGCCACACCTGCGGCGAAAGGAACCGGGAAAGCATGCGCACTGGACACTGGCGCGTGCCGTTGCACATTGTGACAGGAACCAGTCAGGATACCCGGATGTTGCTTGTAGTTGATCAGGTCAGGAAATCGTACCCGGGTGGCCGCCCGGTTCTGAATGGCGTTTCCCTGTCATTGGATACGGGCCAGACACTGGCGCTGACTGGTGAAAGCGGCAGCGGTAAGAGTACCTTACTGAACCTCGCTGCCGCGTTGGACAGTTTTGATAGCGGCGAAATAACTCTGGACGGCGCGGCACTGTCGGCGCTGGACGATCCGGGACGCGCCGCATTGAGGTGCGACAGTGTCGCGCTGGTTTTTCAGCAGTTCAACCTGATCCCTTCGCTGACCGTCGGGCAAAACCTGTCCTTTCACGCCCGGCTGGCCAATCGCCACGACCCGGACTGGATTGCTCATCTGGCCGACAGGCTGGGGCTGACCGATCTGATGCACCGCTATCCGGAATACTTGTCCGGCGGACAGCAACAAAGGGTCGCCATAGGGCGCGCATTGGGCGTTCGGCCCAAGCTTTTGCTGGCGGATGAGCCAACGGGCAATCTGGACGAGACCGCCAGCGCGGCGGTGCTGGATCTGATGCTGTCACTGGTCGCAGATACTGGAACGGCACTGCTGCTGGTGACCCATTCCCATGCCATTGCCGCGCGCCTGGACCAGCACGCCCACCTTGCGGGCGGACACATCGCATGACCTTTGTGGTCGTTCAGGCGCTATGGTCTCACTGGCGTGGGCATCTGTTGCAACTGGCAACGCTGCTGATTGGAATTGCGCTGGCAACCGGTCTTTGGTCAGCAGTGCAGGCCATCAATGCCGAGGCGCGGGCCAGTTATGATCGCGCCAATTCACAACTGGCAATTGGCCAGTATGACATTCTGAGAAACCCGGCGGGCCCGATCCCCATCGAACGCTATGTCGCGCTGCGCAAGGCCGGGTGGCAGGTTGCAGCGGTTCTGGAAGGGCCGTTTCGCATCGCTGATCCAACGCTGCGCCTGATGGGCGTGGACATGATCTCCTACCCCGCCCTGCCCGCAATTACGCAGGCAGAACAAAGCGCCGAGCCGCCCGAACCGGTTGACGTGCTGACAGCCCCGGGGGTGCTTTTGATCTCGCCGGTGTTGGAACCTCTGATCGCTGAACACTCCGGACTGCCCAAAGCGATCACAAGCGCGTCTCTGCCGCCGGACGTTATCCTGACCGATATCGGCGTTGCCGAGACCCTTTTGAACAGACGGGGTGAAATAAGCCGGTTGGTCATATTGCCCGTTCAACCCCGCACGGTCCCGCCTTTGTCGGAACTCGCGCCTGAACTGGAACGGATCAGCCCGTCATCTCAGCTGGACACCGCGCAACTGACCGAGAGTTTCCATCTCAACCTTTCGGCCTTTGGCCTGCTGTCTTTCGCCGTGGGTCTGTTCATCGTTCACGGTACGGTTGGACTGGCCTTTGCCCAGCGACGCGGCATGATCCGGACTTTGCGGGCCTTGGGCGTCTCCATGCGTCGATTGGTTTGCCTGATCTTCGCGGAGTTGACCATGCTTGCTCTGGTCGGCGGCGGGCTGGGCCTTTTGCTCGGCTTCTTTCTGGCGGGTGCACTACTTCCTGACGTGGCAGCCACCTTGCGCGGTTTGTATGGCGCCCCTGTCAGCGGACAGTTGTCGTTGCAGCCTCAATGGGCCGCTGCAGGCATCGCCATGGCCGTTGCCGGAACGCTGATGGCCAGTGGACACGCGCTATGGCGACTGTCTCGAATGCCGCTTCTTGCGGGTCCGGGCCTGCAGGCGTGGGGCAAGGCCACAAGCTCACGCCGGATTGCGGGCTTCACCGGCCTCGGGTTGATCGTTGCGGGCTGCCTTGCCTTGTTGGTTTTCCCCGGGCTGATCGGCGGGTTTGCCCTGTTGGCTGGTATCCTGACCGGATCGGCCCTGCTGCTGCCTGCGTTTCTTTCAGCAATCATTCATGTCCTTGAGCGCAAGGCCCGCAGTCCTGTTGCGCAATGGGTCTGGGCGGACATGAGGGCGCAGCTTCCCGGCCTTTCACTTGCCTTGATGGCTTTGCTGCTGGCGTTGGCCGCGAATATCGGTGTCGGGACGATGGTGTCCAGCTTTCGGCTGACATTCACCGGCTGGCTGGATCAGCGCCTGACGTCCGAATTGTACGTCACCGCCATAGACGATCAACAAAGCCAAGCGATTGTCGATTGGCTCGCCCCACAGGTGGATGCCATTCTTCCGATCCGCCGGGTCGAACTGCCCCATGAAACTGGTCCCTTGTTCCTATACGGTGTGATCGATCATGCGACATACCGGAAGCACTGGCCGCTGATCGCTTCGTCGCAGGATGTCTGGGATCGCGTCATGGCCGGAGAGGTTGTTCTGATAAACGAGCAACTGGCCCGCCGTTCCGATCTGTGGCCCGGAGATCAGTTGGCCCTAACACCCGGTCGGGTGTTGGAAGTTGCCGGTGTCTATTCCGACTACGGCAATCCGACGGGTCAGGCCATCGTGTCGATGGAACAGCTTAATGCCATCGCGCCCAATACACCGGCTCGGCGTTTTGGTGTCCGCGTTTCCCCGGAAGCCGCAGGTCAGCTGGCGCAGGCGGTCCGGCACCGTTTCGAACTACCGCGCGAAAGCGTTGTCCAACAGGCAGCGATGAAGGCGCAATCCATAACTGTGTTCGAGAAGACATTCGTTGTGACTTCGGCGCTGAACATTCTGACACTCGGCGTTGCCGGATTCGCCATCCTGACCAGCCTTCTGACATTGTGGACACAACGGCTGCCGCAGATCGCGCCGGTCTGGGCCCTTGGGCTGAGCCGCGCGCACCTGGCCCGGCTGGAGTTGCTACGCAGCGGGCTGTTGGCCATCCTGACGGCCTGCCTGGCGCTGCCGCTGGGCCTTGTTCTGGCTTGGGTTCTGCTGACTGTCATCAATGTGCAGGCTTTTGGCTGGCAGTTGCCGATGTTCCTGTTCCCAAGGGAATGGCTGGGTTTGTTTGGATTGACCGTTGTCGCCGCGCTTGCCGCCGCTGCCCTGCCCGCCTTGCGCTTGCTGCGCCTGCCCCCGGCGGATCTGCTGAAGGTGTTTGCCAATGAACGTTAGGACCTGGCTTTTCGTGTTGTTATTGGCGCTTCCCTTTCCGGCTTTGGCACAGGGCTATGCCGGGTTGGGCGGCTCCGCCGAGGGCTTTGATGTTCCTGAACCCGGCTACCAATTCAATTTCCCGCAGGATCACGGCCCGCATCCGTCCTTTCGCATCGAATGGTGGTACCTGACGGCAAATCTGCGCGGTGAAGATGGACTGGATTACGGTGTACAGTGGACCCTGTTTCGCTCAGCGCTGAAACCGGTTGAAACTGGTGGTTGGCAGAGCCCTCAGATCTGGATGGGGCACGCCGCTGTCACAACGCCCGATACCCACTATTTTGCCGAGCGCCTGTCGCGTGGCGGTATCGGGCAGGCCGGGGTTTCCTCGCACCCCTTCGAGGCTTGGATTGACGAGTGGCGAATGGGTGGTCCGGACCTGAATACCCTGTCATTGACGGCAAATGGCGAGAACTTTGGATATGACCTGTCGCTGACGGCCGCTGGACCGCTGATTTTTCACGGTGAGGATGGGTATTCGGTCAAATCCGCAGATGGTCAGGCCAGCTACTACTATTCTCAGCCCGCCTACACGGTCCGGGGCACTCTGTACTTGCCGGACCGGGATGTGGAAGTCACCGGTCAGGGATGGCTGGACCGCGAATGGTCCTCGCAACCTCTGGCTGCGGACCAAAGCGGCTGGGACTGGTTCTCGCTCAGCTTTGAGGGCGGCGACAAGCTCATGGCGTTCCGTCTTCGTGGCGCGCGCGGAGACTTCACCTCGGCCACTTGGATTGGCGCGGACGGAGAGGCAACCAGCTTGCCGAATGGGTCTGTTTCAATGACGCCGCTGGAAACCGAAATCGTCGCAGAACGCGATGTTCCGGTTCGGTGGCGTGTCACGCTACCGGATCGTGACCTGGATGTCGAAGTATCGGCCCTGACACCAAAAGCGTGGATGGGCACCCGGTTCGAGTACTGGGAAGGCCCGGTCAAAATAAAAGGCACCCACGAAGGTCGTGGGTACCTTGAGATGACAGGCTACTGAAGCAGCGCTGACCTAGCGGACGACATAAACTGAAACGTTCGCGTGCCGCACGACGCGGGCGGCATTGGGCCCCAGCAGATAATCCTTCAGATCGGGCTTATGCGCGCCGATCACGATCAGATCACTGCCCGCGCTTTCTGCTGTCTTCAGGATTTCCTGATAGGCGGTTCCGGTTGCCACCACGTGACGCACTTTTTCGTTGCGTTCTTTGCCCAGTGTGGCCTCGCACATTTCCGACAGTCTAGCATGGGCGTCCTGTAGCGCCTTTTCGTGATGATCGGGTTCGAAGAAACCGGACACCCAGGTTTCACCAAAATCCGGAACGATCGACACGACATCCAGTTGCGCGCCCTCCATCTCGGCCAGCGCCCCGGCTTTTTTTAGGACCGGGACATCCAGATCCCCGTTGCTGATATCAACAGCGCAAAGAACAGAACGTGTCATGCCGGCACCTCTTGTCTTGCGGCGCGGCCGCGTTGCAGGAAGGCGATCAGACCCAGCAGGATCATCGCCGGGATGTAGACCAGTTGTTTCGGAGGCTGGCTGGACGGCAGACTGACCGAGGTCAGGCGCACGGCCTCGTCCCCGTAATAGTCGAAATTGCCCAGATCATCCGCAACTGGCGAACCGAACAGTGGTTCTTCCAGTTTGACCAACCCGTCTTCTTCGATCAGCAGCAGGCCCATCGCCTCGACACGCGCGGCACCGCCTTCTTCACTGCCGACCGGGACGACGATGGTTGTGTCAACCATCTGCAAGGTGTCGAAATCCGGCCCGCTGATGACCATCCGAACCTCGGTCCCCGGTGCAGTTTCACCCATCGCCTCGACAAACGCGGAAGGTTCGACCGTTTCGAATGGCGGTGAAAAGCGATCCATGAAGAAGTCCGGCCGGAACAGTGCGAAAGCCACAAAGATCAGCGCAACGCTTTCATAGATGCGGCTGTGGGTCAGGAAGTACCCCATCGTGCCAGCCGTAAATACGAGGATCGCTATCGTCGCAAATATCGCCACGATAATGCCTTCGACCCAAGTGACATCGATCAACAGAAGATCTGTGTTGAAGATGAACACAAACGGCAGAGCCACGGTGCGCAAACTGTAGAAGAACGCGGTGAACCCAGTCTTGATTGCGTCGCCCCCCGACACGGCGGCAGCGGCAAAGCTGGCCAGACCAACCGGTGGCGTCACGTCGGCCATGATACCGAAGTAGAACACAAACAGGTGCACGGCGATCAACGGAACGATCAGGCCGCTTTGAGCCCCTAGTTCAACCACGACACCAGCCATCAGCGAGCTGACGACGATGTAGTTCGCCGTGGTCGGCAGGCCCATGCCCAGGATCAGGCTGAGAAGCCCCACCATCACCAACATCAGGATCAGGTTGCCGCCCGAAAGGAACTCGACCAAGTCAGCCATAACCTGTCCGACACCCGTCAGGGTCACAGTCCCCACGATCACACCCGCAGTGGCCGTCGCCAGCGCGATACCGATCATGTTGCGCGCACCGTCGATCAGGCCCTGCCACAGGTCAGCAACTCCTTCCTTGAATGTCGCGGACATGTTGGTTTGTCCCCGGAACAGCGCCTTCAGCGGTTTCTGCGTCAGAAGGATCACAAACAGCAGTGCCGTGGCCCAGAAAGCAGACAGACCGGGCGACTTCTGTTCGATCATCAGGAAATAGACCAGAACGATGATCGGCAGAAGGTAATGCAGACCAGCCTTGTAGATCTCGCCAATGACCGGCAGCGTAACTTCCTTGGCATTGGGGTCATCAGGCTCCAGGTCCGGAACCTGCGCCGCCAGATACAAAAGGCCGACATAGACCGCGCAGACAATCAGGCTGAGGATTAGCCCAGCTTGCGTCGGCACCCAGCTGGTCACGGCATCGACCGGAAATTGCGAGCCATAGCAGAGTCCGGCAAAGATCAGGAAGAAGGACAGCATCCCGACTACGGTTCGCGCCAGATGCACGTCGCGGTCGCCCAGCGTGGGCATGTTCCGCTTCACCGCCTCAAGATGGACGATGTATACCAGTGCGATGTAGGAAATCGCGGCAGGCAGGAAGGCGTGGGTGATCACCTCGACGTAAGAGATGCCCACATATTCGACCATCAGGAAGGCTGCGGCCCCCATCACGGGCGGCATGATCTGGCCGTTGACCGAACTGGCGACCTCGACCGATCCGGCCTGTTCGCTGGAAAAGCCGACGCGCTTCATCAGTGGGATGGTGAATGTGCCGGTGGTCACGACGTTGGCGATGGACGAACCCGAAATCAGGCCGGTTGCCGCTGAACCCACCACGGCCGCCTTGGCCGGGCCACCGCGCAGGTGGCCAAGCGCGCCAAAGGCCATTTTGATAAAGTAGTTCCCTGCCCCGGCCTTATCCAGCAATGCACCGAACAGCACGAATAGGAACACGAATTTTGTTGATACGCCAAGGGCGATGCCGAAGACACCTTCGGACGTGATCCACATGTGGCTCATCGCCTTTTTGAGGCTCGCGCCTTTCCAGCGGATTACTTCGGGCACCCATTCCGACGAGCCGAAGAACACATAGGCAAGAAAGATCGTGGCAATGATCGCCATCGCCGGGCCAAGCGCGCGGCGCGCGGCCTCGAACAGCAGCAACAGACCACCCAGAGCGACCCATTTGTCCGTGTCGTCTGCCAGACCGCCCGCATTGACGATCTTGTCGTAGAAGAAGAAACCGTAAAGCGCGACAAACGCGCCCAGAATTCCCATGATCCAGTCCTGGATCGGGATGTAGTTTCTGGGGCTGGATTTCAGCGCAGGATAGGCCGCGAAGGCCAGGAACATCGCAAAGGCAAGATGGAACTGCCGTGCGTTATTCACAATGCTGCCGGGAAGAACGTAGTTTGCGATCGGTGACGCCAGAAGAACCTGAAAAATCGACCAGATCGCGGCAACAATCGCCAGAAACAAGCCCACGTTTCCGGCTGGATCACGGGCCCCTGCATCCGAAGATGCGACCAATTCCTGAAGTTCTTCTTCGGATAACGGACGATTGCCCTGCTGATCAGCGCTCATCAAATCTCTCCCCGTTCAGCGGCCGGTTTCCGGCGCGGTTATTTGTTCCGGTGTTTCACCGGTTGAAAAACGAGGCGCCGAAAAGCGCCTCGTCAAATTGTTTAGGACGGATTACTGAATCCAGCCTTTTTCTTTGTAGTACTTCTCGGCACCCGGATGCAGCGGAGCCGACAGGCCGTCCGCAATCATCTCTTCCGGCTTGAGATTGGCAAATGCCGGGTGCAGCTTTTTGAAGTCATCGAAGTTCTCGAAGACCGAGCTTACAACTGCATACACAGCGTCTTCCGACACGTCAGCCGACGTTACAAATGTCGCGCCCACGCCGAAGGTCTGGGTGTCGCCATCCGATCCACGATACATCCCGCCGGGGATGGTAGCGGTACGATAGAACGAGTTGTTTTCAACCAACTTGTTGACCGCATCGCCGCTGACATTCACCAGAACCGAGTCACAAGCGGTGGTTGCTTCCTGAATCGAACCCGACGGGTGACCAACAGTGTAGACCATCGCGTCAATCTGGTTGTCGCACAGGGCAGCAGACTGTTCAGCCGCCTTCAGTTCGGTTGCCAGCTCGAAATCGCCGGTGGTCCAGCCCATTTCGCCCAGCAGGACTTCCATGGTGCCGCGCTGACCGGAACCGGGGTTACCGATGTTAACGCGCTTGCCCTTCAGGTCCTCGAAGTTGGTGATACCGGAATCGGCACGTGCAACAACGGTGAACGGCTCGGGGTGAACCGAGAACACGGCGCGCAGGCCTTCGAACGGGCCAGCCTCTTCAAATTTAGAGGAACCGTTATATGCATGGTACTGCCAGTCGGACTGGGCCACACCGAACTCCAGCTCGCCTTCGCGAATGGTGTTGATGTTGTAGACCGAACCGCCGGTCGATTCGACCGAGCAGCGTACCCCGTGTTCCTTGCGGCCCTTGTTCACCAGACGGCAGATCGCACCGCCGGTCGGATAGTAAACGCCAGTCACACCACCGGTGCCGATTGTGATGAATTCCTCCGCAAAAGCAGCAGGCGCCATCAGCGCTGCGGTAACAAGCGCGCCGAGGCCCAGTTTGCTGTTGTTTTTCATTTTCGTGATCTCCCAAATCTTTATTGTGGTCGGAAGATCCGTAAACAACCCCTCCTAAGAGCTTGTCAACACAGCAAGTTCCCCCGTCGAAAAAACGGGTTCACGCACCTGAATTTCAAAAATCTCCCAACACTTACGACGTTTCATTCCAATACATCGCTTGTCAACCCCCACGTCCCGCAAGCCCGTGCAAAGCCGCATATCTGACGGTGTTCCCCGAACTTTCCCCCCGGACAATCCGAGGGCAGTCCGGTTCAGCCCCACAAATGCGGTTCCGCAAACTCGACCGAATTGCCGGCCGGGTCCCGCACATAGAGCGAACGGGCCCCGTTCGGCCAATCAAACTCGGCATCCAGCGGTACGTTCCAGTCAAGCAGATGCTTGCGCATTGTGTCCATTTCGACCCGCGAAAGAGCAAGGCACACATGCCCCGGCCCGCGCGCGCCATGCGGCGGCACCGGCAAGTCAGGATTTCGCGGTGCTTGTTCCGTTTCCTCGGCGTTGAACAACAACAACACGGAACGGCCCACGCGGAAGAACACGTGCCGGTTGTCCACGCGCTGGATTTTCTCCAACGCCAGAATGTCGCCGTAAAAACGCTCTGCCGCGTCCAGATCATTGACGTAAAGCGCCGCCTCCAGAACTGCCGACGGGCGCGGTATGTCCGGTGTGACTTTCATGAGCCCAGTGTACCTCAGGCCCTGCCTTCTGTCACCGTCGCGGTCTGCGGTCCCTCTTTCGTTGCGGTGCTGCGGAAACCTCAGGCATGGGCAGGCTTTCCCATTGCCCCGGCTGCAATCCCTCCAGCGTCCAATCCCCGATGCGGGCCCGAACAAGACGCAATGTGGGATGTCCGACCGCTGCCGTCATCCGGCGCACCTGCCGATTGCGCCCTTCGCGCAGGGTCAGTTCGATCCAGCAATCAGGAACCGTCTGACGCACCCGGATTGGCGGCGTCCTGGGCCAAAGACTTTCCGGTTCGTCAATCACCCGTGCCTTTGCGGGCCGGGTTGACCCATCATTCAGTTCGACCCCTTCGCGCAGCGCCTTCATCGCGGCAGCGTCGGGAATACCCTCGACCTGAACCCAGTAGGTCTTGGCCATCTTGTGTTTCGGGTCGGAAATCTGCGCCTGCAGCTTTCCGTGATCCGTCAGCAGCAGCAGACCCTCACTGTCCCGATCCAGTCGTCCGGCCGGATAGACACCGGGCAGATCGATGTAGTCGGATAGCGTGCTGCGCGGCGAATCTCCGTTCGCCCTGTCGGTAAACTGCGGCAGGACATCGAAAGGTTTATTGAAGCGAATGAACCAGGACATGAACTACACCATAGCGCGCAGAAACTACCTAGCGAAAGCTGTGGATAACTGTCACGCGATTGTTACGGATTCGCATTAATCAATCCCCGAGATATTGTGGAAAATCAGGGCTTGTCAGAGTTTTAACACGATATATAGTTAAGTTAAGGCCGGGGCGGGTGTTCCCCGCTCTGATGTCAAAAAACGGGCAGTGCAGAGCGAGGAGCGATTCTGTTATGGACGGAGACTTCAGGACCGAATTTGTCAGGGAACCCGGTGCACTCAGGCGTCATCCGGCACTGGTCCTGAACGCCGATTATCGCCCCCTGTCCTATTATCCTCTGTCTCTTTGGCCATGGCAGGAGGCGATCAAGGCCGCCTGGCTGGATCGGGTCGACATCGTGGCCGAATATGACGAAGTTGTCCGCAGTCCCAGTACCGAGATACGAATACCTTCGGTCGTTGTTCTGAAAGACTATGTAAAACCCAGAAAGCGCGTGGCCTTCACGCGCTTTAATTTATTTCTGCGGGATGAATTCCGTTGCCAGTACTGCGGCAGCCGAGGCGACCTGACTTTTGACCACGTTGTTCCGCGCGCGGCGGGCGGCGTGACCAGCTGGCAGAACGTGGTGGCAGCATGCAGCCCATGTAACCTGCGAAAAGGGTCAAAATCGCTGCGGCAAGCTGGCATGTCTCTGCGCAAGCAACCCCGCCAACCCGATGCCGAGGCGCTGCGCAATATCGGGCGCAAGTTCCCGCCCAACCATCTGCACGACAGCTGGATCGACTTCCTGTACTGGGATGCGGAACTGGATCAGATCTGACGTTTACCGGGCCCGCCAAGCTGCAAGCCAGACCAGAACCAAACCGGCCGACAATACGGCATTCCATCCTGCCATGGACAGACTAAGCATTTCCCACGGGATGTCGTCACAGCGCACCAGCGGCGCATTCATGATCTGATCCATCAACTCGGTCGTCGACAACCCACCAATGTCGCTGGACGTGCAGCTGCTGGGACCTTCCCACCACTTCTGCTCGACGCCGGCGTGATACACACCGATACCCGCCGTGGTCGCGGCGGCCAAAGCCCCCAGAAGCGGCAGAACCGAGACCCGTGGCACAGCAATCGCCACGGCACCAATCAACGCTGCGGCGGCGTGCGGATACCGCTGCCAAATGCACATCTTGCAGGGTGCCAACCCGCCAAGGTACTGGAATCCCCATGCCCCCAACAGCAAGGCGACAGACCCTGCGGCCGCAATCAGCACTAATCTGTTTCGGTTAGTCATAGATACTTCACCGCGAAAAATCCGCCGAACAACAGCAAGATGAACAGGGTAAACATCAGACCCAGGCGCTTTTCAATGAAATCGCGGATCGGTTCGCCGAACCCCCACAAAAGTCCTGCAACAACAAAGAACCGCAAGGCCCGTGCCAGAATTGAGGTCGCAACAAACGTCCCAAAGGGCATCCCGGTCCAGCCGGACATGATCGTGATGACCTTGTACGGGAATGGCGTAACACCTGCGGTCAGCACAGCCCAGAACCCGAAATCGTTGAAACGCTCGTTGAACTCTTCCATGGCATGGCCTTTGCCCATCGCCTCAAGGACCGGTTGGCCGATGCTTTCATAAAAGTAGGCTCCGATCGCGTATCCCAGCATGCCACCCAGCACCGAAGCCACGAGGGCAACGGTCGCGATCAACCATGCCCGCGACGGCCGCGCCAGGATCATTGGAATCATCAGCACATCCGGCGGGATCGGAAAGAACGAGCTTTCCACAAATGCCACAATGGCCAGCGCCCAAAGAGCATGCGGATGTTCGGCCAGACGGATGGTCCAGTCATAAAGGGATCGCAACATAAAACACTAAGGTCCAAATCTCACACCCGGCAAGGCAAACCATGCACCCATCGGGGCGTCAACCGTTCAAAGGCAAACAATCCGGATACTGGTTGTTTTTTGCCTCTGGACCTTCCCCGCGTTGGGCGATAATCCAGTGTTCGTGGCCCAAGTGGCGGAATGGTAGACGCAGGGGATTCAAAATCCCCCGCCTTCACGGGCGTGAGAGTTCGAGTCTCTCCTTGGGCACCACCAGCCAAAGAACGATATCGCGGAACCGGTAATATCCATTAGGATATTTTCGTATTATCTTGTTCCTTAGGGATAAATTCCGGAAGCCGCTTCATCATGCCAGTGTTCGCCTGAACGTAAATAAAAAAGACCGAAACACTTCCAACCCGACTCGCATCTACCGTCAGCAGTTAGGTTGCTGGTAACGAGCTTCCCCACATAATCGGATTCAGCAACCAAAACACTAGGTGGCCGGTGTTGAGTGGAAGGAAACAAGTAAATGGGATGAACAAAGTGTATTGTGCGAGTTCACCTTGGGCAGGACGAACTGTTTCCAAAAAAATGACAATGAGCTTCCTAAAGCTCTACAGAGGGTTTTGTGCTAGCTTTGCCGTTTTCGGCTCAGAAGACCGTATTTGACAGCCCAGGCCCGGAAGGATCGGCGTTTTCCACCCTCGCGTTTCACAGCTTGCTTTGAGTGCGCGCCTCCCATTCTGTTGAACTCGAAGACATCAATAATGCGTTCGGCGCAGCCACAAGCCTCGCCCATCCCGACTTTGGCGAAGTAGAACTTTTCAAAGGACTCCGGATTCTTCATGGCAAACCTCCCTGACCTCATTGAAGCGCGCCTGTAGAGGTTTGCCAAATCACTTCTTCGCGGCTCAAGGCGCGAATAATTGACTGTTAGGCTTTGATCCGCGAGGTGTTATCGCCCAGACAAAGCAGTCGCATACAAAACGCAGCTAATCTGCAAAGCAGGATGGTTCCATGCAGCCGTGTTGCAATCTCGGAAAACTGGGGGCGGAGAAACCCGCGCCCACTACTTCGTTATTTGGCTCTCAGAAAGGCTCACAAGCTCAACTTGTCGCGCATGAACGCCAAGGCCACGCCAAGGCCGTCAGGATCAATTCCGTGGCCCGTGCCCTTCATGACATGTGCGTAAATCTCTTTGAAGCCAGCCCCTTGCAAAGCTTCCGCCGCCTCGGGAAGCGATTGCGGAGGCACGACATCATCAGAATCGCCATGGACCAGTAGAATCGGCATGCGGCTGACGGTTTCCTCGGCCAGCATGTCAGGCTCCAGCAACCGGCCCGAGAAGGCCACGATACCGGCAACCGGGTCTTCGCGCCGGGGTGCCACGTGCAAACTCATCATGGTGCCTTGTGAAAAGCCGAACAAAACCAATTGTTCCGGCAACAGATCCTCATCCACCATCAAAGCGTCAAGAAAGGCGTTGAAATCCTCAACCGCCATCGCCATTCCCCTGCGCGCCTCTTCTTCGGACGAGCCGTCAATCCAGGGGATCGGAAACCACTGATACCCGTTGGGCATGCCGGGGATCTGTTCCGGCGCATCCGGGGCCACAAACAGCGTGTCGGGCAGATGTTCGCCCAGCGGATCGGCAAGGCCCAGCAAATCAGCCCCATTGGCGCCGTAACCGTGCACGAATACCACGACCGAGCGTGTATCCCCCGAAACCGGCTCTTTCCGGAGCGCATTCAAAACCCGTGTCATCTGATCCCTTCTCGTTCTTTCGCGACCCGGTAATAGGCCCACAATACCCGCGCCGCAACCGACCGCCACGGTGACCAGGCTTCGGCCATTTGGCGCAACTCCTTGTCCGTCGGGCGTTTTGGCAGGTCGTACAGAATTCGCGCAGCCTCCTGCAATGCCAGGTCCCCAGGCGCGATCACGTCCGCGCGGCCCAGCGAGAACATCGCGTAGATCTCGGCGGTCCAGACGCCGATGCCTGGCACTTCGGTCAACGTGGCCACAACATCCGCGTTAGGAGCATCGCGCAATGCCCTGTAATCAATACGTGCTTCGGCCAGCGCGCGGGCGTATCGGATTTTCTGACGGCTCAGCCCCACGGCGCGCAGATCGTCATCGGTCGCCCACATGATCTTGCGCGGTCCAGTGAGCTTGGCATCCTGCAGCCGTTTCCAGATCGCATTGGCCGAAGCCACGCTGACTTGCTGGCTGACAATCGCACTGAGCAGCTGCGCAAATCCATCCGGGCGACGACGCAAGGGCAATGGCCCGGTTTGGTCCATCGCGTGGGCCATGCGCGGACAGGTTTCTGCCAGCCACCCTGCCCCTTCGGCAACGCATTCGGGCGTTTCGATGATGCGTCCGACGGACATGGCCTCTCCATAATGTGATACGGGCCGCACGTTAGGCACATATGCCGCATATGCAACCCGCTTGTGTGCCGGGGATTTCACCGATACCCATGCCCCATGACGATGATCACTGCCTCTCCCGACAATTCTCAGGCCAAACGCAACGTAGCGGTTCTGGTTGCTGCGCAGGCCATTCTGGGCGCGCAAATGCCGATGATGTTCATTGTCGGCGGGTTGGCGGGGCAGTCGCTGGCCAGCAACCCCTGCCTTGCAACATTGCCTATCTCACTGATCGTGCTGGGGTCGATGCTGGCTGCCACGCCGATCTCGGCGATCATGCAGAAGTGGGGTCGCCGGGTGGGTTTTCTGGTTGGAGCAACTGCCGGAGCTTGTGGTGGCGTTATCGGGGCGTACGGCCTGTATCTGGGGTCTTTCCAGATCTTCCTCGTGGGCAGTCTGTTGACCGGCATCTACATGAGCGCACATGGCTTTTACCGTTTTGCCGCCGCCGATACTGCGTCAGACGGCTTTCGTCCGAAGGCGATTTCCTACGTCATGGCCGGCGGGCTTGCCGCTGCAATCATAGGACCCCAGATCGTCAAGCTGACGGCGCAAGCGTATGTCATTCCATTTCTCGGCACCTATCTGGCCGTGATTGCCGTAAACGTATTCGGATCGGCCCTGTTCTTTTTCCTCGATATTCCCACACCGGAAAAACCCGCCGAAAATGCGCCGAAGGGCAGAACGCGGATCGAAATGCTCCGGACGCCGCGCATTGCGGTGGCGGTGATTTGCGCCATGGTGTCCTATGCGCTGATGAACCTTGTAATGACATCCACGCCCCTGGCCGTGGTTGGATGCGGTTTCAGCCCGAATGATGCGGCGGATATCGTGACCAGCCATGTTCTGGCGATGTATGTCCCCAGCTTCTTCACCGGCCAACTAATAGCCCGGTTCGGGGTTGAAAAGATCGTCGCGCTCGGCCTGGCCATTCTGGCAGCGGCCGGAGTCGTCGCCCTGCAAGGCGTTGAGCTTGGCAATTTCTTTGTCGCCCTGATCCTGCTGGGGATTGGCTGGAATTTCGGCTTTATCGGCGCGACCAGCATGCTCGCGGACTCGCACGACGTGAACGAGCGTGGACGGATGCAGGGACTGAACGATCTGCTGGTATTTGGCGGTGTTACTCTGGCGTCGCTGGCATCGGGTGGATTGATGAACTGTTCGGGCGGTTCACCGGTCGAGGGGTGGACGGCCGTCAATCTCGCCATGATCCCATTGTTGACGCTGGCCGGTGGCGCATTGTTGTGGCTGGTTCTGAAACCGGCCGAGGCCGAAACAGCCTGATCGGCGCATTACCAGCGACCGCTGACGGACCGCCACATCAGTGACGCGCGGCGCCTGACTTCCCCTTGCCACAATGTGCCATTGGCGACGCGTTCAGGCTGTGCCAGCGCCTGCTTCAACACCCAGTCCGCCTGCCATCCCGCAAATAACGCGGGTCTGGCCTGCACTGAAACATCCGTCCGCCTTGCGCGCGCGCTGTTCAGCCGATCCAGCCCAGCCTTCGCCAATGCGCGTACGGCATCGGGTGTTCCGTTCAACAAAGGAATGCGGCCGCGCGCCTCAAGCTCGGGGATGGCACGGAACCAGTTGGCGACCCCGACGCCATAGCCAAAATCGCGCAAAACGGCTTCATCGGCAGCGCCGAGCGCCTGCGCTGACGCGACCATCAATGTTCCCGCACTCTGGTCGATATAGGTATCGAACTGCTCTTCATCTTCGAAAGGGTCTTTGTAGATATCCCAACGCCTTACCGCCACATATTCATCCATAGCCGATGCCAGATGAGGGCTGAGAACCCTGGATAGCGGCGTCACGACCTCATGCCGCCGCACCGACGGGCCTTGGGCGATTTCCTGAAGCGCATCTCGCCACCATTGCAGGCGCATTTCCGCGATCATCGGCTCTTGCGTCACCCACGGTGCCCGCGCAACTTCGACATTCAGTGCGTAAATGGGAAACAGGACCGCGCGTGCAGGAACCGGGGCAGCCATTGCCGCCATGAATCGATCAGGATCCGCCCGGTGCACCAGTTGCGCACAGGCCTTGAGATCGTCGTCGAATTTCACGCTCACTCAGCCGCTTCCGAGCGCGGATTGCAGTCGCGCACCAGTTTCCACTGGATCGCATCCAGCAGAGCCTCAAACGAGGCATCAACTATGTTGGCACTGACACCAACAGTCGACCATCGGCGTCCATGACCGTCTTCGCTGTCGATGATGACCCGCGTGACCGCCTCGGTGCCGCCCTGAGTAATGCGCACCTTGAAGTCGACCAGATGCATGTCATTCAGTATCCGCGAATACTGACCCAGATCTTTGGCCAACGCCTTGGCGAGAGCGTTGACCGGGCCCCGGTCGCTGCCGTCGCCGTCCAGCGATTCACTGACCGACAGTTTCTTTTCCCCGTCGACCTTCACTACAACGACGGCCTCGGAGAGGCTGACCATCTTGTTGTATTTGTTTTTGCGCCGCTCAACCGTGACCTTGTAACGCTTGACCTCGAAGAACTGAGGCAGTTGCCCCAGTTCCGCCCGGGCCAGCAATTCAAAGCTCGCCTGCGCGGTGTCGTAGGAATACCCGACCGCCTCGCGCTGCTTGATCCGCTCCAGTATGCGCCCCAGCGCCGGATCGCCGGCTTCGACCGTCAGCCCGGCTTCGGTCAGGCGTTTGCGCAGGTTCGATTGCCCGGCCTGGTTCGACATCGGAATGATGCGCGAATTGCCAACAGTCGCCGGGTCGACATGTTCATAGGTCGACGGGTCCTTAAGAATCGCGCTGGCATGCAGCCCTGCCTTATGCGCAAAGGCCGAGGCCCCGACATAAGCCGATTGCTTGCTGGGCACCCGGTTCAATATGTCGTCCAGCATCCGGCTGATCCGTGTCAGACCTGACAAGGCTTCGCGACTGACGCCAACCTCATAGGTCGAGGCATAGGGTTCCTTCAGCAAAAGCGTCGGAATCAGGGCAGTCAGATTGGCGTTGCCGCAACGCTCGCCCAATCCGTTCAGCGTACCCTGTATCTGGCGCGCGCCTGCATCTACAGCGGCTAGCGAACAGGCCACCGCGTTTTCCGTGTCGTTATGGGTGTGAATACCCAGACGGTCCCCAGGCAGCCCGGCAGCGATCACCTCGGAAACGATGCACCCGACCTCCGCAGGCAGGGCACCACCATTTGTGTCACACAACACAACCCAGCGCGCACCTGCGTCCAGTGCTGCGCGACAAACCGAGATCGCATAGTCCGGATTGTCCTTGTAACCATCAAAGAAATGCTCGGCATCGAACAAAGCCTCGCGACCCTGCGCCACGACATGCGCGACCGAGGCGCGTACGTTCTCGGTGTTTTCCGCAAGGTCGATACCAAGCGCGTCGGTCACGTGATAATCATGTGATTTCCCCACCAGACAAACCGCTTGCGTTCCGGCATTTATCACCGCCGCCAGAACGTCATCATTGTCTGCGGACCGACCCGAGCGTTTGGTCATCCCGAACGCGGTCAGACAGGCCGAAGTCTTTGGTGCCACATAGAAAAACGCACTGTCCGTCGGGTTGGCACCCGGCCAACCGCCTTCGATATAGTCAATCCCCAGCGCATCCAGCGCCTGCGTGATCTGCACCTTTTCAGCGGTCGAGAACTGAACGCCCTGTGTCTGCTGCCCATCGCGCAGGGTGGTGTCATAAAGATAGAGCCGTTCCTTGGTCATCACACACCTTCCAGCTTGGATGCATCAAAGCCCGCGCCGGGGACCAGTTCGACACTGTCCTTGCTCATCCGAACTTCAATGCCTGCGGAAACGTACAAGGCTTTCAGACGATCCACTTCAGCGAAATCCTTGCTCTGCATGGCAGCAGCCCGCGCCTGAACAAGCTTTTCGGCATGGCCGGACAAATCGACGCTATCTGTTTGCGCCCAGTCCCCCAGCTCATCCGTCAGTAGCCCAAGAAGACGGGCGCCAGCCAACAAACCAGCAGCGTCCCCTTTCGCTGCGAGCCGGTGCAGTTCCGCGACGGCACCCGCAGTATTCAGATCATCGGCCAGCGCCTCCACAAACGCGGGTGCCACACTGCCGGCGGGCTCGATGCCCGATGTCAGCGTCCGCCATTTGCGCAGCGTCCCCTCGGCCTCGCGCGCCTTTTTCTCGGTCCAGTCCATAGGCTTGCGGTAATGAGTTTGCAGGAACACAAAGCGCATCACCTCGCCCGGTACACCCTGCTCCAGCAGATCATGTACGGTGAAGAAATTACCCAGCGATTTGGACATTTTCTTCCCTTCGACCTGCAACATCTCATTGTGCAGCCAGACCCTTGCGAACTCGCCATGCGGATGAGCGCATTTGCTCTGGGCGATTTCGTTTTCATGATGCGGGAACATAAGGTCATTGCCGCCCCCATGAATGTCAAAGCTTTCGCCCAGCAACTCGAAAGCCATGGCCGAGCATTCGATATGCCATCCCGGACGTCCACGGCCCCAGGGTGACTCCCAACCAGGCAACTCATCGGTCGAGGGCTTCCACAGCACAAAATCCATCGGATTCTTCTTGTAGGGCGCAACCTCGACACGCGCGCCTGCGATCATGTCGTCGACCGACCGCCCAGACAGGTTTCCGTATTCTTCCTTCCAGCTGTCCACCGCGAACAGCACATGACCTTCGGCCGCATAAGCGTGCCCCTTTGCGATCAGGTCTTCGATCATTGCTATCATCTGATCGACAAATTGTGTCGCTCGCGGCATCTCGTTCGGCTCAAGCGCCCCTAAGGCCCCCATGTCATGCAGATACCAGCCGATGGTTTCGTCCGAACGCTCCTGCACCAGCTGCTCAAGCGACCCGACCGCGCCTGCCTGCTTTCGGGCCAGCGCCGTCGCATTTATCTTGTCATCCACATCCGTGAAGTTGCGCACATAGGTCACGTGTTCCGGGCCGTAGACATGGCGCAGCAATCGATAAAGCACATCGAACACCACCACGGGCCGGGCATTGCCAAGATGCGCGCGGTCATAGACGGTCGGGCCGCAGACATACATCCGCACATTGTCGGCATCGATCGGCACGAAATCTTCCTTCGTCCGCGTCCGTGTGTTGTGCAGTCTGATGGTCGTCATCTGGTTGGCTCCTAAGAAACAGCAATAGCTTGCGCGTTGGCGCGGGCTTAGCAACTTGTCTCAGGGATGAAAACGAAAGAAACCGGCCCGCTTGAGAAATCAGCAGGTAATGCAGCAGATAATGATGAAGGTCATCCGGTTCATAAGGACCGATTACCACGTAAAACACGTCAAGCCAAGGCTTGTGATCGCGCGGATGGAGGGGCACTCTGCCTTGTATGAGCCGAGACCTCGTGAACTCCATATGCCGTGACCTGCCCGGAGCGGAAGTGTCCGACCCCTGGGGCGGCGGTCATGACGCGTGGAAGATTGGCGGCAAGATGTTTGCCTGCATAGGCACGGCGTGCAACGGCGTTTCAGTAAAAACCCCTGATGTCGACACTGCGCAGATGCTGATCGAAGCGGGCGTCGGCAACAAAGCGCCCTATTTTCACCGCAGCTGGTTGCTGTTGCCATGGGAAACGGATGCCGAAGAGATGCGCCACCGGCTGACCGCTTCCTATGACATTGTGCGCAAGTCGCTTACCAAAAAAGTACAGGCTGAGTTGCCACCTCGTAGCTGATTGACAATACAACGCCATTCAGACCCAGCCGAAAAACGAGTTCCCGCCAAGCGCAGAACGGAGCGATACCGCAGCCGACGGGGGCGTTGTCCTTGCAGATCAACCTTGCCCACCAATCCAACCGGAGCGGTCTTTTCCGCCGACCCGTTTCAAAGCATCTCTGGTATTTGCCGAACACGCGACCTTTGACTGATTTCGGACGAAGTCGATGATACTCAGGTTTGGGGTGGCGTCCATATTTCGCCTCGTACTGAGCCGGGTATGGCCGAACGCATCTTGGTCGTCGGCTCAGTGTCCAAATCACATATTACGACAGGCTCGCGCCGCAGTTGGATCGTCGAGATTGAAGACGTCAACTCCCAACTGGTTAATCTGGCAACACACACCATGAATGGTGTTCCCGGGTCTATTCAGGACGCCGCGAGTATTGCGTTGAACTCGGGCAGTGATATGAAACAGGAATTCTCGGAACTCGTCCGCAATCGGCGAACCTTGGCTATCAAACTGTTGAGCACTCGGAACGTTGTCAGGCTGGTGCCCAAACAGGGGACATGTATTTGATGCTGAATGTTCGTATCAACAGGCGAAGTGGTGAGGCATTTGCAATGGCGCTGCTCGAAACGCATTCCATTGCGGTGAGGCAAGGTGAGAGCTTGGGCAGCGTTGCGGCTGGTTACATCCGGGTTGCGATGACGATCGAAAACGACCTCTTCATTGCAGCGCTGCAAACACTGCTTGATTTGGCAATGAACGCTCCCGGGATAAGCCGAACCAGTGATCAGAACCGGAAGGTCGTCCGCAGATTGAAAGTGTTGGCGCCGAGACTGCCATTTGATCGGGTCACATTATCAAAATTCTGACGTAGCGCCTCGCCACTGATGATAAATCTGTCATTGACCGGATAGGCAACGCCAATTCCGTAGACCGCCGCCGTGTCATTGTCGGCGGAGGTATCGATCCGTGCGGCCCCGACCACCACATACCCCAGCGCCGGTCCGAAGTCGTACCCGCCGCGCAGTTTCAGCCGTGTCAGACTGTCTAATGTCCCTTCCCCCTGACCGAGGTTCAGCGACAGGTGATTGTATTCCAGTTCGCTTCCCAGAACGAAGCTTCCGAAATCGTGGTCATAGCCGACATGGAGTCCAAAACTGGAATCGTCACCGCTGGATCCGTTGGGGCCGTCCGCTTCAGTATACCCAAAGCTGAATCCTGCATAACCCCCGGTCCAATCCTCGGCGACTGCCGGGACGGCGCTTAACATTGTCACTGCGACAATGAGGGCCGTGCTGAATTTCATCCACGTCTCCAACATGTTACAGCCCCGATGAGCGGGAATTTCGGGGCGCTTACAAACCATTTACCCGAACATTGGGTCCGAGAACTGATATTTCAATTCTGACAACAGACAGGTTAATAAATAGTGATCCGACTATATCAGATTTCCACCCGAACGGGAAGAAATCTCACGCTGAAACCCTTTCGACAAAGAAAGGGAGCAATGGCGACCTATTTCTAAGTTTGGGTCGCAAACAGGACAGATCATGTCGCCAGGTGAAGGATAACTACGGCCAACGTAAGAGGTCCGCATGAAAAGCGACTACTGGAAAATCCGCTTGATCAGCCGCACCATTGGTGCGGATCGCGGACGTGCGGCGCGGGGAAGGCCATTCTGAGGGTGAATTAAGCCACTCTTCAGGAACAGCTCTTAACCCGGACCAAACACATGAACGACCAAACCCGTACTTCCTCTCGCAGCGGCGGACGCTCCGCGCGCCGTGCCGCCCGTGCCTCTGCCCTGCCCGATCACCTGCGCCCCGTGCGGCCCGGAATGGAGGGCGGCACCCTGAACGTGCTGACTCAGGCACAGTTGGAACGCATTCACGAAGCTGCGCTGACAGCGCTGGAAACGATTGGCCTTGCGGATGCGCCGCAAAGCGGGATCGATTATCTTGTTGCCGCAGGCTGTACCCTGGGTGATGACGGTCGCATCCGGTTCCCGCGTGCGCTGGTGGAAGATACCATCGCCAAAGCCAATCGTTCCGTGACGCTTTACAGCCGGGATGGAAAGACCGATCTGGAACTGTCAGGCACGCGTGTTCATTACGGCACGGCCGGCGCTGCTGTCAGCATGGTCGATGTACATGGTCAGGAATACCGCGATTCGACCGTGCAGGATCTGCATGACGCATCACGCATCTGCCAGCAGCTTGACAACATTCACTTTGTGCAGCGTCCGATGGTTTGCCGCGATATTGCGGACAACCTTGAGATGGATCTGAACACGGTCTACGCCACGACCTCGGGCACGTTCAAACATATCGGCACATCCTTTACCGAACCCAGCCATGTGGCCCCGGCGATAGAAATGCTGCACATGATCGCGGGCGGCGAGGACAAATGGCGCGAGCGGCCGTTCATGTCCAACTCGAACTGCTTTGTCGTTCCGCCAATGAAATTCGCAACGGAAAGCTGCGAAGTCATGGAAGAATGCATTAAGGCCGGGATGCCGGTCCTGCTGCTGTCGGCGGGAATGGCCGGGGCAACTGCGCCCTCGACGATTGCGGGCGCAATCACTCAGGCAACGGCGGAATGCCTGGCCGGTCTGGTTTACGTCAATGCCGTCAAACCCGGTGCGCCAGCCGTTTTTGGCACCTGGCCCTTTGGTCTGGACCTGCGCACCGGCGCGATGTCCATCGGTTCGGGTGAACAGGCCCTTCTGACCGCAGGCTGCGCCCAGATGCACAGGTTCTACGACATTCCGGGCGGTGCCGCCGGCGGAGCATCGGATGCGAAACTGCCGGACATGCAGGCCGGGTGGGAGCAGATGTGCTCGAACGTTATGGCCGGATTGTCGGGCCTGAACATGGTCTACGAAGCGGCTGGAATGCACGCCTCATTGTTGGGCTTCTGCTTCGAAAGCCTGATCCTCAGTGATGACCTGATCGGCCAGGCGCAGCGCTGCGTGCGCGGGATCGAAGTGACGGACGAAACTTTGGCGCTGGACCAGATGGCGGCCGTCTGCATGGGCGGACCGGGTCACTATCTTGGCACGGATGCAACGCTCAGCCGCATGCAGGCAGATTATGTCTATCCGACCTTCGGAGATCGCTCCTCACCCAAGGAATGGGTGGAACTCGGCAAACCTGATCTGATTGAGAAAGCGATCAAGCGAAAAGAGGAAATCCTGTCAGCACCGTCGCCGGCACAATTCGACCCGCTGTTGGATGCTGAACTTCGAAGCAGATTCAACATTCACTTGCCGAGATGAGACACTGAAAAGCGGCCTGAAATGCTCAGGCCGCTTTCCCGCACCCGGATTTAGCCGTCGCTGGATGGAAGCAAACCCGCTTCCTGTGCGACGGCAATCTCGGCCTGATCCAGCGCGCCGTCGCCATTTGCATCCATGGCCGAGAACCCGTCTGCGTCGACATCGGGCAGAATTGCCTGCACTTCTTCGATTGTCAGTACGCCATCCCCGTTTGTGTCCACTGAGGATTGAGCGACGGCCAGTGTGGGCAATCCAAGTACGATTGCTGAGAATACAGCCAGATTTTGGCGTTTCAATTCGGTGCCTCCTGAGAGTTTTGTTGTCTGTTTTCTGTCCGGACAGGCCCCAGAAACACCCGAGTGACGTCTTCTGTCACTCGCAATGGTTGAGGGTGTGCAATTAAGGCCAATCATTGCGTGTTTTGCAGAGTCGCATCTGCGGTCCACCGCCAAGAAAAACACTCGAGGTTCTGTTCGGCGGATCTTGCCCGATGACAGGAGCGCATTCCGGCAAGGCTTTGCTCAGGTCAAAAAAGAAAGGGGGCCGAAGCCCCCTGTCAGTTTCGCCTTCCAGGCTCGTATCGTTGACCGCCCGGTGTTTTTTTGCCTGCGGCCTGGACTGCGCATGGGACGAGCGCACCCGCCCCGTGAAAGAGTGGGAAGGACCGATATTCCGCCCCACCCTGTTCCCGGCCAACACGGGCATATCGGCCGAGTGGAGAAAGGTCAGTTGGTAAGTCTCAGAGCCTTTCTCCGTATTCGTCGGGGCCGGTCACTGTGGCAGCATCCGACCCCTGCGCCCCGGGGTGCCAGGGCGCTAAACGTCAGCTACACCCGCTTGTCGCGCCACAGGTGTTGCATTTCATGCAGGTGCCGTTGCGCACCAGCGTGTAGTTTCCGCATTCTCCGCACGGGTCACCCTCGTATCCCTGCATCTTTGCCTTCGTACGGGCATCCATGCTGGTCGCGACGGCTGTCTCCGCAACCGGTGCCGCAAATTGCGCTGCGGATTCGGCCATGCCGTTCGCGCCGGACTGCCCGCCATTGAACACCATCAGGTCCTGCGGCAATCGCTTGCGAAGGTAGCCAGTCGAACTGATTTGTTTCAGTACTTCCAAGGACTTGGACGCCGCCGTTTCGCTGATTTCCGAAACGTTCGACAACCCGTCTTCCTCGCCGCGGCCCAGATCATCAAAGGTCGCGCCTTCGGGCTTCACATGCGCCAGATCGGTGCGGTCCAGATAAGACACGGCCAGCTCGCGGAAGATGTAGTCCAGGATCGACGTCGCGTTCTTGATCGAGTCGTTGCCTTGCACCATCCCCGCCGGTTCGAACTTGGTGAAGGTGAAGGCATCCACGAATTCTTCCAGCGGTACGCCATATTGCAGACCAACCGACACCGCGATGGCAAAGTTGTTCATCATCGCCCGGAAGCCAGCGCCTTCCTTGTGCATGTCGATGAAAATCTCACCCAGCTTGCCGTCCTCGAATTCACCGGTTCGCAGATAGACCTTGTGGCCACCCACGATCGCCTTTTGAGTATATCCCTTTCGGCGATGCGGCAGTTTCTCGCGATGGCTGCGGATCATTTCCTTGACCACAACCTTCTCGATCACTTTCTCGGCCAGAACGACGGCTTTTTCCTGCGCCGAACCGCTTTCCAGCACTTCCGCAGCATCGTCGTCATCCTCGACCAGCGCAGCGGCCAGAGGCTGCGACAGTTTCGAGCCGTCGCGATACAGCGCGTTGGCCTTCACACCCAACGACCACGACAATTCATAGGCCTTCTGGCAGTCCTCGATGGTCGCGTCATTCGGCATGTTGATCGTTTTCGAGATCGCGCCCGAGATGAAGCTTTGCGCTGCTGCCATCATGGTGATGTGGCTATCAACCCCAAGGAAACGCTTGCCTTTCTTGCCGCATGGGTTGGCGCAGTCGAAGATCGAATAGTGTTCTTCTTTCAGATGCGGCGCACCTTCCAGCGTCATGGTTCCGCAGACATGGTCGTTCGCCGCGTCGATATCCGCTTTGGTAAAGCCCAGATGGCGCAGCAGATCGAATGTCGGGTCATTCAGCTTGGTGGCCGGGATGCCCAGAACGCCGGTGCAGAAGTCCTCGCCCAATGTCCACTGGTTGAACACGAACCGGATATCAAAGGCGCTTTCCAGTGCGGCGTCCACCTTTGCCAGTTCGTTCGGGCCAAAGCCATGACCGGTAAGCGAGGTATGGTTGATCCCCGGCGCGTTGCCGATGGTGCCGTGACCAACCGCATAGCCCACGATCTCTTCGATCTGGGACGAGGAATAGCCCAGCTTCTCAAGCGCCGACGGCACCGAGCGGTTGATGATCTTAAAGTAACCGCCACCGGCAAGCTTCTTGAACTTGACCAGCGCAAAGTCCGGCTCGATCCCGGTGGTGTCGCAATCCATCACCAGACCGATCGTACCGGTTGGTGCGATCACAGTGGCCTGCGCATTGCGGTAACCGTTCTTTTCACCGAGGCTCAGCGCTTCATCCCAGGCCGACATGGCCAGATCGACCAGACGCTTGTCCGGGCAATTGCCGTGATCCAGAGGCACCGGCTTAACCGCGAGCTTTTCATAGCCATTGGCCACACCCTGCGCCGCGCGGCGGTGGTTGCGGATGACGCGCAGCATGTGGTCTGCGTTTCGCTCATAACCCTTGAACGGGCCAAGCTCACCGGCAATCTCAGCCGAGGTCGCATAGGCCACACCGGTCATGATCGCAGTCAGCGCGCCACAGATTGCACGCCCCTCATCCGAGTCATAGCTGTAGCCCATGTTCATCAGCAGACCGCCGATATTGGCATAGCCCAGACCCAAGGTGCGGAAGTCATAAGACAGTTGCGCGATTTCCTTGGATGGGAACTGCGCCATGGTCACCGAGATTTCCAGCGTCAGGGTCCACAGGCGCGTAGCATGCATGTAGTCCGCCGCCTGAAACTCACCATCCTTGAGGAAGGTCAGCAGGTTCATCGAGGCCAGGTTACAGGCCGTGTCGTCGAGGAACATGTATTCCGAACACGGGTTCGAGCCGCGAATCTCACCATCTTCGGGGCATGTGTGCCACTCGTTCACGGTGTCGTGGAACTGGATGCCCGGATCGGCGCAGGCCCATGCGGCGTGGCCGACCTTCTCCCACAGATCGCGTGCTTTGACGGTCTTGGCGACCTTGCCATCGGTGCGGTTGATCAGCTCCCAATCCGCGTCTTTTTCAACAGCAGTCAGGAACGCATTGGTCACGCGGATCGAGTTGTTCGAGTTCTGACCTGAAACCGAGCTGTAGGCTTCCGAATCCCAGTCGGTGTCGTAAGTCGGGAACTCGATGCTGTCGTGACCCTGACGCGCATAATCCAGCACGCGCTTGATATAAGTCTCAGGGATCGCGACTTTCTTGGCTTCGCGGACCGCTTTTTTCAGGCTGTCATTCTTGTTGGGATCATACGCATCGTCCTGCGCGCCGTCCCATGAGCGGATGGCCTCGAAAATGCCGTTCAGCATCTTCTCGTGCATCTTCGATCCGGCAACGATCGAGGCCACCTTCTGCTCTTCGATCACCTTCCATTCGATGAATTGCTCGATGTCCGGGTGATCTGCATCGACGATCACCATCTTTGCTGCTCGACGGGTTGTCCCGCCTGATTTGATCGCGCCAGCGGCGCGGTCGCCGATCTTGAGAAAGCCCATGAGGCCCGAGGACTTGCCACCACCCGACAGCGCCTCACCTTCTGCACGCAGATGGCTGAAGTTGGTCCCGGTGCCAGAGCCGTATTTGAACAGGCGCGCCTCGCGCACCCACAGATCCATGATGCCGCCTTCGTTCACCAGATCATCATCAACGGACTGGATGAAGCACGCGTGCGGCTGCGGATGTTCATAAGCGGATTTGGATTTGGTCAGCTTGCCGGTCTTGTAGTCGACATAATGGTGACCCTGCGCCGGGCCGTCGATTCCGTAGGCCCAATGCAGACCGGTGTTAAACCATTGCGGCGAGTTCGGCGCCGCGCGCTGGGTCGCCAGCATATAGCGCATCTCATCAAAGTAAGCGCGCGCGTCATCCTCGGTTGAGAAATACCCGCCTTTCCAGCCCCAATACGCCCAAGCGCCGGCCAGACGGTCGAACACCTGCTTGGACGAGATTTCTCCGTCAAACTCAGCGTCTTCAGCGGGAACCGAGCGCCACAGGAATTCGGGAACGTCCTTTTCTTTGACTTTCTTCAGCTTGGACGGAACACCAGCCTTGCGGAAATATTTTTGGGCGATGACATCGCTCGCAACCTGGCTCCAGCTTGAAGGGATTTCGATATTCTCGAGACGGAAAACAATTGTGCCATCCGGGTTGCGGATTTCGGATGTTGCCGAAACAAACTCCAGATCTGCATATGCATCCTGCCCGGATTTGGTGAATTTTCTGTCAATCTTCATGTCCGCCGCCCTAGCTACAACCAGCTTAATTTTCGGTTTTCGACACCAAATCTTGTTTGCGGGGTGTCGACCGCCTGCCACCGATTTCCGGACAAAAGGGTATCGGTCGCTGCCTTTGACAGCGCATAGCCGAACAATTCGGCTGCACGTGGCATTGGTATGCTTTCCGTCCCTCGCCCGTTGCCTTATTCTGGTAAGTACCTACCAGATATTGTGGCACGTCTTTCGGCCCATACAATCTGACGTATATACCCATATGTGGTCAACGGGCTTTTTCGATCTTTTTTCAAATCTTTTTTGTTGACCTCATCCCATGACGAGTCCGCAATTCACTTGTCCACGATTCCTCCACAGGTAAGACGCCTCCACGCAGGACCTGACCGCCGGGCGGCTCAAATTGATTTCTCTTTTTTCTCACCATGGTTATCGGCCAATTATCAAGCAACACGATGTTAATGCTTGGGCCAGAGAATCATCGTCCCGCGCGCCGGTCCCGTGTCATAGTGAAATCATCGCGAAAATCTGAACCCTGTTGGTTTTACATATGAATCTGCTTCATCTGCTGCCCGTTGCCGCGCTGATCGTGTCCTGCACACCACAAGACACGTCCCCGTCATCGCGCAGCGCTCAATTCCCGGAGTATCCCCAAAAGCTGTTCAGTGCGTTTGAAACCGACTGCGCGGGCCCGGGCAACAACTATGTAAAAACCGACCGTAACACCGTTGAATGTCGCGAGTTGCTGCCCCCCGACATGACGGCCTATCTGATTCTCAACTTTGACGGTTATCCTCAGAACCTACCGCAGATCGTGACGTATCTGCATTCCAGCAAAATCCAGGCCGGCTATCGGGTTGATGCCGAGTTGTTTTTTTTGGTTCCGCAGAAAAGTGGGAAAATCGTGAAGATCCCAGTGCAAAGCGAGATGGTCAATCGCGATTTTTCGCGGCTGTACACCGAATTTGGTGGAAACCCAATTTAATCTTGGAAGTGGTCGGGGCGGCAGGATTCGAACCTACGACCCCCTGTACCCAAAACAGGTGCGCTACCAGACTGCGCCACGCCCCGGACCGTGCGCCTTCCTAAACGTGCCGATTTGATTTGAAAAGCCCTAACAGGGCCAAATCGCAGGTCCGCGCGAAAAAACTTTGTGCCGCATCTGGGAACCGGGCGTTATCAGGTACCGCGCCGCGAGACCGGCGTTAATTTCCAATACCGCAAATACCTTACCCCCGCCGTCGACAGGGGTCAGATCACCCGGAACCGCATTGTGGTGCACTTTCATTACGGACCCGGACTGATCCAGAAAAATCATGTCCAAGGGAATCAGCGTGTTCTTCATCCAGAACGCCACGGGTTGCGGCGGATCGAAGACAAACAGCATCCCCGACTGCGTCGGCAGTGATTCCCGAAACATCAAGCCGCGCGCACGGTCCTGAGGCGAGATCGCAAGTTCGATATCAAACCGAATGTGAGTTTTGTCGTTCCGGACATAGATCCTGTCTTCCCGACAGGCCGCCAACGCGGTTTCAGCCCACATTACTGAAAGAATAATGAGAACCGAGAGAAACCTGATCATTGGCACTTAGGCGTCCAGAGCAGCTTCCCAGGCCAGAACCTGCGCCGCCATACGTCCCCGCTTGCCGTCGATGACACGCATCGCCAGGGCCTCGCCAGGCTGAAGATCGGCCAGCCCGGACCGGCGCAGAACCTCGATGTGAAGAAAAACGTCTTCATCACGGCCAAAGACATTTGCAAAGCCAAAGCCCTTGCCCTTGTCGAACCATTTGACGCGCGCCGCCTCAAGCGGTGCGTTGGCAATCACGACCGGGTCAAGATCGGCGAAATCGGCCAGCAGCATGGCATCTGCACGTGCGGGAGGATCGACGCTCACGACTTCGACCGCCTGAACTCCGCGATCAGTGCGATGCGTCATAATCTCGATACCGGCGCCATCGGCGACCGAACTTTGCCCGAAATTGCGCAACACGTTCACATGCAACAGAATATCCGGGCCGCCTTCGTCGGACACAACAAATCCGTACCCCTTTGCGGGATCGAACCATTTAACGTGTCCACGTACGCGGTACATGTTGTTCAGATCTTCTGGCACTGTTTTCCCATCGCGAAAATTAGCACTTCGTTAAGGGTTTGATGTGTATGGGAATGGCGCGCAAATTCAAGCTGAAAAAAATCATTGTTTTCTGCGTGTTGCATTTCACGATACGCGAAAGTCATGGATTCAACCTCTGCACTTGCCACGCGGAACCCGATTGATCCCGCCGCCATCTGAACCGATCATGCAAACGAAATGCACCATCGGCCCAAAACTCGATTTCCGTCGGCTCCAACCGATACCCGCCCCAGAACGGCGGGCGTGGCGGATTGGGTCCAAGCTTCGCCGTTACTTTTGCCACTTCCGCCATCAGAACCGATCGGCTGCTCAGCGGCTGCGATTGTTTGGAAGCCCAGGCCCCCAAACGGCTTTTCAGTGATCTCGAGGCATAGTATTCATCCGCCTTCGGACCATCCTCGCGCGATATTGTACCACGAACTCGGATCTGCCGCCGCAAGGATTTCCAGTGCATGACAAAAGCCGCTTTGCCGGCACTTTCCAGTTCCACTGCCTTGGCGCTTTCATAGTTCGTGTAGAATACAAAGGCGTCCGGCTCGATTTCCTTAAGCAGAACCATGCGCACATTGGGCATCTCGTCCGAATCTACGGTCGCCAAAGCAATCGCATTCGGATCGTTAGGTTCAGACTCTCTGGCCTCGCCCAGCCACCGCTCCGCCAATTCAAACGGATCAGTTCCGGCAAAAATGCCGCTACGCTCGTTCATTTCCATCCCCTGGAAAGTAATGTTGACGACCCTAAGGCGAGAACCCGCTGCGGGCAAGACCCGCTCAGCCTTGAAGCGGCGCATCCAATGGCCTAAACCACTCTGATAAAACCGGGACAGGCGGAGATCCAAATATGTCTAATCAGTTGATGGCCGGAAAACGCGGCCTCATCATGGGACTGGCCAATGACAAATCAATCGCATGGGGAATCGCCCGCGCCCTGTCCGAAGCAGGCGCTGAGCTGGCCTTCTCGTATCAGGGCGATGCGTTGAAAAAACGGGTTGACCCACTTGCGGCCCAGTTGGGCAGCGATATCGTGTTGCCCTGTGACGTCAGTGATGAGGCATCCATTGACGGGTTGTTCGCGCAGCTTTCTGAAAAATGGGGCAAGCTGGACTTTATCGTCCATGCCATCGGCTTCTCGGACAAGAACGAACTGCGCGGGCGCTATGTCGATACGTCACGGGCTAATTTCAACCTGACGATGGACGTGTCGGTTTATTCCTTTACCGCAGTGATGCAGCGCGCAGAAAAACTGATGTCCGAAGGCGGCAGCGCAATCACGCTGACCTATTACGGGGCCGAGCAGGTGATGCCGCACTACAACGTGATGGGCGTCGCCAAGGCCGCTCTTGAAGCGTCCGTCAAGTATCTGGCTGAAGACCTGGGCAAGGACGGGATTCGCGTTAACGCAATTTCGGCGGGTCCGATCAAAACACTGGCGGCAAGCGGTATCGGCGATTTCCGCTATATCATGAAGTGGAACGAATATAATTCGCCCCTGCGCCGGAACGTGACCATCGACGATGTCGGCAAATCCGCCCTATACCTGTTGTCCGACCTCAGCAGCGGTGTAACCGGTGAAAATCTGCACGTGGATTCGGGGTATCACATCGTCGGCATGAAAGCCGTCGATGCGCCGGATATTGAAAAGGGTTGATCAGATGAGCGCCAAAGACCGCCTGCCGCACGAAAAAGGGTTTCATATCAGCTGGGACCAGATTCACCGCGATTCCCGCGCCCTGGCGTGGCGTCTCGATGGCCAGGGGCCTGACGACGGCGCCTGGCGCGCGGTCGTGGCCATCACTCGGGGCGGAATGGCTCCTGCGATGATCGTCAGCCGGGAACTGGATATTCGCACGGTCGATACGATCAGCGTCCGCTCGTACCATCATCAGGAACAAGGCGAGGCCGAAGTGCTCAAGGCGCCTGATGCCAACCTGATGGGCGACGGTACCGGTGTGCTGATCATTGATGACCTGGTCGACAGCGGCAAAACGCTGGAACTTGTACGCGACATGTATCCCAACGCGCATTTCGCCACAGTCTACGCCAAGCCCAAAGGTCGCCCGATGGTGGACACCTTCATCACCGAGGTCAGCCAGGACACCTGGATTTTCTTCCCCTGGGACATGGCCCTGCAATATGTCGAGCCTTATCGCGGCACCGATTGATCCCACGCCGCGGTTTCTTCTGTTCAAAATACCTCGGAGCGCGGGGCATTGCCTCGCAAAAACCGCATGACACATACACGCACCACCGCCACTTTCGCCCCTCCGGTGATGGAGGCGCGACGCTGGCTGGAAGGCGTCGAGTTTCCCGAAGACCGGCCTCTGATCAATGTCAGTCAGGCCGCGCCCGTGGACCCTCCGCCACTCGAACTGCGAAAGGCAATGGCAGAGTTCGCGATTTCCGAAAACAGCGCCCATCTTTACGGGCCTGTGTTGGGTAATACCGACCTTCGCACAGAGCTGGCCCGCCAGATCGGGGCACATTATCAGTCCCATGTTGATCCAGAACAGGTCGCAATCACATCAGGATGCAATCAGGCATTTTCTGCTGTGATCGCCGCGATCACGGATCAGGGGGACGAGGTTATCCTGCCAACCCCTTGGTATTTCAATCATAAAATGTGGCTCGACATGGCTGGTGTGCGGGCTGTTGATCTTCCCACGGGTGATGATCTGCTGCCGGACGTGGCCCGGGCCCGAGACCTGATCACCGAAAAGACACGCGCGATTGCGCTGGTCACTCCGAACAATCCAGGCGGCGTCGAATACCCCTCGGAACTGGTTGGGGCGTTCTATGATCTTGCCCGTGAGGTCGGCATCAAACTGTTGGTGGACGAGACCTATCGGGATTTCGACAGCCGGTCCGGTGCTCCGCATGAACTGTTCCGTCAGCCCGACTGGCAGGATACATTTGTTCATCTCTACTCGTTTTCCAAGGCCTTCCGTCTGACCGGCCACCGGGTCGGAGCCATCGCGGCAAGTCCACAACTTTTGGCCGAGATCGAAAAGTTTCTGGACACGGTTGCTATCTGCCCGGGTCAGATTGGCCAGTTCGCCGCGTTGTGGGGGATGCAGAACCTGTCACAATGGCTTGCGTCTGAACGTGATGAAATCCTGGATCGCCGTGCGGCCATCGCGGAAGAGATGCCCAGACTGACGGCCAGGGGCTGGCGGTTGCTTGGGCTGGGCGCGTATTTCGCATATCTTGAACATCCATTCGACATTCCGTCAGATGAGCTTGCCCAAAAGCTGGTGGCCGAAGCTGGTGTTCTGCTGTTGCCAGGTACCATGTTCACACCCACTCAGGATACGGCGGGCCGACGGCAGGTTCGCATCGCTTTTGCCAACATCGACCGCGTCGGTATCGAACGTTTGTTCGACCGTCTTCAGGCGCTTTCCATCTGATCTTGCCCCCCGGCGGTCCGCGTCGTATTCAGGGCCGCAACCAACAGGGCAGTCATCTGCCGACAAAAGCATGAAAGAGGGCGTCCATGGCCGCAGGCATGAAAAACCTATCAAAGACCTTCGTCTGGATTCTCATGGGCTTGCTGATGCTTGGACTTGCAGGGTTCGGCGCCGTAAACCTCAGCGGTACGGTGCGGACGGTGGCGCAGGTCGGCGACGAAGTGGTCCCTATCAACGCATATGTGCGCGAACTGCAGCGTGAAATCCGCGCAGTCGAGGCCCAGACAGGTCAGGCCCTGCAAATGTCGCAGGCACAGGAGTTGGGGCTGGGCCAACTGGCGTTGTCCCGTCTGACGGCTCTGGCTGCGTTGAACAACGAAGTGGCTCAGCTGGGCGTTTCGATTGGCGATGAAAACCTGCAGAAGGAAATCGTCGCGATCCCGGCATTTCAGGGCGTGGACGGAAATTTCGACCGCGAAACCTACCAGTTCCAACTGGAACAGGCGGGGATGACCGATGCCGAGTTCGAATCTGATCTTCGCAAGGAATCCGCGCGGACCATTGTCCAGGGGGCGGTTGTTGGCGGCGTCGTAATGCCCGCAACGCTGTCGGACGTATTGACGGGCTATGTCGGCGCACGGCGCAGCTTTACCGTCGCGACACTTGGGGCCGATGCCCTGACCGCACCGATTGCTGAACCCACGGACGAGCAGTTGCAAACGTATTACGACGAAAACACGGATCGTTTCACCCTGCCCCGCACCAAACGCCTGACCTACGCGATCCTGTCGCCCGAAATGTTGCTCGACAGCGTTGAAGTCCAGGACGACGCCTTGCGCAGCCTCTATGATCAGCGCATCGCCGAATTCCAGCAACCGGAACGACGCCTCGTCGAACGGCTGGCCTTTTCGGACGAAGCGGCCGCTATGGATGCCCTGGCGCAGATCGAGGTTGGCGGCACGACATTTGAACAACTCGTGCGTGATCGCGAGCTCGAACTGAGCGATATTGATCTGGGCGACGTGACCCGCGAGGACCTCGGCGAAGCGGCCGATGCTGTTTTTGGGGCAGATCTTGATGTGGTGGTTGGACCTCTGCCATCCGTGTTTGGCCCTGCGCTGTTCCGGATCAACGGATCACTGGCAGCAAACAACATCCCGTTTGAAGACGCTGCCCCTGACCTGCGCGAGGAACTGGCAGCCGAGCGTGCACGGCGTCTGATCGAGGCGCAGGCCGAGGACATCAACGACATGCTTGCCGGTGGGGCCACCCTGGAAGAACTGGCAGGCGAAACCGAGTTGGAACTGGGCCAGATCGACTGGACCCGTGAAAACAAAGAAGGTGTCGCCGCGTATGAGGGCTTTCGCGCCGCCGCCGAAGCCGTCCGCGAAGGCGACTTCCCCGAAATCGGCTTTCTCGAAGACGGCTCGATTTTCGCGTTGCGCCTGAATGAGGTTCTGCCGCAGCGGCCTGAACCGCTTGAGACCGCCCGTGACCGTGTGGCCGAGGCATGGGTTCAGGCTGAAACAGGCAAGGCCCTGCAGGATCAGGCCAACACTGTCTTGACCCAACTGGCGACCGACGGCGACTTTGCCGCGACAGGTTTGCCGTTCCGGGTAGAGAACGCTTTGACCCGCACCGCCTTCCTTGATGACGCTCCGGTCGGATTCATGACCCAGGTCTTTGAAATGGAGCCGGGTGAGTTGCGGGTTGTACCCGGCAATGATGCCGCCCTGATCGTCAGGCTGGACGAACTGCTGCCGCCGGCTGAGACCGACGAACTGCGCCAGATGAAAGCCGCGCTGGAAGTCCAGATGAACCAGGCGCTGGCTCAGAACATTTTTGACGCCTATGTGCGCGATGCCCAGACTCGTGCCCGCCCGGTTATTGATCAGCGTGCGCTGAACGCCGTGCAGGCGAGCTACTAAAAGAGAGCGGACATGGCCCTGACCCCAGAATTTGACGTATTCGCGCGTGCCTACGAGGCAGGCGAGAATCAGGTCGTCTATACCCGCCTGGCCGCCGACCTGGACACGCCCGTCTCGCTGATGTTGAAACTGACGGGGGCTCAGAAGGACGCTTTTGTTCTGGAATCGGTCACGGGGGGCGAAGTCCGCGGGCGCTACTCGATCATCGGTATGAAGCCGGACCTCATCTGGCATTGCCATGGTAAGACGTCCTCGCTGAACCGCTCTGCCCGGTTCGATCCGGACGCCTTCGTGCCGCAGGACGGCAATCCTGTGGACAACCTGCGGTCGCTCCTGGCCGAATCCCGCATCGACCTGCCTGAAGAACTGCCGCAGGCTGCGGCGGGCCTGTTCGGCTATCTTGGCTATGACATGGTGCGGCTGGTCGAATACCTGCCGGATGTGAACCCCGACCCGTTGGGCCTGCCGGATGCGGTGATGCTGCGCCCGTCGGTGATCGCGGTTTTGGATGGGGTCAAAGGCGACGTGACGGTCGTGTCCCCTGCCTGGGTCAGCGAAGGTCAATCCGCCAAGGCCGCCTATGCGCAGGCTGCCGAACGCGTCATGGATGCTGTCCGCGATCTGGAACGCGCGATGCCGACCGAATCCAGGGATCTGGGCGACGCGCATGAGATCGCCCCGCCCGTTTCGAACTTCACCAAATCCGGCTATATGGAAGCGGTTGAAAAGGCCAAGGAATATATCCGCGCAGGCGATATCTTTCAGGTGGTTCCGGCCCAGCGTTGGACACAGGAATTCCCGCTGCCGCCTTTTGCGCTGTATCGATCCCTGAGGCGCACAAACCCTTCGCCGTTCATGTTCTATTTCAATTTCGGCGGATTTCAGGTTGTCGGCGCAAGCCCGGAAATTCTGGTACGTGTCTTCGGGGATGAAGTTACGATCCGCCCCATCGCCGGCACCCGTCCGCGCGGAGCGACGCCGGAAGAGGACAAGGCGAACGAAGTCGATTTGCTTGCCGACAAGAAAGAACTGGCCGAGCACCTGATGCTGCTGGATCTGGGCCGCAATGACACCGGGCGCGTTTCCAAAATCGGCACCGTGCGCCCCACGGAAGAGTTCATCATCGAACGCTACAGCCACGTGATGCATATCGTCTCGAACGTGGTTGGCGAACTGGCAGAGGACAAAGACGCGCTGGACGCGTTTTTTGCAGGGATGCCGGCGGGCACGGTCTCGGGTGCCCCAAAGGTGCGCGCGATGGAAATCATTGATGAACTCGAACCCGAAAAGCGCGGTGTATACGGCGGCGGCGTCGGGTATTTTAGCGCCGGCGGCGACATGGACATGTGCATCGCCCTGCGAACGGCAATCGTTAAGGACCAGAAACTGTACATTCAGGCCGGCGGCGGTGTTGTTTATGACAGCGACCCAGAGGCTGAATATATGGAAACGGTCCATAAATCGAACGCGATCCGGCGCGCTGCGGCGGACGCCGCCCGATTTACGGGATCAGGAAACAGCTAAAGAAAAAGGCGGCGATCCACTGACCAGCCGCCTTTTATTGAATTTTCCCTGACATTTACTGAACTTCTTTCAACATCACGGCCGAGATCGGTGCCATTGCAACCCGGTTGCCGCGATCCTCAAGCCCCCACAGCAGCAGTGCGGAAATCGTTTCTGGTCTCAAACGTCCCAGCATCACAACCGTCCCCTGCTGCCCGGCCCGGAATGCGGCCTGATCCAGAAAGCGGCGCATGATCTTCGGGTCCTGCCTTGCTCCGTCAATGTCGCGGAACACGACACCTGAAGGTGTCCCGTTGCGGGCAGCGAGTTTCTGAACCGTGTTCAAACCGTTGTCCTGCGTGATCAGACCGCGCCCGGTTCCGGCCGCAATCGCCGCCACCTGATCCGCCACCTGACGATTACCCTGAATGCCGGTGTTTACACCTTCCAGAATACCCACCGTTTCCGGCAGCGTCTCGAACCAGACCGCCAAAGACACCTCGGCGTCCTGTGCATTTGCGGCTTCCGGCAAGTCCGCGATGGCCATTACTTCAAAACCGGCCTCGCGGTGGCGCGCCATCTTTTCAGCGGCGTCAGGATCCGACGGGCTGATCGCGAAACTCAGCGGATAGGGAAAATCACGCAAAGCCTCGGCCCCAAAGGCACCTTCGTCGTCAATGAGGATGATCGACATCAAGGGCTTGGATTCCGGGTTTTCAAAGCTGGCCGCGTATGCCTCGATCGGTTTTCCGACCGGCACCTGCTCGGTCTCTTCGGCTTCCACAACAGGGTCGTCCCGTTCAGTCAAGGGAACCACGCGCCTGCCAATTGTCGAGCCCGCCGTTGCGGGCTGATCGCCCCCGATCTGCGGCAAGGTCGCGATACGGGGCAGATTGCGAGGAAGAGTATCTTCATCCCCTTCCACGGCAATGGGGCTGTTTTCAAACGGATTCTCAACCTTCGGTTCTTCCGGCTTGCTCGGCAGTGGTGCAGGCTCTGCTTCCGGTTCCAGAACAGCGACTTCTTCGGCTGGTGGTGCCGGAGGTTCAGGCGCGGTATCGGCCACCTCAGGCAAAGAATCGACCTGTGGCGTGCCAGCGGGAATTGCAGGGGCGGGTTGTGCAACCGGCGCGTCGGGGCCAACCGCAACTTCAGGTTCGGGCGCTACGTCCGGCGTTTCGATTGCGGGCTCACTCTCTCCTACGACGGGTTGCGTATCCGGCGTGGGGTCGACATTTGTCACCCCTGCAAGGGAATCTGATTGTTCATCGACGGGTTCCGGTGCTTCAGGCGGAAGTTCGACCAGATCGGCGTCGGTTCCGGCATCCGGTGCATCGGCCGTCGACACCGGATCCTCGAGCGGCGCAGGTTCGGGTGCGTGCGTTGAGACGGCCGGTTTTGACGACAAAGGCGTGTTCAACGACAGAACCGCGCCCAAAGCCAGCACGACAACCGCACCGGCGATTATTCCTCCGACAAATCCGCCCATTTCTTTTGCCTCTCGTCTTTCTCTGCGTCGATCGCTTCTGCGCCGTCTGCTGCGGCAATTCCCTGTCAGGTCTGTCCTTTGCGGGATGTCCCCTTGACGCTGCCCCACAAGCCTGAGCATGTATGTCCCGACATTATACCGTGGCCCGTGGTTGCATCGCCAGCCCGAAATGCCCAAGCCGAGACAAGTGCCCAAATGCTGCTGCTGATCGACAACTACGACTCGTTTACTTACAACCTGGTACATTATTTGGGCGAACTCGGTGCCGAAATGGTCATTCGCCGCAATGATGCGCTGGACGTGCAGGAGGCAATGGCCATGAACCCGGCCGGCATTCTGCTCAGCCCCGGTCCCTGCGACCCGGATCAGGCCGGGATTTGCCTGGCCCTGACGCAGGCGGCCGCCGAGACACGCACTCCGTTGATGGGTGTATGTCTTGGACATCAAACCATCGGACAGGTCTTTGGCGGGAAAGTCGTGCGGTGCCACGAGATCGTACATGGAAAGATGGGTATCATGCACCACACAGGCAAAGGGGTCTTCTCGGGCCTGCCTTCCCCGTTCCAAGCAACCCGGTATCATTCACTGATCGTTGAGCGTGAAAGCCTGCCTGATTGCCTTGAGATCACGGCCGAGCTGGAGGACGGCACCATCATGGGTCTGCAGCATCGGGATTTGCCGATCCACGGCGTCCAGTTCCACCCCGAATCCATCGCATCGGAGCATGGGCACGCGCTGTTGAAAAACTTCCTGCAAGAACTGAAAGTCCCCGCATGAGCGACGCACTTAAACCGCTGATCGGGGCCGCGGCCGACCGCCCGCTGACCCGGTCCGAGGCCGAGCAGGCCTTTGGCATCCTTTTTGATGGCGAAGCCACGCCCAGTCAGATTGGCGGGTTGCTGATGGCCATGCGCACGCGCGGTGAAACCGTGGATGAATACGCCGCGGCCGCCGCCGTCATGCGCACAAAGTGCAATGCCGTCAAAGCACCACCCGGGGCAATCGACATCGTTGGCACCGGTGGCGATGGCAAGGGTACGCTGAACATCTCCACCGCAACCGCCTTTGTTGTGGCTGGCGCAGGTGTAACTGTGGCAAAACACGGCAATCGCAATCTCAGCTCTAAATCCGGCGCGGCAGACGCGCTGGGGCAGCTGGGCATCAACGTGATGGTCGGCCCGCAAACGGTTGAAAAAGCTTTGAAAGAAGCTGGCATTGGCTTCATGATGGCGCCCATGCATCATCCGGCAATTGCCCATGTGATGCCAAGCCGACAGGAACTGGGCACGCGAACGATCTTCAATATCCTCGGCCCGCTTACGAACCCCGCCGGAGTAAAACGGCAACTGACCGGCGCGTTCAGCCGCGATCTGATCCGGCCCATGGCCGAAACCCTCGGCCTGTTGGGGGCGGAGCACGCCTGGCTGGTTCACGGCTCGGACGGAACCGATGAACTGACAATCACCGGCGTCAGTTGGGTTGCTTCTCTGGAAGACGGGATCGTAAAGGAGGTTGAACTGCACCCCGAAGATGCCGGACTGCCCGTGCATCCGTTCGAAGATATCCTTGGCGGCACACCGGAAGAAAACGCAGTTGCGTTCCGCGCCCTGCTGGATGGCGCACCATCGGCCTATCGTGACGCCGTTCTGCTGAATTCTGCTGCGGCGCTTGTCGTTGCGGATGCTGTAAGTGACTTGCGCGATGGCGTAGAAATGGCCGTTGAGAGTATCGACAGCGGCAAAGCCTGGGAAAAAATCACAACTCTTGCCCGAATTACACAGGAAGCCGCATGACCGAGACCGTTCTGGACAAAATCAAAGCCTACAAACTGGAAGAGGTTGCGGCAGATAAGGCGAATAAGGCACTGGAAACGCTGGAAAGCGAGGCACGCGAAGCACCCGAAGTTCGTGCGTTCGCCGAAGCATTGCACACCGCCGCGCGTTCCGGGTATGGGCTGATCGCAGAGATCAAGAAAGCCAGTCCGTCGAAAGGGTTGATACGCCCGGATTTTGATCCGCCCGCACTGGCCAAAGCGTACGAGGATGGTGGTGCCGCCTGCCTTTCTGTTCTGACCGATACCCCCAGTTTTCAGGGCGCGAAGGAATATCTTGTTCAGGCGCGCGAGGCCGTTTCCCTGCCCGTTCTGCGCAAGGATTTCATGTACGACCCCTATCAGGTGATTGAGGCCCGCGCGCTTGGTGCCGATTGCATTCTGATCATCATGGCGTCCGTCGAGGACTCTCAGGCCGCCGAATTGGAACAGACAGCAATCGATTGGGGCATGGACGTCCTGATCGAAGTACATGACGAGACAGAACTTGAACGCGCGGCAGCTTTGAAAAGCCCGCTGATCGGAATAAACAACCGTAATCTCAAGACGTTCGAGACCACTCTTGACACAACGCGGCGACTATCGAAGCTGGTTCCGGCCGATCGAACCATCGTCTGTGAAAGCGGTCTGGGATCGCCGGAAGATCTGGCTGATATCGCTCGGTACGGCGCGCGCTGTTTCCTGATCGGCGAAAGCCTGATGCGTCAGGATGATGTCGAGGCAGCGACCCGCGCCCTGTTGGCGCGTCCTCTGGTTCCCGGGGTGATGTGATGCCATTGACCCATTTTGACGCTCAGGGTCAGGCGCATATGGTGGATGTGTCGGACAAGGCCGTGACGGACCGTATTGCCGTTGCGGCCGGCCACATCAGGATGGCACAGGAAACCTTTGAAATTATTTCCGAAGGTCGGGCCAGAAAGGGTGATGTCCTGGGTATTGCACGCCTTGCGGGCATCATGGGTGCAAAAAAGACGCCAGACCTGATCCCTCTGTGCCACCCCCTGCCTGTGACGAAAGTATCGGTGGAACTGATGCTTGATCCCGATCTGCCGGGTGTTCGGATTGAGGCGACGGTTAAGACGTCCGGCCAGACCGGCGTCGAGATGGAGGCGCTGACCGCCGTGTCTACTGCTGCATTGACGGTGTATGACATGGCCAAGGCTGTGGACAAGGCAATGGAGATCGGGGGCATCCGCGTTCTTCTGAAAGACGGCGGAAAATCAGGGCGTTATGAGGCGGAATGATCACCGTTGAAGAAGCCCGGGAACTGCTGTTTGACCTGGTTGAACCATTGCCAGTCGAACATGTCCCGCTTGCCCAATCCGCAGGCCGCATTCTGAATCAAGATGTAGCAGCCACGCGTGATCAGCCTCCATTCGCGGCATCATCAATGGACGGGTACGCCGTCAAATCGACCGAAGTCGAACTTCATGCCATGTTCAAACTGGTGGGTGAATCGGCAGCAGGCCAACGTTTCGAAGGAACTGTCGGCCCGGGACAGGCCGTTCGGATCTTCACCGGCGCTCCAGTACCGGATGGTGCCGATTTCGTGGTCATTCAGGAAGAAGTCGAGCGCCGAGGGGATCTGATCACCATAACGGATACACCTGGTCAGAAAACGAACATACGTCCTGCCGGAGTTGATTTCAGAGCCGGTGCCAAAATCACCGCGCCGCGCCAGATTCGTGCCGAAGACGTGGCGCTGATGGCTGCCATGAACATCCCGGTCGTTCCGGTGACACGCAAACCGGTGGTCGCGTTGATCTCTACGGGCGATGAACTTGTAATGCCCGGCGAAATACCCGGCCCGGATCAGATCATTGCCTCCAACACCTTTGGCTTGCATGCGTTGCTGCAGGGGTTGGGCGCCGAAGTGCGAATGCTGCCGATCGCACAGGACACGGTCTCATCACTTGAAACCGCGTTCGCTCTGGCGAAAGGAGCAGATCTGGTGGTTACGATCGGTGGTGCGTCAGTTGGCGACTACGATCTGGTGTCTGACGTTTCGCAAGGTCTTGGGATGCAGCGCGCCTTCTACAAAATCCGCATGCGCCCGGGAAAACCGTTGATGGCAGGACGTTTAGGGGATGCAGCTATGGTGGGTCTGCCGGGCAACCCGGTCAGTGCCATGGTATGTGGCTACCTGTTCCTCGCTCCCATGGTTCGACGGATGCTGGGGTTGGAGCAGACGCTGCAACCGCTCAGATCCGCGAAACTGACTGAACCAGTAGGGGACAACGGCCCGCGCGAACATTATATGCGCGCCATTCGGGACGAAAACGGTATCCGGGCCTGTGCGGATCAGGACAGTTCCCTGCTTAGTGTTCTTGCACAGGCGAATGCTCTGATCGTTCGCCCTCCGCACGATCCAGCGCGCGATACAGGTGACGAGGTTCAGTACCTGCCGATCTGAAAAACGGCAAATTCGTTGACACAAAACGTGAACATGCGTAGAACAAAAGAAAACGTATGAGCATCGAGGTGTGAGCAATGCTGACCAAGAAGCAATTGGATTTGCTGGAATTCATCCACAAACGCGTGCAGTCGGACGGTGTTCCGCCAAGTTTCGATGAAATGAAGGCGGCGCTGGACCTCAGATCGAAATCCGGCATTCATCGCCTGATCACTGCATTGGAAGAACGCGGGTTTATCCGACGCCTCGCCCACCGCGCGCGCGCGATCGAGATCGTGAAGCTGCCTGAAAGTCTCGGCGGCGAACCCACGGCCGCATTCTCGCCCCGCGTGATTGAAGGTGACAAACCAGCGGGCCCGCGCCCTGCGAATTTCGAACCTGTTTCAGTCGACGCACTGGAATTGCCGGTCATGGGGCGGATCGCTGCTGGTGTCCCGATCGAAGCGATCAGCCATGTATCGCATCGCGTGGCGGTTCCCGGCACGATGGTGTCCGGCAAGGGCGAACACTATGCGCTTGAGGTTCGCGGTGACTCGATGATCGATGCCGGGATCAACGACGGTGACGTAGTTGTAATCCGGGAAACATCGACAGCAGACAACGGCGATATCGTAGTGGCCCTGGTTGAAGAGCAGGAAGCAACATTGAAACGGTTCTTCCGCCGTGGCCAAGCCATTGCGCTGGAAGCCGCAAACCCGGCCTATGAAACCCGTGTTCTGCCCGAGGACAAAGTCAGGGTTCAGGGGCGACTCGTCGGCCTGATCCGTACTTACTGACCGCTCAGGAGTTCCCGGGCCTGCCCGGGGACCATAGCCTTTGGCCCGACAGTTCCGAGCTTGTTCGCACAGTCTGACCCGAGATGGAAAGGCTGCCGGTCTGTCGCAGAATCCCAGCATCGATGATTTGGCATCCCCCGCTCAACGACAGTTCAAAAGCAGACACGATGATCTGGTTGGATTTGCATTCATCAAACAGTTGAACCGCCTTTTTGCCGGACAGATGTACCAGTTCAGTGCCTTTCAGGTCATATCGGGCGATTTTTTTGTCCGTCTGCGGCCACCTTCCGGCTGCGAGCACTTGATCAACACCGTCACCGTCATTCTCAAGCCAGACCGACGCGACAAAGCCGCTTCCTTTCGCCTTGCTCAGCGCCCGACCGTTCTCGGTCATCACACCAACCAACGCGCCGGAATCGGCGATAAGAACCTCGGGGCGGTGCCCCTGCACCCACATCAAAAAAGCCGTGGTAACGGGCACCACACCGGCCCATCTCGCCTTGCCATGCCACAGAGAAAACCACAAAGCACCCAGTGCAAACACCGGCAGCACAAAGTCTGGTGGGCTGGCGACAAAGCCTTGCGCGCCTTCCAGCCCTGACACCCATTCGGAAACGCCCAAAATCCAGCGCAGGCCGATTCCCATGACGCCTAACGCCAATGCTTCCAGCCCAAAGGGTGACAGCAAGGCCGCAACCACGGCCGATGGCACCACGATTGTTCCCATCACAGGTACTGACAAAACGTTCGCCAGCAACCCGTAGTGCGACATCGTGTTGAAATGCGCCGCGCCGATCGGGGCAGTTGCCAAGCCTGCAATTGCAGATGACAAGAGGACTCCTGCAACCGGTCTAAGCCATTTGGGACCGGGGAGCGGGCCAAAATCTCGCAATGCACCAAACACAACAACCAGGGCTGTAGTGGCAGCAAATGACATCTGAAAGCCCGGGCTCAGCAAAGATTCCGGGCGCAGAACCAATACTGCTAATGCGGCTACCGCTACTGTGCGCAGAGAGATAGCTCGCCGGTCGATCAGCACGGCCCCGAGCATAACACCAACCATTATAAAGGCCCTTTCCGTGGCGACACTTCCACCGGAAAGCAGCAGATAGATCACGGCGGCGAACAGAGCGCACAGGGCTGACAGTTTTCGAACTGGTGCGCGCAACGCCAATGGTGGAACCGCAGAAAGCCCGATACGGCAAACCACATAAACGAACCCGGTCAGCAGCCCCATATGCAGGCCGGAAATCGCCAGAAGATGTGCCAGATTCGAGGCCCGCAGGCTTTCAAGCGTGGATTGCCCCATGCCGCTGCGGTCCCCTGTTGTAACGGCAGCGGCAAATCCTCCGACCTCACCGGGCAGGACTGAACGAACCTTGCTCGAAATCGTGGCCCGCCAGGACGCGATCCAAATTTGGCCATCACCTGCCGTCGCCGCTTCGGTGGTAAGTACTGGAACGCGCGTGTATCCAACGGCCCCCAGACGCTGGAACCATGCATGTCGGCGGAAATCGAACCCGCCAGGTTCCACCGGACCCTGGGGTGGCGAAAGATGAGCCGTTGTCATAATCCGTTGCCCCGGAACCAAAGACACCGCGCCACCGTGCAAAGAAAGCCGGATGCGCCGGGGCCTGCTGTTTACGGGTAGATCCCCTAGTCGTACCCGGTCCAGCGTGACCCGCAGCGCATCCGACGCAGAGCGATCCAGGGCCACGACCCGCCCCTCGACCGGGCCGTAGTAACGCCACGACAGGACCGGCTCTGCCACCATGTGGGAACGCGCGCCAGCAAGAATGAACCCGCCAGCGATCAGCGCACCCCCCAATGCCAACGCCGCCCAGCCGGACCGCAACCGAACCCCGAGGATCCCGATTGCCAAGCCAATTCCAGCCACCCAAACATACAGCTCCCGGTCCGGCTCGAACCGCAAACTGAAGTACAGGCCAATACCCGCGGCCAGACAAACCGGAGACCAGTGGAACAAAGATCCACTCTGGTTCCGCAGCGCGACCTCAATCCGTGCAAGAACGCGCATGCTTGCCCCCGTCCTTCGGGCTCGTTAGACAGGCGCCAAACTAAACCCGACACGGTTACCAAAAGGTTAATCAACACAATGTCCGATCAGGTCGTCACCCGTTTTGCCCCTTCCCCTACCGGCTTTCTGCATATCGGTGGCGCGCGGACCGCGCTGTTCAACTGGCTGTATGCGCGGGGACGTGGCGGTAAGTTCCTGCTGCGGATCGAGGATACCGACCGTGAACGTTCGACCCCGGAAGCAACAGAAGCCATCCTGCAGGGCATGGCCTGGCTGGGTCTGGATCATGACGGGGATGTGATCAGCCAGTTCGAGGGCGCGGACCGCCACGCCGAAGTTGCGCTGCAGTTGCTGGCAGAAGGCAAGGCTTACAAGTGTTTCTCGACTCAGGACGAGATCGCCGCCTTCCGCGAACAGGCCCGGGCTGAGGGAAAATCGACCCTGTTCAGCAGCCCCTGGCGCGACGCCGACCCGGCCTCGCACCCAGACGCGCCTTATGTGATCCGCATCAAGGCCCCGCAGGAAGGCAGCACCGTAATCCGCGATCAGGTTCAGGGCGACGTGACCATTCGCAACGACCAGTTGGACGACATGGTTCTGCTGCGGTCGGACGGCACCCCCGTCTATATGTTGGCCGTCGTGGTCGATGATCACGATATGGGCGTGACCCACGTTATTCGTGGCGACGATCACCTGAACAATGCCGCGCGTCAAATGATGATCTATCAGGCGATGGGCTGGGATGTCCCGGTCTGGGCCCACATCCCGCTGATTCACGGGCCTGACGGCAAAAAGCTGAGCAAACGCCACGGCGCACTGGGAGCACAGGAATACCAGGCAATGGGTTATCCTGCCGCCGGAATGCGCAATTATCTGGCGCGTCTGGGCTGGAGCCATGGGGATGATGAGTTCTTCACCGATGCACAGGCCAAAGAATGGTTCGACCTGGACGGTATCGGCAAAAGCCCGGCCCGTTTCGATCTGAAAAAGCTGGAAAACCTGTGCGGCCAGCATGTCGCGATTTCGGATGATGCTGCACTGCGGCAAGAAATCGAAGCCTACCTGGCCGCCGCCGGCGAACCCGCTCTCAGCGCGACACAAAGTGGTGATCTCGAGCGTGCGATGTATTGCCTCAAGGATCGGGCACGGACTTTCCCCGAACTGCTTGAAAAAGCACATTTTGTTCTGACGTCGCGTCCCATCGAACCCGATGAGAAAGCGGCAAAAGCTCTTTCATCTGTATCCGATGGTATACTGAGAGAATTGACGCCGCACGTGCAAAATGTTAGCTGGACGCGAAGCGAGCTGGAGGACGCCCTGAATTCGTTTGCTGAATCTCAGGGGCTCAAGTTCGGCAAGCTGGCTGGTCCCTTGCGGGCAGTGCTGGCGGGTCGGGCTGTAACGCCTTCGGTTTTTGACATGATGCTTGTGCTGGGACGGGATGAGACCCTGGCACGGCTTTCTGATGCAGCGAAATAAACCCAATCTTCATATTCGGGTAACGCTGCTCGGCTAACACCCGGTCTGTACGCCTGCGTACAGCCGTCGCCGCAAGGTCGGACTGTGATCCGGCCAGCGCATGATTGAGGAAGGGATAACGATGACCGACAGCAAAAAAACAGCCACTCTGAATGTCCATGGCAAGGATTATGAGTTGCCGGTTCATTCGCCGACCGCCGGGCCCGACGTCATCGATATCCGCAAACTGTACAGCGAGGCGGGTGTCTTTACTTATGATCCCGGTTTCACGTCGACAGCAAGCTGCGACAGCACGATCACTTACATCGACGGCGAAAAGGGTGAGTTGCTGCATCGGGGCTATCCGATCGACCAACTGGCAGAGAAGTCGCATTTCCTCGAAGTTTGCTATCTGTTGCTTTACGGGGAACTGCCGGTCGCAAAGGATCTGGAGAAGTTCGAAACCACGATCACGCGCCACACCATGCTGCATGAGCAGATGCAATACTTCTACCGTGGCTTCCGCCGGGACGCACATCCGATGGCGATCATGGTGGGCGTTGTTGGCGCAATGTCGGCGTTTTACCACGACTCGACCGACATTTCCGACCCTCACCAGCGTGAAGTCGCGTCGCACCGCCTGATCGCCAAGATGCCGACAATTGCCGCCTGGGCGTTCAAGTACCACATCGGCCAACCCTTCGTTTACCCGCGCAATGATCTTGATTATGCGTCCAACTTCCTGAGCATGTGCTTTGCAGTGCCGGCAGAAGAATATGAAGTAAACCCGATCCTGAGCCGAGCAATGGACCGGATTTTGACGCTGCACGCAGATCATGAGCAGAACGCTTCGACCTCGACCGTGCGCCTGGCTTCGTCCTCGGGCGCGAACCCGTTTGCCTGTATCGCAGCGGGTGTTGCATGCCTTTGGGGTCCTGCGCATGGCGGCGCCAACCAGGCTTGTCTTGAGATGCTGGAAGAGATCGGCAGCGTGGATCGTATTCCGGAGTACATCGCTCGCGCCAAGGACAAGAACGACCCGTTCCGCCTGATGGGCTTTGGCCACCGCGTCTACAAGAACTTTGACCCCCGCGCCAAGGTGATGAAGCAATCGGCGGACGAGGTTCTGGACCTGCTGGGTATCGAAGACAACCCAAAACTGCAAGTTGCAAAGGCGCTGGAAAAGCAGGCGCTGGATGACCCGTATTTCGCCGAGAAGAAGCTGTTCCCGAATGTCGACTTTTACTCGGGCATCATTCTTGAGGCGATGGGTTTCCCGACTTCGATGTTCACCCCGATCTTTGCGCTGTCCCGCACCGTTGGCTGGGTCAGCCAGTGGAAAGAGATGATCGCCGATCCTCAGAACAAGATCGGGCGTCCGCGCCAGCTGTATCTGGGTGAAACAATGCGCGACTATGTGGATATCGAAAACCGCTGATCGCAGCTGACTATTTTCGCAGAACGCCCCGGCCTGCCCGGGGTGTTTTTCGTTAGAACAGGCTAAGTTGGTCTCCAGCCTGTGGCGGCCGCTCAAACTGGTCACACCGCAAACGCGTTGTCCGGGTACTCAGTTGCAATCGTTTGGTCGCCAGCCTGAAGCGTTTGGCGATGATCTGCGCATATTCACCTTCGCCGCGCATTCTGTGACCCCAACGCGGGTCGTATTCACGCCCGCCATGCATGTCCCGCAACAAGTACATGATCTTGTTCGCCCGTGCCGGCTCATGCTCCAACAGCCATTCGCGCCAAAGCTCCGAGACTTCTCGTGGCAGGCGCAGCATGATCCAGCTGGCGGATTCGGCCCCGGCCTCCTTCCCGGCCTCAAGCAGGTTTTCGAGCTCGTGGTCTGTCAGCCCGGGCACGACCGGAGAGGTCATGACACGAACCGGGACCCCTGCCCCAGCCAACTGCCGGATCATCCGCAGGCGGCGCTGTGGCGATGGCGCACGAGGCTCAAGCCTGCGGGACAGTTGCGCATCCAGCGTCGTCAAAGAAACCCCGACGCACGCCAATCCGCGTTCAGCCATGGGCGCCAGAATATCCAGATCTCGTTCGATCAGCGCACCCTTGGTGACAACCGCGACCGGATGCTGGAAGTCCTTGAGAACGGACAGGCACGACCTTGTAATCAAACGGGTTTTCTCGACCGGCTGATAGGGATCGGTATTCGTACCGATTGCTATTGGCGCAACCCGGTAGCTTTTGGATGACATCTCGCGCCGCAGGATTTCGGCGGCGTTGGGGCGCGCAATCAGACGGGTTTCAAAATCCAAGCCCGGCGACAATCCCAGATAGGCATGAGTCGGGCGAGCAAAACAATACACGCACCCATGTTCGCACCCGCGATAAGGGTTAATCGATCTGTCGAACGAAAGATCCGGCGACCGGTTATAGGTGATCAGGCTACGGGCGGATTCATCTCGCAGTTCCGTCCGTAAGGGCGGAAGATCCTCTTCAATGTCCCAACCGTCATCGCAGGCAACGGTCTGCAAACGCTCAAACCGCCCCGTTGCGTTTGTCACGACACCTCTGCCACGAATGTTAGGTTGCTGCATCCCGCTGTTCTCATTTTGTTCCATTGCAATGTAGATGCAGCTTTTCCCGGACACAAGCATCGATTTCCGCCTAATTATCGCCGCGCCACAGCGATGGAATCCGGAGTCAGGCCATTGGTCCGTGGCTTTGTCATAATCTGAATGAGTTGCAGGATCATTCTGCAAATTATTCATTCGGGCGGGTCAATAATTTGACCTATAAGTCGGTCCCGGATCGGCCGACGTCGCAATCGTCACAGTCGAACTGCGGCAAAATGGTCAAAACGGGAAAAACGCCACCACGGGCCAAGGGTCCGCACAGCTCAGGGAAATGCCCCATGTCCGATGAGGAAGACATCGTCCTGTCCGAACTGAATGACGACGAACTTGTCGAACAGATGTTCGACGATCTTTATGACGGCCTGAAAGAAGAAATCGAAGAAGGTGTGAACATCCTGCTTGAACGCGGATGGACCCCTTACGACATTCTGACCAAAGCGCTGGTCGGCGGCATGACCATCGTTGGCCATGACTTCCGTGACGGCATCCTGTTCGTTCCCGAAGTACTGCTGGCTGCAAACGCGATGAAGGGTGGCATGGCGATCCTGAAGCCGCTGCTGGCCGAAACCGGTGCCCCACGCGTGGGCAAGATGGTGATCGGAACCGTCAAGGGCGACATCCACGACATCGGTAAAAACCTCGTGTCGATGATGATGGAAGGTGCTGGTTTTGACGTGGTCGACATCGGCATCAACAACCCGGTCGAAAACTATCTGGAAGCGCTGGAATCGGAAGAGCCGGACATTCTGGGCATGTCGGCCCTGCTGACCACCACGATGCCTTACATGAAGGTGGTGATAGACACCCTGGTCGAACAGGGCGTTCGCGATGACTATATTGTTCTGGTGGGCGGCGCGCCCCTGAACGAAGAGTTCGGCAAAGCGATTGGCGCGGACGCCTATTGCCGCGATGCGGCCGTGGCTGTGGAAACCGCCAAGGACTTTGTGTCGCGCAAGCACAATCAAATGGCGGGCTGACAAGCTCAGGACTGAGTTCATTAAGCCGCCCGCCACTGGGCGGCTTTTTTGTTCGCCCGGTCGCAATTCTCGCCGTGTTGTCACTCGATTTCGCGACAGGGCTTGCCACATCGATGGATCGCGCCTTTTCTGATCAAAGGACTGCCCGGGAGGCAATGCAATGCAACAGGACCGCATACCTGACGATGCCAGCCTTACAACCGAAGGCTATTCCAGCGATGAAAAACAGGGGCGCATTCTTTTGCTGGCTTGCGGCGCGCTAGCACGTGAAATTCTGGATCTGAAAAAGCGAAACGGCTGGGATCACATGGCGCTGACCTGCCTGCCTGCCATCCTGCACATCCACCCCGATCGCATCACTCGGGCCGTTGAGGACGCCGTCGCCAAACATCGCGACAATTATGACCAGATCTTTGTTGTCTACGCCGATTGCGGAACCGGAGGGCTGCTGCAAAAGGCGTGCGCCGAACTGGGTGTCGAAATGGTTCAGGGACCGCATTGCTATTCCTTCTTCGAAGGGAACACCCGGTTCGAGGCGCGCGGCGAGGATGAAACCACAGCTTTCTATCTGACCGACTTTCTGGCCCGCCAGTTCGATGCGTTCATTTGGAAACCTCTGGGCCTCGACCGGCACCCTGAACTGCGCGACATGTATTTCGGCAATTACACCAAGCTCGTGTACCAGGCGCAAACCGACGACCCCGATCTGACCGCTCGCGCGCGCGACTGCGCCGACCGCATGGGCCTGGAATTCGAGCGGCGGTTTACCGGCTACGGAGATCTCGAAACCACCCTGGCAGACTGGGCAGCCCGGTCTTCTTCTGTCTGAAAATACCTTGGGGTGCGCGCGACTGGCCGCTCGCCAGTCCCGATCAGGCGTTTTCCCGCGCTACGTCGCGAATCCGTTCGATCATCGAACGCAGGCCGTTGGACCGTTGCGCTGACAAATGATCATTCAGACCCAATCTCGCCAGTTCCCCGCCGGCGTCCACCATCGGCACGTCACGCACTGGCAACCCATTGTACAACGACCGCAACACCGCAATCAGGCCGCGCACGATCAGTGCATCGCTGTCGCCGTCAAAACGAAACACACCGTTGTCGATCATCGGATGCAGCCAGACCTGGCTGGCGCATCCATGAACCTTTGTGGCCGGAACCTTCAGCGCCTCGTCCAGAGGTTCCATCGCCTTGCCCTGATCGATGACATGACGATACCGGTCTTCCCAGTCCTCAAGGAATTCGAAATCCTCGACGATCTCTTCAAAGGCAGGCGTTGCCATGTTGCCGCGGTCCTTTTGTTACCTTCACTTTTTTGACCTATGCCGAGCATGCGCGTCTGTCCAGTCCCAGTCCGGCTTTTCAAAGCATGGAAATTGCGCTAACCCATTGTCGGAACTACTGCTCAGGGCTTTGAGACCATGAAAAAAACACTCACCTTTCTAATGGTCGCATCGCTGACCCTGTCTGCCTGCAATAGCTGGCGCGATTCTCGGGCGAACCCTTCGAACTGGTTTGGCCCGGGCACGCCCCCACCGGAGGAGGTTCCGGTCGACGAAGCCAATGCGCTTATCCCGAAGCAACGCACCGGAACCGGCCTGTTTTCCCGCCCCGAAGAAGCGGATACGAGCGTCCTGCTTGCAAGGATCGATGAACTGAGGATCGATCCAACACCCTCGGGCGCGATTGTCTATGCATCCGGCACGGCAATACGCCAGGGCGCCTTCAATGCGCGTCTGGTTCCTGTTGTCAGTGAAGAGAACTCGAAAAACGGCGTTCTGGAATTCGGCTTTCGGGTAAATTACCCCAAGGCTCAGACCCGCCAAGGTTCCGAGAGGTCCCGGATGGTTTCGGACGCGATCAATGTCAGCCTGCAGGATCTGCAATCCATCCGTCTGGTGCGGGTGGTCGGCCAGCAGAACACGTTGGAATCGCGGCGGCGCTGATCGGCGTCAGAGGGAAACGACCTTCACGACCTGCCCTTTGGCGGCCAGGGCGATCTTGCCCTCACACAGTTTCAGGGCGTCTTCACCGAACACCTCAAACCGCCAACCCGACATGGCTGGCAGTTCACGTTCGCCCGCTGCGATCTGATCCAGCTCGGAACTGGTTGCAATCAGTTTGGCCGCCACACCCGAACTTTCGGTTTTTGACTTTAGCAGAACGCGCAGCAAGTCAGATAGCGCCGGGTTGACCTTGAGGTTGTCGCGCGCCTTGTCGACCAGCGGTAGATCCGACGAAGGGCAATTCACACCTGTTTCAACCGCTGCCAGAATCCCGTTGGCAATTGCGCCTTTGCGCGCCTCGCGCAGCAACAAACGTGAACCGCCCAGATCTGATGCCGTTTTCGGTTTGGTCGATGCCAGCTCGATCAATGCGTCATCCTTGAACACGCGGCTGCGTGGCACATTGTTTTCCTGCGCGTATGCCTCGCGAAACTTGGCAAGCTCACGCACGACAGCCAGAAATCTTGCCGAATTCGTGCGCGTTTTGACACGCTTCCAAGCTTCCTCAGGCCGCATTTCATAAGTGCCAGCCTCGGTCAGGGTGCGCAGTTCTTCGGCCACCCAATGGCTGCGGCGTGTTTTTTCCAGCTCAGCCGCCAGATGTTCGTAAATCTGACGCAGGTGGGTCACGTCCGCCAGCGCATAGGTCTTTTGCGCATCGGTCAGCGGGCGCCGTGACCAATCCGTAAAGCGAGAAGTCTTGTCGACGCCCTGTCGGCAAATCTTGCGCACAAGCGTCTCATAGCCGACCTGTTCGCCAAATCCGCAGACCATTGCGGCCACCTGCGTATCGAACAGGGGTTTTGGGAAGACACCCGCCTCGACCCAGAAAATCTCCAGATCCTGACGCGCAGCGTGGAACACCTTGACGATGTCCTCATTCCGAAACAGGTCGAAAAGCGGTTCAAGCGACAGCCCATCCGCCAGTGGGTCCACCAGAACGGCGCTGTCTTCGTCGTTGGAAGGGACGGCAAGCTGAACCAGGCAGAGTTTCGAATAATAGGTACGCTCGCGCAGAAACTCGGTGTCCACGGTGACATAAGGGAAGTCCGCCGCGGCCTTGCAGAATGCGGCCAGCTCTTGCGTCGTTGTCAGGGTTTTCATTCGCCGTACTGTTCTTGCTCTTGTTCTTTCAACTGCCCGTTTTTGACCTCGTCCCGAGCCTTTGAGCAAACCATAGGCAGAATAACAGCCGCGTGTAAATCACCCACAGCGGATCACGGCAGCAGAACTGGCGACCTGTTGCCTTCTGCATACCTTCTCAGCACGGCAGGATACAGTTTGTGTTCCCAGGCCAGCACGCGCTCCGCCAAAGATTCCGGCGTATCGCCTGCTTCGACCCTGACTCGCGCCTGTCCCAGGATCGGCCCGTCATCCAGCGCGGCGGTGACTTCGTGCACCGAGCATCCATGCTCCGCGTCGCCCGCCGCGATGGCCCGGGCATGCGTATCCAGACCTTTGTACTTGGGCAGCAGAGAGGGGTGGATATTCAGCATCCTGCCCTGAAACTGGGAAACGAAATCGCCGGTCAGCACCCGCATGAATCCGGCGAGGCACACAATATCCGGCTGTGCTTCCTGCAAGGGTTTCAACAGTTCGGCTTCGAAAGCGGCGCGATCACCGTTGAACGGGCGGTGATCCACCACAGCGGTCGGAATGCCCCGATCCGTGGCCTTTCTTAAACCGCCGGCCTGCGCGTTGTTGGCCAGAACCAGACAGGGACGCGCCGGATGTTCGCCGGTCATACTGTCAACCAACGACACCATGTTCGATCCGCCACCGGAAATCAGGATGGCGACGCGCTTATGGCTCACAGCAATTTACCGGAATAGGATACACCGGGCTGATCGGTAACGGTGCCAATGCGGGAAACGCTTTCTCCGGCTTCAGTCAACAGGTTTGCCAATTCATCAGCACGGTCAGCGGCGCAGACAATGATCATGCCGATGCCGCAGTTGAAAGTCTTCAGCATCTCGGCCTCGGCAATGCCGCCGACCTGAGCCATCCAGCCAAAGACCGGGGGCAGTGTCCACGAACTCAAGTCAATTTCGGCACCCAGATCGTCGGGCAGAACCCGAGGCAGGTTTTCGGTCAGACCGCCGCCGGTAATATGGGCCAGCGCATGTACGCCCCCGGCCCGGATCGCCTGCAGTGCTTGTTTCACATAAAGCCGTGTCGGGGTCAGCAATGCCTCGCCCAACGACCCGTCACCAAACGGAGAATCTGCATCCCAGCCCAGGCCCGACATCTCGACCAGTTTGCGCACCAGCGAATACCCGTTGGAATGCACCCCATTGGACGCCAGTCCCAGCAGAACATCGCCTTGCTGCACACCTGCCGGCAGATGCGCACCGCGTTCCATGGCACCGACCGAGAAGCCGGCCAGATCGAAATCTCCTTCCGGGTACATGCCCGGCATTTCCGCCGTCTCTCCACCGATCAGGGCACAGCCAGACTGAACGCAACCTTCAGCAATACCTTCGATGATCCGGGCGGCTGTATCGGTATCCAGCTTGCCGGTCGCAAAGTAGTCCAGGAAAAACAGCGGCTCGGCCCCCTGACAGATCAGGTCGTTGACGCACATGGCGACAAGATCGATGCCCACGCCGTCGACAACGCCAGTATTAATGGCAATCCGCAGTTTCGTTCCAACTCCGTCCGTCGCACCGACCAGGATCGGATCGGTGTATCCCGCGTCTTTCAGATCAAACAAGGCGCCAAACCCGCCCAGGCCGCTCATCACTCCGGAACGGTTGGTCCGCTTGGCCGCAGGTTTAATGCGGTCCACCAATGCGTTTCCCGCATCAATATCGACACCTGCGTCAGCATAGGTGATTCCGTTCTTGCCCGCTGTCATGGCCAACCCTTCCTGAATGCTATTCGCGCGGGTTATTCGATTGCGCCGCGCGTTGCAACGGTCAGGCGCAACAGGTGTGTCACTGGACGCCGCCGGATGCCGTGAACGCCAAGAATTTCAGATTGAGCACCGAACACTCTTGGCGTGCCGATAACATTGCTGTACGTAGCGCGTGTTCCTGGGGGATTAGCTCAATTGGTTAGAGCAGAGCGCTCATAACGCTTTGGTTGGGGGTTCAAGTCCCTCATCCCCTAGGAGAGTGGATTTCCCCATATTACGTTCAGGCACTGTTCGGGTGTTAGTTGGACAAGGAACAATAGATCCGATTCGCGGTAAAGAATCATAACCTTAGCCAGTTGTGGCAAACCTTGCGCTGCGAGAGGGTGAATACCGGAAAAGTGGTGAGCCGTGCAGGACTCGAACCTGCTGCCTCCAAATTAGGAATTTGGCGCTCTATCCAGATGAGCTAACGGCCCTTGCCTCCCAAAGTAATTCGGGGAATGCCCGGACAAAGTCAACGGTGTAACGCTTTTGCATTACCGACGGCCGGCCAAGGCACTCAATCTGCTTTCAGCCGAAATATGAAACGAAGACCGAAAAGGCAAAGGTTACTGGGTATTCTTCCCATAGAGCGCAGTTTCAAGATACCGGTCCGGAAGCCCTCCGCAATCGTAGCCGCGATTCGCGCCGGAACTGCCGTTACCGTCCAATAATGATATCCGCACACAGTCCGCCCAGTCGGCTGCTTTCGGCCAGCCGCAAAACGCCGCCGTGCGCGCGGGCTATGTCGGCCACAATCGCCAGCCCCAATCCCACGCCGCTGCCCTTGTTTTGATTCCGGGACGGATCAAGCCGGGTGAAGGGCTTGACCGCCTCGGTGCGCTGTTCCGCAGGGATGCCGGGTCCGTCATCTTCGACCCTGACCCGCAACGACTTCTGCGTCAGGGTCAGACTGACCTCTGCCCTGTCGCCATAGCGAACCGCATTACCGATCAGGTTTTCAACGGCGCGCCGAAATGCCGTCGAGCGCAACATGACGGTTCCTCCGCCTTCGACTGAAACCAGTTCAACCGCTAGCCCGGCGCGTTGTGCGTCGTCCACAATCTGCTGCAGCAGGATTTCCGGGTTCACTTCTTCCGGTGCGCCCTCGGCGGCACCCCGCGAAAACTCCAGAAATGCATCCAGCAGCGATTGCATCTCATTCACGTCCTGCAACAGGGGCGCTGCTTCATCCTCGGGCAACATCGACAGACCCAGTTTCAGACGCGTCAACGGCGTTCTCAGGTCGTGGCTGACCCCGGACAACATCAGGGTACGCTGTTCCATCTGACGTTCGATCCGCGCGCGCATGTCCAGAAAGGCGCTTCCTGCCGCGCGGACTTCGGTGGCACCTCCGGGTGAATACGGCACGACCCTGCCCCGCCCGAAGGCCTGGGCCGCGTTTGCCAGCCGGGTGATCGGTCGCAACTGATTGCGCATGTACAGAAACGATATCGTTGTCATCACTATGGCGAAGAACACCATCGTCACAATCAACTGATGCGGTGTTGTAGGTGACATGCGGCGACGATCGAATGTCAGTTGTAGCAGTCCCAGGTCCGTATCCAGGTACAGCCGGGCTTCGTGACCGCTGGGAAGGGCCACAGCCGTCAGATTCGGAATCAACGCTCGCAATTCCGCTTCCACCTGAGGCGCGATGAAATCGTACCAGCGCCGCCTGCCGACATCGGGCTGTTCGTTCAGGTCAAGAAACCGAAGCTGCATTTCGAGCGTGGCCAGTTCGGGCCGTATCGCAGCCAACACCTGCTGCTGCGTTTCCGCGTGTTCAACGGCCTCGGTCACCAGCATCACTTCGCGCGACGTCGCGCGCGTCATCTGCGCGGTGACATCCTCCAGGTGTTTTTGCAGAAACGCGATTCCCACCACCAGCAGCAGGACAGCCACCGGCAGAACAATGATCAGGGCAGCCCGGGCGTACAGGCTGCGCGGCATATATGGTTTGAGCCAATGCGTTGACATGCGCTAAACCTAGCGAGCCGCACCGGCAAGAGAAAGAGCACATCGCCCATGCAAGCCCCCGACGATTTCGACCCGCCGACAGGACAGGCCGAGCAATTGCAACACGGCCTCAGACGCATCGTGGCTCCAAACCCGTCTCCAATGACGTATCGCGGGACCAATACTTATCTTCTGGGATCAGGGGACGTCGCGGTTATCGATCCCGGCCCCCTCAGCGAACCGCATCTCGACGCCATTCTGGGCGCGCTGAACCCTGGGCAGAAGATCAGCCACATCTTTGTCACCCACAGCCATCTGGACCATTCTCCCCTCGCCGCCCCTTTGTCCGCCCGCACCGGTGCGCCGATTCTGGCTTTTGGCGGCCCCGAGGCCGGGCGCAGCAACGTAATGCGCGAACTTGCGGAAAACGGTCTTGTTGGCGGTGGTGAAGGAATAGACGGGGATTTTCGCCCGCATGTCGAACTGGCAGACGGCGAAACCGTTGACGGCGACGGCTGGCAGGTCGAGGTTATTCATACGCCGGGCCATCTGGGAAACCACATCGCGCTCGCCTGGGGTGATGTGTGCTTTACAGCGGATCACGTGATGGGCTGGGCCAGTTCTCTGGTGTCTCCGCCGGACGGGGATCTGACCGATTTCATGGTCGCCTGTGAACGTCTTCGTGCCCGTGACTGGTCTGTCTTTCACGCGGGACATGGTGCACCCATTGCCGATCCCGCCGCCCGGCTGGACTGGCTGATCAGCCACCGAAGAAGCCGTGAAGCCCAGATACTGCAGGCACTCAGCCATAACCCCGGCACCGCCCGCGAGTTGGCCATACGGATCTACACCGACACGCCAAAAGCACTTCTGCCGGCAGCCGAGCGGAATGTTTTCGCGCATCTTGTTGATCTTTGGGGAAAATCGCGCGTCCGTCCGACAGGAAAATTGTCGACCGACGCTTGTTTTTACAGGGTGGAATAAGCCGAAAAGAATTTTCGTTCTTCCGGTCGTTCTGCTCTGGACGGCGAAATCCGAGGTTGCTATACGGCCCTCAGTTCCGGCGTAGCTCAGCGGTAGAGCAGTTGACTGTTAATCAATTGGTCGTAGGTTCGATCCCTACCGCCGGAGCCAAAATTCTCCAGATAATTCCGACACGCACTTAAAGCCCTCATGTTTCGGCAGAGGGATATAGGGTCGCGATGCCCTTTTGATGCCGAGACTCAAATGGCACGAATGTGCGCTCTGCGGACAAACGACCATTCAACCTACCGCCAATAGATATCAAAACATGCCATTTTGTTGATCTGAAACCGCTTTCCGATATTCTGATAGTCAACGGGAGGATCTATCTATGCGCACCTTGTTTCTGGCGGGCACGTTGTCTGTTCTTTCGACACTATGCACCGCGCAGACTTACGACGTCGTCATTCTCAACGGTCGGGTAATGGACCCGGAAACCGGGTTCGATCAGATCTCAAACGTCGGAGTCAGCAATGGTTGGATCACCGCGATCACTGACGAAGAAATTGATGGCAGCGAGACCATCGATGCGACAGGTCACGTTGTAGCTCCTGGGTTTATTGACCTCGAGCAACATGGGTTGGACCCGTGGGGTATCAAGGTAAACCTTCGTGATGGCGTCACAACCCAAATGGATTTTGAGGTCGGAGCCGCGAACATCGATGAATGGTACGAAGCACGAAAGGGTGCAACGCAGGCAAACTATGGCACAGTCGTTGGACAAGAATTCGCGCGGATGCGGGTCCATGACGGCCTCGTGCTTGAAGGAGGAGACATAGACTTCCGGAACTTCTTTGCGCTAAGGGCGCAGTCTGTGGAAGACGGCGTCGAGGGATGGTCTTCGGTCCCAAGTATCCGTGAGCAAATGAACGAAATTAGTGCACAGCTTGATGAGGGGCTGCGTTTAGGCGCGCTCGGCGTGGGATCGACCATCGGCTACGCCCGCGAAGGTATTACTACCTATGAGATGTTCGAAGCGCAGCGGGCTGCGGCGCGTTACGGAAGATTGACCTCCGTCCATCACCGATTTCATCCCAGTGCTTCGACACCGACAGAAACACAGACGGGCGTGAACGAAATCTTGGTCAATGCGATAGTGCTCGACGCACCGCTCCACATACATCATGACAATGACTATGGCTGGTGGGAAAATCAGGAAAAACTCCAGATGGCCCGCGACCAAGGCTACAACGTTTGGTCCAGCTACTATCCTTGGACCGCAGGGTCGGGAAACTACGGAGCTTCGATCATCGCCCCCGAAAACTGGGAAGGTTCGATGGGGTACAAATACGAAGACACCATCTTTGACCCCCAACTTGATCGCTTCGTAACCAAAGACGAATTCTTGAGTTTCGCAGAAAATGAGCCGGGACGGACAGCCATTGTTTTCAGCCCGCCGAGGGAGCAATGGCTAAACGACTGGATCACTATCGCGGGTTACGGCATCTCGGGCGACGGGATGGCCGGACTGGACATCGAAGGCAATCTGATGAGTTGGGATGCGCCCTATGAAGACTATGCTGGGCATCCCAGATCTGCTGGCAGCCACGCACTTGTTTTGAGATTGGCACGCGAAGCGAATGTGCCATTAATGCTCACGCTCACTCAGCTAAGCTACATCCATGCAAAGCGGTTGGGCGATACCGGATTGCGGGCAATGCAAGTGCGTGGGAGGATGCAAGAAGGCATGGTTGCGGACATCACAATTTTTGATCCGGAATCCGTGACCGAAAAGGCCAACTATACGCTTGGCCAGCAAGGCCTTCCTTCAGAAGGCATCCCGTACGTTCTCGTTAACGGTGTGATTGTTGTTAAGAACAGCCAAGTTCAGCGAGATGTCTATGCAGGGCAGCCGATCCGGTTTCCCGTCGAGGAACAAGGGCGTTTCATTCCGGCTGGTCGCGAGCAGATCATGGGTATTCTCACACCGGATACCGGCACGGCTCGCCCAACACTGCTCGATGACATAACAAATAGTGAAGCCAATATCGCACCTGCCGCGCCACCAACCAATCAGGTTGCATCGGTAGAGCCGACCGACCCTTTCGATTGGTTTACACCTCGCAGCGGTTTAGATGATAGTGCCCTGTTTTTTTGCGTAGTGCATGCTCGCTTCGAGGACAGTGCAACTGTAAAACGTGATTATGCGAAAGCTATGATGGCCCGCACGGGAGAGGTTAGACCCATTCAGTCTGAGTGACCAACAACTAACTATCTCGCCGCGTCATTGGGTATGGCGAAACGATAGTCTGCTTTGGGCTCAATGAGGCCGTCGGCAGCGTTGTAGAAGAAAGCCCGCCTTGGGTCACCGCCGGATCAGATCAGAGGGCTTGTACTTCACCCCTCAAAAAATTCGTAATTGCATCTGGACCTCCGCTTTGCCTGTTGATACATGCAGCTCAGTTCCGGCGTAGCTCAGCGGTAGAGCAGTTGACTGTTAATCAATTGGTCGTAGGTTCGATCCCTACCGCCGGAGCCAATTCCATCACAAACCGTTGATTTTGCAACGCCAGGCGAACCCGACCTGTGGGCTTCGGGTTCTTGCATTCCTCAGGACCATGGGTTTCTTGGCAAGAGCCGAAGGCACTGTACGCCCCAACGGAAAATGGGGCACGTTGTGCCCCATCGCTTACCTTTTTGCCCAGAACGGTATGAAGTTCAGCGACCAGCCGTCCGATCGCTCGAGAAGTCTCCTCGCGCTGCGCTGCGCCGGAATCTCGATCAGCTTCCATGAGGCGGTCGAGATCAGGACCGAGGCCAGGAAAGAAAGAAGCAGGCTCCACTCATACGCAATTTTGCCATCGAGCACGGTCAGCACGAAGATCCCCATCGGTATGTGGAACAGATACAGGGAATAGCTGATGTTTGCGAAAAAGTAGAGAAATTTCGACTTCTTGGGCTTCGCCAATATCGCACCCCAAAAAATCAAAACAGCTTGTATGTAGGTGTAAATGGGAAGAGTTGTAGGCGTTTCGAACAGATAGCCAGGCTGATAGTGTTCATAAAGCTGGATGAACAATACAGCTGTTACCATATTCATCACTGCAAATTCAGGCGCTTCTATTTTCTTGGCGCGATACAGGTAGGTCAGTCTTCCGATGGCGAAGATCGGAAAGTAAACCGTATAATGGGACAAGGATGACATGATGACCTTGCTACCAGGCCACACGATAATTACCGACGGCATGAGCACGATAATGACCGACGGCACAAGAAGGATTAACAGTGTGGATTGAATGGGACGGCTGGACATCCTCGTGAAAAACACGGCGGCCAGGGCATAGAACAAAATCTCAACCACCAGCGTCCATGTTACTGTCAGGATACCTTTCTTGAAGTAGACCAGTTGATCAAACAACAATGCGGACCCAAGCAGATCTCTAAAATCTGCCAGCGATGTACCCGGGATGATTGGGAAGCCAAAAAAATCCAAAACAAAATTAATGAACCCAGTAAAGAAAACCGCCGCAATAAGCGCCGGAAAAATCCGGAAAACCCGTTTTATTACAAAAGCTTTTCGGGTGTCGTTTTCCACCGCCAGAGAGATTATATACCCTGAAATCAGAAAGAAAATCACAACCCCCAGATGCCCCAGGCCGTGATACAGATGGAAGGGCAACATCAAGTTGTTGTAGAAGAAAGTGTAAACAGACCAAGTGCCAGAGGTTGAGTACAACCAAAACCCTACCAGATGGCTCCAAACAACCATCAATGCGGCAATGCCTCGCATTATATGAATGGACGACAGAAAGTTTTTCGAGCTGGAAGTCAAATCAGCGGCGTTCATAAAAAACTCTCCGTATCGCGCACGAGGATAGCAATGATTTTGCCCGCCTGACTATATAGGCTTTTATGGTTTCACAAGCCCCCGCCAGATACTCTTTCGTTGAGCGCAAGTCCGGAGTTGGTTTCTACGTGGCATCCCAATATACCGTCAACTTACCTCTGGAAGAGATCAGAGCCTGTTACTACACGGCGAGGACCGTTCTGGCCCAGCTCAGCGGTAGAGCAATTGACTGTTAATCAATTGGTCGTAGGTTTGATCCCTACCGCCGGAGCCAAATTTCCAGAAAGCCAAGAGCTTAACCGGTCAGCGCATTCGAGTGATCTGAACGCAAAATGCGTTTCATCACCTTGCCGGTTGCACTCAGTGGAAGGGTGTCGACAAAGACGACCCTGTCCGGGATTTGCCACGAGGCGATTTTCCCATCAAAGAACGACAATATCTCGTCCGGCGCCGGATCCTGCCCCGCGGCCCGGACCGCCACCAGCAGCGGGCGTTCGCCCCATTTGGCGTGTGGTACGCCGACGACGGCGGCCGTGGCCAGTTGAGGATGCGCAACGGCAATGTTCTCCAGTTCTACCGAACTGATCCATTCGCCACCCGACTTGATGATGTCCTTGGACCGGTCGCGGATCGTCATGTATCCGTCCGCGTCCAGCGTGGCGACGTCTCCGGTCACAAACCAGCCATCCTGCAATAGGTCCTCGTCCTGCATCCGGAAATAGCTGTCCAGCACCCAATGCCCGCGCACCAACAGGTCGCCCTGCGTCTGTCCGTCGTGCGGCAGATCGTTGCCTGCGTCATCCACGATTTTCAGCTCGACCCCAAACGGCGGGCGACCTTGATTTTCGCGCAACCTGTGCTGTTCTTCAACCGGAAGGTCACGGTGTTTTGCCAAAGCAACATTCGCGGTGCCCAGGGGGCTCATCTCGCTCATGCCCCAGGCGTGCACCGTGTCGACACCATAGGATTCCCTGAACGTTTCGATCATTGATGGCGGGCATGCGGCACCACCGATCACCGTACGGTTCAGACTGGCCAGTTTGCTGCCGGACTGTTCGGCATATGCCAGCAAACCCTGCCAGATCGTCGGCACACCCATGGCCAGCGTAACGCCATATTTGTCGATCAGCTTGACCAGCGCTTCCCCGTGCAGATCAGGGCCAGGCAGAACCATGCGTGATCCGGACATGGCACAGGCATAGGGCGACCCCCAGGCATTGACGTGAAACATCGGAACAACCGGCAGGACCACATCAACCGCCGAAAACCCGATGACATCCGTAGCGTTCGACGCAAAGCTGTGCAGCACCGTCGAACGATGGGAATACAGAACCCCCTTTGGGTTCCCGGTTGTTCCGGACGTGTAGCACAGGCCCGCAGCGGTATTTTCATCAAAGCTGGGCCAATCAAAGTCCGCCTTGCCGGTTTCCAGTAGCTCGTCATAGAACTGCAATCCTGGGATCTGCGACAGGGCATCCTGATTTCTCGGTCCCATCAGTACGTAGTGCTGTACTTCGGTCAGTTTGTCGCGCAGCACCGCGACCAAGGGGATGAAGGTCGCGTCAAAGAACAGGACCCGATCCTTTGCGTGGTTGATGATGTATGTAAGCTGTTCGGGAAACAGGCGCGGGTTCACAGTATGGCAGACATACCCGGCCCCCGAAGTTGCATAGTAGATTTCCAGATGGCGGCGGTTGTTCCATGCAAGGGTACCAATCCGGTCCTGCGGCTGCAGGCCCAGTTGCGTAAGTGCGGACGCAAGCCGACGCGCATTTCGTGAAATCTCGGACCAGTTGGTCTGTGTGATGGTTCCATCGGTTTCTACCGAATGAATCTCGGTCTGTCCGTGATAGCGTTCCGCATGATCAATCAGCGACGAAATCAGCAATGGCTGCGTCATCATCTGTCCCAGCATGGGCATCCTCCCTTTGGCTGCGCCGCAAGAGGCCCGCGGCGCTGATCCCTGATCATCAATCTGCACCGGACCAAGTCTCGGCGGTCTGATCAGAGCGTCTCCCCTGACAAATCCTGCCAATCATTTAATTGTCTGACAATAAAAGATTGTACAAAACCGCGCTAAGGGCGCCGGTGTTATTAGGGAATTCAGGCTCTGTGACGCAGGGCGTAGTCTACCAAGGCAGCGGTCGAACCGTCCTTTTCCGCAGCCTTTTCGTCGCCGTCGACGATTGGTCCCAGAGATGTGGCAAGCTCTTTGCCCAGCTCAACGCCCCATTGGTCGAACGAGTTGATGCCCAGCAAAATGCCCTCCACGAAAACCCGATGTTCATAGAGCGCAATGATCTGGCCCAGCACAAACGGGGTCAGCTTTGGATAGATCAGCGTCGAGGATGGACGGTTTCCCGGAAACACGCGGTGACGCGCCTGCCGCTCCAGTTCATCGCCCTTCAACCCCTTGTCTGCCATCCGCGACCGCGCTTCCTCCAGCGAACGCCCGCGCATAAGCGCTTCGGATTGGGCAAGGCAATTGGCCAGCAAAAGGCGGTGGTGATGCGCCAGTTCAGGTTCGTGTCCTTCCGCGGCCACCATGAACTCGCACGGTATGATATCGGTGCCCTGGTGGATCAGCTGGTAAAAGGCGTGCTGTCCGTTTGTTCCCGGCTCTCCCCAGACAACCGGGCCAGACGGCACGGTCAACGGGCTGCCATCCATGGCGACCGACTTGCCGTTCGATTCCATTTCAAGCTGTTGGAAATAAGCCGGAAGACGCAGCAAACGCTGATCATAGGGCAGAACGGCGCGGCTGGGATAGCCCAGTACCTGACGGTGCCAGACACCGACAAGCGCCAGCATCACCGGCATATTCTCGGACCACTCAGCGGACCGGAAATGCAGGTCCATTGCCTGACCGCCGCGCAGGAACGCGTCAAAGGCGTTGGACCCGACGGCGATCATCACCGGCAGGCCAACTGGCCCCCAGACGGAATAGCGCCCGCCGACCCAGTCGGCGAAACCAAATACGCGGTCTTCCGGGATGCCAAAGGCCTGCGTCTTGTCAAGCGCGCTTGACACGGCGGCAAATTGACGTGCCGGGTCACCGCCGCCGTCCAGCATCCAGGCGCGCGCTGTCCGGGCATTGGTCATTGTTTCGATGGTCGTGAACGTCTTGGAGGCGACTATGACCAGCGTTCGCGTGGGATCCAGCTGGCGCAAAGTATCCGCAATATGCGCACCATCCACGTTCGAGACATAGTGCAGCCTTGGACCGTCATGGTATGGCGAAAGCGCATGGGTGGCCATGACGGGCCCCAGGTCGGATCCGCCGATCCCGATATTCACTACATCCGTAAAGCTACCCCCTGCCCCAACGATCGAGCCTCCGCGTACTTCTTCCGCAAAAACGCGCATCCGCTGCAATGTGTCCAGAACCTCTGGCATCACATCCTGACCATCGACCTCAACCGGCCCGCCATCCAGATTTCGCAGCGCGGTGTGAAGGACCGCGCGCCCTTCGGTCTGATTTATTTTTTCTCCGCCGAACATGGCGGTACGCTTGTCGGCCAGACCCGCAGAATCGCAAAGCCCGGTCAAGGCATCACGGATTTCGGAGTTGATCAGGGTTTTGGAGTAGTCGAACAGCAGATCTCCGGCAGATGCCGAAAACTGGTGCGCCCGGTCAGCGTCGCTGTCGAACAGGTCCAGAATGCTGTGATCCTTAACAGATGTTGCCAGCGATTTGAGTGTGTCCAACTGCATTGTCATCACTCCGCCCAATGTACCGTCAAACCGCTCAGAACCGCAGCGATCGGCGCTTCTTCCGGCGGCAGTGACATTGCCCGTTCCAGCGCCTCGCGCTTGGATGCGCCATAGATGACCAGATGTTTGGACAGCGCCCCATCCAGTACCGGCGCGGTCAGGGTGATGCGCGCTTCGGGCTGAACTTCGGTACGAGCCACCGCCAGCGTAGGTGCGTGGCTGCTCAGGGCTGCCTCGAGCCCGTCCATACCGGGAAACAACGATGCCGTATGCATGTCTTCGCCCATGCCCAGCACCAGAACCGACAGAGGAAGAACCGGCGCAATCAGGCTTTCAATCTCGGGCAAAACCTCTTCGGGCGCCTTGCCGGCAACATAAAGCGGAAGATATTGCGCGACCGAGGCCCGGCTGGTCAGCAAACGCTCGCGAATGAGCCGTTCGTTCGAGCGGTCGTGGTCCCCCGGAACGCAGCGTTCATCCGTCGGCAGGACACATACCCGATCCCACTCAAGATCGGCGGCGCAAAGCCCATCGAAGATCGGCCCCGGTGTCGTGCCCCCCGGAACAGCCAAAGACACCACGTCATGGTGCAGCAAGGCCGCCTCAAGATCCCCGGCCAACGCGTTTGCCACATCGATGGCCAGCATGTCGCGGTCTGCATATTCCTGAATATTCATGGCTTTATCCCTTGCCAGTGGCGACCATCTCTTTTCATCAGCTGCTCGGCATCGCCCGGACCGGTGCTGCCTGTATCATAGGGTTTCGGCACGTCGCCCCGCGCCTGCCACCCGGCAATGATCGGGTCGGTCCAGGCCCACGCGGCCTCGACCTCGTCCCCGCGCATGAACAGGGTCTGGTTGCCCCGGATCACGTCCATGACAAGCCGTTCATAAGCGTCCGGCGGGTCCTGATTTTCGGGGCCCAGAGCAACGGCAAAGCTCATGTCCAGCGGCACGTCGATCAGACGCATCCCCCCCTGTCCCGGTTCCTTGATCGTAACCTTAAGCGTGATGCCCTCATTTGGCTGCAGCCGGATGGACAGCGCATTGGCATGCCGCCCGGATTCCTCACCAAAGATCGAGTGCGGCGCATCCTTGAACTGCACATTGATCACCGAGGACCGCGCCACCAGCCGCTTGCCCGTGCGCATATAGAACGGGGTCCCCGCCCAACGCCAATTGCTGATATGGGTCCGCAAAGCCACGTAGCTTTCCGTGGTCGAACGCGGGTTGCCCACAACGTCACGATAGCCGGGCATACCGCCGCCTGCCGCGAATTGCCCGCGCACGATGTGGTGCGGCTCAACCGGGTCCAGTGCGCGAATGACTTTCAGCTTTTCATCCCGCACCGCGTCCGGGTCGAACTTGGCCGGCGGTTCCATCGCGATCAGGCACAGAAGCTGCATCAGATGGTTCTGCATCATATCACGCATTGCACCTGCGCGGTCATAATACTCCTCGCGGCCGTCTATGCCGACGGTCTCGGCAACGGTGATCTGGATGTGATCGACATACTGGCTGTTCCACAACGGTTCGAACAGCATGTTCCCGAAGCGGACGGCCATCAGGTTCTGAACCGTTTCCTTGCCCAGGTAGTGATCAATCCGATAGATCTGCCCTTCTTCGAAATGCGCCGCCAAAGTCGCATTCAGGGCCCGCGCACTGTCCAGATCATGCCCAAAGGGTTTTTCAACCACGATCCGCGTTTGCGAGGTCGCCAGATCGTTGGATTTGATCCTCTCCGCCAACGGTCCAAACAATCTTGGCCCAACCGAAAAGTAAAAGGCGCGGATGCGGTCGGTTGTCAGTTTTTCCGCCAGCCGATCCCATCCCACTGTCGACACGGCATCCAGAGCGACATAATCGACACGTTGAAGGAAGCTTTCCAGCGCCGCTTCGTCCTGACAATGCCGAGACGCGTGCTGACGCAGAGATTCGGCCACGATATCGCGGAACCCCTGACAGTCATGATCCCCTCGTGCCGCGCCGATGATCTGGACATCGTCGGGCCATTGCCTTGCACAGAACCTCCGGAACAACGCAGGAAGAATCTTGCGCTTTGCCAGATCGCCGGTTGCGCCGAAAATGACCAGATCGAACGGGTCCACAGGTATGACACGAGAAACCATGGGTTTTCCTTACCTTGCCCCTGACGGCATGTCCAATGTTAGCGCAATCAATTTTCAATTCTCGCAGGTCATCAAAACTCTGTCAGGACCGCCGCGTCATACTTAACTCTGCTGTCCCGAAAGGTTAAGTCATTCTGACGACTACAAGGAACCGGATACGGGAATGAAAGACAACGCTGCCCAAATCGCCAATGCTGGAAAATTTCAGGACAAACTGATGACAGCAGACGGTCAGATTCGCGCCTCGGTAAAGCTGAGCAATCCCGAAACGCTTTGGTTCAACACCGGAACCCTATGCAATATCGAATGCGTGAACTGTTATATTGCCAGCAGTCCAACCAACGATGCTCTGGTCTATGTCACGGCGGCGGAGGTGACCGATTTTCTGAAGCAAATCAAATCCAGAAACTGGCCGGTCCGCGAAATTGGGTTCACTGGCGGCGAGCCGTTCATGAACCCCGAGATGATCGACATGACCCGTGCCGCCTTGGACCACGGATTTGAGGTCCTGATCCTGACCAACGCCATGAAGCCGATGATGCGCCGCAAGATGAGCGAGGGCCTGTTAGGTCTGCAACGTGACTTTGGCGACAAGCTGACATTGCGGGTCTCGGTCGATCATTTCCTTCCCGAACTGCACGACAAGGAACGCGGTGCAGGAAGCTTTGGCAAAACCCTGACCGGGATGGAGTGGCTGCGCGACAACGGGATCAAAATGGCGGTTGCCGGGCGGACGGTCTGGGGGGACAGCGACGCCGAAAGCCGCGCCGGCTATGCGGCGTTTTTTGCAGAGCATGGTTTTGACATTGACGCGCACAACCCTGGTCAAACTGTCCTGTTTCCCGAGATGGACGAAACCGTAGAAGTGCCTGAAATCACGACCGCTTGTTGGGGCATTTTGGACAAATCCCCCGACAGCGTCATGTGCGCCTCGTCCCGCATGGTTGTCAAACGCAAAGGCGCGGATCGTCCGGCGGTTCTGGCCTGCACCTTGCTGCCCTATGAGGCTGAGTTCGAGATGGGGCCGACACTGGCGGACGCCGAGGCGGACGTGCACCTGAACCACCCCCATTGCGCCAAATTCTGCGTCCTGGGCGGCGCAAGCTGTTCCGCCTGAACCTCAGTTCAGCTCCGGGGATTTCCAGTATTTGGTTCCTGACGCCCCGGCAGAGACGCGCCAGCCCTTTTTGCTGAGCACAAAGAACGAACGCCCCTCGGTGAACCGGACCGTCTCGCTTTTGCTGTCATCGCCGTACATGGCACCGGATTCAGCCGTCGCGTCGTATCCGTAGGCGATAAAGTGTTCCAGATCTGCGGGGGTCTCGAACAGGATGACGAACTTGGTTTCAAAACCGCCAATGCCGATGGCCGCACCTACCCCACCTGTTCCCATATTCATGTAAGTGTGCTGACCTGTTTCTTTTGATACCGCCACGCCTCGGCCATATCCTGCGGAAACAGGAAACACCGTGACTTTTCGGGAATCAAACACCGCATAGCCTGCACTGATTTCATAAAGAAACGCCGCATCCGGGTTTTCCGCCAGCAACTGGGTAAGTACCGTTTCCGCCATAGCATCCAGCTTGGCGCGTGTTTCTTCCGGGGTGGCTTCGTTAGACACCAGATCGGCGGTTGAATTGAGCGTCTCATCAACCGCGCCTGCGCCCTTCTTGAGTGTCCCGCCGACGGCTTCGGCCCCCTGACCGATGGCGTCCGCCGTGCTTTCAGCACCCTTTTTTATCTTGTCCAAAACTCCTTCGGACGATGCCGGCCCGCAAAACGTCAAACAGGCGGCAACCGCAATCATTACTCTCTGCATCAGGCTAATCCGTGTGTGATCCGAAGTCTGAAGCGCACCTTAACCGATACAACAGAAAATGACACAGGCAACATCAACAGCTGCCATTCAGGTCCGTTTTCAGTTCACCCGAAATTCACCCACCATGTTACGCCATTCACCCGGTGCGATCATCTTGCGGTGCGTGAACCGGACGGAATGAAGCGGTCCTTCGATTTCACGCTGCCAAAAGTCGATGAAATCAAACAGCTTTGGGTGATCCGGCGCAAGATCGTAATCCTGCCAGATGAATGTATTCAGCACATGAATGTAGTCGGGCATGTGATAGAAGAATTCCGCTGTTGTCAGCCCGTACCCCTTTAACATCAGCTCCGTTTCACTTCGCTCCATGCAGACCTCCGATTTCTGTCAAGGTCTCTTCAGCATAGCACGCAAACCACCTAATCCTTACTTAACAATATGTTACTCTGATGTTACCGAGGTTATTCTTGCGCGATTACGCAGGTTGCTTGCACCTTATGTGCCGGGTCTGATAAGGTGCATCCACAAGATATAGACTCCGCACAAAGAACGGGCAGTTTACGTGAGCGATACGCCAGAAACCCCTGAAAACATGGACGAAACCCCACCGGCACGCCCCGCTTATGACGGCCCGACGGTGTCCATCGAATCCGAGATGCGCACGTCGTACCTCGATTATGCGATGTCCGTCATCGTCAGCCGCGCAATCCCCGATCTGCGCGACGGGCTGAAACCGGTCCACCGGCGTATCCTCTATGCGATGCACGAGACCGGGAACACGCACGACAAGGCATACCGCAAGTCCGCGCGCCCCGTTGGCGATGTGATGGGTAAGTACCACCCGCACGGTGACAGCGCGATCTATGACGCGCTGGTGCGGATGGCGCAGGATTTCTCAATGTCGCTGCCGCTTCTGGATGGTCAGGGCAACTTTGGATCGATGGACGGCGATAACCCGGCGGCCATGCGGTACACCGAAGTTCGAATGGACAAACCTGCTGCGTCGCTGCTGGCCGATATCGAAAAAGAGACGGTCGATTTTCAGGACAACTACGACGGCAAGGACAAGGAACCGACTGTCCTGCCCGCGCGCTTCCCGAACATGCTGGTCAACGGTGCCGGCGGTATTGCCGTTGGTATGGCGACCAACATCCCGCCACATAATCTGGGCGAAGTGGTCGATGCCACGCTGGCGCTGATCGACGATCCGGACCTGACCTCCGAGCAACTTATCGAATACGTCCCCGGTCCCGATTTCCCGACCGGCGGCGTGATGCTGGGCCGCTCCGGTGCGCGCAAAGCCTATCTGGAAGGCCGCGGCAGCGTCATCATACGCGCCAAGACCCGCGTTGAGGAGATCCGCAAAGACCGTTACGCCATTGTCGTGGACGAGATTCCCTATCAGGTGAACAAAGCTGCGATGATCGAAAAGATCGCCGAAGCCGTGCGTGAAAAACGCATTGAAGGCGTTGCCCATGTACAGGACGAATCCGACCGCAACGGTGTACGCGTGGTGGTCGAGCTGAAACGCGACGCGACCCCCGAAGTGGTTTTGAACCAGCTTTATCGGTTCTCGCCGATGCAAACCTCGTTCGGCTGCAACATGCTGGCGCTGAATGGTGGCCGCCCCGAGCAGTTGACCCTGCGCCGCTTCCTGACCTCGTTCATCGACTTCCGCGAAGATGTTGTCGCCCGCCGCACTGCATACGACCTGCGCAAGGCCCGCGAACGCAGCCATATCCTGTGTGGTCTGGCAGTGGCCGTTTCGAACGTGGACGAGGTGGTCGCCACGATCCGCTCGTCAGCAGACGCCGCAGAGGCGCGCGAGAAGCTGATGACCCGCCGCTGGCCCGCTGCCGAAATCGAGGGTTATCTGCGCCTGATCGACGACCCTCTGTCCAGAATGAACGACGACGGCACCTATAACCTGACCGAAGTTCAGGCCCGTGCCATCCTCGAACTGCGCTTGCAGCGTCTGACTCAACTGGGCGTCAAAGAGGTCACGGACGAGCTGGAGCAACTGGCCGCCAAGATCAAGGAATACCTGGATATACTGTCCTCGCGCGAGCGCATCATGGGCATCATCGGCGATGAGTTGCGCGAAGTGCGTAACCAGTTTGCCGTTCCGCGCCGTACCGAGATCGTCGACTGGTCCGGTGACATGGAAGACGAAGACCTGATCGAGCGTGAAGACATGGTCGTGACCGTCACTTCGGGCGGGTACATCAAACGCACGCCGCTGGCCGATTTCCGCGCCCAGAAACGCGGCGGCAAGGGTCTTTCGGGTATGCAGACCAAGGAAGAGGACGTGGTCACCACCCTCTTTGTGGCCAACACCCATACGCAATTGCTGTTCTTCACCACCGACGGGATGGTCTACAAGCTCAAGACCTGGCGTTTGCCGCAGTCCGGGCGCACCGGCAAGGGCAAGGCTATCGTCAACATCCTGCCGATCCCGACCGGCGTCTCTATCGCGGCTATCATGCCGGTGGATGTACCGGATGATGAATGGGAGAACCTGCAGATCGTATTCGCCACCAGCGCCGGGGATGTACGCCGCAATGCGCTGAGCGACTTCACCAACGTCAAGCGCAACGGTAAAATTGCGATGGACCTGCCGGAAGGCGTGGAACTGGTGAATGCGCGCATCTGTTCGGAAGATGACGACGTGATGCTGGTCACCAATTCCGGCCGCGCGATCCGGTTCCAGACCACGGCTGTCCGGGTTTTCAAGGGCCGCAAGTCGACGGGTGTACGCGGCATCAAGCTGACCAACGGCGACCGGGTCGTTTCAATGTCGGTCATCCGCCATTTCGAGGCAACCTCGGACGAGCGTGCCGCGTATCTCAAGATGCGCCGCCTGATGGCCGGTGTTACCGATGAGGCTGAGGCCGACGAGGATGAAGGCAACGCCGACAGCGTTCTGCCTCAGGAGCGGTATGCCGAGATGTCGGCGGCCGAAAACCTGATCCTGACCATCACGACAGGCGGTTCGGGCAAGCTGAGCTCCAGCCATGATTACCCGGTTCGCGGGCGCGGTGGCATGGGCGTTGCGGCCATGGACAAAGCCATGCGCGGTGGCGAACTGGTGGCTTCGTTCCCGGTTGAAATCGACGATCAGATCATGCTGGCCACCTCCAAGGGCCAGTCGATCCGGGTGCCGGTCGATGGCATTTCCTTCCGCTCGCGTTCGGCAGGTGGCGTGAAGGTGTTCAACACCGGGAAAGGCGAAGAAGTCGTCAGCGTTGCCTGGATTGCCGATCAGGGCGACGAAGAGACTGAAGAGTAAATTCTGCCGGGCCGCGCAGTCATTCTCTGCGCGGCCCCGGCAGCAAAAAGCGTTTCTGTCTCGGTATCTTCCGACTAGAGTGACGCCATGTTCATCCTGATCGCCTGCCTGCTGCTTGTCACCGGTTTCCTCGGCTATCGCTACTGGTCCAAAAGGCAAACGCGGAACTCTCTGCTGTCGTCTCCTTTGTCCGATCACGAGCGTGCCGTGATCGCCGATCAGGTTCCCATGATCAGAAGGCTCCCGGCCCGGTTTCGGACCACGCTGGAGGGCAAGGTCAACCTGTTTCTCGATCAGGTCGAGTTTTATGGCTGTGACGGGCTGGACGTGACCGAGGAAATGCAGCTTTCGATCGCGACGCAGGCCTGTCTGCTCGTGGTGAACAGTGATCTTTGGTATGACAATCTGACCACGATCCTGATTTATCCCAGCGCTTTCAAATCCCGTCAGAGCCGACGCAGCGGTTACGTCGTGACCGAAAAAGAAATCGTCCGCACCGGTGAAAGCTGGGACCGCGGGCCGGTTATCCTGTCCTGGGCGCATAGCCGTCGGGGCGCGATGGATGACCGTGACGGGCAAAATGTCGTACTGCACGAATTCGCCCACCAGATCGACGACCTGTCAGGCGGCACAAACGGCGTACCAGTCCTGAGCGAAGGTCAGAGCTTTGCCGAGTGGGAACGCGTCTTCCTTACCGCTTTTGACGCCCATGTTCACGCGGTCGAGGCCGGGCGTCGCACCGTTATCGACCCTTATGGCGCCACAGGGCACGAAGAATTCTTCGCAGTTTCAGTCGAGGTGTTTTTCGAACGGCCCCAAGCTCTGAAACACGAGGTGCCGGATGTATACGAACAGTTGTCCAAACTGTTCCGTCTGGACCCGGTGACGTGGGGTTGAACTGCGGCCAGGCTGCGAAACCCCGTGCGCAGTTCTTTTTTCACAATCCGTAAATCGATCCGAACTTCTCTTCCAGATAGGTCAACAGCGGCTCAGGGCCCGGCGCCAAACCGCTGGCGCGGGCGATGATTTCCCGCGGCGCATACAACCCGCCATGCCGCTGCACGTTTTCGCGCAGCCATCCGGTTGCACCCGATGTATCGCCCTTGGCAAGCTGCGCATCCAAACCCGGAACTGCGGCGCGTAAGGCCTGATGCAGACACCCGGCATAGACATTGCCCAGTGAATAGGTCGGGAAGTACCCAAACAGCCCGATCGACCAGTGCACGTCCTGCAAACATCCATTCGAGGGCTTGTCGACCGCGTAACCGAAATCGGCCTTGAACCGGTCGTTCCAGGCAGCCTCCAAGTCACTCACCTGCAGATCACCTGCCATCAGCGCACGTTCCAGATCAAAGCGCAGCATGATGTGCAGATTGTACTGCACCTCATCCGCTTCGGTCCGGATGTACCCGTTGTGGACGCGGTTGACGGTTGCATAAAACGCATCCGCATCGGGGATTCCAAAACCGCCGAAAACCTCGACCATCTGACCGAACAGCCAGCCCGTGAAGGCGCGCGAGCGGCCCAGCTGGTTCTCGTATATCCGGCTTTGGCTTTCATGCACGCCCATGGACACGCCGCTGCCCAGCGGGGTCAGCAGATAGGCACTGTCAATGCCCTGTTCATACGCGGCGTGGCCAACCTCGTGAATCGTTGAGTAGAAACAATTGAACGGGTCGGTCTCGCTGGTCCGCGTGGTAATCCGCACATCCAGACCAGAGCCCGAGCTGAACGGATGCACCGCCTTGTCCACGCGGCCGTTGTTCAGGTCATAGCCGAAGGCTACAGCCAGCTGTTGCGACAGTTTCATCTGCGACGCTTCATCAAACCTTCCGCTCAGCGCAGCCGGTTCCGGCCGGTCCAGAACCGCAGCACGCAGGGCAACCAGCCGCGGGCGCATCTCATCAAAGTTGGCGGCGATCTGGGCACCTGTCGTATAGGGCTCATAATCCTCGACCATAGCGTCATAAATGTCGCCGCCCTGCGCCAGGGCCTCACCTTCCTGGCGTTTCAGCGAGACGACCTCAGCCAGAACCGGAAGAAAGGCCGATACATCTTCATCCGCACGAGCCTGCGCCCATTTCCCCTGCGCCGCGGATGTCACGCGGGCAATTGCCGTCGCCAGATCAGCCGGCACCTTGACCGCCCGTTCATAAGCACGGCGAATTTCGCGCAACTGGGCCTTACCGATCTCGTCCTGCGGCGCGGCCTGATCCAGCCAATCGGCCACCCGCGGGTCGGACCGGCGGGCATGCAGAACCGCCTCGATCGCCGCCATTTCCTCGGCCCGTTGAGGGGCAGCCCCACGCGGCATGACTGTTTCCTGATCCCAACCCAGACGCCCGGCAATCTGTCCCAGGGCCGAGGTTTCGCGCTGAAAAGCCATCAGGTCATTGAATGCAGTCATGTAAGTCACGCTCCGCGTAGTGAAGTTGCGATGGGATAGGCCGTCAGGAAACGCGCACGCAGGATCAGCGTCCAAACAACAACGGCCATGAACTGATGGAATATGGCGATCTGCCATGGCGCCCCGTAGACCACCGTCAGGATTCCCACGACCACTTGCAGCGACAAGGCCGCAAAGGCCGCATTGAATGCAAATCGGGTCTGAGGATGCGCGCTGGTTCCGCCACGACGCCAGACGACAACCGCAAACGCGAACAGAAGATAACCGGCGCAGCGATGGATGAACTGCACCAGCCCCGGGCTTTCGAAGAAGTTCCGCCAGATCGGTTCCAGCATTGTTGCGTCAGGTGGCAAAAGCTGCCCGCCGATCAACGGCCAGTCGGTATAAGAACGACCGGCGTCGATCCCCGCAACCAGGGCGCCAATGAGTATTTGCAAAAAGGCGAAATGCATCAGACCGGTTGAAAGGGAAAACAGCTTTGCCTCTTTCGCGCGGCGGGCCTGCATCAGGTCTCGCTCCTCCCGGCCCAGCAGAAGGATGTACCAGGCGAGGAACCCTAAGATCACGAAGGCCAGCCCCAGGTGTATTGCCAGCCGATAGCTGGCGACGGCCGTCATCCCTTCGCCCTGGGTCACGCCCGAGGCGACCATCCACCAGCCAACTGCACCCTGAACGCCACCCAATGCGCCGGGGATCAGCAATCGTCCGGTCCAGCCGGTCGGTATCCTGCGCGTCACCAAGAAGCCCAGGAACCCGAGCGCCCAGACCAAACCGATCACACGGCCCAGCTGCCGATGACCCCATTCCCACCAGTAGATCGACTTGAAATCTTCGAGTTCCATCCACTGGTTCTGAATGCGCCATTGATCGATCTGCTTGTATTTGTCGAACTCGGCCTGCCAGTCGGCCTCGGACATCGGCGGGATGGCTCCGGTAACAGGGCGCCATTCGGTGATCGACAATCCGCTGTCGGTCAGCCGCGTCAACCCGCCTACGGCGATCATGATCACGACCAGGGCAAACAAGCTCATCAACCAGACACGAATGGCCACGCGCGCACCGCGCCGGCCCCGGTCGATCATCCCCGGCTGCACCGCCTTTTGTTTTTCGGTGTCCGAGACTTCTTCGAAGATGCTGCGCTTGCCGCTCATGCCGTCCTCATGCCTTTGATTTTCACGCAAGCTAGGGCTACCGGAGTGTAAGGTCCAGCCTCAGCCCTTTTCCTTCCAGCGGACCATCTGCCGCATGACACCGTGCAACATCTGCACATCTGCCCGTGTCATGTTCATCCGCGACCAAAGATTGCGCAGGTTCACCTTCATCCCATCGGCCTTCTCAGGCGGATAAAAGAAACCCGCGGTCTCAAGCCGGTCTTCGAAATGTTCGGCCAATTTCTCAACCTCGATCCCTGTCGCCCAGTCGCCCTTGCCCAGATCGGTGGTCTCATGCACCACGTCTCCGGTCTGGCGCATCCACTCGTAAGCGGTCAGCAGCACGCACTGCCCGAGGTTCAGCGAGGCGTATTCGGGGTTCACAGGAACCGAAATGATGGCGTTTGCCTTCGCAATATCCTCATTCTCAAGTCCTGCACGTTCGGGTCCGAACAGAACCGCAACCTTTTGACCGGCCGCGACTTTTTCGGCGGCCAGTTGCATGGCGCGCTCGGGGCTGTAAACCGGTTTGGTCAACCCGCGCTGACGGGCCGTGGTGGCAAAGACAAAGGTGCTGTCCTCAAGCGCTCCGGCCAGGTCATCGAACAGCTGCGCCTCATCCAGCAGCCGCCCCGCGCCGCTGGACATGGCCACTGCCTTGGGGTTGGGCCAGCCGTCCCGGGGAGCCACGATACGCATCCGATCCAGACCGAAATTCCACATTGCGCGCGCGGCTGCGCCGATGTTTTCACCCATCTGCGGGCGCACAAGCACGAATGAGGGCTGGGATTTGTCGCTGGGCATGGCTTACTCCGAAAGTTCCGCCCGCTCTAATACCCTGTCACCGACGAGGCAAGCCAATCACCTTGTTCTGCTCTCAAATACCCGCTCGGCAGGCATAAAAGTTTGCTTCCACCGCTCAATCCGCTAAACCCCGCCAAAGACAGAAATCCGAAGGACGCGCCAATGGACACCCCCGAGCAGCCGCAGATCTACCTGATCACACCGCCGGCCATCGAACTGAGCCGATTCCCTGAAAGACTGGCGCGCGTTCTGGACAGCACAGAAATCGCATGCATCCGGTTGGCCCTGGCAGGCAACGACGAGGATGCAATCGCACGCGCGGCCGATGCCTGCCGTGAAGTCGCCCATGCGCGGGACGTGGCGCTGGTGATTTCAAACCACGTTCTGCTGGCGCAACGTCTGGGTCTGGACGGGGTGCATCTGGATGACGCCGCCCGTTCCGTGCGGTCCGCCCGTAAGGAACTGGGGGCAGATGCGATCGTCGGAAGCTTTTGCGGAGCTTCCAGCCATGACGGCATGACCGCCGGTGAAGCCGGGGCGGACTATGTCGCCTTCGGGCCGGTTGGAACAGACAAGCTTGGCGACGGCACGCGCGCCGAACAAGATCTGTTTCAGTGGTGGTCCGAGATGATCGAAGTCCCGGTTGTGGCCGAAGGCGGTCTGACGGCTGAGCTGATTGGCAGTCTGGCCCCCTGCACTGACTTTTTTGGGATCGGCGACGAAATCTGGGCGGGTGATGATCCTGTCGCAGCGCTGACCGCTTTGTTGGCGCCACTTTCCTAGAAAGGAAGGAAGGGCCGAACAAAGGTAAATGCCCCGAAGCCGGCAATCACGAGGGATAGCAGAACCGAAATCCGCAGCCTGAGCCGGATCGATCTGCGGGAAACCGCCAGTGCCAATGCAAACAACACAACAGCGGCCGAGACCGGCACGGTCAACGCACCCAGACCAAAGCCCAGAACCGCCGGTGCCAGCCGATCCGGCGGTACTCCGATCGCCGTCAAAGCGAAGGCCTGGCTTAAACCGATCAGACCACCCACCAGAGCAACAGTCAGCAAACGCAGAAAGCCCGGTCGCCGGACTGTAACGTTCCACACACCCAGCACCACGGTTGCTGCGGGCATGAGATATGGCACCCAGGCACAGGGGATCGTGACAAGCTGTAGCGTGCCCAATATCAGACCAACCGCAGTGGCCAGCGCGAAAGCAGAAAGCTGCCATAAGACCGCCGACACCCAAAGGGCGTGCAGCACCAGCAGCAACGCAATCAGGATAACCGGCAGCCCGTCTGTCGTGGCATAAACGATTCCGTTGGAGAAATAGGCCTTCAGGGTTTGACCCGGGTCCATACCGGCCCCACCGCGCAGCGGAATCAGAGGGCTTGTCTCGCCCGTCACAAGATACCCGGTATAAGGCGCATCCACCCCCTGCTGCCTGAGGACCATCGGCCCGTGACCTTCGGGCCAGGTCAGCTGCAGGCTGGACGCGCCGGGCGGTAAAGCCCCGGCCAGCAGAACCCGTGAAATCCTTGGCACCTCAGGGTCTCCGGCCACAGGAACGCGGGAACCTTCGTAGGACAGCGTGACGGGTCCACCTGCAAACACGTTCATGGACGGCGACCAGCCTTTCATGAACTGCTTTATGTGCGGCTCAAGTTCCGAAGACGCCAAGCGGCGCAGTCTTCTGTACTCACCTGAAACGGGCGACGGATCCTCTGAAGGGTTAATCCCGGCGACGAATGCCTCGGCATTCATGCTGATTTCCAGAAACAATGTGCCCTGATTGATCCGAAAATCCACCACTGTCGGTTTCGCCGTCTGAGCTGATGCGTTGCCGACTGCGATCCAGAAAACCAAAGGAGCAACAAGAAGAAGAAGTACAGGGCGGGTTTTGAATAACGCTCTGACAATGCGGCTCATTTGCTGCAATCCAACATGAACATGAATACCGACAACATATCCTTCAATTGTTCTGCCGATAACGCGCGATGGCAAGCCAAAACGGCAGGCCGTGGCAGGAATTCCCGTTGGCGTTAACGTTCTGACTTGCACGGATCACGGGGCTGCGGCATGACAACGGCATGACTCAGACCAGTGAAATTTTGTGTATCGGGTCCGTCCTGTGGGACGTGATCGGACGATCCGCCAGCGTCATGCGTCAGGGCTCGGACGTTCCGGGGCGGATTACCCGACTGCCTGGTGGCGTGGCGATGAACATCGCAATGACGCTGGTCCGCTTTGGTATGACCCCGACCCTGCTGACCGCCATAGGCCGTGATCCCGAAGGTGACGAGCTTGTGCACGCCTGTGCACGCCTTGGGATGGTGACAGACCATATTTACCGCTCGCAGGATTTGCCGACAGACCGGTACATGGCGGTCGAAGGTGCAAACGGTCTGATTGCCGCAATCGCGGATGCCCACTCTCTCGAAGCCGCCGGGGCCAAGATCCTCCGGCCACTGATGCACGGGCCATTGGGGTACGAAAATACGCCGTTCGAAGGTCCGGTTGCGCTGGACGGGAACCTGACGCAAGACCTGCTGGAGGAGATCGCGCAAAGTCCGGCGTTCTCTCGCGCCGATCTGCGCGTTGCCCCGGCCTCACCCGGCAAGGCCGAGCGCCTTCTGCCTTTCCTCAAACACGCCCGCGCGACGCTTTACGTCAACCTCGAAGAGGCCGGTCTGCTGTGTCAGCGCGAGTTCGGGGATTCCGAAAGCGCTGCCCAGGGCCTGCTGGATCGGGGCGCGCTACGGGTTTTGGTAACGGATGGCGGCAACTTGGCCACTGTCGGCTCGGCCGATGGCATCCAGACCCAGAAACCCCCATCCGTTTTGGTTACGCGCGTGACCGGCGCGGGTGATACTTTCATGGCGGCCCATATTGCCGCTGAAGCAAATGGCGCAGATAGCGACGCGGCTCTGACCCGCGCTCTGCACGCAGCCGCAACTTATGTTTCCGGAGAAACCCCACTGTGATCGACATCCAATACTCAGCCGAGGTCCGCGCCGCCAAAGACGCAGGCCAGCCCATCGTTGCACTTGAAAGCACAATCATCACCCACGGAATGCCCTACCCGCAGAACATCGAGGTCGCCGCGCAGGTCGATCAGGATATCCGCGACGCAGGGGCGGTTCCGGCCACCATGGCGGTGATCAAGGGCAAGCTGCATGTTGGGCTGGAACCTGAGCAGTTACAGGATCTGGGCAAGGCGCAGGGTGTCGCCAAAATCTCGCGCGCCGACATGGCCGCCTGTATCTCGACTGGCGGCACCGGTGCGACAACCGTTGCTGCGACGATGATCGCCGCTCATTACGCGGGGATCGAGGTTTTTGCCACCGGCGGCATCGGCGGCGTGCATCAGGGGGCCGAAACCTCGTTCGATATTTCCGCCGACCTGCATGAGCTTGCACAGACGCCCGTGACGGTCGTGGCCGCGGGTGCCAAGGCCATTCTGGATCTGGCCAAAACGCTCGAGGTTCTGGAAACGCTGGGCGTTCCGGTGATTGCTCATGGTCAGGATGAATTCCCGGCCTTCTGGTCAGCCAAATCACCCTATGCTGCGCCTTTGCGCATGGACAGCCCGGAAGATATTGCCAAAGCCCACTCAACCCGCCGCGCCCTTGGCCTGCCCGGGGGACAACTGGTTGCAAACCCGATCCCCGAAACCGACCAGATTCCGGCCGATGAACTGGCACCGATCATCGCATCAGCCCAATCCGACGCCGAGACACACCGGATCACGGGAAAAGGCGTCACCCCTTATCTTCTGCAGCGTATATTCGAGCAGACCAAGGGCCGATCCCTGACGGCCAATATCGCGCTTGTTCGCAACAACGCCCGCCTTGCCGCCGGCATCGCAAAGGCTTTGACCCGCAACACCGCCTGACACCGTCCCTATTGCACCATCACGCCAGACTGCTTAATTGCAGTCTGCAAACCGCTCGGAACTAAGATGAATACACCGTTTGACGAAGAACCGCATCGCCGCCCCGGCCTGTTTGCAGGCCTGCGGGCGTCGTTTCTGACGGGGATTGTCGTCATTGCGCCGGTCTGGCTTACAATCTGGTTGATCTGGTCCGTGGTGGGCTGGATCGACAGTGCGGTCCTGCCGCTGGTGCCGCAAAGGTTTCAGCCGCAGGAATATGTCGGCATCAACCTGCGCGGCGTCGGGGTCATCATCTTCCTGATCTTCACGGTGATCGTGGGCTGGGTGGCCAAGGGCATACTGGGACGTTCGCTGATCCTTTTTGCAGAACGCGTTGTTGATCGGATGCCTGTCGTCCGCTCGGTCTATTCCGGGATCAAGCAAATTTCCGAAACGGTTTTTGCCCAAACAGACCGCTCGTTCGAAAAGGCTTGCCTTATCCAGTATCCGCGTCGTGGTATCTGGGCGATCGGCTTCGTGTCCACCACCGCCAAAGGCGAGGTCAGCCGCCTTGCAGAAACCGGCGGCGAACTGCTCAGCGTGTTTGTTCCGACGACCCCGAACCCCACATCCGGGTTTCTGCTGTTTTTTCCAGCCGAAGACGTCATCCTACTGGACATGACGATCGAGGATGCCGCGAAACTGGTGATCTCGGCAGGTCTTGTTTATCCAAACGAAAAAGACCCGACCCGCCCGCCAGAGTGATCAGCCAAACATCGCACGCAGATCTACTGTGCTACGCGCACCCAGATCGGTTTTATGGGCTGACAGAAAGCCGTCCGCGGCTACCCGGCCCGCCTTTTTCAGCTTGTGCAGGATCACCGGGTTGGGAACGGTCTTCGTGGCAACCGACAGACTGTTCATCAACTCATTGTCTGCGATCATGTGAACCAGAACCCGGCTCATCTCACCCACCTTCAGTTTGCCCTCACGCAACAAGCGCTGCACAAAGTCAATCGCCCTGAGTTCGCGAAACAGGGACGAATTGAAGCTGATCTCGTTGATCCGGTTCTGAATCTGCTGTGGTGTCTTCGGAACCTCGTCCCGCTCAAGCGGGTTGATGTTCACGATGACCACATCATCCGGCAACTCGTCATTGAACAAAGGAAACAGCGCAGGATTTCCCGCAAAACCTCCGTCCCAATAGGCCTCGGTTCGCCCCGTTTTCGGATCGAATATCTCTACGGCCTTAAAAAGCGTCGGCAGGCAGGCCGAGGCGAGTATGGCATCCGTCGATACATCTTCGCCCGTGAACACCCGGATCTTGCCGCTGCGCACGCAGGTCGCACAGACAAACAGCTGCGGGCCTTCGTTCGCGCAAATCTCGCCAAAGTCAAAACGGTCGACGACGGACTTCAACGGGTTCTGGTAAAACGGACCGTAGGCATAGGGCGAAACCATGCGCGACCACGCGTCGCCAATCGAATAGGGAAGCGAATACTCCATGGCCTGCGCGATCTGGGCAGGCTCCAGCGCCTGCATCCAGTTGGCGATCCGCATGTCGCCAACCGCCCCCATGCGCTTCCACAGTCCGTTCAGACACTCTCGCGCGCCTTCGCGCCCGGCCCGCACCATCCCGGACTTGAAAGCCGCCCCGTTCAATGCTCCTGCGGATGTGCCGGTAATCGCGGCAACCTCAATATCCTCTTCATCCAGCAACCGGTCCAGTACACCCCAGGTAAAGGCGCCATGTGCGCCGCCGCCCTGCAAAGCCAGATTGATCCGTTTCAAAAGCCCGCCCCTTCATCTTTTCCGAAATGCTCCGGGGGTATGGGGGCCGCGCCCCCATGAAAAACTACAGGGCAGTCCAGCCGCCATCGACGGAAATCGTCGTTCCGGTAATTTGCGCCGCCGCATCCGAGCACAAAAACAATGCCGTCCCGCCAAGTTGCTCGACCGTTGCAAACTCTTTCGAGGGCTGGCGTTCCAGCATCACGTTCTTGATCACGTCCTCGCGGCTCATGTTGTATTCTTTCATCGTGTCGGGGATTTGCGCCTCGACCAGCGGTGTCAGAACATAGCCCGGGCAAATGGCGTTGCAGGTGATCGGTTCCTGCGCCGTTTCCAGCGCAACTGTCTTGGTCATGCCGACCACACCATGTTTGGCCGAAACATAGGCCGCCTTGTAGGGTGACGCCGTCAGACCATGGGCCGACGCGATATTGACGATGCGCCCCCACCCGGCCTTCCGCATCATTGGCAAAGCTGCCGCCATCGTGTGAAAGGCCGAGCTCATGTTGATCGCGATGATCGCATCCCATTTGTCGACCGGGAACTGGTCGATCGGCGCGACGTGCTGAATGCCCGCATTATTGACAAGAATGTCGCAAGCCCCGGCCTTTTCGATCAGGGCCCGGCAATCATCCCCCTTGGACATGTCGGCCTGGATATATCGCGCGTTGGTTCCGGTCTCGTTCGAGATTTCAGCAGCCAGTGCATGGTCCTCATCCCGATCGGTGAACGAATTCAAAACCACATTGGCGCCCGCCCTGGCCAGTTCGCGCGCAACGCCCAGCCCGATCCCCGAATTTGATCCCGTGATAATTGCCGTCTTTCCCGAAACGCTCATCGCCGCTCTCCTGCTGAGTCAGAATTTCCGACACAGTGCCATGCTGCACGTGCAAAGAAAACGGGGAAAGCTGGGGCCAATGCAACTCCTCTAGCACCGACATCACCATCACAAAAAAACGCCCGCACGAAGCGGGCGTTAAGTTATTGAGGCAGGTTTCATACAGGCAAGAAACCTATCGAGCAGTGCATCCTTTATAAGCAATTCTGCGCCTTCGTCCAAGCTAAAAGTTTGATAATAAGAAAAATCATGGCTACGGTGAATCCCAACAAAATAAGGCCAGAGCAGGATTGTTTCCAAAATGAGCCCCGATTTTTCACCCTCCCTTCGTTCAATGCTGGTGGGAATCACCGGCATTTTTGCGACCACATTCGCCCATGCAGATTCGTCTCATGGCATAGCTATGTATGGCGATCCCGCCCTACCACCGGATTTTGTGTCTCTGCCTTACGTAAACCCGAATGCACCAAAAGGCGGAAAGGTCGTTTTCGGGAATACCGGCGGCTATAACAGTTTGAACCCGTTTGTGCAAAAAGGCACGTCACCCTGGCAACTGAGATTCTGGACCCATGAGAGCCTGATGGGCCGATCCTGGGACGAACCTTTCACTCTTTACGGGTTGTTAGCCGAATCAGTTGAGACAGCCGAGGACCGATCCTGGGTGGAATTCACGCTGCGCGAGAACGCCCGATTCTCGGACGGTAGCCCGGTCACCGTGGACGACGTGATGTGGTCCTATGAAACTCTGGGGACCAAGGGGCATCTCCGGTATCGCGGGTTGTGGTCCAAGATCGACAGCATCGAACAGACCGGTCCACGCTCGGTCAGGATCACATTCAACGAACCTGACCGCGAACTGGCGCTGATTGCGGGCCTGCGCCCGATCCTTCAGAAGGCACAATGGGACGGCAAGGATTTTGCCGACGCACAGTTGCACGATGTTCCAATCGGCTCGGGGCCTTATGTCGTCGAGGACTATGAGGCCGGGCGCTTCGTAAACCTGCGCCGTAACCCAGACTACTGGGGCAGCGATGTTCCATTCCGCCGTGGCACCATGAACCTCGATGAAATGAGGATCGAATTCTACGGCGATCAGACCGTGTTGTTCGAAGCGTTCAAGGCCGGGGAACTCTCCGCCATTCGGGAATTCAACGCCGACAAATGGGACACGCAATACAATTTCCCCGCCGCGCAGCGCGGAGACGTGATCAAAACGGAAATCCCGCATGGCAAACCGTCGGGCATGACCGGCTTTGTGATGAACACGCGCAAGGCGCCATTCGATGACTGGCGTGTGCGCGGGGCGCTGACGCTGGCTTTCAACTTCGAATTCATCAACGACACCATCACCGGCGGTGCCCAGCCCCGGATCACCTCGTATTTTTCGGGCTCTGACCTGGCGATGCAACCCGGGCCAGCGACGGGCCGGGTCGCCGAGTTGCTGCAACCGTTTGCCGATGATCTTCTACCCGGAACGATTGAAGGCTACAGCCCACCACAAGGTGATGGCTCGGCGCGCAATCGCGCCAATATCCGAAAGGCCGCGAACCTGCTGTCCGAAGCAGGGTGGACCATTCAGGACGGTGTGCTGCGCAACCAGAATGGCGATGCCTTCACCATGACCGTTTTGCTGCAGCAGGGCGACAGCGATATGGCCACCGCAGTCGAGATCTATTCCCGTGCACTGGAACGCCTTGGCATTCAGGTGACAACCGAAACGGTCGACAACGCGCAATACACCGGTCGCATCTCGGAACACGATTTCGATATGACGCCATTCCGAAGGGCCATGTCCCTGTCCCCCGGAAACGAGCAGCGCCTCTATTGGGGCAGCGATGGCGCGAACACGCCCGGAACCCGGAACCTGATGGGTGTCGCTTCACCCGCGGTCGACGCGATGATCGATGCGATGCTGGCTTCGGAAACGCGGGAAGACTTTGTCGCGGCCACCCGCGCGCTTGACCGCACCCTGACCGCTGGCCGGTATGTCATTCCGATCTGGAACTTCGATGTCGGCCGTATCGCGCATGTGAAAGAGCTTAAGTACGCGCCAAACCTGCCCATTTACGGCGATGGCCCGCAATACATGCCCGAGGTCTGGTGGTATCAGGAATAATCTGCAGCGGGCGTACCCCTCCTCGCCCGCGTTTGTGCGGCGAAACCCGCTTTACCAACGCCTCGTAACGCTCGTCTAACGTGTGCTGCCCCGGTCTTCTCGGATGGCGGTTGTCAGGGAATACTTCGGCGGAAAGTGGCACATGTCAAAACACCGCAGCATATGACTGCTTACGCAGCGTCCGTCACAATATGTTGTTGGACCTTCTAATTTCAGCGAAAATTGCTCCAATGGACACAAGAACCTTTACGGATCGGGTGCCGGGCATGTAACGTGTCATCAAATCGAACCTCAGTGAACCGTGCAAAAGTTGTTGAGTTTCGGTGATATAGTTGCGGGCGGTTCGCCCTGCCCTGGTGGTTCACGGACCGGCCGCCACTCACTCCGAAACGCAGGTCCGTGGCCCGTTGCGGACGTTCCGCAGCGGGCATTTTCCGTTCCGGTCATCACATCCCCGGGTGCGACATTTTGTCATGCATGTATATACCCCGCCCCTACGTAACCTGATATCTGGGGGCCGGGCAGTCCTGTAGCACAAGAAACGGAAAGCTCGCTGATGATTATGAAATGGACAGAACTGACGCAGGATTGGAACGGATCCTTGGCGCGCGCTAAGCGGCGCTTTCCGAACCTGCGTGATCAGGATGTCGCGCATTTCCGGCAAGACAGAAAACAGTTCGAGGCTTACCTGGCGGAACGGCACCACCTGACTGTGAACGAAGCCCGGGAAGAACTGGAGGATTTCCTGTTCACCGAAAGCCTGAATCGCGAATTCGATCAGACGTTACGCAAGTGACGTAACCCACAGGATCAACGCGTCTTCGTCACTGACCGAGACGACGTTGTGACCCATGCTTCCGTCGTAATAGGCGCTGTCGCCGCGGCGCATTTCGACAGGTTCATAATACTCGGTATAAAGCCGCACGACGCCTGTCAGAACGTACAGGAATTCCTCACCATCATGACGAACCCAGCCATCGAACTCGTCCATCGAGCGGGCGCGTACGCGGGCCCGGTAGGGCAGCATTTGTTTTTTCGTCAGCGTTTCGGCCAGCAACTCATGCTCGTATGTCGTCGTGGCATGGGCCGCACCTTCCCCCATCCGTGTGACGGACATGCGTCCAATGACCTGATCGCGCTGGGGTGGCGTGAACAGTTGAGGCACCGAAATCCCCAGCCCCGTCGCGAGTTTCTTCAGGGCATCATAGGTCGGCGACATCTGACCGTTTTCGATTTTGCTGAGCGTTGAGCGCGCCAGACCGGCCTGGGTCGCCGCCTGTTCCAGCGTCCACTTGCGGGCCTTGCGCAATTCGCGCACGCGCGCGCCCAGATCCAATGGCTCGGGTTCGACATTTTCGCCGGCATCGCGGGCGATACGGATCAGGGATTTCGGGTCCTGCGTTCTCATGGCACTTCTATAGGGCCGGGCCGCGCCGCTTGCAACGCGCCTTGCCCCGCGTTAGCCAGACGACATGCTGTCCATTTTTGATCAGGGTCCGCCTGCCCCTTGCCCCACTCCGTTTAACCTCGCAGCGCACGTTCTGCGCCACGCAGAGCGGGTTCCGGAAAAAACCGCGCTCTCCGTTCTGAATGAAACGGCGACCGAGGACTGGAGCTATCGGCAACTGCTGTCTGCCGTTCTGGGCACCGGCACAGGATTGTTGCAGGCCGGGTTGAAACCCGGCGACATCGTTCTGATGCGCCTTGGGAATACTGTAGATTTCCCGATTGCCTACTTGGGGGCGATTGCCGTCGGTGTCGTTCCTGTTCCGACGTCATCGCAACTGACGGCGCCTGAAACGGCCCGCATGATTGACGACCTGTCCCCGGCCGCCATACTGAAGGCACCGGATGTTGCCTGTGCCCCGCACCCCCGGCAAATTGATCTGGCAACGTTGCGTGCCATGCGTGATCTGCCGCCCGCCACCTTTGATCTCGGTGATCCGGATCGGCTGGCTTATGTGGTCTATACCTCGGGGACATCGGGCAAGCCGCGTGCGGTTGCGCATGCGCATCGCGCAATCTGGGCACGGCAAATGATGGTGGAAGGGTGGTATGGGCTGCGCCCCGAGGATCGGCTGTGTCATGCCGGTGCGTTCAACTGGACCTACACGCTTGGCACTGGCCTGATGGATCCGTGGACCATCGGGGCGACGGCGCTGATCCCCGAACCGGGAACCGATCCGGCAGCATTGCCCGACTTGTTGCGGCGTCACGGGGCCACAATCTTTGCCGCAGCACCCGGCGTGTACCGAAAGATGGTTCAGCGGACAGACCGGCTCAGCCTGCCCGACCTGCGCCACGGACTGTGCGCAGGCGAAAAACTGTCGCGACACCTGCACGAACGCTGGACCGAGGTGACGGGAACCGAACTTTACGAAGCCTACGGCATGTCCGAATGCTCGACCTTCATTTCCTCGAGTCCTGAAAACCCGGCCCGGGGCGAGGCATTGGGCCAGCCGCAACCCGGTCGCAAGATCGCAATTCTGGGACCCGATGGCCCTGTTCCACAGGAGCAGGAAGGCACAATCGCCATCCACCGGTCCGACCCCGGCCTGATGCTGACTTATCTGAACGCCCCGGATGAGGCTCAGGCCCGCATGCAGGGGGACTGGTTTCTGACCGGAGATCAGGGCGCCATGGCGATCGACGGGCAAATCACCTACCTGGGTCGCGACGATGATATGATGAATGCAGGCGGCTATCGGGTTTCGCCAGTCGAAGTCGAGGCCGTCTTGTCAAAATACCCCGGGATCACACAGGTCGGTGCCGCATCGGTCGAGGTCAAGCAGGACACATTTGTGATAGCTGCCTTTTACACCGGCCCCGAAACTCTGGACGAGACGGCCTTGCGTGCCTATGTCCAGGACAACCTTGCGCGATACAAACAGCCCCGCGCTTTCGTACATCTGCCGGCGCTTCCCGCAGGCGGCAATGGGAAACTCCTGCGCCGCGCATTGCCGGCCTATTTCAAGGCACCTAACTCATGACCCAATCCGTCAAGCTTGATATTCTGTCCGATCCGATCTGCCCGTGGTGCTATATTGGCAAAACCCATCTGGACAAAGCGCTGGCCGCCATACCGGATCATCCTTTCGTGATCGAATGGCATCCGTTTCAACTGAACCCCGACATGCCGGACGCGGGCATGGACCGCCGAGAATACCTTGAGCGCAAGTTTGGCGGCAAGGATGGTGCCGTGCAGGCCTATGCGCCCGTGGTCGAACACGCCGAAAATGCTGGCCTGAAAATCGATTTCGAGGGCATGAAACGCACGCCCAACACACTTGATGCGCACAGGCTGATCCATTGGGCCGGGATTGAAGGCAAGCAGGACGCGGTGGTCGACGCCTTATTCGATGCTTATTTTGTGCAGGCACGCGACATCGGCGACCATGAGGTGCTTGCCGATATCGCCGACAGTCAGGGTATGGACGCGGCCGTCGTCATGAAGCTGCTGAAATCCGACGCGGACCGGGACGATATCCGCAACCGCGATACGCACTCACGGGAAATGGGTGTTGGGTCAGTACCGACCTTCATCGTGGCCAACAAACACGCAGTTCCTGGCGCCCAGCAGCCGGAAATGTGGGAAAAAGTCATCCGCGAAATCATGTCTCAACTTGAGGCTTCCCCTGCAAATTAGCACATAGTCCTGTGCGTTTGCGCTATAGCGCCGCCTGATTTGCCGTGATAGCGCAAGCAGGTAAGGAGTTCCCCATGACCTATCGCATGTCGCGGGGCGAGTTCATTGCGTTGATAGCAATGATGTTCGCCACGATCGCGTTCTCTATCGACTCGATGCTGCCTGCCCTGCCCGAAATCGGCGCAGAGCTCAGCCCTGATGATGTGAACCGGGCGCAACTGATCCTGACATCCTTTGTTCTGGGCATGGGGCTTGGCACATTTTTCACCGGCCCGATCTCGGACGCGCTGGGGCGCAAGCCCGTCATCTTTGGCGGTGCAGTGCTATATATCGTGGCGTCCGCTGTTGCCTGGGCAAGTTCCTCGCTTGAACTGGTTCTGGCTGCGCGTGTTCTTCAGGGACTTGGTGCCGCCGGTCCCCGCGTGGTGGCCATGGCCATTATCCGCGACCTCTATTCCGGGCGCGAGATGGCCCGGATCATTTCGATCGCGATGATGATATTTACGCTTGTTCCCGCGATTGCGCCGATGCTGGGCGCAGGCGTGATTGCCCTGTTCGGCTGGCGCGGGATTTTCGTATCCTTCATCCTGTTCGCCCTGATTGTCGTGACGTGGATGGGAAAACGGTTGCCAGAATCGCTGGCCCGCGAAGACCGTCGCCCGTTTCGCCTGCCGCTGCTGGTAGCGGCCACGCACGAGATGATGTCACACCCTACGGTGCGCCTTTCGATCCTGGTTCAGACCCTGTGCATGGGCATTCTGTTCACCATGCTGACCATGGTGCAGCCGGTCTATGACGTGATCCATGACAGTGCGGACAGTTTCCCATTCTGGTTCGGGTTTGTCGCGCTGATGTCTGGTTCGGCCAGCCTGCTGAACGCCGCGATTGTCGTCCGAGTGGGTATGCGGCGCGTGGTAACATGGGCGCTGGGGGCGCAGATCCTGATTACGTCCTGCGTCATTTTTCTGAATATGGCGAACCTGACGCCCGACGCCTCATTCGCGGTGTTTGTATTCTGGCAGACCACCATCTTCTTCATGGCTGGCGTCACTTTGGGCAATTTGAATGCCATCGCGATGGAACCGATGGGCCACATCGCAGGCATGGCGGCATCTGTGATCGGGTCGATTTCGACCGTTCTGGCCGCAGCCATCGCAGCTCCAGTGGGCCTTTTGTTCGATGGCTCAGTGACACCGCTGACAACGGGCATTCTTGCCATGTGCGTGATGGCTTTCGGCGTGATGGTTCACATGGGTCGCGTCGAAAACAGATTACTGGCCTGAGCCTGTGCAAATGCCCTGAATCACGTTAAGCTTCCCGCGTTTTTCGGGGGAGTTTTCTATGAGTGATTACTATGATCTGGGCACATACTCCTGCCCTGTCACCACATCATCGGAAAAGGCGCAGCTGTGGTTCGACCGAGGTCTGATCTGGACCTACGGCTACAACCACACCGAGGCCCTGGCCTGTTTCCAGCGCGCGGCGGAACATGATCCGGACTGCGCCATGGCGCATTGGGGCGTGGCTTACGCAGCCGGACCAAACTACAACCTGCCGTGGGAATTGCTGGACGATCAGGGACAAGAGAAGGCATTGGCCGAGGCCTATGACGCCACCCAAAAAGCACTGGCGTTGGCTGAATGGTGCACTCCGGTTGAACAGGCGCTCATCCGCGCCCTGCCCGCCCGCTATCCTCAGCGTGAGCCGACCGAAGACATGCACGACTGGGACCATGATTTTGCGGACGCGATGCGCACAGTTTTTGCAGCTTTTCCCGATCACCTTGATCTGCGCACCATATTTGTCGAGGCGTTGCTGAACCTGACCCCCTGGAAAATGTGGGATCTGGAAACCGGTCAACCCGCCGACGGCGCCGCCACCCTTGAAGCGCAGGATACCCTGGAATGGGCCATGGGGAACGACCCGGCCGCCATGTCGCATCCCGGGCTTCTGCACTTGTACGTGCACCTGATGGAGATGTCGCCCACTCCTGAAAAGGCGCTGAAAGCCGGGGACGTGTTGCGCACGCTGGTGCCGGACGCAGGTCATCTGGTGCACATGCCCACCCATATCGACGTACAGTGCGGCCACTACCAGAACGTCACCCATTGGAACGAAAAAGCCACCGAAGCAGATTTGAAGTATTACGAACGCGAAGGTCCGTTCAACATCTACACCGGTTACCGTCAGCACAACTATCACTTCACCATCTACGGCGCGCTGTTTATGGGCCAGATGGAACCGGCCCTGCGTGCCAATCAGGGCATCTGGGATACCACGCCCGAGGAAATGCTGCGCATCGAAAGCCCGCCGATGGCGGACTATTTCGAAAGCTACATGTCCATGGGGCCGCATATCCTTATCCGTTTTGGCCGTTGGGACGAAGCCAAGGCTCTGGAACTGCCCGAAGACCCGGATCTCTACTGCACATTGACCGCGACCAAGCTCTACGCCCGTGCCATCGCATTTGCCGCAACGGATCAGGTGGCCGAGGCCGAAGCGGAAGAACAGAGGTTTCTTGCCGCCCGGGGCCGCGTCCCCGAAACCCGGCGACTGCACAATAATCGTGTCGTCGACCTGCTGGATATCGCAGCTGAAATGCTGCGGGGCGAAATCGAATACCGCAAGGGAAACTACGACACCGCCTATGCACACCTGCGCCGCTCGGTCGAACTGGATGACACTTTGCCTTATGACGAACCATGGGGCTGGATGCAGCCAACCCGCCACGCACTCGGGGCCTTGCTGTTCGAACAGGGCCACGTTGCCGAGGCCGAAGCTGTCTACCGCGAGGATCTAGGACTGGGCGGCACGCTCAGCCGTGCGTCGATCCATCCCGACAATGTCTGGAGCCTAAGGGGGCTATACGATTGCCTGAAATCCCGAGGTGACTCCATTGAAATCAGGCAGATCAAACAAAGACTGGATCTGGCTCTGGCCCGTGCAGACCGCGCGGTCGCCGCTTCGTGCTTCTGCGCCCAGTCCGCAATGAAGGCCGCCGAATGAGGTTTCTCCCTGCCCTGATGCTTTTGGCCGCCGGTCTTCCCGTTCAGGCCGAACGCATGACGTTTACCCCGGTCGACCAGGCCGAACGTGATCCGACATTGGTGACGTTCCGCGCCAACCTGCTGGCCAACATCGCAGCCCGCGACACCGAAGCGGTTGTGGCGGTGGCCTGCCCGGACATTTATCTCAGCCACGGCGGCAATGGCGGCCCCCGGGAACTCAGGGAAAACCTGACACTTCCCGCCGACACCTTGGCCGAGGAGTACCGCGATCAGGCCGACGAGATGCGCGAAGCCTACTGGTCCGCTCTCGAGGAAACCCTCGCCGCGCCCGGTTACTTTGACGATCTGGGCGAATTCTGGATGCCGTATCAGTGGAAGATCGGCCTGCCCGCATCCGTCGACCCGTTCAACGCGTATTTTGTGAATGGCTCCGGGGTGTCACTGCGGGTGGGCGCAGACCGGACCGCCGACATTGTCGATCTGATAAGCCATGAGGTCGTCCTGATTAGCGAATACGATCCTGACGCCGAATACCAGAAGGTCATGCTAACCGACGGCGCGCGAGGCTTCATGCACCGCGACTACCTCTGGCCTATGACCGGTCATCGCGCGGCGCTGGTAAAATCCGACCAGGGGGAATGGCAGTTGTGCACCTTCGTGGGCGGTGACTGAGCGCGACGCTCAGACCTTGGCCTTGTTCTTCACGGCAACCACCTTCTCGGCCAGATCGCGGGCAATGGCAAACGCGCCCTTTATCTTGTCACTGTCTTTCTTCCAATCCCTGCGCACAACAATCTTGTTGTCCTTGACCTTCGCCAGTCCGCGCTGGTTCTGAATGAAATCGACCAACCCCTGAGGCGAAGCGAACTTGTCGTTGTGGAACTGGATCGTCGCGCCCTTCGGTCCGCCATCCAGTTTGGCGATACCCGCCCGCTTGCACATCGCCTTGATGCGCACGACCAGCATCAGGGTGTTCACCTCTTTCGGGAGAGTGCCAAAGCGGTCGATCAGTTCGGCTGCAAACCCTTCCAACTCGACCTTGGTCGAGAGCGACGAGAGGCGGCGATACAAGCCCAGCCGTACATCCAGATCCGGCACGTAATCCTCGGGGATAAGGACCGGCACACCCAGATTGATCTGCGGAGCCCATTGATCATCAGCATCCGACAACCCTTCCATCTCACCGGCTTTGATCTTGGCAATCGCCTCTTCCAGCATCGACTGATACAGTTCATAGCCCACGTCGCGCATCTGGCCGGACTGCTCCTCGCCCAGCAGGTTGCCTGCACCACGAATGTCCAGATCCTGGCTGGCAAGGGTGAAACCTGCGCCAAGCGTATCCAGCGAACCCAGAACGCGCAGGCGTTTTTCAGCCGTGGCGGTCAGCTTCTGGCGTGGCTTGGTGGTCAGATAAGCATAGGCGCGGGCCTTCGAACGCCCGACCCGGCCCCGTATCTGATACAACTGCGAAAGGCCGAACATATCCGCGCGGTGCACGACCATGGTGTTTGCGGTCGGAATATCCAGACCGCTTTCCACAATCGTCGTGGCCAGCAGCACATCGTATTTGCCGTCATAGAACGCATTCATCCGGTCATCAAGCTCGCCAGCCGCCATTTGCCCATGAGCGATGACATAAGTCAGTTCCGGCAGCTGTTCTTTCAGGAATTCCTCGATCTCGCGTAGATCGGATATTCGCGGCACCACGTAGAAGCTCTGCCCACCCCGATAATGTTCGCGCAGCAGCGCCTCGCGGACAGAGACCGCATCGAATTCGCTGACGTAGGTACGGATGGCCAGACGGTCGATAGGCGGGGTGCCGATGATCGAAAGATCGCGCACGCCCGTCAGCGACAGTTGCAAAGTACGCGGGATCGGCGTGGCTGTCAGGGTCAGCACGTGAATGTCCGAGCGCAACTGTTTCAGACGCTCTTTATGCGCCACTCCGAAATGCTGTTCCTCGTCGATAATCAGAAGGCCCAGATTGTTGAACCGAATACCCTTGGCCAACAACGCATGGGTACCGACCACGATATCAACCGTTCCCCGCGCCAGTCCGTCCCGGGTTTGCTGCGCCTCTTTGGCCGAAACAAAGCGTGAGAGCTGCCGGACCTCCAGGGGGAACCCTCTGAAACGGTCCCTGAAGCTGGCCGCGTGCTGGCGGGCCAGCAGCGTCGTGGGCGCAACAACCGCCACCTGAACACCGGACATGGCAGCGACAAATGCCGCGCGCATTGCAACTTCGGTCTTGCCAAAACCCACATCGCCGCAGATCAGGCGGTCCATCGGCGCGCCTGAATGCATGTCCTCCATCACCTCGGCAATGGCGCGCAACTGGTCGTCGGTTTCCTGATAAGGGAAACGGGCGCTGAACTCCTCCCATGCATGCGGCGGCGGGTCCATGACCGGAGCCTTGCGCAGGGCGCGTTCGGCGGCGATCCGGATCAGCTTGTCCGCCATTTCGCGGATGCGTTCTTTCAGCTTGGCTTTCTTGGCCTGCCAGGCGCCACCGCCCAAACGGTCCAGCAGACCTTCTTCGTGACCGTATTTTGACAGCAGCTCGATGTTTTCAACCGGCAGATACAGTTTGGACTGTTCCGCGTATTCCAGCAGAAGGCATTCGTGCGCGGCCCCCGCTGCCGTCACCACTTCCATCCCCATGTAGCGACCGATGCCGTGGTCGACATGAACAACTAGATCACCGGGGCTGAGCGATTGGGTCTCGGTCAGGAAATTCTCGGCCTTGCGGCGTTTTCTTGGCTGCCGGATCAAGCGGTCGCCCAGAACATCCTGTTCTGCAATCACCGTCAGACCGGGGGTTTCGAACCCGTGCTCCAGCGCCCAGACAGCCAGGTACAACCCGCGCTTGCCGATGCGAGTGCCGTCCTTCACCGGGATCGCCTCGGCCAGACCTTCATCCTCGATCAGACCGGTCAGGCGTTCGCGGGCACCTTCGGAATAGGACGCGATCAGAACTGGCCCCTTGGCCAGTTTGTCGGTGATGTGACTGGCCAGTGCGCCAAACAGGCTGATGTTCTCCTGCTGTCGTTCGGGGGCGAAATTGCGCCCGATCCGGCCACCTGCGTCGATCACGCCCGGTCCGCTTGCCTGCGGCAACGGGCTGAACTGCATCACGCGCCGGTTTGCAACAGCCTGTTCCCAGGCCCCGTCATCCATGTACAGCAAGGCTGGCGGAGTTGGCTTGTAGACCGAGTCCATGCGCGACCGGTTTTCCAGCGCCAGCCTGCGGGTTTCATACTGATCAGCAATACTGTCCCACCGGGCCAGCCGCGCGGGCGTAACCTGATCATCCAGCAGGATCGTCGCACCGGACAGATAGTCGAACAGTGTCTCCAGTCGGTCATGGAAGAAAGGCAGCCAGTGCTCCATCCCCTGATGCTTGCGCCCGGCACTGACCGCTTCGTAAAGCGGGTCGTCCGTACCTGCGGCGCCGAACTCAATACGATAGTTTTGACGGAACCGGGTGATCGCGGCCTCGTCCAGAATGACTTCCGATACCGGGGCCAGTTTGACAATTTGCAGTTTCTCGGTGGTGCGCTGCGATACCGGGTCGAACCGGCGTGCACCGTCCAGAACATCGCCAAACAGATCCAGACGAACGGGGCCGGATTCACCGGGCGGGAATATGTCGATGATCCCGCCCCGGATGGCATAGTCGCCGGGCTCCATTACCGTGGGGCTTTGGGTGAACCCCATGCGAACCAGAAAATTGCGCAATGCGTCTTCGTCAATGCGATGCCCGACCCGCGCAGTAAAGGCCGCTTCGCGCAGGACCTCACGGGCCGGCACGCGCTGGGTTGCGGCATTCAGGGTCGTCAACAGCACGAATTGCTGCGGCATCTGATGCACCAGCGCCGCCAGGGTCGCCACCCGTGTGGCCGAAATATCGGCGTTGGGCGAAACCCGATCGTAAGGCAGGCAATCCCAGCCGGGAAACACAAAGACCGGCATTTCCGGCGCAAAAAAGGCCAGCGCGGCCCGCATCGCCTCCATCCGCTTGTCATCACGTGCGACATGGGCCACCGGACCGCCGGTCCGCGAAATCTCTTTCAGAACAAGCTGCGCGTCAAACCCTTCGGGGGCTCCGCCAACTGTTACGTGGTCCGCAGCCTTCATCGCCTCGCCTTTCCGACTTGTCTATCCCAGTGGTCCCAGAGAAAAGTTCTGATACATGCCCCAGAAGGCCGTGACCAGTATCGAAAACATGCCGATCAACTGGGTGTACAGCCTGCATCGCATCAGGGTCCGGATGACCAAGTCAGGTTTGGGGATCTGCTGCAGCCGACGCGCGGTCGCCACATACAACATGACCACGATCGACATCGGAAACATCAGCAGGAAAACAGCCTGCGCGAACTCCACCCCATAATAAAAGCCCGATATCGCAAGCCCGGTCAGCACAAAACACGAAATCGCAAACAAAATGGCACCGGACATGTCCATGATGTACAGCATGCGGTTCGTGTTGATCCGGACGATATCCATCAGGTCCGTTTCGGCCTGCCCGCCCGAGCGTCGCGCGCGCACGATCAGATCATAGGGAACGCCAAGGACCCAATGGCTCACCGATGACCACATGACAGCCAGTGCGATCCAGAACCACAGGTTCGAGAAGCTTCGCAAATCAATGACTTCGGTAATCGAAGAGTATAAGTCCAAGCCATAACCCCTTAAACATTGTCTTACGGGGTTTTGTCACAATGCCGCGTCGATTGTTACCCTTGAGACCTACGCGTTTTCATGCCACCCAAAGCACGATTGTTCAAGGAGAACGCGCCATGAAACCGACCATCGCCCCCTATCCGCTCGCCCGTTTCCGCCGGGCCCGCCAGTCTGCGGCGATCCGGGGGCTGGTCCGCGAGAATACGCTGACGCCGGATGACCTGATCTGGCCGGTGTTCGTGCGCGACGGCGAAGGGGTCGAGAAACCGGTGCCGTCAATGCCGGGCGTCGTGCGCCGATCGGTCGATCTAATCGCCCACGCCGCCGTCGAGGCGCAGGCGCTTGGCATCCCAGCAATCTGTATTTTCCCCTATACCGACAGCGCCCTGAAAACCGAAGACTGCGCCGAAGCGTGGAATCCTGACAACCTGTCGAACCGGGCCATTCGTGCCATCAAGGATGCTGCCCCCGATATCGCCGTCATGACCGATGTGGCGCTGGATCCGTACAACATCAACGGCCATGACGGGTATGTCGTCGATGGCGAGATCGTAAATGACCGCACGGTCGAAGCACTGGTGAAAATGACGCGGGCGCAGGCGGATGCCGGCGCGGATATCATCGGCCCGTCGGACATGATGGATGGACGTATCGGTGCGATGCGCCACGCGCTCGAGTCTGCGGGGCATCACAACGTCATGATTCTCAGCTACGCCGCCAAGTATGCCAGTGCGTTTTACGGTCCGTTCCGCGATGCGGTTGGCGCATCGGGCGCACTGACCGGCGACAAGAAGACCTATCAGATGGACCCGGCCAATTCGAACGAGGCGCTGCGTCTGATCGAACGCGACCTGACCGAGGGCGCCGATATGGTGATGATCAAGCCGGGCATGCCTTATCTTGATATCTGCCGTCAGGTTAAAGACACGTTTGGCGCGCCGACCTATGCCTACCAGGTGTCGGGCGAGTTTGCGATGATCCGGGCGGCGGCCCAGAACGGATGGATCGATGGCGAGAAGGTGATGCTGGAAAGTCTGATGGCGTTCAAACGCGCGGGCTGTGACGGAGTTCTGACCTATTTCGCGCCCGAAGTAGCGCGCCTTCTGCAAGGCTAAAACCCCGCCCTGTCGCAATTTTTCGCCGATTGAAGGCCCCTGACCCGCAGCTTTCCCGTGACAGCCGGGCGCAATCGGCGTATTCTTGCACACAAGATCGGGAACACCCGACATATCAGGCACTTATTACAGAGACAGGAAACATGAGCAGTTCCAATTCCCCCCGACTGGGTCGTCGCGGCTTTGCACTTGGCATGGCAGGGCTGACATTTACCGCCGCCTGCGGGAACGGCGTCGGCAACACCAACGCAGCGACCATCGACGCCCGTGTCGATGCGACGCTGAACGAAATGTACAGTAAGTACCCGAACACGATCGAGATCGCCAGCAAGGCGAACGGTATGCTTGTCATGCCTCTGATCACCGAAGCCGGGTTCATCTTCGGCGGCGGTTTTGGCCAGGGCGCATTGCGAGTTCAGGGCGCGACAGTCGACTATTATTCCGCTGTCAAAGGCTCAGCCGGGCTGCAGATCGGCGCGCAGCAATACGCGCATGTTCTGTTCTTCATGACCGAAGACGCGCTGAACGACTTCCGCCGCTCCAACGGTTGGACCGCAGGCGCGGACATCGGCTATGTGGTCGACGCAACCGGCAGCAGCGTCGGGGCCAGCACCACGACATTGCGCACGCCTGTGATCGCGGCGGTCTTTGGTCAGGCGGGCCTGCTGTTCGGGGCGACCGTCGAAGGCATCAAATACACGCGTATCATTCCGTAACACCGGGTTACCACTCCCCCTCCTGCGGAGCCCCGCCACGTGTCGTTCAGCAGTGGCGGGGCTTACGTTTTTTGCGTTGACGACACGGAAATTGTTGTTCGGCTCCTCTTTCGGTTGGGACCGCCTTCCACTACTTTCGCCGCAAACGAATACGAAAAAACTGTGGGGCAAGGATGGGTCTTTTATTTCGCTGGCTGGTGCGCATCACGTCGGGTCTTGTCCTGCTGGCCGTGGCGGCGGTTGCACTGGTCTATTTCCTCGCCAGCCAGTCCCTGCCCGAATACAATCAGACCCTAAAGGTCAATGGCCTGACCAGCCCGGTCGAGATCGTGCGCGACACATCAAACGTGCCGCATATTCTGGCCGAAAGTGACCCGGATGTGTTCTTCGGACTCGGATATGTGCATGCGCAGGATCGTCTTTGGCAGATGACCGTTATGCGCCGCACCTCGCAGGGGCGTCTGTCGGAAATTTTCGGTGCCCGAACTGTCAATATCGACAAGCTGCTGCGCCGTCTCGACCTTTATGGACTGGCCCATCGTTCTGTCGAGGTTCAGGACGACTACACCAAAGCAGCGCTGAAAGCCTACGCCGCTGGCGTGAACGCCCGGCTGAATGAAATCAACGACAAGGCCCTTGGGCGCGGCGCACCCGAGATGTTCCTGTTCAACGCCCCGGTCTCCCCCTGGCAACCGGGGGACAGCATCGCCGTAATCAAACTGATGGGCCTGCAACTGTCGGGCCATTTGCAGGACGAGGTGCTGCGCGCACGTACATCACTGATGCTGAATAACCCGGACCGACTGGCGGACATACTGCCCGACGTTCCCGGCCCGGGGATTGCAGCATTGCCCGAATATGCCAGCCTGTTCCCCGGCCTGCCCCGATACGCGCGGGGAACGCCGATGCCTGACACCCCGCTTTCGCCCTTTCCAAAACGCGGTCTTGCCGGTGCGTCGAATGCCTGGAGCGCCGCGCCATCGCGGTCTGCCAGTGGCGGAACCCTGCTTGCGAACGACCCACATCTTGGCTTTACCGCGCCCGGCGTGTGGTATCTGGCACGGCTGGGGCTGGCCAAAGGCGGCGTGATCGGCGCGAGTATTCCCGGCATTCCCGCCATCATGACCGGGCGCAGCGACCGGTTGGGCTGGGGCCTGACCTCATCTTATCTGGACGATCAGGATGTCCATATCGAACAACTGAACCCGGAAAACCCCGAAGAATACCTGACACCGGACGGATACAAAACATTCCAGACCCGCCCGTCGATCATCGAGATCAAAGACCAGCCGCCCATCACTCTGACCCTACGCTGGACGGAAAACGGCCCGGTACTGCCCGGCACTCACTACGATCTGGAAACGATCACACCAACGGGCCATGTGGCCTCGCTTGCGTGGACGGCGCTTAGCCCGCGTGACACGTCGATGACCGCTTCGATGGCGCTGATGAACGCGGATACGGTGCAGCAGGCCATCACGGCGGCCGAAGATTTCATCTCGCCGTCGCAAAACCTGTCACTGGTGGACAAGGACACGATCGCCTTGAAGTTGATTGGCGCCATGCCACAACGCGACCTGCGCAACCAAAGCAAGGGCCGCATTCCGACCCCCGGCTGGCTGGCCGAGAACCGCTGGCAAGGCCGCATGCCTTATACCGACAACCCAGAGTTCGTGGCCCCAAGGGGTGGCGTTCTGGGTAACACCAACAACAAGATCATAGACCGCCCCTTCCCTCAGCACGTGTCGTATGAATGGGGCGACACCCAGCGTGTCCATCGCTGGGAACGCCTGATGCAGTCACGCGAGGTGCACACCCGCGACAGCTTTATCGAGGCGCAGCTCGACACCGTCAGTTTCACCGCCCGGTCTCTGTTGCCCCTGATTGGAGCGGACCTGTGGTTCACCGGCGAATCCGCTCCTGTCGGCACAGCGGAACGTCAGCGCCAGATCGCCCTGGCCCTGCTGGCCGAGTGGAACGGCGAGATGAACGAGCATCTGCCGGAACCGCTGATCTATGCGGCATGGCTGCGCGCGCTGCAGAACCGGCTGATCGCGGATGAACTGGGCCCGCTGGCCAGCGAGTTCAAACATGTCGAACCGCTGTTTATCGAAAGGGTCTACCGCGACATCGACGGGGCCTCGGTCTGGTGCGACGTCCGTCAAAGTGCGCCGGTTGAGACCTGCACCGACATGGCAAGACTGGCGCTGGACGATGCTCTGATCTGGATTGCCGAGAATTACGGCAGCGCCCTGGAATCCCTGCGCTGGGGTGACGCGCATCAGGCCACCCATGACCACCCGGTTCTGGGTTCGGTTCCGGTGCTGCGCTATTTCGTGAACATTCGTCAATCGACCAGCGGCGGAGACAACACCCTGCTGCGCGGCCGAACCTCGGGCGAAGGGCCCGACCCGTTCCAGAACGTACATGGCGCAGGCTATCGCGGCGTCTATGACTTCGCCGACCCGGACAGTTCGGTCTTTATTACCGCCACGGGTCAGTCAGGCCATTTTCTGTCACGCTATTACGACGATCAGGCACAACTGTGGCGGCGCGGAGAGTATCTGCCAATGTCTCTGGACATCGACCTGGCCCGTGCCGCGGCCGTCGGTGTCACCCACCTGATCCCGCATTAATACCCCGCGTCGGCAAGACCTTGCCCCTTTTTTGCGCGGACGTGGACGCAAACGGGTGTTTTCGCCTACGATCTGCGGGCGGACTATTTGGGACCGGGGGCACAGATGGCCAGTATTCAGGACAGGCTAAACAATCTCGCGCGCGACTATGCGATTGCATGGAGTTCGGGCGACGCAGATGCCGTCGCCAGTTTTTTTGCATCAGACGGCCAGATTTCAATCAACCGGGGAGACCCGATCGTAGGTCGCGCGGCGATTGCTGAAATGGCGCGTGGCCTTTTCGCAGAATTTCCCGATCTGGAAGTCAGGTGCGATATGCTGCGTTGGGCCGGAAATCACGCGATTTTTGTCTGGACGCTGGAAGGGCACCATGCGCAAACCGGAAACCATGTCGTCACCCGCGGCTGGGAAGAATGGGAACTGACGGCCGATCATGAAGTCCAGTCTTCACTGGATTGGTTCGACGCCGATGACTATCAGCGTCAAATCGACGGGCGATAGGCACAAGTCCAGACCGGGTTATTCCGAGGTAATCGAATACTTGCGTGGAATGCCTTCTGTAACCATGAACCAGCGCGAGGCTTTCATGCGTTCCTGATGTGCGTCGAACGCAGCCCGGTTTTCAAAGACCTCATGAACGTTGAACTGACCGGGGATGCCCGGATCCTCAACGACCTCGAAGGTGACACAACCGGGTTCGGCGCGCGTCAGCGCGATATGTTCTGAAAGCGCGGCACGGACCTGTTCAAGTCTTTCGGCAGGCACAGCGATGTGCCCACTCAAATAGACCTTCTTGCTGTCTTTCTTCGTCAAAACCAGACCCCGGATCAAAGAGCAGCAAATTGCGCCGCTTGCTTCGCGGTCCAAAGCACCGTGATCTCGAACCCGTTTTCGGTCTGTTGCTCGGACCGGACCACATCCTGCCGAAACAGCCACGCGCGCTTGCCGCCATCGGCAAACCCCAGCGTCAAAGTTTCCTTATGCCGCACGCCCTGCAATTTGGTTGCAATCTCGGCCAGCAGCGCCTCGACGCCTTCGCCGGTCACTGCCGAGATGGCAAAGATCGAAGCATCACGTTCCGCACGCGCCAAAGCGGCCTCACGTTCGTCGTCAGTCATCAGGTCTATCTTGTTCCAGACCTCAAGCCGGGGCCGTTCATCATCGACCCCCAGCGAGGTCAGAATGGCCTCGACATCCTGTGCCTGTGTTTCGGTGTCCTCGTGGTTGATATCGCGGACATGCACGACCAGATCGGCACCCAGCACCTCCTCCAGCGTGGCGCGAAATGCGGCGACCAGTTCGGTGGGCAGGTTCGAGATAAAACCAACGGTATCCGACAGGATCACCTCGGGGCCGTCGGGCAACTCGACCCGCCGCATGGTCGGGTCCAGCGTAGCGAACAACATGTCCTTGGCCATCACTTCAGCACCCGTCAGACGGTTGAACAATGTGGATTTTCCGGCGTTGGTATACCCAACCAGCGCGACAATCGGATACGGAACCTTGGCCCGCGCGGCGCGGTGCAGCGTGCGGGTCTTGACCACCTTCTGCAACTGGCGGCGCAGGCGCACAAGCTGTTCGTCAATCGCACGCCGGTCGGCCTCGATCTGGGTTTCGCCGGGTCCACCGACAAACCCCAGGCCGCCCCGCTGGCGTTCTAGGTGGGTCCAGGCCCGAACAAGCCGCGTCCGCTGGTAGCTGAGCGCGGCCATCTCGACCTGCAACACACCTTCGCGGGTGCGTGCCCGATCGCTGAAGATCTCCAGGATCAGTCCGGTCCGGTCAAGGATCTTGACCTTCCACGCTTTCTCAAGATTGCGTTGTTGTACCGGCGTCACCGGGCCATCGATCAGAACCAGTTCGACCTCGTGCTCGTGCAGTCGCTCGCCTAGTTCTTCGATCTTGCCGCTGCCGAACAAAAGCCCCGGCTGGGCCCGTTGCAAGCGCACGATTTCCGACCCGACCACATCCAGATCGGGCAAAGCAGCGGCAAGCGCCACCGCTTCTTCCAGCGCCGGTCCCGGGACACGGCGCTGTTCATCTGATTTGATTTGGGGATGCAGCACCCAGGCCCGGGTGCGCGCCCTCTCATGTTCCATCAAGAGGCGTCTTCGCCCTCATACAGGCTGATCGGCTGCGACGGCATGATTGTCGAAATCGCGTGCTTGTAGACAAGCTGCGACTGTCCGTCGCGGCGCAACAATACGCAGAAATTGTCGAACCAGGTGATCACACCCTGCAATTTCACACCGTTGATCAGGAAAATCGTGACCGGAACCTTTGCTTTCCGTACATTATTCAGGAACGCGTCCTGAAGATTCTGTCTGTCCGAAGCCATATTTTTATAATCTCGCCATTGTTCTTGCTACGCGCTGCGGACCAACGCGCTCCCTCCGGGTGAGTATGGAGCGGAGTTCACAGATATTCCAGATTAAAAATCAGGCACTAATTCCTTTTGCTGACCCCACGTCAGTCCCGCCAGAGGGCCGGGGTGATCAAGGCAATGATCGCCAGTGTTTCAAGCCGGCCGATTACCATTGCTGCGCACATCGTCAGTTTTGCACCTGCAGTCATATCGATCAGCCGGATCGGAACGTCAGTTGCCAGTTCAATCAAGGGGCCGGTCGTACTCAGCGCGGCAACAGTCAGAACCATTGCCTGTTCGAACCCGGCCCCCATGGCGGCGAGCAACAGATTGAACACCGCCGCCGTAAGCGCGAACATCATCAAGAAGATCCAGGCGATGAAGGCGCCATTGGTCTGAATGCGCCGGTTCCCGCCGCCAACGCCGCTGACCGATGACGGATAGATCAGCCGGTCGATCTCGCGCGCGCCATTGAGGTATAGCGCAAACACACGCAACAGCTTGACCCCGCCGGCCGTGGTGGCGACCCCTCCCCCGATCAGGGCCAGCCCCATCAGGATCAGACCCGGTGTTCCCAGCCCCGAAAGCTGTTGCGCATCGTCCCAGTTGCTGCTTTCGAATCCTGCCGTTGTCAGAAAAGACAAGGCTGTAAATGTCATGCCCCATATCACCTTAAGGCCCTGAAGCACCGACATCTGGCCGTCGATTTCGTTCACACCAGCCAACACGCGAAAGAACAGCAGGGCTGCTACGGCAACCACGATCAACAATCCGATGCGGAATTCGGGGTCCTTATCCAGCCGGGAGTAGCCCGAGGTCGCCGTATCTGCCGAAAACGTCAGCCTTGACAATGCAAAGAACAGGAACAGGAACAGGATCGCCTCACCGGTCAAACCTGCCTGAGCCCCTTCCATCCCGCCCACCGGGGAAATGCCGGAGGTCGCCATGACCGACATCGCGTGGCTTACGGCGGTCAGGCCAACCTCACCGGCAATCAGCAGCAATATCCAGACCACCGCAGTCAGCCCTGCATAGACGGGTGTCAGGGTTCGCGCCACACGCAGCAGGCGTCCCCTTGGATCAACCTTTTCGCTTTGCGCAACACCGGAAACCGGTCGTCCCGGCTGACCCTGCGCGGTAATCTCAAACCCGCCCAAGGACAACGGCGCCAGAATCGCCGCTGCGGAAATCCACATCAGCAAACCACCCATCCAGCCCACAAACGCCCGCCACAGATGCAGCGGCGCAGTCAGGCGGTCGGGGTTCGGAAACAGGTCGGCGCCGGTTGTGGTCATCGCGCTGACCATATCAAAATACGCGTTCAGGAAGGTGGTGTTGCCAAGCGCATCGTGAAACGGGATCGCCAAAAACACGGGCAGAACGGTAAAACAGCCCAGCAGAACGGCCAACTGCCCCAATGTGCCGCGCCGAGGTATCCTGTTGGACGAGGCCAGCGCGATGCTCGCCACAAGAAACAGTCCAAGCAGGCCCGAGTAGAAGAACGATCGCGACGTGTCGTGGTCATCCAATACCAGCGCGTAGACTGCGGGCACCCACATCGAGAACGCGGTTATTCCCCAAATCAACAGAAACAGCGGCAAACGCCGCAAAAGCCCGATCCGTTGTGTCCGCGCGTGTGCCATCAGAAGAAATCGATCGAAACCTGCATCAAGCGCTCGACCTCGGGCACGTCCTTGGCCATGGCAAAGATGGCCACCACATCCTTTTCATCAATCCGCAGGCTGCCGGTCGGGCGCAGCAACTCGTCGCCCTTGCGCACCGCGCCGACCAGAACGCCTTCGGGGAAATCGATGTCGCGCAGTCTCTGCCCCGCCATGGGAGAGGTTGACAGCACTTCGGCCTCGATCACTTCGGCCTCGGCATCGCCGATGGAATAGACCTGCCGCACCCGGCCGTGACGGATATGGCGCAGGATCGAGCTGACGGTGGTCGCGCGCGGGTTGATATAGGCGTCGATCCCTAATGGCCCCATGAGCGCCACCATGCTGGGATCGTTGATCAGCGCGATCGCCATCGCGCAACCCTCGGCCTTGGCACGTACCGCGGCCAACAGATTGGCACGGTCGTCATCCGTGACGGCCAGCATCGCGTCGGCCCGTTCAATGCCAGCCTCCCGCAGCAATGCCGCATCCAGCCCGTCGCCGTTCAGAACAATCGTCCGCTCCAGCGCTTCTGCGGCCAGTTCGGCGCATCGGCGGTCGCGTTCGATGATCTTGGCGCGCACGCGGCTTTCGCGTTCTTCCAGCGTGCGAGCCACTTCAAGGCCGACATTGCCGCCACCCACAATGACGACTCGGTCCTGTTTCTTTTGTGCTTTGCCGAACACCTCCATCGTGCGCTCGACGTCGTTGACGCTGGTGAAGACATAGCATTCGTCACCGACAAACAGCTGATCCTCGGATTCCGGTGCAAACAGCGTGCCGTCCCGGCGTACACCGACTACGATCGAGCTGAGCGTGGAAAACAGGTCGGTCAGCTGTCTGAGCGGCGTGTTGATGATCGGACAGTCTTCATCCACTCGGATGCCCAGCAGCTGCGCCTTGCCATCCATGAAAATCTCGGTGTCAAAAGCCGCCGGGGCCGACAGGCGGCGCATGGCGGCGGCGGCTACCTCGCGTTCCGGGCTGATCACCACGTCGATGGGCAGATGGTCCCGGCGAAACAGGTCCGCATGAATCGCTGTCAGATAGGATTTGGACCGAAGACGAGCGATTTTTCGCGGAATCGAAAACACCGAATGCGCCATCTGGCAGGTGACCATGTTCACCTCATCCGAGTGGGTCGCGGCGATGATCATGTCTGCATCGCGGGCCCCGGCCCGTTCCAGCACATCCGGATAGCTGGCGAAGCCTGCGATACCCTGCACGTCCAGCGTTTCGGTCGCGCGGCGCACCAGATCGGGATTGTTGTCCACCACTGTCACGTCGTTCAGTTCGCCCGAAAGGTGCCGTGCAATCTGCCAGCCGACCTGACCCGCACCGCAAATGATGACCTTCATGTTCCTGGCCCTTCTGCCTGAAATCTTTGAATGACAGATGCCCCCAAAGCGGTCAATTGAATTGTCATGGAACAGGGAGTGAGGCAAGATATGCGCATGAAAACAATGCTACGCGCCTTTATTCCTTTGTTCTTGCTGTCTTCCTGCGGGCCTCTGTCACTCTATTACCGCGAAGGTGCCAGCGTGGCGCGACTGCAGCAGGAGACCACGCAATGCCAGGTAAAGGCCCTGAATGAAGTGCCTGTTGCCAACCAAGTCCGGCAAAGCCCACCCGTCTATTGGCCGGGGCGCACCTATTGCGATGGTCGCGGCCACTGCTACCGTTCACCCGGATGGTGGGAACCCGGACGCGTCTACACCGTCGATGTGAATCAGGACCTGCGCAACACGGTCGAGGCGCAATGCATGGCCAAAAAGGGTTTTCGCCCGGTCAGCCTGCCACCTTGCAAACAAGCGGTGAAATCCCGGGTATCGCTGACCCGTACGACAACCCTGCCGCCGCTAAGCACCGAGTCCTGTTTCGTGAAGTTCGACGACGGGTCGTTTCAGATCATAACGCCGGGTCACACCGGCTGAACCGGCGGGTTATTCCGCCGGTTCCGGTTCATCCAGTTGCGCGACACGCGCGCCGGATTTGTTCGATGTGACCACGCCAAGCGACTTCAGCTTGCGGTGCAGCGCACTGCGCTCCATCCCGACGAAACTGGCGGTGCGGCTGATATTGCCACCGAACCGGTTGATCTGTGTCAGCAGGTATTCCCGCTCGAACGCCTCGCGCGCTTCGCGCAACGGCAAAGTCGCCAGCGCACCGGACAGAACCACGCGGCCAGAATCTTCGGCCTTTTCCTCGTCGTTGGGCAGTTCCCGCGCCTCGATCGGACCGGTTCCATCCCCCAGGATCAACACGCGTTCGATCAGGTTCTTGAGCTGACGCACGTTGCCCGGCCACGTCATGGTCTGCAGCAGTGCAATTGCCTCATCCGACAATTCGCGAACGGGCAAGCCCTGCGCTTCATTGCACATTTCGATAAAGTGCTGCGCCAGTACCGGAATGTCCTCGCGCCGGTCTTCAAGCGACGGCACCGCAATCGGAACAACGTTCAGGCGGTGATACAACTCTTCCCGGAACCGTTCAGCAGTGATTTCTTCTTCCAGGTCCCGATTGGTCGAAGAGATGACGCGCAGATCAACCCGGACTTTGTCGGTTCCGCCAACCCGCTGAAATTGCTGATCCACAAGAACCCGCAGAATCTTCGATTGCGTGCCCAACGGCATATCGGCGACCTCATCAAAGAAGATCACGCCGCCATGGGCTTCCTCAAGCAGGCCTGATTCAACACCGCGTTCAGATGTCTCGCGGCCAAACAGCACCTCTTCCATCCGCTCGGGCTCGACCCCGGCGCAATTCACGGTCACGAAAGGCGCATTGGCACGGTTGGAATGTGCGTGGATATAGCGTGCCGCGATTTCCTTACCCGACCCGGCAGGGCCGCTCAGCATCACGCGGCCGTTGGACTTCGTCACCTTGTCCAACTGGCCCTGCATCGCACGGAACGATGCCGATTTGCCGATCATGTCCGAGCAGCTGACTTCCTTGCGCTTGAGCGACGCGTTTTCGCGACGCAGACGCGAGGTTTCCATCGCGCGCCGGATGACCACCATCAACTGGTCAATGTTGAATGGCTTTTCGATAAAGTCATAAGCGCCCTGCTTGATGGCCGCCACGGCAATCTCGATATTCCCGTGACCGGAAATAATCACAACGGGCACGTCCGGGTTGTCGCGCTTTACCGCTTTCAGGATGTCGATCCCGTCCATTCGGCTGTCCTTGAGCCAGATGTCGAGGATCAAAAGACCCGGAGGTTCAGCGTTGATCGACGCCATGCAATCGTCCGAATTGCCGGCAAGTCGGGTTGAATAGCCTTCGTCCTCCAGAATGTCGGACACCAGCTCGCGAATATCGCGTTCGTCATCTACGATCAGAATGTCGCTCATCTTTGGCCTGCTTTCAGTTTGTTGGTTTTAATAGCCTGCTTCTGTGGCGCGACTGACGGGGAAACACTGCCCCCAGGTAACCGGATCACGGCCATTGCGCCAAAATGGTCCTGTCCGTCAAATACGGGCGCGTCTTCCAAAGTCAGCGCTCCGCCATGTTCTTCGATGATCTTCTTCACGATGGGCAGGCCAAGGCCGGTGCCCTCGTCGCGGGTGGTCACATAGGGTTCAAACAGACGCGCCCGGTCTTCCGGCAGCCCGATTCCGTTATCCGCGATGGTGATCTGTGTCCCGGCATCATCTGTCGATACCCTAACCTTGATCTGCGGCTTGAGGTTTTTAGGTGCACCTTTTTCCTTCAAGGTTCCAATAGCTTCGCCCGCGTTCTTGATCAGGTTGGTCAGGGCCTGATTCAACATCGTCGCATCCACATCCGCCGGAATAGCGTGGTTCGGCAGATCTGCATCGATCTGCACATCCGGCTGCCCGGCCTGCTGGAGCAAAACGGCCTCGCGCACCAGATCAACGATGTTTTCCTCGCGCCGTTCCGGTTCAGGCATGCGAGCGAACTTCGAGAATTCGTCAACAATGCGCCGCAGGTCATTCGTCTGCCGGACGATGACATCCGTCATCGATTCTAGGCTGCTGCTGTCCTCCTCGTCCAGCTTGCGCGAGAACTTTCGCTTGATCCTTTCGGCACTCAACTGAATCGGGGTCAGAGGGTTCTTTATCTCATGCGCGATCCGGCGCGCCACGTCGCCCCAGGCTGCCATCCGCTGCGCGCTGACAAGGTCTGTCACGTCGTCAAAGGCAACCACGTAACCTTCCAGCCCGCCATCCTCACCGCGCCGAGTTGCCATGCGGACCAAAAGGTTCTCCAACTGGCCCTTTCGGGTGACTTTTATCTCTTCCTGAACAGCCTCTTGCCCACTTTCCTTAAGGTTCTCGAACAAAGGCAGGAACTCGGGTACCGCGATACCGATCGCCAAAAGCTCCTCGCCCCGCGACCAGTCCAGCAGACGCTGGGCGGATCGGTTCACGAATGTAACGCACCCGTCAGGATCAACTCCGACAACCCCTGAGGTGACCGAACTGAGCACTGAATCGAACAGTCGACGACGGCGTTCAATATGACGGGTGTTTTCCAGCAACGTGTCCCGCTGACCCTTCAACTGGCGGGTCATCTGGTTGAAATACCGACCCAGCATCGCGATCTCGTCATCGCTGGCCTCTTCAATAACCTGAACGCTCAGGTCACCCGCGCCAACACGCTGCGCTGCTGTGGTCAGGCGGCCCACCGGGCGAGACAAGCGTTCAGCAAACCACATGCCCAACGACATCGCCGCCAGGATCAGGATCACCGCGAAACCCAGATACAACAGGCCGAATTCAAACAGCACCCTGCCCCGTTCGCTTTCAAGCTGCTGATAGAACTGCGCTGTTTCCTTGGTGTCATCCAAAAGGGTCAGCAATTGCCCGTCCACGTCACGGCTGACATAAAGGTAACGGTCCAGATACGCCCGCAGAGGGACCAGCGCCCTGAATTCGCTGTTTTGCCAGTCCGCGATGATCAGCAGGCCCCGGTGGGTCGCGTTCGCCAGTTGCTCAGCCGTGGGTTCTTCGTAGTTGAACAGGTAAGACCTGTCGCCCCGGGCCCGGATATCGCCGCTACCGTCAATGACATAAGCTTCACGCAGGCCACGCTGAATCTGCGACTGGCCCTGGGCCAGAACTTCGCGCAACTCAGCGTCAGAAATATAATAATCCAGAGACCGAGCATTATCCAAAAACCGGGCCAGAACGGTCGCGTCCTGTGTCAGGCCCTGACGGTGTTCCTGTTCATAGGCTTCGGCCGCACTGAGCGACGACCCGACAACTTCGCGCACACGATCCGAAAACCAACCCTCCAGACCGATATTCACGGTCAGTCCGGCAAAAATGGCAACGGTCACCGTCGGCACAAGCGCCAGAAGCGTGAACGCGCCGATCAGGCGCAAATGCAAACGGGAACCTGCTGACTTGGCGCGTCGCGCCGCGATCAGACTGCCGACCTGACTTAGCACAAGTGCGGCCACGACCAGCACATAGACAAGGTCGGCCAACAGGATCAGGCGCAATGTCGGCGCGGCCGAACCCAGATCGAACGGACCAATGACAAGATAGGTGGCAAGCGCCAGTGCTGGCCCCAGAAGAACCAGCCCCAAGGTGCCGAAATTGCGCAGTTTTCGGGATTTTCGCCATCGATTAATCGATGGTATTGGCCCGCTCTGTGCCCGGGTTGCCACCGTCTGCCCTCATCCTGATGTGCCGCTTGCGCGGCTTACCGCCATATGTCGTGGTCCTTGCCAGGTAGAAACCCGAATGCCACGGTTTGTGTGGCGATATTACATCAGTTTGCGACGGCGTGTCACCTCAATATCGAGGTCGATGATCTTTTTTCGCAGCGTATTTCGGTTAATCCCTAGTAAATCCGAACATTTTGCTTGATTTCCGCCGGTTGCGTCCAACGCGATTTCGATCAGCGGCGCCTCAACTTCGCGCAGGATACGCTGATACAGTCCCGGAGGCGGCAACATGTTGCCGTGCAGATCGAAATACCGCCGCAGATGCCGCGCGACCGAGGCCGACAGTTTCTCACGCTCTCCGCCCCCCAGAACCGGTTCGGCCTCAGGCTGGCTGCCCAGAACCATCTCGACTTCGGTTTTGGATATCTCATCCGCCTGACTGGTCAGCCCAAGGCGGCGCACCGCGTTTTCCAGTTGCCGCACATTCCCGGGCCACGAATAACGGCGCACCAGTTCAACCGCTTCGGCGCTGAGCCAGCGTTTCGTGCCGGTCTCACGCTCTTCCCGTGCCAGAAAATGATCGGCCAGCAAAGTAATGTCGTCCATTCTTTCGCGCAGGGCCGGAACGTGGATCGTCGCGCCACACAGACGATAATACAGATCCTGGCGCACGCGGCCGCTTTCCATTGCTTCGGTCAGGTCCGACTGGCTGGTTGCCATGAAGCGCGGCAGATGATCGCCCGGGCTGTCCATCATCCGCACGATCCGGGCCTGAATGTCGTCTTCGATATCTGCGATTTCGTCGATCAGCAGGGTGCCACCCCGAACCCGCGCCATGACGCGGGCAGGTCCTTCCAGATCCCGCAACTCAGACGCGGTGACGGAAACAAAAGGCAATGTCCGACGATCCGAGAAGTCATGTATTGCTTTCGCAATCAGAGACTTACCGGTTCCACTTTCACCGGAAATCATAACCGGCAGATCGGTGTTCATGACCCGCGCCACCAGCCGGTACAGCGCCTGCATAACCGGCGTACGCCCCACCAGAGGCAATTCCTCCGGGCGATCCCGAACCAATTCCGGGGCACCAGACTGCGGTCGTTGCTTCTGATCCAGCGCCCGGGCCGTTCTTTTCATCAGATCCGGCAGATCAAAAGGCTTCGGCAGATAGTCATAAGCGTCGGCCTCAGCCGCCTGAATTGCCGTCATGATCGTGTTCTGGGCCGAGATCACGATAACCGGCAATCCCGGCCTGTCCTGCGCGATCTTCGGCAGCATCTCAAGCCCATTGCCGTCCGGCATGACCACGTCCGAGATGACCACATCGCCTTTGCCCTCTCCGACCCAGCGCATCAGCGTCGTCAAAGAAGAAGTTGCGTGCACCTTGCATCCCGCACGGGTCAGTGCCTGCGTCAGAACCGTCCGGATCGTGCGGTCGTCATCTGCGACCAGAACTGTGCCATCCATCTGCTGTTCTCCTTGCTATGCCATTTGCCGCCGGTTTCAATTTCATTGCGCGTCCCGTGGCGCCCGCCTGAGTGACAGGCGAAAAACCGTCCGGCCCGGAACCGACTCGGCCGAAACCCAGCCGTCGTGGTCGGAGACGATCTTGCTGACCAGCGCCAGACCAAGACCCGTGCCGTTTTCCCTGCCAGAGACAAAGGGATCGAAAATGTCGCTCAGGATGTCTTCGGGCAAGCCGGGGCCGTCATCGATGATTTCGATCTGCAGCGGCAGGGAATGGCCGGACCCATCGTTGCGCCGCAGACGAAATGAATGTTCGAAATAGGTGCGCAGGCGAATGGTCCCGCCTTCCGGTCCGGCCGCCTCGGATGCGTTTTTCAGAAGGTTCAGAATGACCTGCAGGATCTGGTCCTGATCGCCATAAGCCAGCGGCAGCGACGGATCATAATCCTCGACAATCTTCATATGTGCGCCGAACCCCAGCAGCGCCGAACGCCGCGCACGGTCCAGCACGTCATGCAGGTTGACCGGCTGGAAGTCCGGCTGCGACAGGTTTCCGAACTGCTCCACCTGCTCCAACAGCTTTACGATCCGGCGGCTTTCTTCGACAATTAAGTCTGTTAACTCAATATCTTGCTGAGAGATATTCATGCTAAGCAGCTGGGCAGCTCCAGTGATGCCAGCCAGCGGGTTTTTGATCTCATGTGCCAGCATTTCGGCCATTCCGATAGCCGATTGCGCGGCGGATTTCACCGTGTTCCCGCGAGTCATCCGTCCGGCCAGTTCGCGCGGAGAAAGGATCATGATCATTGATCCCGGATGACCCATCAACGGCGCGATCTGCAGCGCACATTGCAGAGGCGCACGACTGCCCGATCCAACATCCACATCATTGACGAACAAAGGCGAACCATTCTGCCGTGCCCTCAGAAACGCCTCTTCCAGGGGGGCGTCGACGGCTATCTGATCCCACACCGGATGCCCGACAACCGAACGGCGCGAGGCGTTCAGGAACCCCTCACCCGCTGAATTGACGTCGGCGATCCGGTCGTCACGGTCGATGATGAATGCGGGAACCGGCAATGAGGCCCAAATGCTCTGGTCCGAGGTCATGCGGCCGCTTCCCCCTGATGCGGGATTGCATCCGCGATCAAACGCAGAACTTCGGATGTAGCGCGCGATGTCAGTATCGCGCGGCGCAAGGCGGCGGGCGTTCCTGCTTCGTCCATGTACCACCCCAGATGCTTGCGAGCGACGCGCAGACCAAGGTCGGGTCCATAGAAATCCAGCATGGCCTGATAGTGCTCCTGCACCATCGCGCTCAGATCATGCCCTGTCGGAACGTCCGGCGCGTCGGCACCGAACAGGTCGTGACATAACTGCGCCAGCAACCAGGGCTTTCCCTGCGCCCCACGTCCGACCATCACGCCGTCGGCACCCGAGTGATCCAAGGCGGTCCGTGCGGTTTGCGTGTCGACGATGTCGCCGTTTGCTATGACCGGAATGGTCACTGCCTCTTTCACCGCACGGATGGCCTGCCAGTTTGCGTGTCCCTTGTAGAACTGACACCGTGTTCGACCGTGGATCGTGACCATCCGAATACCGGCATCCTGCGCCCTGCGCGCCACATCCGGCGCATTCAGCAGGCTGTCGTCCCAACCCAGCCGGGTCTTCAGCGTCACTGGGACATCCACCGCCTCCACCACCGCCTCGATCAGCGTCAGGGCATGGTCGGGCGTTTTCAGCAGGGCCGAACCCGAATACCCGTTGGTCACCTTCTTGGCTGGACAGCCCATGTTGATGTCGATCACCCGCGCGCCGCGATCAGCGACCTGCCGCGCGGCTTCCGCCATCCAGCGTGCTTCACGCCCGGCAAGCTGAACGGCGGTATTTTCGACATCCGCCGAAAGCTCGGCCCGTTCGCGCACGCCCGGTTTTGCCTGCACCATTTCCTGGCTGGCGACCATTTCGCTGACAACCATGCCCGCGCCAAAGCGCATCACCAGATCGCGATACGGGCGATCGGTGATTCCGGCCATCGGCGCCAGCAAAACCGGCGGGTACAAAGGCTTGTCAGCAAGATGCAGGGTCAAAGTGCTTATTCCTTGGGCAGTTGCGCATTTAATATCGAATTCTGCGCATATGACCAAGAAATCCGCATGCCACAAGCCTGCAAAATCATCGCATGCCTAATTTTTAGGCAGATTGACGCGGGCGATTGCCTCTGCATTCACCGCATCCTAAACAATGACCCAACGCAGGAGAGCAGACCTCATGACCACCGCCGCCATTATTGTCGCCGCCGGACGCGGAATGCGCGCGGGTGGCGGAACGCCAAAACAATGGCGCACTCTGTCCGGACGTCGCGTGGCCGACTGGACAATCGACAGGTTCCGGGGACTGGTTGATCATATCGTTCTGGTCCTTTCCCCCGACGACCACGCCGCACGGGCTGAATTTGACGGTACCGATCTGATTTTGGCGACAGGAGGAGCAGACCGCGCCGGGTCTGTCCGCAATGGCCTGCAGGCGCTGGCGGACAAGACCGTGGCGCGCGTCCTCATCCACGATGTCGCCCGGCCTTGTGTCAGCCGCGCTACCATCCTCGACGTACTGGCGGCACTGAACGACAACATCGCCGCGGCACCGGGGGTGGCGGTGACCGACGCGCTCTGGACGGGGGACGGCTTCGCTGTCACGGGCACACAGGATCGCACTGGATTGTATGCGGCCCAGACCCCTCAGGGATTTCACTATGACGCCATCGTTGCAGCCCATGCCGCACACCCCGGCGGTGCCATGGACGACGTTGAAGTCGCCCGCGCGGCAGGTATAGGCGTGGCTATCGTGCCCGGCGACGCAGACAACATCAAAATCACCCGACCCGAGGATTTTGCCCGGGCGGAACGTATCATGGGAACGAACATGGAAGTAAGGCTGGGCAACGGGTACGACGTTCACCGATTTGGCGATGGAGATCATGTGATCCTGTGCGGTGTAAAAGTGCCGCATGATCGCGGGCTTCAGGGACATTCAGATGCCGATGTCGGGATGCACGCCGTAACCGACGCAATCTATGGCGCGCTGGCGCAGGGAGATATCGGTCAGCATTTCCCACCATCGGATCCGCAATGGAAAGGGGCCGCCAGCGCAATATTTCTGCGGCACGCGGTCGAACTGGCCGAACAGATGGGCTACCGCATCTCGAATGTCGATTGCACACTTGTTTGCGAATATCCCAAGATCGGTCCTCACGCGCCCGCAATGCGCGAAGAAATGTCGAAAATCATGGGATTGCGGGCCGATCAGGTCTCGGTCAAGGCGACCACGTCCGAACGTCTGGGCTTTACCGGCCGCAGTGAGGGCATCGCGTCACTGGCCACGGCCTGTCTGGTGAAGTCATGAACGCGGCTCGTCTGATTGGAACCGTTGGCGGCGTAGGCTATCTGCGCCCCGCCCCCGGCACCTGGGGATCACTGGCCGCGCTGCCGATGGTCTGGGTATTGCACACGCTGGGTGGCTTCCCCTTGCTGGCCCTGGCTACTCTGATCGTCTTTGTCGCAGGGCTCTGGGCCACAAAGGTCATGACCGCAGGTCAGGATGACCACGATCCGTCGGAAATCGTGATTGACGAGGTTGCAGGGCAGTTCATCGCCCTCTGGGCAATTTCATACCCGGCCTGGGCGCACGGGCTGGAAATCACCGCGCTCTGGCCCGGTTGGGTTGCGGGTTTCGTGCTGTTTCGCCTGTTCGACATCACCAAGCCCGGCCCTGTCGGCTGGGCCGACCGGCGTGGCGACCCAATGGGCGTGATGCTGGATGACGTGATCGCCGGTGTGTTTTCAGCCATCTGCGTCGCGCTGCTGGCCGGCTTTTCGCATGGGGTACTGGGCCTGTGAGCGTCACCGACATCCTGAATCGGGCCAAGGCGCAGGGGGTGATGATCGCCACAGCCGAAAGCTGCACTGGCGGCCTTGTTGCCGCCGCGCTGACAGATATTCCCGGCAGTTCTGCCGTGGTGGAACGCGGCTTTGTCACCTACACCAATACCGCCAAACAGCAGATGCTTGGCGTGCAGGCTGACACGCTGGAAGCCCACGGAGCGGTATCAGAGCAGGTCGCCCGGGAAATGGCCGAGGGCGCGCTGAAGCATTCGGGCGCTCAGCTGACTGTCTCTGTCACCGGAATTGCCGGTCCGGGTGGGTCTGAATTCAAGCCGGAAGGTCGTGTGTGCTTCGGTCTGGCGGCCGAAGGCCAGGACACCATAACCGAAACCGTCGAGTTTGGTGCTCTGGGCCGGGACAAGGTGCGCATTGCCGCACGGGACCACGCCCTTGATCTGTTGTATCGGCACCTCCAGAAAGGCGCCAAAGCTCAGGGCCTGTGACCTAAGACCACTCAACGCACAATCACGTGATGCCAAGTAACATCATCCGCGGCGCAGGCAGCCGGTTCCCCCCTTTTTCTTCTGCCACATTGCTCACAAAGTGCTGATCTGTAACGTGCTTCCTCAGGCCGGCACACCTGACTGCGGGCATACTGTTTCGGTTATCGCACAGGCATGACTGACACTATGCGGTCGGCAAATTGCCGGTTGCACAGCGAAGTCCCTTTCGCGTAAATGCCCTGATCCGGGCAGGCCTAGCCCACCTAGGCCCGTCCAGCAGCCCGCAAGGGCAAAAGCGGACCTTATTCAGGGTCCGCTTTTCTTTTGGGCCAACCCCTCTCGACAGCGCCCCTTTGGACGGGCTATCAGCCCGCAACGTCATTTCAGCCCCGAGGTTCCGCCATGATCCCCAGTTCATTTCCCGACAGCACTGAAATCGCCCGTTTGACCGCGCGGATGCTGCTGGAGATCAGGGCCGTGCATTTCAACGCACGCGAGCCATTCACTCTAGCCAGCGGCTTGCCCAGCCCGACCTATATCGATTGCCGCAAGCTGATCTCGTACCCTCGCATCCGGTCGACCTTGATGGATTTCCTGACCGTCACCGTGATGCGCGATGCGGGCTTTGAAGCATTCGACAACATTGCCGGCGGCGAGACCGCTGGTATCCCTTTTGCCGCAATGGTGGCCGAGCGTATGGCTCTGCCGATGACCTATGTGCGCAAGAAACCCAAAGGCTATGGCCGCAACGCCCGGATCGAAGGCGCCATGAGCGAAGGCGAACGCGTTCTGTTGGTCGAAGACCTGACCACCGATGGCGGCTCGAAACTGTCCTTCGTCGACGCGATCCGCGAAACCGGCGCGACCTGCGGGCATACTGCCGTTATCTTCTACTACGGCATCTTCCCCGAAACCGAAAAAACCCTGGGTGATCATGGGGTGCGACTGCACAGCCTGTGTACCTGGTGGGATGTTCTGGCCGAGGCCAAGGCGCAAAAAGCGTTTGATCAGGAAACACTAGATGGGGTCGAGGCATTCCTGAACGATCCGCGCGGCTGGCAGGAAGCGAATAAGGGCTGACGTGGCGCAAACCGTTTCCCAATCGGAAACATTGCCGAATACGCCCGACACTCCATCCACAACATGTTGACGGACCCCTGCCCCATCCTGCAATATGATGGGGCGGGAAGATATGCACAGGCTATCCCCAGAAAACATACAATTTGCGCCGACTCAGGGCGCTGCGTTATGGCCTCTGTCCAAGGGGCAAGAGAACAGCAATGAACGAGATCAGCAGTATCGAGCAGGCAGCGGCGCAAATTCAGAACGCCGAAACAATGCCGCACTCCATCGAGGCCGAGCAGCAGCTTCTGGGCGCGATCCTGACCAATAACGACCTTTATGACCGGGTAGCCTCGATCATCGGGGCCGAGCATTTCTATGATCCGGTCCACGCCCGCATCTACGAAGTCGCGGCCGCGCGCATCGCCAAGAATGCGCTGGCCTCGCCTGTGACGCTGAAATCTTTCATGGCCGAGGATGAAGGCCTGAAGGAACTTGGCGGGCCGGCCTATCTGGTCAAACTGGCCGGCGCCTCAATCAGCGCCTTCGCGGTGCATGACTACGCGCAGATGATCTATGACCTCGCCATCCGGCGCGAACTGATCCGTCTGGGCCGGGACATCTCGGACAAGGCGGCGCGGGTCGACGTTTCCAGCGAACCAAAAGAACAGATCGTCGAGGCCGAGCAGCAGCTTTACCAGTTGTCCGAGCAGGGCCAGACCGAACAGGGTTTTCAATCCTTCCTCAAGGCGGTCACAGAAGCCGTCAATGTCACCAACGAGGCGTACCAGCGCGGTGGCGGCATGGCAGGGATTTCCACCGGTCTGGCCGATCTGGACAAGCAACTGGGTGGCCTGCACCCATCGGACCTGATCATTTTGGCGGGCCGCCCGTCGATGGGAAAAACATCGCTGGCGACCAACGTGGCCTTCAATGTGGCCAAAGCGTACAAGCGTGGCTTGAAGTCGGACGGCAGCGAGGGCGCGATTGACGGTGGAGTGGTCGGCTTCTTCTCGTTGGAGATGAGCGCCGAGCAGCTTGCTGGTCGGGTTCTGGCCGAAGCGTCCGAGATTTCTTCACACAAGATCCGCCAAGGTGACATGACCGAAGCCGAATTCCGCCGCTTCGTCGATGCCGCCAAGGAGCTTGAGGCGTGCCCCCTGTTCATCGACGACACGCCCGCCCTGCCGATTTCACAGCTGGCCGCCCGCGCACGGCGGTTGAAACGGACCCATGGGCTGGACCTGCTGGTGATCGACTATCTGCAACTTTGCCGCGGCATGTCCGACAACCGCGTCAACGAGATCGCCGAGATTTCGATGGGCATGAAAGCAATCGCGAAGGAACTGAACATCCCGGTGATCGCGCTGTCTCAGCTTTCCCGTCAGGTCGAAAACCGCGACGACAAGCGCCCGCAACTGTCCGACCTGCGGGAATCGGGCTCGATCGAACAGGATGCGGACGTGGTGATGTTCGTGTTCCGCGAGGAATACTACAAGGAACGCGAAAAGCCCGGCGATCACGAGTTGGAAAAGATGGAAGAGTGGAAGCAGGCCATGGAACGCCTGCACGGCAAGGCCGAAGTCATCGTTGGCAAGCAGCGTCACGGCCCCATCGGCACTGTCGAGCTGTCCTTCGAGGCCCAGTTCACCCGTTTCGGAAATCTGGTCAAGCCCTGGCAACAGGGCGGGCAGATCGAAGGGTATTGATCCCTTGACCTTGGCAAACTGATATGCACGGATCGGGCCATGCTGTTTTGTCATGCTCATAAACCCCGTCGCGTGGTGCTTGAACGCCACTTCGGGCACCGCCGCAAACGCTTTGCCGGATAGATCGGGGGCATTTTCTGCCCCTGCAATCTTCCTTAACAAAGCGAAAGAACAATGACAGAATTCACTGAAATCCCCGTCATCCGTCTGGGCGCGCGCGCCGAGGATGAAATCGCAGCCGATTTTCGGGCTGCTTATGGAACAACAGGCTTCGGCTATATCGAGGATCACGGCATAGATGCCGGTCTGATCAGCGATGTCTTCGAAGCCTCAAGACAGTTTCACGCGCTTCCGCTTGACGAAAAACTTGCGATCGCCGTTGGCCGAACCCACCGCGGCTATATCGCCATCGATACGTCAACGGATGTAAACTCGAACCTGGCCGATGTGACCAAACCCAATCAGTCGGCAAGCTTCATGATGATGCGCGAAGACACAAAGGCCGATCCCGGTATCTACCTGTCAGGCCCGAACCGGTGGCCGGATCTGCCGGGTTTTAGGACCACGCTTGAGGCCTATGCCCGCGCCATGTCCGATCTGGGGCGCAGGTTGATGAGAATTGCCCTAAAGGCCAGTGGCGCAGCCGATTTTTCTGTTCTTTCGGCCTTCGACACTCCGACCATCTGGCTGCGGTTGCTGCACTATCCTCCGCAATCCGAAGCCAGCCCTGGTGATCTGTTCGGCTCGGCACCCCATACCGATTTTGGCTGCCTGACCTTGCTGGCGCAGGATCAGGTCGGTGGATTACAGGTCAGAACCCCTGCCGGAAACTGGGTCGATGTCCCCACACGCCCCGGGGCATTTGTCGTCAATGTCGGGGATATGCTGCATCGGATGTCGAATGGCCGCCTGTTGTCCACACCGCATCGCGTCATCAACCGTTCGGGTCGTGAACGATACAGCGTGCCGTTCTTCTTTGACCCGCATGTGAGCACAATTGTCGAACCTCTGCCCGGCACCGGCGCCCCCGGGTTCAAGCCTTTGTTGTTTGCCGATTTCCTGCGATCTGAGCTTGAAGCTGCTTATGAGGCCCATAAACCCGAGGGGAATTGAAGCATTCCCTCTTGACCTGCCGCGATCCAATGTCATGAACAGTTCCATGAGTACTGCACGTTTGACGATCAATCTTCAGGCGCTCGCCAGCAATTGGCGGGCGCTCGACGCAAAAACGGATGTCGAAACCGGCGCCGTGGTCAAGGCGGATGCCTATGGCCTGGGTGCCGGGCCTGTCTCGGCAACACTGGCCGAAGAAGGCGTCCGGAAGTTCTTTGTCGCCGTCGCCGAAGAAGGCGCCGTTGTTCGGCAGGCGGTCGGCCCCGGTCCGATGATCGGCGTGTTCTCCGGCCACATGGAAGGCGACGCCGATCTGCTGCGGGATCACGATCTGACACCATTGATCAACTCGCCCCAGCAGTTTCAGCGCCATCGCGAGGCACTGCCGGATCACGGCTTTGGCATTCAGCTCGACAGCGGCATGAACCGCCTGGGATTGGAACCTTCCGACTGGGCCGCACTGCGCCCGCAAGCCGAGGCGCTGAACCCGGTCGTGGTGATGTCACATCTGGCTTGTTCGGACGAGCCGGATCACCCGATGAACCAACAACAGTTGCGCACCTTCCGCGAGATGACCGACGGGGTTGCCGCTCCCAGATCATTGGCGGCAACTGGCGGCATCATGCTGGGACCCGAATTCCATTTCGACTTCTGTCGCCCGGGCGTCGGACTATATGGCGGTCTGCCGTTCGCCGCCGCAAAACCCGTCGTGACAGCCGATCTGCCTGTTGTGCAGATCAGGGATCTGGCCGTGGGTGAAACCGTTGGCTATGGCAACAGCTGGACCGCGCGCCGACCGTCACGGATTGCAACCGTCGCGGCTGGCTATGCCGACGGGCTGCACCGCGCCATCGGGGGCGGCATAGACATGTTCTCTGGCAATCAGCCATGCCCCGTGGTCGGCCGCATCTCGATGGATCTCATTACCGTCGATGTCACCGACCTGCCGCATGCGCCCGAGCGTCTGCGCATTCTGAACGGACATCAGACCGTAGATGATCTGGCCGAGGCCGCGGGGACCATTGGCTATGAAATCCTGACCTCACTGGGCAACCGCTATTCCAAGGGCTACGTGGAATGAACCCCATTTCCCTTCTGGGTGGTCTTGGACGCGTCGTCCTGACCATGTTGGCGGCATTCGGCCGCGTCGGACTGTTCGCGTTGGATGCGGTCTCTCATATCTTTCGCCCGCCGTTTTACCCGCGCGAATTCGGCATCGCGCTGCTGAATATCGGCTGGCTGTCGCTGCCCGTCGTCGGCCTGACCGCGATTTTCACCGGCGGCGCGCTGGCGCTGCAGATCTACGCGGGCGGCGCGCGTTTCAATGCCGAAGCCGTCGTGCCCCAGATCGTTGCGATCGGCATGGTGCGCGAGCTTGGTCCGGTGCTGGTCGGCCTGATGATCGCCGCGCGCGTGACCTCGTCCATCGCCGCCGAAATCGCCACGATGAAAGTGACCGAGCAGATCGACGCGCTGGTCACGCTGTCCACGCACCCGATGAAATACCTCACCGCCCCACGCGTGCTGGCGGCGCTGATCACCGTGCCTGCTCTGGTCGCGGTTGGCGACGTAATCGGCATCATGGGCGGCTACACGGTCGCAACGCAAAACCTGGGCTTCAACCCGGCGGCCTATCTGAAAAACACCGTGGATTTCCTGGAAACCCGCGACATCGTCTCGTCGCTGGTCAAAGGTGCAGCCTTCGGCATGATCGCAGCCATCATGGGATGTTACTACGGCATGAATTCGGGCCGCGGCGCGCAGGGCGTGGGCCGCGCCACCAAAGGCTCGGTCGAGGCTGCCGCTGTGCTGATCCTCGCCGCTAATTTCGTTCTGACAGGGGTGTTCTTCTCGCTATGATACGGATGGAGAACGTACAGAAAGCCTTTGGCGACAACCACGTGCTGCAGGGCATGAACCTTGAGATCCCCAAAGGCACCTCGATGGTCATAATCGGTGGTTCGGGCACCGGCAAGTCCGTGGCGCTGAAATGCATCCTCGGCCTGATCAAGCCCGACAGCGGCATGATCTATGTCGATGGCAAAGACGCGACCAAAGGCGACCGCGATGCGTTCCTGGCACGCTTTGGGATGCTGTTTCAGGGGGCTGCGCTGTTCGACTCCCTGCCCGTCTGGCAAAACGTCGCCTTCCGCCTGCTGCGCGGTTCGCTGAAACGCCCGGCGGATGAGGCGCGCGAAATCGCCATCGAGAAACTGCGCCGCGTCGGCCTGAAATCCAACGTCGCCGACCGCTTTCCGGCCGAACTGTCGGGCGGCATGCAAAAACGCGTGGGCCTCGCCCGCGCCATCGCCGCCGAGCCCGAGATCATTTTCTTCGACGAGCCCACCACGGGATTGGACCCGATCATGTCTGGCGTCATTAACGACCTGATCCGCGAGATTGTGACCGAGATGGGCGCCACCGCGATGACCATCACCCACGACATGAGCTCGGTCCGTGCGATTGCTGACAACGTGGCCATGCTGCACGGAGGTGTGATCCAGTGGACCGGCCCGGTTGGGCATATGGATGCCTCGGGTGATCCCTATGTGGAGCAGTTCATTAGTGGCAGCGCAGAGGGGCCTATTGAGGCGGTGCGGTGATGGACGACGCAATAGTTGTCCTGCAACAATTGCTATTTTATTACCTTTTGTCGGTAACGATCGCTTGGTTTATTATTCACTTCATCGGAGAAAAATCAGGTGTACCCCGTTCACTCAAAACTGAAGTAATCTTCTTTCCAGTGATCTTTTCGATGGTCAAAGGCCTGCTACCCGGCATGCTAGTCGGGGTTCTTTTGTCGCAAGTTTTTGGTTTTAAAGGTCAAATATCACTAGCTCCAATTATGGGAGGCTAAGTGGTTTCTGCAGTTATCCTGCATCGGAAATTGCGATCAACAGTATCACACAAACTACAGTCTGACCTCCTCGTCGGAGCCATCTTATTGATTTACACTATGGGTTTAACGCTTTCCGTCAAAGGCATGAGGGCCTAAGTCTGCACACATGACTCTCCGCCTCGCCACCCTCTCGCTCCTGATCCTCTACCCCATCGCATGGTTCGCCCCGCTGATGCGAGCCGGTCTACTGCCGATCTTCGGCCTCAGCGAAATCAGCGTCATCACCGGCCTGCAATCCCTCTGGAGATCCGATGTTTTCCTCGCGCTGATCGTCACCGTCTTCGCCCTCTTTGCGCCCTACATCAAAACCATCGGCACCGCGCTGATCCAATGGAATCTACTGGACGCCCGCGTCCAGCCCGCGCTCAATATCCTGGGCAAACTGGCCATGGCCGACATTTTCCTCATCGCGCTTTACATCACGCTGGCCAAGGGCATCTCCTACGCCACCATCGAAACGGCGTGGGGTCTTTATCTGTTCACGGGCTGTATTCTGGCGTCAATCGCCGTGGGCTACGTTACGGAAATGACATCCAGTTCACGAAATCCTCAGGTCTAATTGATTGAAATCATTATACTGAGTATCATCTTCCTAATTCGAGCAGTTTAGTTTTTGTACCTTGCCGGTCCATTGCGGATCACGTTGTGTGTTTGACGAACCCCGCCGCCCGGACCCGGTCAGTGCCGGTTTGCGAGAAGGAGTTGGGACGTCATGGACGCCATCCATACTATCACATTGCAATGTCAGAATGCCTTTCTACGACTGACTTTTTTCCTGATCTGCGCGTCGGCCCTCGCAGCGGTTTTGGCCACCACTCTATCGGCCGCCGGCGTCTGGCCCTGGTTGTCGGTGCAGGCCGGAATTGCCGGATCGGGCACGATAGATGCGGGCATGTTTGTCCAGCTCGGCCTGACTGCACTGATTCTCATGCTGGCCTTCTACCTGCCCTCAAACGCCAGAATGATGGCGCTGGAAAAGACGCATCGAGAGTTTTCCCTGAACATGCAGGATGTGGTCGATGCCTATCAGGTGGCCCATGCCGCCGATCGCAGCGGAGCCTTCGCGCTTGCCTCCGAGTTCGACGCGGTAAAGGAACGCCTGGCCTTTCTGCGCGATCACCCGGACCTTCAGTCACTCGAACCCGAGGTTCTGGAACTGGCCGCACAGATGAGCCAGGTCAGCCACGAACTGGCACAGACCTATGGCGCGGACAAAGTGGCCCGCGCCCGCACCTTCCTGAAACAACGTCAGGAAGAGATCGAGCTGTTCCGTCAACGAATCGAAGATGCCCAGACCGTCCAGCACGAGCTGCGCCAGTGGACCCGCGATATCGAGATCGAGGAATCCATCGCCAAATCCCAGCTTGCGCGCCTTCGCGATGAACTGTTCGAGCTTCTGCCTGAACTTTCGACCCAATTGCAAACACCGCCCGACGGAAGTGACCCCAGCGCCGCAAGCGTCATTGCCATGTCACCGCCCCGGGCCGCCGAATAAGCCACCCACCCCGGCGCGCCAGCGCCCGCCATGGCCGACGGCCCGCAGGGCCCGAGGTCGTGGCCGCCACCGGCGGTGAAGAAAGCCCCGCAAGGGCTTGAAGAACCGCCCCGGCTCGGGCACGAATTGCGCCATGGCTAAAACGACTTCTTTCTCCTGCAACGCCTGCGGCGCGTCGCATTCCCGCTGGTCCGGACGATGTGACGCCTGCGGTGAATGGAACACCATCACTCAGGAAACCCCCCTTTCCGCCGGCCCGGCGAAGAAATCGCTGGGCGGCAAGCGTGGACAGGCCGTAGCGCTGTCCGACCTGTCGACCGAGGAAACACCCCCGCCCCGCACCCTGTGCGGCGTCGAGGAACTGGACCGGGTGTTGGGCGGCGGTCTTGTGCCGGCCTCGGCCCTGTTGGTCGGTGGCGACCCCGGCATCGGCAAATCCACCCTGCTGTTGCAGGCAGCGGCCAGATTTGCCCGGGCAGGCGTCAAGACGATCTATGTCTCGGGCGAAGAAGCCAGCACGCAGGTCCGCATGCGCGCGCGCCGTCTGGGTCTGGAAGACGCCCCCGTGCAACTCGCCGCTGAAACCAACCTGCGCGATATTCTGACAACGCTGGAAACGGAAAAACCGGGCCTCGCGATCATCGACTCGATTCAGACCATGTGGGCCGACAATGTCGACAGCGCCCCCGGTTCAGTGTCTCAGGTTCGCGCAGCGGCTCACGAGCTGACGACCTTTGCAAAGCGCCACGGGGTCTCGATCATCATGGTTGGCCATGTCACCAAGGAAGGCCAGATCGCCGGTCCCCGCGTGGTCGAGCATATGGTCGACACGGTGCTGTATTTCGAAGGCGAGCGTGGCCATCAGTTCCGCATCCTGCGCGCGGTCAAGAACCGCTTTGGCCCCGCCGACGAAATCGGAGTGTTCGAAATGACCGGCAAAGGGCTGGCACAGGTCACGAACCCCTCGGCCCTGTTCCTGTCGGAACGTGGCACACCCAGCCCAGGCTCGGCCGTCTTTGCCGGGATCGAGGGCACCCGGCCCGTGCTGGTGGAGTTGCAGGCCCTCGTCGCACCGTCGCCGCATTCCCAGCCCCGCCGCACTGTCGTCGGGTGGGACAGCGGAAGGCTTGCGATGATCCTCGCCGTACTCGAAGCCCGATGTGGTATCCCCTTTGCCGGTCTCGATGTCTACCTGAACGTGGCAGGCGGGCTGAAAGTTAGCGAACCCGCTGCCGATCTGGCTGTGGCCGCAGCACTGCTCAGCGCGCGTGAGGACACGGCCCTGCCCGCCGACACGGTCGTTTTCGGAGAAATCTCTCTTTCCGGGGCACTTAGACCGGCCCCGCAGACCGAAAACAGGTTGAAAGAAGCGCAAAAACTTGGTTTCACGGCGGCAATTGCTCCGGCAGGTGGCAAAACCGGCACTGTGGCAGGTCTGACACTCACCCGACCCTCTGATTTGGTCGGGTTTGTTGGCGAAACCTTCGGAGCAGGTTAAAGTCGCGCCCCGAGGGGCAGAAAACGAACAGGCGAGGGCCATGGAAGGTTTTACAATAATTGACGGGGTAGTCGCCCTGATCGTCGTGCTGTCGGGCATTCTGGCCTATTCGCGCGGATTCATGCGCGAGGTTATGGCCATCGCAGGTTGGGTCGCCGCCGCAGTTCTGGCCTTTATCTTCGCACCACAGGCCGTTCCGCTGGTCAAGGAAATCCCGGTCGTCGGAGACTTCCTGCGCGACAGCTGCGAATTGTCGGTGATCACCGGCTTTGCGGGTGTCTTTGCCATCGCACTGATCGTGGTCAGCATCTTCACGCCGCTGTTTTCATCGCTGGTCCAGCGCTCGGCGCTTGGCGGCCTGGATCAGGCACTCGGTTTTTTCTTCGGCATCGCGCGGGGCATTCTGTTGGTGGCCATCGCCTTCTTTGTCTACGACACGGTGATGACCGGCCAAAGCTATACCATCGTTGACGAAAGCCGTTCGGCCAAAGTCTTCGAACAGTTCAGTGGCAAGATCGAAGAGCAAAACCCCGAAGCGGCCTTAGGTTGGGTTACGACCCAGTATGAAGAACTGGTCGCCAGCTGCACCGCGGGCAACTCGGAAGGTTGATACGCCTTATCAGTTGAGTTTGCAGACAGGCCCGGCAATGCCCGGGCCTTTTTGTTTGCGGGTCTCAGACAAACCCCTCGCCGCCGCAGACCGTACATCGGATCGTTTTCAACCCAAAACATCCGTCGCATCTGCTTGAGATCGGTTTGCCAAGGATATCGCGGCTTTTGACCACTTCTCCGGCACCGTTGCAGATCTGGCATGGCGCACGTCCCATGCCCCGGCATCGGTGACATCGGCGCTTTGCTGCGGCCGCTTCCTTGGCCTTTGGCTTATGCTGCCACATAGGTAACATCCAGTCCGGTAACAAACCGCCTTAACGGTCGGCATTGTTCGCATGACAGCATAAGTCGGTAAAAATGTCATCTTCCGCGTGAATTCAGACAAATATTGGCCTGCGGCAAATCGCGATTGTGATCGTTAGATGACACACGCGCCGTTAGGTATTATGTGGAACCGAACCGACATGGAATCGGAGCTGCCGGTCTTGCTGTATCTGTTTTCTTTCGCGCTTGCCCTTTTTGCGATGGCGCGACTTTGCCGTTCTGAAGACTGGCGACAACGGGTACGAATACCATCCGGCAAATACTCCGGTTCCGGCCATTGAGAACACTCACCACAAGAACGTCATAGGAATTGGAGCCCGTACATGTGTGGGATTTTGGGGATCGCAAGCAGGACACATGATGTCTTTGCGGAAATCTATGACGGGCTGCTGATGCTGCAGCACCGGGGTCAGGACGCCTCGGGCATCGTCACATATAACGGTGAGTACTTTCGTGAAAAGAAGGCGAACGGGCTGGTCAAGGACGTCTTCAACGCGCAAGACGCCGAAACCCTTCTGGGGAAAACCGGTATTGGTCATGTCCGCTATCCCACGGCAGGTTCGCTCAGCGCGGCCGAGGCGCAACCGTTCTTCGTGAACGCGCCTTACGGCATCTATCTTGTTCATAACGGCAACATCACCAACACCGCAGAACAGCGCGAGAAGGTCACCGGCAAATACAGCCGCCACCTGCGCACCACATCCGACTCGGAAATCCTGCTGAACGTTCTGGCCGACAAAGTGGCCGATGCCATCAAGGTCAACGGCAATGCCGAGCCCATTCGGAATATCTTTGCCGGCGTAAAGATGACGATGGAGCGGGTTCAGGGCGCCTATTCGGTGATCTGTCTGGTTGCCGGCGTCGGCATGCTGGCGTTCCGCGATCCCTATGGAATCCGCCCCTTGTCCGTTGCCAAACGCGATGTGGACGGAGATGGCGACGACTATGCCTTTGCGTCCGAAGACGTGGCATTCGGCATCAACGGCTTTGACAAGCTGCGTGACGTGAAACCCGGTGAGGCGATCCTGATCGATCTGGAAGGAAACATGCACGCGTTCCAGGCGGTTGAGGGCCAACTGACCCCCTGTATCTTCGAATACGTCTACCTTGCGCGGCCGGATTCGCTATTGGACGGCGTCTCGGTCTACAAAACACAGATGCGCATGGGCCAAACGCTGGCCCGCCAGATCGAGGCTGCCGGTCTTGAGATTGATCGCATCATCCCCGTGCCGGACAGCGCACGCCCCGTCGCGCTCGAGGCCGCCAAGATCACCGGCATCCCCTATCGCGAAGGTCTGGTCAAAAACCGCTATGTCGGGCGCACATTCATCATGCCTGGCCAGCAGGAACGACAGAAATCCGTGCGCCGCAAGCTGAATGCCATTCCGCTTGAGTTTGAAGACCAGAATGTCCTGCTGATCGACGATTCTATCGTGCGCGGCAATACGATCAAGAAAATCGTCCAGATGTGCCGCGAGGCCGGCGCCAAAAAGGTGTACGTCGCCAGCGCCTCGCCCCCGGTCAAATACCCGAATGTCTACGGCATTGACATGCCCACCAAGCATGAACTGATCGCCAACGGCAAATCTATCGAAGAAATCCGCCAGGAACTGGGTGCGGACGCCCTGTTCTATCAGGAACTGGATGACCTGATCTGGGCCGCGAAAGAAGGCAATCCCGAGATCAAGCAATTCGACTGCTCGTGTTTTGACGGCAATTACCCAACCGGAAGTGTCAGCGAGGAATATCTTGAAAGCCTCGAAAACAGCAGCCGGGTCAGCCAGAAGAAACAGGACATGATGGTTGTCGGCGGGTCGTGGAACGCAGCCAAGCTGGCGTCTGGCTGAACGGCGCCAACTGAAGCGATCCGGCCGCACGATTCGAACCAACCCACCGCCCGAATGCTATGTATGAGTGGGTTTCCGCTCACAACCCGGCGGCGAACGCTGCGTGAATCCAACCAGTTCCTGCCAGCGTGATCACTTGCCCGTATCGCCACGTACGACCGGGCTTTTGTTCGTCGAACGCATTTGGTAGGCGCAAGCCAACCACCACCCGATAACAGGGGCCGGGCCCTGCCCGGCCAGAACTTATGTCGAACTCTAAAGTGAAGGCCGCAGCCACCCAGAAAGGTGCGCTGAAAAAGGGATCTGTTTCCCTCCTTGGTGTCTTTGGCCCCTCCACGAATATGCGCGCATTGATGCGGATGTCTTCGGGCCGCGTAAAAGAGGTCAAAACCGGCAGCCGAGTGGCTTCGGGCACTATTGTTGCGATTGATGAAGACGGCATCATGCTGCGACAAAGCGGCCAAACGCACCGGATTGCCATTCCCGGCTCGTGATCGCGACTTGACGCCCTGCGCGCACGGGTCCAAACCGCAACCATGACTGATCAGACCAAAATCGCCCTCATCACCGGGGCCTCGCGCGGGCTGGGTGCCGCTCTGGCCGAAGCGTTGGCGCCCGAACACCACATTGTTGCCGTTGCCCGCACCACGGGCGGGCTTGAGGAACTGGACGACCGCATCAAGGCCAAGGGCGGCAGCGCCACTCTGGCGCCGATGGACATTGCTGATCCTAACGCAATGGCGACCCTGTGCCGGGGCATTCACGACCGCTGGGGTAAGGTCGATCTTTGGCTGCACACCGCAATCCACACCTCGGCCCTGACACCTGCGCATTTCATCGACCCCAAGGAATGGACCAAGGCGGTGAATACCAACGCCAACGCAACCTCGGTGCTGATCCCATACATCGCGCCGCTACTGGGCGAAGCCGGCCACGCCGTGTTCTTTGACGACCCCAAGGCGGGCGAGAAGTTCTACGGCATCTACGGCGCAACCAAGGCCGCGCAAATGGCGCTGGCCCGCAGCTGGGCGGCCGAGACCGAGCGGACAGGACCGCGGGTTTCTATTGTGGAACCTGCGCCAATGCCAACCGCCGTGCGCGCCCGCTTCCATCCCGGTGAAGACCGCGAAGCCTTGACCAGCACAGCGGACGAGGCCGCGCGTATTCTGGCGCTGCTATAGGAATGGCCCTGACGGGCCATGCCTCCGGCGGGGATATTTTTGGCCAGATGAAGCGGGCGGGTCAGGCGATGTGAACGCCGTTGCGCGCGGCCAGATCGACGAAGAACTGCCAGGCCACGCGACCGGACCTTGCGCCACGCGTGGCCTGCCATTCAATGGCTTCGGCCCGAAGGATCTGAGCATCGACCGAAACACCGTAGGCGGCGCAGTAACGGTCAATCATCGCCAGATACTCATCCTGATCACAGGGATGGAAACCCAGCCACAGGCCGAACCGGTCCGACAGGGAAACCTTTTCCTCGACCGCTTCGGAGGGGTTGATGGCGCTTGAGCGTTCGTTCTCGATCATGTCACGTGGCATCAAATGGCGACGGTTCGAGGTGGCATAGAACACCACGTTCTCGGGGCGGCCCTCGATACCACCATCCAGCACCGCCTTTAGCGACTTGTAGTGTTGGTCATCATGGCTGAACGACAGGTCGTCGCAGAACAGAATGAACCGGTAAGGCGCGGCCCGCAGATGGTTCAGAAGACGCGCGACCGAGCCCATGTCCTCGCGTTGCAATTCCACCAGTTTGAGATCCGGATGCTCATGCTGCAAAGTGCCATGCACAGCTTTGACGAGGCTGGATTTCCCCATTCCCCGCGCGCCCCACAGCAAGGCGTTGTTGGCCTTGAATCCTGCAGCGAAACGGCGCGTGTTGTCCAGAAGCGTGTCACGAGAGCGGTTGATCCCCACCAGCAGATCCAGATCGACCCTGTTGACCTGCTCGACCGGCGTCAGGCGATCCGGCTCAACATGCCAGACAAATGCCGATGCCACGGCGAAATCGGGCGCGGCCAGCGGTGCAGGTACCATACGCTCCAGCGCGTCGGCGATACGGTTCAGGGCTAGGTCGTCCATCGGCTCCTCCGGTCATCTCTGCCTGTGTCAAACCATGTTCGCCCGGACGCAACAAGGGCCGGGCACGAAAAAGGCGCGCCAGAAACCGGCGCGCCTTATCCATTTCATTCAGCAGATTTACCTAGCGTCTTCTTCCTGTACGATCTCTTCGTCTGTTTCTTCTTCGTCGTCATAGTAGCCATCGGCGCGCAATTGCTCTTCGCGCTTTTTCTCGACCCGAGCCACCAGGAATATCGAAATCTCGTACAGCCCGTAGACCACGACGAACAGGATGATCTGGGTGATCACGTCCGGCGGTGTCACGATGGCGGCCAGCACCAGAATGCCAACGACCGCGTATTTGCGTACCGCTCCCAGCCCCTCGGCGCTGACCAGCCCGGCCTTGCCCATCAGGGTCAACAAAACCGGCAACTGGAAGCACAGGCCAAAGGCCACGATGAACTTGATCGTCAGGTTCAGGTATTCCTGCGCTGAGCCCTGGAACACCACACTCAGCGGCGCTGCGTTTGTTCCGTCGGCCACCGCTTCGCCTTCCGCTCCGAATTGCTGGAAGCCCAGGAAAAAGTCATAGGCCAAAGGCGTGACCACGTAGAAGGCAAAGCTTGCCCCCAGCAGAAACATGAAGGGCGACGCCAGCATGAATGGCAGAAAGGCGTTCTTTTCCGACCGATAAAGGCCGGGCGCCACGAACCGCCACATCTGCATCCCGATATAGGGAAAAGCCAGCATGAAACCGCCCAGCAACGAGACCTTGATGGCGACAAAGAACCCTTCCTGCGGCGATATGAAAATCAGCCCGCAATCCTGTCCACGCTCGGTCAGTACCTCGCACAGTGGCTGCGTCAGAAAGTTGAAGATCGGCGTGGCCACCGTAAAGCAGATGATCATACCGATCAGAAACGCCACTACGCAATGGATCAACCGTGTGCGCAGTTCGGCCAGATGCTCGATCAATGGGGCCGAGGTATCTTCGATCTCGTCGGTCTTGGTCATGTCTTGCTTTCAGTGTTCAGCGCCGCTTCCGCCTCTTCTGCCTTGGCCAACGCGTCTGCGGCTTCTTTCGCCTTGCGGTCGGCGGCGGCGCGAGCTGTTGCGGCCTGGATCTTCTTGGCCTGTTCCGCCCGTTCAGCGGCCAGTTTGCCGGTTTCGCTGTCCGGGTCGAACTTGGTCGGATCCATGCTTTTGGCCATATCCTGCGCGGCCTGCTTTACCCCGTCCATGGCGGTGTTGACAGGATTGGCAGCGGCATTCAGACCCTTCTTGATCTCGTTCACACCTGCCTGGTCCGCCGCTTCGTTCATGGCGCTGGAAAACTCACGCGCCATACCGCGCGCCTTGCCGACGAATCGACCGACATTGCGAAACAGAACCGGCAGGTCTTTGGGCCCCACCACGATCAGCGCAACGATGCCGATGACAAGAAGCTCGGTCCAGCCCAGATCAAACATCCGCGCTTAGACCTTGTCTTTCTCGGTCTCGGGCGTAACATCCTTGGCCAGCTCGGACGCGTCCTGTTCAATCTCTTCCGTTCCGTCCTTGACGCCTTTCTTGAACGCGGTGATGCCTTTGCCCACTTCGCCCATCAGCGAGCTGATTTTGCCGCGGCCAAACAGCACCAGCACCACGACGGCAATCAGCAGAAGGCCGGGAAGACCGATATTGTTGAGCATGTCTTTTCTCCTTTTACGTCGGCGCCACGCGCCGGAAATGTGATCTGGGTCCGTGTCTACGCCTGCAAAGCGCTTTGCAAAAGTGAGGCAGGTCAATTCCGCGCATAAATGTGAACCGGTGGCGCGGTTTTTGCGGACTCGCAATTCTCAACTGACAGGTTTATGTCAGTTGCAAAAGGCTAGGCAGAGGGCATTGAAACCTGGTCAACGGAGAATCAAATGACCCATGTTGCTGAAATCGTCACCTTCACCCTTGCCAACGGAACCACCCCGGAAGAGTTCGTGAAACTCAGCCAGGCGTCCGAGGCATTTGTCCGCGCGGCCCCCGGATTTGCCCATCGCCAACTGAGCCAGGGTGAGGATGGCCGCTGGACGGATTACGTGATCTGGACAGACATGAAGGCCGCCAAGGATGCCGCAGCGCAGTTCCCGCAGCAGGATTTTTGCGCGGGCCTGATGGCTGCCGTCAACCCCGAAAGCATCCAGATGCGCCACGAGAATGTGTTATGGAACATGACCGCCTGAGGCAGGTCAGGACGGTGCGTCATGCGCCGCTCTGACCGCCTGTTCGACATCATCCAGATCCTGCGCGACGGCAAACTGCACCGCGCGCAGGACATTGCGGACCGGCTCGAGGTGTCGGTCCGCACCATCTATCGCGACATGGACACGCTGGTCGCCTCGGGCTTTCCGGTCGAGGGCGAACGCGGCGTCGGCTATATGGTGCGCGAACAGATCACCCTGCCACCATTGAACCTTACCCCCGCTGAACTCGAGGCGCTGAACCTCGGCATGGCGATTGTGGCCGAGGCGGCCGATCCCGACCTTAAATCCGCAGCTGAATCACTGGCCGACAAAATCGACGCCGTGCTGCCCACTCAGGTCGTGGCCGAAGCCGACAGCTGGAAGTTCGCCGTCTACCCCTTTGCCGACGCCGCGCGCGGACTGGCACATATGGCCCCGATCCGCGCCGCAATCAAATCCCGCCAGAAACTGCGCCTGTCCTACCGCCGCATCGACGGCGTCCTGACCGATCGCGTGATCCGCCCGCTGCACATGGAATACTGGGGCCGAGTATGGACCCTCACCGCCTGGTGCGAGTTGCGAGACGGTTTCCGCGTCTTCCGTATCGATCTGATCGAGGCGGTCACGCCAATGCCCGAGATCTTCCCCGACGAACCTGGCAAACGGCTCAGCGACTACGACCCGCACAGCTGACCGGCTTCATCTTTTTCAAAATACTCCCGCCGGAGGCATGGCCCGAAACGGGCCATTTCCGTCACTTGAGGTAAGGCTCGGGATCGACGGCTTCGAACCCCTGCCGCACCTCGAAATGCACATAGGCCTCGTCACCGCCCCGCAGAGCCGCGATTTGCTGTCCTCTCCGAACCCTGTCGCCTTTCTTGACGGCAACGTCGGCAACATTGGCATAAATCGTGACCAGATCATTGCTGTGCTTCACCAGTACGATCGGAACCTGATTTGCGTCCTCCGTCACAGCAGCCACAGTCCCGGCATCAGCTGCCTTGACCGGCGCGCCCGCACTCGAGGCGATGTCGATCCCCTTGTTTTTGTTCTTGTCGAACGTGCGGATGATCGTCCCGCTGACCGGGAGGGACAAGGCGGCGGTGCTGGTGTTTGTCGGCGCTTCCGCCGTCACATCAGGCGCTTCGGCCAATGGCGCGACCTCTTCGTCCGGCAAGGGCTGCGTGGCACTGGGGGGTGTCGGCGTCGGAGATCCCTGCCCCGGCTGCGTTACATTCGTTGCAGTAGTGGCCGCTGCCGCGGACCTGCGTGGCGCTGGCTGATCCTTGACCGGGATCAGTAGGTACTGGCCCTCGCGCACGGTGAAATCGGACCCAAGACCGTTCCACTCCGCCAGGGACTCCACCGGCACCTGATATAAACGCGAAATGGTATAGGCCGTTTCCCCACGCTTGACCTTGTGCCGAACCGGTTCGGGCCCCACCGGTGCAGGTGTGGGTGATACAGGCTTTGCCGGCTCCAATGTCGTGGTCTGAACACCCCCGCTCTCGGGAGCCTCATCAATGGCGGACCCGGCCAAGGCTGCAATATCGACGTTGCTGCCGCCGCCGACCGAACGCGGCAGCGCCAGAACTTCGCCATCGCGAAGAGAGTCAGTGACATTCAAACCGTTGAACCGGGCTAGTTCCAACGGAGGCAGCCCAACACGTGCGGCCACGTCATTGACGGTATCGCCGCCGCGAGCCACCGCGACTTGATAGTTGGGATAGGTGATGACCCCACGCACGTCAGGAGCCGGACGATTGCCCGTGGCCGCCAGCGCCGCATCGGCGGTCGAAAATCCGCCTACATTGCCCCGCAGGTCATAGTCCAATGGCCCCTCGCACCCGGCAAGGATTACCAATGCCGTCGCTCCAAGGGCGCAACGGCGCATTGCTGATTTGGAAACTGCTCTCATCTTGCTGTCCTCAACGCCTGCCCCTGTTTTCCGGGGTTCCGGCGCATAGTTCGGAAATATCAACTACACCCCATCCTTCCCAAGCCCTTCCAGCAAGGGCACAAAACGGACAGGCAACAATTCATCATAGTCCAGCCCGGTTTCGGTTCGCCTGACCCGGATCAGAGTCTGAACCGCATCCGACTGGCCCACCGGCAACACCATAATACCGCCGATTTTAAGCTGCGCCAAGAGCGGCCCGGGCGGGTCTTCCGCAGCGGCGGTCACAATGATCCGATCGAACGGGGCCTGCTCGGGCAGACCGTACGATCCATCCGACAGCATGGCCGTCACATTTGTCAGGCCCAGTTCGCGAAACAACTCACCGGTTTCGCGCACCAGGCGCTTGTGGCGTTCAACCGTGTAAACCCGGCGCGCCAGCTTCGCCAGGATCGCCGCCTGATAGCCCGAGCCGGTTCCGATCTCCAGAACTGTGTCCCTTGGCCGAACCTCGAGCGCCTGCGTCATAAGCCCCACGACCGACGGCTGGCTGATCGTCTGACCACATGCAATCGGCAGGGGTGTATCCTCATAGGCGCGTTCCGCGAACAGGCCCTTGACGAAGCGGCCCCGGTCGATCTGTTCCATCGCCGCCAGAACGCGCGCATCCGTCACCCCGCGTTTACGCAGGGCGAACAGGAACTGCATGGTTGTTTCAGGGTTCAGTCCACTCATTCGATCGCCTTCAGCGCCTCCAGCGTATCATGCGCCGTCAGGTCTGCCCGCATCGGCGTGACCGAGATGTAGCCTTCCAGATTGACTGCCGCGTCGGTCCCCGGAGCAGTCGGGTTATGCTGATACCCGCCCTTGATCCACAAGAACCGCCGCCCCGAGGGCGAACTGTGGGGTTCTACCGAAAAGCATGTGTCCCGGCGATACCCCTGTGATGCGACACGGGTGCCCAACACCTCATTCGCAGGCACTGGTGGGAAATTCACGTTGTAGAACAACCGGTAATCGCCCTGCTCTTGCGGTGTCGCATCCAGAATGCGCCGGACAAGATCCGCGCCGAACCGGCCAGCGGCCTCGAACGGATCGTCAAGGCCCAGATTCCGGGGGCCAAAATATTGCGACAGGGCAATCGCAGGTACGCCCTGTAGTGCCGCCTCCATCGCGCCGCCGATGGTCCCGGAATAAAGCGTGTTCTCTGCCGAGTTGTTGCCCCGGTTGACGCCGGACAAAACCAGATCGGGCCGCTGGTTCTTCATCACATCATGCAGGCCCGCAAGAACGCAGTCAGCGGGCGAGCCTTCGGCGGCAAAGCGACGCTCGCCCATTTTGGCGATCATCATGGGATGGGTATAGCTGATGCAATGACCAACGCCGGACTGTTCGAAGGCCGGGGCAACGACCCAGACCTCTCCGCCTGGCCCTGCCAGTTCGGCTGCAATCGCCTCAAGCGTGATCAATCCCGGCGCATTGATGCCGTCATCGTTGGTCAGAAGAATACGCATGTGCCCGAATTACCCCCGCGTTTCGCCATTGATAGACCCAGCCCCACGCTGCGGCAAGCAATGCACGTCCGCAATCTGCGGCTTTCACGCACCACTTGGCACTAAACTGAGCCATAGCCCCTCAGACCGGGAATACGAAACACCGGTTGCGGCGAACCGTCAGCCACATGACCCGACCCGGGCCGGGTACAAAAACATTCGGAACAGTGGCTTTCAGGGTCGAGCCATCATGATCCATCTCAAACTCGACAAGGCTTTCATTGCCCAGAAACCGCGCGCGCTGCACCACCCCCCGCGCAGCAACCCCATCCGTGTGCGTCGGCAGCGGCCCCTTGCCGCCCCGGTCGAAGTCCAGTCGCACATGCTGTGGTCGAAACACAATCTCGACATCGGTGCCATCCGGCACACCCGGCGCCAGAAACTGCCCGAAAGGCGTTTCCGCCAAAGCTCCGTTCACCTGCGAACGCAACACGTTGACATCGCTGAAAAAAGCAACAGCCGCCTTGTCTGCCGGACGCGTATACACGTTATACGGCGCGCCCTGCTGAATGATCTTGCCGCGGCGCATCAGGGCAATCTCATCGGCCATGCGCATCGCCTCTTCGGGCTCGTGCGTTACAAGCACCACCGCCGCGTCTTCTTCCTTGAGGATGGCCAGCGTCTCATCCCGGATGCCATCGCGCAAACGATTGTCGAGGCCCGAAAAAGGCTCGTCCATCAACATGATGCGCGGGCGCGGTGCCAGCGCGCGGGCCAGCGCCACGCGTTGTTGTTCACCACCTGACAGGTGATGCGGATACCCGTCGATGAACCGCATCAGATCAACCTTGGTCAGCAGCTCCTCGACCCGGGCGCGTTTCTCCTCTTTCCGGCCTTTCAGACCGAACGCAACGTTGTCCGCCACGCTCAGATGGGGAAACAGGGCAAAATCCTGGAACATCAACCCGATCTCGCGCCGTTCCGGCGGGACACGGAAAACCGTGTCGCAGATCAGCTTGCCATCGACGTAGATCTCGCCCGAGTCCTGCATCTCGACCCCGGCAATCATGCGCAGCGTGGTGGACTTACCACAGCCGGACGGTCCCAGCAGACATGTTACCTGCCCTGCCTGCACCGTCAGCGAGACGTTATCCACCACGACCTGACCGTCATAGCGCGCGACCAGATTGCGAATCTCCAGACGAGGAGGAGGAGCTTTCTCTACTGTCACCGATGAACCCCGTTGCCTTTCCCGATCAAATTCATCGGGCTTGGGCGGGGATAACAATCCCGCCCCTCAGGCGCAAGGGATCAGCAGCATCCACCAGAGGCGGCTTCTCCTGTGGCTTCGAACGGACTTTCGCCCCCGCAACCTTCGAAGATGCCATAGTGGTTCGAGAAATCACCAATGAACTGGAAATGCCGTGCAAAGCGCGTATCGTGCAGCATCATCCAGGTGTTGCCGCAAACCGGGAAAACCTTGCCGGTTTCTATGGCATGGTGGTCGTCCAGCTCAAACAGATGCGGCGCGTTGGGAATGGTGCCCTTGTAGATTACGGCCTGACCGTAATCCTCGCAGGCAGGTTCCAGATCAGGCAGCTTGAACAACCGGTAGGTGGCCGAAAGAAATTTCAGCGGCGCGACGCGCTCTTCCAGAACCGGATTTTCAATGGTCAGCGGACGATGCGTCACCCGGCGCGGATCACCAAACCCGGCCTTGCGCGCCATTGACAGGAAGTCGTTCCAGTACAATGCCCCGGACAGGCACTCGCCGTACAGAACGTCATCCTCAGCCATGGCGGCAGGAACACGGCGGTCAGCGTACACGTCCGAGAAATACATCTCGCCGCCCTCTTTCAGCAGCCGATGCGCGCCACGCAGAACAGCATCCTTGTCGGTGGCCAGATTAATAACGCAGTTGGACACGATGATGTCGAACGATCCCGGCTCAAGATCCAGTTCGTCCAGCTTTTCGATGAAGCCGTGATGGAATTCAACATTGCTGGCGGCATATCCGAACGCATTCGCGTGATAGTCCTGATGCGCCCGCGCGACGTCCAGCTGTTCCGGCGTCATGTCCACGCCGACGACGCGGCCCTTTTCGCCGACCATGGCGGACAACGCATAAACGTCACGGCCCGCACCGCACCCCAGATCGAGGATCGACATTCCTTCCAGGTCCAGCGGCGCAATCAAGCCGCAGCCGTAGTACCGTGTCAGCACCTCGTCATGCACCCGGGATAGAATCTTCTTCAGATGATCCGGCATGTCATCGGGCGTGCAGCATGCGTTGGTCTGCAAATCCGAACTGCCTTGCAGGACTTCGCCATAATAGTTCTGTACCGCCTCATGCTTCATCATCGGAATCCTTTCCTCAGCCACTGTTCAGCAGCTAGTGCAAGACCGACTGGCGCGCAATCAGGCGACCGCCATTCTGACAAAAGCGTGAGAGTTTCTTGCCGTCTCAGCCCAGCAGTTCGAAATCCGCACCGGCGCGTATTTTTCCATTCACCTGAATCTCCAACCGGTGCATGCCCGGCACCAACCGAAAGGTGGTGGCATCGCCTTTCAGCTTGTGTTTCTTGGCCAAGCTGAGCGTGCCATCGCGCAGAACGGACTGTTTCAGCTTGTGAACCTTGGGTGAAACCTTTCCGCCAGGCCTTTGAAAGTGAATGATATAATCAACCAAAACCGGCTGATCTCCTGAACCTCTCAGATCAACTGAAAACTCCAGCGCCTCACCAATCCGGGCATCCCCATGCAGGTCAACCGCAACGATCAGTTCGGCATCGGGATCATAACCCAGCATCTTCATCGCCCTTGCATGGCCCGATTTCACCAGCCCGCGCAGGGCATGAGAGGTCATCCATCTTAGCTCGTCAGCGTTCTGTCGGCCCTCCGCCTGCCAGGTCTGCAATCGATCCAGAACCAGGTCCGGGTCCGTTTTGGTGATATCGTTCAAATGGTTCGCCACAGACCGCGTGACATATCGTGTGTTGTCGCCGTGCAACCTGTCCAGCAGTGGCACCGGATCGCTCAACTCCAGCCCCACCGCCTGCCCCCAAGGCAATCGAGGCCGCGTGCCTTCACTGACCAGACGACGCACGTGATAGCTGGAATGCACGCACCAATCCTGCATCCTTTCGATCACAAGATCCGGGTGGGCGTTCAAAAACGGTCTGATCGCCCATTCCATCGAGAACCGCTGCGTCAGTTCCGCAAGTACATCCAGTGCCAGATCGGGGTAGTTCAGCCCTGCCGACACCACCCAATCGCCCAAGGGCGCAAAGATGAAATCTCCGAAATCATCATCGGTCTTGTCCGGATCCAGAGGCGGCGGCAGCGCGCGCAGGATAACCGGGGCAACATCAGGCAATTCACCGGGAACTGCCTGTTGCAGGCACTCGGCAATCCAGGCCATCCGCTCTTTCAACTCAAGTTCTGGCAACCGCTGCATGACGCGCGCCTGAAAGGCAGTTGCGTCAAAACCAGCATCAGAAGCAGAGAATAAACCCGCAAGATAGCTGGTTTTTTCCGCGTTGAACAATTGGTCCTTAAGTGAAAACCCCTGCGCCATGCTCACATCGTCAGATTGGTGCCGCCGCCGTCCAGCAGGATGTTCTGTCCAACGATGAACCCGGCATGTTGCGAGCACAAAAATGCACATGCCGCGCCGAATTCCTGCCGCGTGCCATATCGCCGGGCAGGAATGGTCGCCTCGCGTTCCGCGCGCGCCTCATCCATTGAAATCCCCTTCTGCGTCGCCACGCCGCCGTCCAGCGACACCGCGCGATCCGTGGCATGAATACCCGGCAGCAGATTGTTGATGGTAACCCCGCGCCGGGCCACCTGTCGGGACGTCCCGGCAACATAGCCCGTCAGTCCGGTTCGCGCCGCGTTCGACAAACCCAGCGCCGGGATCGGCGCGCGCACGGATTGCGAGGTGATATTCACCACCCGGCCCCAGCCCTTGTCCATCATCCCCGGCAACAGTGCCTTCATGAACGCGATCGGCGTCAGCATGTTGCTGTCCAGCGCCTTGATAAAATCATCCCGATCCCAGTCCGACCACAATCCGGGCGGTGGACCACCGGCATTTGTCACAAGAATATCAACACCCTGCGCGGCGTCTATCACCTGGCTCTGCCCCTTGGCCGAGGTCACGTCGCAGGCCACCGTCTGCACGTCGACGCCATGTTCCGTTCGCAACCGGGCGGCTTCGGCTTCCAAAGCGTCCACCCCGCGTGCGTTCATCACCAGATCGACACCGGCTGCGGCCAGGGCTTCTGCACAGCCAAGACCCAAACCCTTGCTGCTGGCACAGACAAGTGCGCGTTTTCCACGTATTCCCAGATCCATCCGATCCTCCCCATCTGTTGTTGCCCGCATGTCTAGCACCGGCCAGACAGGGAAGACCAGAAGTCAAAGCGCGTCAGTAAAAGAACTCTTCGCGCACGATCTTTCCGTTGGCGACGTGATAGATGCCTACCTCTTTCATGTCGAAGCTTTCACCGCTTTCCTTGACCGTGCCCTGCACTTCAAAGATCACGGCAAAACGGTCGTCGCCGTGCGGGAACGGATCGCTGACGGATGCACCAGACACCTCGTGCGCACTTTCCCACCATTCATGCTTGCCCCGGATCGCATCGCGTCCATGCGTCTCGCGGCCCATGCCTTCCATTTCATGCGCTTCGACCGAAACAGCATCCTGCGCATAGAGTTTCTCCAAATTCTCCTTGGCCCGGTTTTCGCGGCAACCGGCAACCAGTTCGTCGGCAATCTCTTTCAAATTCATCGATCTTCTCCGCAATTTGTTCACTATATGTTCTTATTGCCATAACGGTATGATTCGAACCAGCCCCTTTGTCTTGCCTCGGCAGGATTCCACGCCTATACGCGCGCTCATGCTTGATACCGCCTCGAACCAACCCGTATTGCCGCCCGAGATTGCCCGGCGCCGGACATTTGCCATCATCTCGCACCCGGATGCGGGCAAAACAACGCTGACTGAAAAGTTCCTGTTGTACGGGGGCGCAATTCAGATGGCTGGCCAGGTGCGCGCCAAGGGTGAGGCGCGGCGGACGCGTTCGGACTTCATGCAGATGGAGAAGGATCGCGGTATTTCCGTCTCCGCCTCTGCGATGTCGTTCGATTATGGGAACTTTCGGTTCAATCTGGTTGACACGCCCGGTCACTCGGACTTCTCAGAGGATACCTATCGCACCCTGACAGCCGTGGATGCGGCGGTGATGGTTATCGACGGCGCAAAGGGCGTTGAAAGCCAGACGCAGAAACTGTTCGAGGTCTGTCGCCTGCGCGATCTGCCCATCCTGACCTTCTGCAACAAGATGGACCGCGAAAGCCGCGATACGTTCGAGATTATCGACGAAATTCAGGAAATGCTGGCCATCGACGTCACGCCCGCCGCGTGGCCTATCGGTGTCGGGCGCGACTTTATCGGCTGCTACGACATGCTGCGCGACCGGCTGGAGCTGATGGACCGCGCCGACCGCAACAAGGTAGCCGAAAGCATTGAGATCAACGGGTTGGACGACCCCAAACTGGCCGAGCATGTGCCCGAACACTTGCTGGAAAAGCTGCTGGAAGAGGTCGAAATGGCGCGCGAACTGCTGCCCGCCCTGGACCCGCAGGCGGTACTGGAAGGCCACATGACCCCGATCTGGTTCGGCTCGGCGATCAACTCGTTCGGCGTGAAGGAATTGATGGAGGGCATCGGTGCTTACGGACCGCAGCCGCAGGTTCAGTCCGCTGAACCGCGCCAGATCGCACCCGACGAAAAGAAGGTCGCAGGCTTTGTCTTCAAGGTGCAGGCCAATATGGACCCAAAGCACCGCGACCGTGTGGCGTTCGTGCGCATGGCTTCTGGCCATTTCAAGCGCGGCATGAAGCTGACGCATGTGCGATCGAAAAAACCGATGGCGATCTCGAACCCCGTCCTGTTCCTGGCCTCCGACCGCGAGTTGGCGGAAGAAGCCTGGGCTGGGGACATCATCGGCATTCCGAACCACGGCCAACTGCGCATCGGCGACACGCTGACAGAAGGCGAAGCGCTGCGCGTGACCGGCATCCCATCGTTCGCGCCGGAACTGCTGCAGGGTGTTCGCGCAGGCGACCCGATGAAGGCTAAGCACCTTGAAAAAGCTCTGATGCAGTTTGCCGAAGAAGGCGCGGCCAAGGTGTTCAAACCCTCGATCGGCTCAGGTTTCATCGTAGGCGTCGTTGGCGCGCTGCAATTCGAAGTCCTCGCCAGCCGGATCGAGATGGAATATGGCCTGCCTGTGCGTTTCGAGGCGTCGCAGTTCACCAGTGCCCGCTGGGTCAGCGGCGACAAGCCCGAAGTTGAAAAGTTCGTGAATGCCAACAAGCAACACATCGCCCATGACCACGATGGTGACATTGTCTATCTGACCCGCTTGCAATGGGACATCGACCGGGTCGTCCGCGACTATCCGGCGCTGAACCTTTCAGCGACCAAGGAAATGATGACGTGATATCAATACGCTTGTGATCCGGGTCTGTTCGGAGTCAGAATAACCTGCTTTCGAACGCAAGCGCGGAGGTAGAGGTATGAACAGACTTCTGACCAGGCTCGGATATGCTCTGTCGCGGTATATTGAGAAACCCCTCAAAGGGTACCAGAGTTTCTCCTCAACTACACCCGAGCGGCTGCGCCAGACACTTCAGCCCTGCGATGTTCTGTTGGTCGAGGGCAACAGCCGGGTTGCATCGGCAATCAAGTATCTAACGAATTCTACCTGGTCGCATGTGGCGTTCTTTGCGGGTGGCGAAGACCCGGATACTCAGTTGATCGAAGCTGACCTTCAGGACGGGGTGCGTGCCGTGCCTGTATCTCAGTTTGCCCATCTCAACACCCGAATCTGTCGGCCTGTCGGCCTGACGAACGAGGATTCTGCGCGGGTAATTGCCTTCATGCGCGGAAGCATCGGCAAGACCTATGACCTGAAGAACATTTTTGACCTGCTGCGCTATTTGATGCCAAACCCGCCTGTCCCGGTTCGCTTTCGCCGCCAGATGCTGGCACTGGGTTCCGGCGATCCGACGCGGGCAATCTGTTCGACCGTAATTGCGCAGGCGTTCCAAAGTGTACGCTATCCGATCCTGCCGGCACTGCTCGAGGATTGCTCCAAGGATCACGCCCGAGAGATTCTGAGGATTCGCCACCATTCGCTTTTCACGCCACGCGATTTCGACCTTTCTCCCTATTTTCGGATCGTGAAGCCGACAATCGAATGCGGCTTTGATTATCGGGCCCTTAATTGGGCCGATCTGCCACCCAAGCCAGGCTTGAAACCCGCAGCGACTGCCCGCAAATTGGCGCCATGACGCCATTACCTCAGTCCACGGACGCCCTAAAAAACCCGCGCTGGGGTATCGTTTCAACCATACGGGGTGCGGCTCCTGATATCCTCCGATTTGCAGCCTACCACCTCGATCTGGGGCTCGACCGGATGTACCTTTTTCTGGACGAACCCAATCCGCAGGCTTTCGAAGCCCTCCGGGCCCATCCAAAGATAGAAGTGTGGGTCTGTGACGCCGCATTCTGGGAAAGGCGAAAGCGGGACCGCCCGGACAAACACCAGGTGCGCCAGACAGCAAACGCCACCTACACGTACCGCAAGACAGATCTGAACTGGCTGGCCCATATCGACCTGGACGAGTTCCTGTGGCCGAAACGCCCGGTTCCGGACCTGCTGGCGCAGGTTCCAGATGACATTCCCGCCGCCCGCACCCGCCCGATCGAGGCGCTGGCGACCGGCAAAGATCTGTACAAGGCCTTTATTCCCAAAGGCCGGGGCCGCGACACGCTGGTGCAAACCCTTTATCCCACCTACGGCGCTTTTGTTCTGTGCGGTTTCCTCAGCCACATCCAGGGCAAGCTGTTCGTTCGTACCGGCATGTCGAAGATCAACTTTCGTATCCACAACCTGTTCCAAAACGGGGAAATTCTGCGCGATTGCGTGGAACTGGACGGCATGGACCTTTGCCACCGCCACGCGCCCGATTGGGAACACTGGCTGGCCCACTATCCGTTCCGGATCGCACGCGGGTCCTATCAGCCCGGCATGTCCCCCAATGTCGCTCGCGAGCGTGGCGGCGTGAACATGAATGAACTTCTGGGCATGATCGAAGCAGAAGATGGCCTGGATGGGCTGCGCCGCTTTTTTGACGAGATGAGCGGCGCAGCCCCCGCGACACGCACCCGGCTGGAAGATCACGGCATGATCCGGCATCGTCCGCTTGATCTGGACGTTAAAGTTGCGAAACACTTTCCCGGAACCAATTGAATTGTTGCGGAAAACTGAATACACGCCTTTGGCGCCTCCAGATTAACCGCTCTTCATTTGACCTGGTGTTACGATTTTGTTATGTCCCGCCCAAGCCGAAATGCGCATGGGGCGCATGGCCATCCGGGCCCGGCATTTTACAGACGCGCGGGCCAGGTCAAGTGTCCGCATGAACCGGACATATATGACAAAGTTTAACGAACTGAACCTGAACCCGAAGGTCCTCAAGGCTATTGAGGAAGCCGGATACGAAACACCCACTCCGATCCAGGAAGGCGCGATTCCACCTGCGCTTGAGGGCCGCGATGTGTTGGGGATCGCCCAGACCGGTACTGGCAAAACCGCCAGCTTTACCCTGCCGATGATCACCCTGCTGGCCCGTGGCCGCGCGCGTGCACGTATGCCGCGCTCGCTGGTGCTGTGTCCGACCCGGGAACTGGCCGCTCAGGTGGCGGAAAACTTCGACACCTATTCCAAGCATCTGAAACTGACCAAGGCGCTGCTGATCGGCGGTGTCAGCTTCAAGGAGCAGGAATCGCTGATTGATCGGGGCGTCGATGTTCTGATCGCCACACCGGGGCGCCTGCTGGACCATTTCGAACGCGGCAAGTTGTTGCTGACCGGCGTGCAGATCATGGTTGTGGACGAAGCCGACCGGATGCTGGACATGGGATTCATCCCCGATATCGAACGCATCTTCTCGCTGACGCCGTTCACCCGGCAGACCCTGTTCTTCTCGGCCACCATGGCGTCCGAGATCGAACGCATCACCGACACTTTCCTGTCTGCCCCCGCCCGGATCGAGGTTGCCCGTCAGGCCACTGCGTCCGAGACCATCGAGCAGGGAGTGGTCATGTTCAAGGGTGGTCGCCGCGACCGTGAAGCCAGCAACAAACGCAAGGTTCTGCGTGCGCTGATCGACTCCGAAGGCGACAAATGCACCAACGCGATCATCTTCTGCAACCGGAAGACCGATGTGGATATCTGCGCGAAATCGCTGAAGAAATACGGCTACAATGCCGCCGCCATCCATGGCGACTTGGACCAGTCGCAGCGGATGAAAACGCTGGACGGTTTCCGCGACGGCTCTCTGCGCCTGCTCGTCGCCTCCGACGTGGCAGCACGCGGCCTGGATATTCCATCGGTCAGCCATGTGTTCAATTTCGACGTACCGGGCCATGCCGAGGATTACGTCCACCGCATCGGCCGCACAGGCCGCGCCGGGCGTGAGGGCAAGGCCATCACGATCTGCTCGGGCCGCGATGAAAAGGCACTGGATGCGATTGAAAAACTGATCCAGAAGGATATTCCGCGCATCGACAACCCGGTCAAAGATGAACCCAAACCGGACACCCCGAAGCCCGAGAAGAAATCCAGATCTTCCGAAGGCCGAAAAAGTGAAGGCAAGCGGGAAAAAGAACCCAAACCCCGCGGGCGCAACCGTCACGAGGACAACGGCCCATCAGTCGTGGGCATGGGCGATCACCTGCCAAGCTTCATCGCCCTCAGCTTTGATGAACGCCGCGCGGGCTAGATCGCCAACACCAACGCCAAAATTGATATTCCAAGCAAAGACATCCCGGCGATCTCACGCCGGGTGATGGTTTCGCGGAAAAACAGCAACGAAGCCAGCAGGCTGAGGATCAATTCCACCTGCCCCAACGCTTTGACGTAGGCCGCATTTTGCAGCGTGAACGCAAAGAACCAGCAGAACGAACCACACAAGCTGGTCAGCCCGACAAAAACACCGGTTCGCCGGGTGTCCCAAACGGCCCGCAATTCGGCCCGGTCACGCCATAGTAGCCACAGTCCCATGCTGAGGAACTGAAACATGATCACGGCGGCCAGCGTGACCAGCGCGCGGAACCACGCATCCAGATCGCCCAATTGCATCGATGCACCGCGATAACTGACTGACGAAAAGGCAAAAAGCACGCCGGATCCCAACCCCAGTTGGGACGCCTTGTTGGTCAGGTGGCGCCACCACTCTCCGTCGCCGCCCGGTGTTTTGGACAACAAGAACACCGCCGCCAAACCCAGCAGGATGGCAATTAATGCCCCTGATGAAACCTGATCGCCAAGGATCAGGAAACCGACGATAGCCGTCTGAATCACTTCGGTTTTCTTAAAGGTGATACCCACAGCAAAATTGCGCTGTTTGAACAGAGCTACGACGCAGATCGTCGCCAGAATCTGAGTGGTCCCGCCAAGAACCGCAAACATCCAGAACTTCGCGGATAAATGTGGCAGTGCAAAACCGGTCGATTGCATGGCAACGATCAGGCCGATGACGGCCAGCGGCATCGAATAGGCAAACCGCGCGAATGTGGCGCCTGCCGCACTCAGTTGAATGCGGCTCAGTGATTTTTGCAGCATGAACCGCACGGTCTGAAACGCAGCGGCCGCAACGGTGACGGGAATCCATAGGCTCATGGCTTCCCTTTTGTCCTTAAATCAACCCTTTGGCCAGAGAGGATGCGCCACCGGATCTTTGGCGCTCCAGAAATACTGACGGAAGATTTGTCCGTAAGAACGATAGACATAGGCCTCGTTGCAGGCCAGATACCGTTCCTTGTTATTCCGGTAAAGCGCAGGCAGCTGATACCACGGTGTGCCCGGGTTCATATGATGAACGACGTGCAGGTTGTTGTTCAGAAACAGAAAAGCCAACGGACCGCGATCTTCGACGATAACGGTTCGGGCCCGCGATTTCTCATGCGCGCGATGCTCCAGAAAAGTGCGGATCTTTACCAGTGCCAGCCCAATATAGGCCGAAATGACAAACGCCCAGACCGGCATGGCAGACGCAGCAGCAATCCACAACACCATGGCCACCCCAGGCAGATGCAATGCCCATGCCAGCAAAATGGCCGGATCGCCACGCAGCGCCCCGCGCAACTCATCGCGAAAGAACGCGGTCTGGCCAATAAGCGGCCCCAGAACCATGCGGCCCAAAAGTGTGTTATTGGCGCTGTAAACCAGCTTTTGCCAGCCGGCCAAAGACTCCCATACCTTGGGGTCCAGATAGTTGGTTTCGGGGTCATCATAGGGGTCGGTCAGTGCCGCATCACGATGATGCGCAAGATGCATATCCCGGAACCGGTTATAGGGAATGAACAATGTCAGCGGCAGCGCCATTAGCGCCTCGTTCACCCATTTGGTTCGAAACGGATGGCCATGCAAAGCCTCGTGAGTCAGGGAAGAATGCAGTGCCGCTATGACCCCCATTGCCGGGATGGCCAGCCAAAGGCTCCAGGACGCCATGAAGAAGACTGTCAGCAACCACGCCCCGTAACAGGCAAGAATCAATGCGAAAGTGCGCCACTCGGGACCGGAACGCTCAGACATCACGCCCCCATGTGATGCCGGCCCAGACACGTTCGTAAATCACATACAGGGTCAGTCCGATGGCTGTGTTGATGATTGCCAGCGTACCGCCAACTGCCGCCGATCCGGTTGCGATCAGCCCGACCAGCGTCATCATTGCCAGCCCCATCGCATTCCAAACCACAGCCTTCACGACTGATCTGCGCCGTGTCTCCATTCCGTCACCCATAGTCTTGTTATGTTTCAAGATTTATCGGCAACAGAGGGGCGTGAGAATTCTGAATATGATTAACAAAACTAATCAAACGTGATATTTATTATCATATGCAGGAAAAAATCGACAAACGAGATCGCGCTGCGCAGTTTCGTCTGCGTCTGGCCCGCGCCATGGAAGAACGCGGTGTCAGTCAAAGCGCACTGGCCCGGGGAATCGGCGTGGACCGATCCACAGTTTCACAGCTTTTGGCCGACGCGGGCGCCCGACTGCCTAACGCGCATGTAGTTGGCAGTTGCGCTTCGGCGCTTGGTGTTTCGGCGGACTGGCTGCTCAGCCTCTCCAACCGCCCTGAAAGCGCGGCAGAGCTGCTGGCCAGTTCCCTGACAATGGCCGAAGCCCCCCGCGCCCTGGTTGATGAGCGTATCTTTGAGTGGCATCAGGAGGCGGCGGGATACAAGATCCGCTATGTCCCGGCCACCCTGCCCGACATGCTGAAAACCCGTGCCGTTCTGGAATGGGAATACGCCCCCCATCTGGGTCGTACGGCCGATCAGGCGATCGGTGCGTCTGCCGACCGACTGGCGTGGATGCGCAGTGCGCAATCGGACTATGAGATCGCGATGCCGCTTTATGAAATCCACAGTTTTGCCCATGGCACGGGCTACTATCAGGATCTGCCTTTGCAGGTCCGGCTGGATCAGATCGATCATCTGCTGGAACTCTGCGAGTTGCTTTATCCACGATTGCGCATCTATCTGTTTGATGCCAAACGGCTCTATTCCGCACCAGTCACGATATTCGGCCCCCTTCTGTGCGTTTTCTACGCCGGCAGCCATTACATGGCTTTCCGCGACCGTGACCGGGTCGAGGTTTTCACCCGCCATTTCGATACCCTGATCCGCGAGGCGGACCTGACCGCCCGCGATTTTCCGGATCATCTGCGGCAATTCAGGTCAGCGATCTCAGATCCGTCTCAGACGCAGTGATGCGGCTTGATAGTTCCTGTGCTATGGTGCCTTCGCGCGAACGTTTGGGACATCCGACCACAAGACGGAGGACTACAAGAATGGACGCACTGAAAACGGCAGAATACGCACGCGCCCTCTATACCGCTCACGGCGACCGAGCCGAGGCGGAAGCCGCTCAGAAAATGCGCGAGTGCGAAGCTTCCGGTAACACACAGGAAGCTCAGGACTGGCAGGCCGTGCGCAGCGCTATTCGTCAGTTGCGTGGCCCAAATCAGGCCTGACGCTTAGACTTTGGGGTCGGGGTTGACGGTGTGACCATCCACGGCAATCACCTGCCCCGACACCAGCCTTGCCGCATCCGAGGCTAGAAAGACCGCCATATTGGCGATATCCTGTGCCTCGACGAATCGGCCCATCGAGGTGCCCGCGGCATAGCCCTGGTAAACCTGGTCGCGCGTCATTCCTTTGGCCGCGGCCTCACGCTGCAAAACGCCCTCCATTCGAGGGCCTTCGACAGCGCCCGGGCAGATTGCATTGGCGCGAATACCATGTGGCCCCAACTCCATCGCCAGCGTCTTCATCAACCCGATAACGGCCCATTTCGCCGCTGAGTAAGGTGCCCGAAACGGATACCCATATTGTCCGGCCGTCGAAGACGTCAGGATTATGCTTCCCGCCCGCGCCGATTTCATCATCGGGACCGCATGTTTGGCTGCCAGAAATGCGCCGTCCAGATTGACCGCGACACAGGACCGCCACGCGGCCAGATCGATATCCTCGATCGCGTCAGTCGGCCCTGCGATCCCCGCATTGGCGCACAGCACGTCCAGACCGCCTGCTGCACCGGCCGCCTGAAAGACGGCGCTCATGTCGTTCTCGCTGGTCACATCCGTCCAATGCGCCGTCCAGTGATCCGGCAAGGCCTGCAGCGCCGCCTGATCGATATCCGTCACCCAGACCTCATAGCCTGCCGCGTCAAACGCATCGGCCATGGCACGACCGACGCCCGCGGCGCCGGCCGTGACCAGAACCCGCCGGGTCATGACGGTTTCCGAATGGCCACACCCGCACCTTCGGGGTATGGCAGATCAGCCTGCGCGGCGGCAATTCGCGCCATCGCATCCTCGATTTCGGCCGAAGGCGCGCTGGGGCGGCGGGTTTCCAGACTGACATGCAGCAAAAAGCTCTCACCCGTTGCCAGCAGCTTGTCGCCCTCGTACATGCTATGGAAAACGTGCAGTTTCTTGCCCTGACCCAACAACATCTGCGTGCGCACTTCAATCTTTGCGCCCGCATGGACTTCGTCGATATAGCGAAGGTGGTTCTCAGCGGTGAAATAGCTGCCGCCCGAGGCGATGTAATCCGCGTCACAACCAATGATCTCCATGAACCGGTCGGTCGCCGCAGCAAAAGCCTCGAGGTATTTGGCCTCGTTCATGTGACCGTTGTAATCGGTCCAGTCCAGCGGCACCGCCCGCGACAGGGTCAGGATCGGCTGGCTCAGATCTGCCTGTTCCAGCGTCGGCAGCGCGCCGGGCCGCAGCATTGCGTCATGCTGGTTCAGCACTGCACCAGCCCCGTAATTCTGCAGCTTAAGCGCCCGCATCATCCCGACAAGGTTGTTGTCGCGGATACGCTCCAGTTCGCGGATCGAGTGCATCCCGGATTGCGCATCCGACTGTTCGGCGATCATGTCGACAAGTTCATCGGTAAATTTCGGCACGTCCATCAGCTTGGTCCAGGGCCATTGCAGGGCTGGTCCGAACTGCGCCATGAAATGCCGCATCCCGGCCTCACCCCCGGCCACGCGATAGGTTTCGAACAGCCCCATCTGCGCCCAGCGGATGCCAAAGCCCATACGGATAGCCTCATCGATCTCTTCCGTGGTCGCAATGCCATCCTTGACCAGCCACAGCGCCTCACGCCAGACGGCCTCGAGAAACCGGTCTGCAATATGCGCGTCGATCTCTTTCTTGACATGCAGCGGGAAGAAGCCGACCGACGTCAACATTTCCTTGGCCGTGGCAACCAACTCGGCTGAGTTCTTCTCGGTCGGCACCAGTTCGATCAACGGCAGCAAATACACCGGATTGAACGGGTGCGTCACGACGATCTGCTCGGGGCGCAGTGCGCCTTCCTGCAACTCCGAAGGCTTGAAGCCGCTGGTCGAGGATCCGATGATCGCGCCAGGATCACACGCCTCCTGCAACCCCTTGTAAACCTTCAGTTTCAACTCTAGCCGCTCGGGTACGCTTTCTTGAATCCAGTCCGCATCCCTGACGGCATCGGCCATATCCTCGTGAAAGCTCAGCGCCCCTTCGGCCGGCAAAGGCACATCGCTGAGACCGGGCAACGACCGACGCGCGTTTTCCAGCACTTCGCCAATTTTGCGCTTAGCTTCCGGGTCCGGGTCGAACACCCGAACATCCCAGCCATTCAGCAGAAACCGTGCGGCCCATCCGCCGCCGATTACACCACCACCAATGATCGCCGCTGTTTTCATGTCATCCTGCCAGTTGAACGCGCATATTTCATCTTTTTCAAAATACTCCGGGGGTTTGGGGGCTGGGCCCCCAAGTACCGCTCCGTTCTCACTTCGCTACCGGAGCCCGTTTAACCAGCCCCAGCTTTTCACGCACTTCCTGCGGTCCGATCACCCGTGCACCCATGTTTTCGATGATGTTGCCCGCACGCTCCACCAACTGCCAGTTCTCGGCAAGCACGCCTTTCTCCAGCCACAGATTGTCTTCCAGCCCGACGCGCACATTGCCGCCCGCCAAAACCGAGGCGGCAACAAACGGCATCTCGTTCCGTCCCAGCGAAAACGCGCTGAAGGTCCAGTCATCCGGCACATTGTTCACCATCGCCATGAACGTGTTCAGATCATCCGGCGCGCCCCACGGGACGCCCATGCACAGCTGGACCAGGGCGTTGGGTTCCAGAATACCTTCCTTGACCAGTTGCTTGGCAAACCACAGATGGCCGGTGTCAAACGCCTCGATTTCCGGCTTCACACCCAGGTCCGTCATCATCTTGCCCATCGCACGCAACGCGCCGGGCGTGTTGGTCATGACGTAATCGGCTTCGGCAAAGTTCATGGTGCCGCAGTCCAGCGTGCAGATTTCGGGCAGACACTCCGCAACATGCGCCACACGCTCGGACGCACCGATCATGTCCGTTGCGGCTTCATTGACAGGGAACGGGTTCTCAATCCCGCCAAACACGATGTCGCCGCCCATGCCGGCGGTCAGGTTCAGAACCGCATCAACCTCGGCATCGCGAATGCGGTCGGTGACTTCGCGATAAAGGGCCAGGTCACGCGACGGTGCGCCGGTTTCCGGGTCGCGTACGTGGCAATGCACCACCGCTGCGCCAGCCTTTGCCGCGGCAATCGCACTTTCGGCGATCTGCTTGGGCGAGCGCGGCACATGCGGGCTGCGATCCTGCGTCCCGCCCGATCCGGTGACAGCACAGGTGATGAAGACTTCGCGGTTCATTTCCAGAGGCATTGCGTTTTCCCCAAGTTATACCCGGCTTCACCTTGGGTTTTCCCCAGGCTTTTCCCCGGATTCTGATTTGCGTTGCTGCCGACTCTGACGCAGCCTTGGGAAAACACTTGCCAGAATGCGAATCGAACTTGATGAAATCCGCAAAAAACATACTTCAGCCCGAACATCGCGCCCTGAAAACGGCGGTACTGGTGCTGGACGAATGCAACACGCTCAGCTTCGCTTCGGCCGTTGATCCAATGCGCGCGGCCAACCGTCTGGCAGACCGCCCGGCCTTTGACTGGGATTACGTCACCGCAACGGCTGAACCTGCAATGCTGACCAGCGCCCTGCAGGTGCCCGGGATCCCCCTGGCCCGGCTGCAAAGCTGCGAGTTGATGATTGTCGTCGCCGGGTTCCAGCTCGCCCGCCATGCCACGCCCAGTCTGCTGGCTGGCCTGCGCCGCATTGCCGGCACCGGCGCCACCATGGCCGGTATCGATGGTGGACCGTGGCTGCTGGCCGAAGCCGGTTTGCTCAATGGCCACCCTGCCACAACGCATTGGGAAGACCTCAGCAGTTTCGCCGCGCGGTTCCCCGAAGTCGACGTCCGCCCGGACCGCTTCACCGTGTCGGAAGGCCGCCTGACATCGGGTGGTGCGATTCCCGCGGTCGAGATGATGCTTCACATCATCGCCGCCCGCCATGGCGCCGGCTTCGCAGCGCGGGTTTCGGGCCTGTTCCTCTACGAAGGCGCGCCTCAACCTTCGAAACCCCAAAGCCGCACCGGCGCACCGCATCGCCATTCTGCCCTGACCGCCCGCGCCAATTCGCTGATGGAATCCTCGCTCGACGAACCACTGCCGCTGGCCTATATCGCCGATCGTCTGGGCACCAGCCCCCGCACCCTGCAACAACAGTTCCGACTGCGCCTGAACACCACGCCGCAGGACCACTACCTGCAATTGCGCCTGGCCGAGGCGCGCCGTCTTGTGACCGACACGGACATGCCACTGATGGATGTGGCCCTGGCCACCGGATTCGCCTCACAATCCAGCTTTGCCCGCGCCTTCCGTACGGCCCACGGCCTCTCGGCCCGTGACCTGAGGCAAGACCGGACCCAGCCCACGCATCACTGACCAAACCAGTCAATTGTTCAGAAAGACCTCGGGCAAGACACCGCTGGCGACGGGGGCTGCGCCCCTAGAACGGCATCGGATGGGCCCGGTGCGCTTGATTTATCTCGGCCAGAACGTCCATCGACAATTCAAGATCGGCACCGCGCAGAATATGCTCCAACTGCACGACGCTCGTGGCCCCGAAGATTGCTGACATCATGAAAGGTCGGGTCCGGCACCAGGCCAGCGCCATGTGAACCGGGTCCAAGCCGTGGCGATCCGCGATCTCGAGGTAGGCCGCCACTGCGTCAAAGACACGCGCGGACTTGCGTCCCCCCATTGCGGGCACCAGCGACATGCGCGATCCGGCCGGCACTGCCCCGTTCTGGTATTTGCCGGTCAGGAACCCTGCGGCCAAAGGGGAAAATGCCATCAAGCCCACATCCTCGTGTACGCTCAACTCACCCAGGTCGGTGTCGAAGTGGCGGCAGAGCAGCGAATACTCGTTCTGTACAGACGCGACCCGTGGCGCGGCCATCTGTTCGGCCAGCCGCAGCCACTGTGCCGTCCCCCACGCACTTTCGTTCGATAGGCCGAATGCGCGGATATTGCCCTTGTTCACCTGCGCCTGCAGCGCCAAAAGGCACTCCTGCATGTTCTCCAGAACTTCTCCGGTATTCTGCCCAGATGGTGCATAATCCCAATTCTGCCGAAACATGTAGCTGCCGCGATTGGGCCAGTGAAACTGGTAGAGATCAATGCAATCCGTCTGCAACCGCCGCAGCGAGCCTTCGATGGCCTCGGGGATGGTCTGCCCGGTGATTGGCGCGCCGTCGCGGGCGTGGGCAAACCCCGCGCCGGAATGCTTGGTGGCCAACACATAGTCGCCCCGTCGTGACCGGTTTTCGGCATTCCAGTTACCAAGAATTTCCTCGGTCCGCCCGACCGTTTCCTTCGAGACCGGGTTCACCGGATACATCTCGGCCGCATCCACAAAGTTTACCCCGGCATCCAACGCCAGGTCGATCTGCGCATGCGCCTCGGGTTCTGAAGTTTGCGTGCCAAACGTCATCGTGCCCAGACACAGGTCCGACACCATGATGCCCGTACGGCCCAGAGGCTTGGTTTTCATCCGTCACTCTCCTGACTTGTTTTCGAAAATCAGGCCTCGGCCTTCTTTTCCCACCGCCCCGACGCCTCGGACCAGTATTGCGCCGAGCATCCCGCGGCGGTCAGCGCCTTCCACTGCCCCCGTGCGTGCTGAACGGCCTGTTCGTCGTTGCCATCGAACAGGATGCACACCCGTTCCAACGCGGCAACCTCGTCGGCCTCGACCGGCGCGCCATCCACCGCCATCACACAGGATGGGTCATTTGCGGCATCCGCCGTGGTGGTCAGCAGGATGGGCTGTGCCACATCATGCGGCCCGCCTTCCCGACCATGCGGCAGAAACCCCTCCTCGGGACCCAGCCACAGTTTTTCATCCAGCCAGTCCATCCGCGCGGGATCGGTCCCCCGCACGGCAATCCGCCACCCGGCCTGCCGCGCCTTGTCAAGCAGCACCGACAGGGTCTGCTCCAAAGGCTGCCGGGTCAGGTGATAGAAATAGACGGCCCCCATCCGATTACTCGAAATTATCCTGCACGAACCGGCTCAGTGCGCGCACGCCCCAGCCCGTGGCCCCCTTGGGAGCGTAAGGCGTCTCGGTTGAAACCGAGGCAACACCGGCAATGTCCAGATGAATCCACGGCGTCTCTTCCTTGACAAACCGTTGCAGGAACTGCGCCGCAGTGATCGAGCCCGCAGGCCGTCCGCCCACGTTTTTCATATCCGCAATGCGTGATTTCAACTGTTTGTCATAGGCCTCGCCCAGCGGCAACCGCCACGCGCCCTCATCCTCGGCCCCGGCAGATTTCAGGAACGCATCGCAGAACGTGTCGTTGTTCGAGAATACACCGGCATTTTCATACCCAAGACCGATGATGATCGCACCTGTCAACGTGGCCAGATCGACCATGCCAACGGGCCGGAACCGTTCCTGCGCATACCACATCACATCACACAGAACCAACCGCCCCTCGGCGTCGGTATTGATGATCTCGACCGTATCGCCCTTCATCGAGGTGATCACGTCACCGGGCCGCGTGGCATTGCCCGAGGGCATGTTTTCGACCAGCCCCACCAGCCCGACGACATTGGCCTTTGCTTTGCGTTTTGCCAGCGCCCGCATGGTGCCCGCCACAACGCCCGCGCCGCCCATGTCCATCGTCATGTCTTCCATGCCACCGGCGGGCTTCAACGAAATGCCGCCGGTGTCGAACACGACACCCTTGCCGACCAGCGCCAGCGGCGCATCGTCCTTGTCGCCCCCGTTCCACTGCATCACCACCACTTTCGAAGGGCTGTCGGACCCCTGTCCGACGCTCAGCAATGTGCGCATTCCCAACTCGGCCAGCTTGTCTTCTTCAAGAACCTCGACCTCGAGCCCCAGCGCCTCCATCTCTTTCAGACGATCGGCGAACTCGGTTGTGGTCAGTACGTTGGCAGGTTCGTTGGTCAGGTCACGGGTCATCCGAACGCCGTCGGCCACGGCATAAAGCGGCGCAAAGGCGGCCTCGACCTCGTCATGCTTGCCGTGGTTGATGGTGACGGTGCCAGGTTCTTCCGCGTCCTTGGTCTTGTGCGCATCGAAATCGTAACTGCGCAACGCGATACCCATGGCCAGATCTTCGCACCGCAGCTGATTGGCCGCCATCACCAGCAGATCCTTGCCCCCTGCCAGCTTGGCCAGTGCCGCACCCGCCTTGCGCGCCTCGGCCCGCTCGGGCCGGCGCGGCAGAACCAGAACATCCAGCGCTTCCGCTGCCATCCCACCCGGCCAGCCCAACGAGATGACGTCCCCGGTTTTGGCCTTGCCGAACTTCTCGCTTTCAACCAGTCGCGCAACCGCGCCGCGTGTCAGGCGATTGGCGCGGCGGGCGGCTGGGCCCATTTTCCCCTCTGACGTGATGATGATCGCCACGCGCCCCTCGGCCTGCGCCATTGCATCCACATCGAAGGCCTGAAAACGGACCGGAACCAGACTGCTCATTGCAAACTCCTCAAAATCTGTTCCCCAAGACCTAGCCCGCACCGCGCGGCTTGACCAGATAGCAGTTTTCCCCAGCCGTCATTTGCATTAAAGTCCCGCAAAAAGAACCGACAGGCATCGGGGGACAAGACTTGGCACCAAACGGCAGGCACAAGCCGTCGCGCAGAAAATCACGTTCCGGCAAATTCGGCCCGGCCCCTTGCTTTTTCGGGGTGATGAGGGCGTTGTTGTGATCCTCGACCGCTATTTCGCCCGCAGATTCCTGCAAAGTTTTCTGGTCATTGGCGGCATTTTTCTGACACTGATGATTCTGATCGATCTGATCGAACAGATCCGCCGTTTTGACGATTCCAACCTGTCTTTTGGGCGCCTGCTTCAGCTGACTTTGCTGAACACTCCCGCTGCCATCAGCGAGATGTTGCCTTTGCTGATTATTCTGTCGACCATTGCCCTGTTCATTGGACTGGCCCGCAGTTCAGAACTGGTTGTGACCCGTGCAACCGGGCGGTCCGGCATCCGCGCTCTGGCTGCGCCGGTAGTTCTGGCGCTGATTATCGGAGCGCTGGCCGTGGCCCTGCTGAACCCGATCGCTGCGGCAACGTCCGAAGAATACCGGCGTCTGGCGGACAGCTACCGCAACGACGGCCGTTCCACCCTGTCCATCAGCCGTGATGGCCTGTGGCTGCGGCAAGGGGCGGAGGACGGGCAATCGGTCATTCACGCGCAGGGCACCGAGAATGACGACATCCTGCATCTGACTGGTGTCACGATCATCACCTTTGGCCAAAACGGCAAGCCGACCCAGCAGATCGTCGCTGACGAAGCCCGGCTGGAAGATGGCAGATGGGTCCTGCAGGACGCCAAGATCTGGTCCCTGAAAGATGACGAAAACCCCGAATTGAATGCGGTGACGCATGACCGGCTGGACCTGCCCACGTCTCTGACCCGGCAGCGCATTCTGGATTCGCTAGGCCAGCAGGACTCTGTCTCGGTCTATGATCTGCCGCAACTGATCAACGATCTGGGAGAGGCCGGGTTCTCGACCAAGCAATACGAGGTCTGGCTGCAATCCGAGCTCGCGCGGCCCTTCTTTCTGGTCTCGATGGTCCTAATCGGCGCCGCCTTTACCATGCGCCACGTGCGTTTCGGCGGCACAGGCATCGCTGTGCTGACCGCCGTTCTACTGGGCTTTGCCATGTACTTTATCCGCAATTTTGCGCAAATCCTGGGGGAAAACGGACAATTGCCGGTCTACGTCTCGGCCTGGGCTCCACCCTTTGCCGCTCTGCTGTTGTCGCTGGGCCTGTTGCTGCATGCGGAGGACGGCTGATGCGGCACTTGCTACCCTTGTTGCTATCCGGTGCGCTGATCCACTGCGCGCCAGCTATCGCTACAGCGCAGTCCGCGCCTGCACCAAATGCCGGGCAAGCGGCTGAATCGCAGGACCTTCCCGCCCTTCTGGTCGCAGACAAGATCTTTATCACTCCGGATCGCAAGCTGATCGCCGAAGGCAATGTCGAGGCGTTTCAGGGCGACATCAAACTGACTGCCCGCAGCATCATTTATGATCGTGAAACAGGTTCTCTAGAACTGCAGGGACCGATCCGGATCGATCAGGAGGGACGCACCACGATTCTGGCCGATTCGGCAGAACTTGACAACGGTATCCAGAATGGCCTTCTGATCGGCGCGCGGATGGTGTTCGACCAACAGACCCAGATCGCCTCGGTCGAGGCGCGCCGCGCCGCTGGTCGATACACGCAGCTCAGCAAGGTTTCGGCCACGTCCTGCCAAGTTTGTGCCAACGGTCGCGCGCCGCTATGGCAGATTCGCGCCCGCAAGGTCACCCACGACCAGCTTGAGCGGCAGTTGTATTTCGAAGGCGCACAGTTCCGTGTGCTGGATTTCCCTGTCTTCTACTTTCCGTATTTGCGCCTGCCGGATCCAACACTGGAACGCGCGACAGGGTTTCTTGTACCGTCCATTCGAACCACCTCGCAGCTTGGGACCGGCGTTCAGGTGCCGTATTTCTTCAAGCTCGGTGACCACAAGGACCTGACCCTGACCCCGTACCTGTCTTCGGGCACACGAACGCTGGGCTACCGGTACCGGCAAGCGTTCAAAACAGGCCGCATAAACATCGAAGGGGCCTACACACGTGACGACATCCAGCCGAACCAGGATCGCGGCTATCTGTTCGCAAGTGGCTTTTTTCTCTTGAAGAACGACTTCCGGTTCCTGTTCAGCATCAACACCACGTCTGACGACGGTTATCTGGCGGATTATGGCCTGCCCAATTACGACCGCCTGCGTAGCGAAGTCGCGCTTGAGCGGATCAAACGGGATACGGCCTTCAGGACCAACCTGATCCACTACAAAACGCTGCGTGACAGCGAAGATCAGGATGAAATACCGTCGCGGATTTTCGACCTGAACTACCAGAAACGATACTTCCCCCAAGGTGTTGGCGGCGAAGTCCGCCTGTCTTTTCTCAGCCATGCATACGAGCGTACCAGCGATGTCGACGTCACCGGACGCGATGTGGCGCGTGCCACTGTTGACGCCGAGTGGCTGCGCAGCTGGATATTCGCCACCGGATTACGGGCTGACGCACAGTTCGGTGCGTCGGTGGACAGGTTCAACATCCGGCACGACAGCAATTTCGCAGATAACGTCAACCGGCTCACGCCTCGTGCGGCAATGACGCTGCGCTATCCAATGCAGCGCCGCGAAGCATCCGGTGCCTCGCAGGTGCTGGAACCCATCGCTCAGGTCGGGTGGACCCATGTGTCGACCAATGACGTGCCGATTGACGAAAGCACATTTCAGGAATTCGATCAGGGCGATCTGCTTTCTCTGTCCCGCTTTCCCGCAGTCGATCGCCGTGAAGACGGGCCGACCGGCGTTGTAGGCGTCAACTGGGCGCGGTACGGTATCAATGGCTCACGTGCATTGGCAACGGTAGGTCAGGTTTTCCGCGCCGATGCCGACCCGGCCTTCAACCTGACATCCGGACTTCAGGGCACGTCTTCCGATTTGCTGATTGCCGGGCAGGTTGACACGGTCAAGGGCTGGTCCATCGGCGGGCGCGGCCTGATCAACGGCGATTTCAGCTTTGCAAAGGCCGAACTGCGCGGTCAATGGGCGCGCGGTGACGATGCAATCGTCGGCAGCTATGTCTGGCAGGAGCCTGACCCAGACGAGAACGTGGATGACGAAATCTCGGAATTCTGGGTGAACGGGCGCTACAGAATAGACGAGAACTGGCTGACCCGCGCCGAGGCGCGCTATGACCTCAGCGAAGACGAACCGATCCGGTACGGGTTTGGACTGACCTATCAGAACGAATGTGTTCAGGTTAACATGAGCGTCAGCCGACGCTTCACATCAACATCAAGTATTGAGCCTTCGACGGAATTCGGGTTTACCGTTGCCCTGACAGGTTACGCCATCGACGGCGGCGGTAAGAAGTACAAAAGATCATGCAGCTGATATCAGGTTTCTCAAGGTTTATTCGTTCCGGCTGGATCAGGCGGGCCACTCCGGCACTTGCTGCCGCGGTCATCACGCTCGCAGCCGGGCAGATCTCGGCCCAAAGCCTGTTCTCGCCGGCGATCCGTGTCAATCAGGACATAATCACCTGGTACGAGTTGCAGCAACGCCAGCAATTGCTGACCGTTCTGGGCGTTCCCGGCAGTTCAGACCAAGAGGTGCGCGAAGCCTTGATCGAAGACAGCCTGCGCAACCAGGCCCTGCGCGACGCCGGCATCACGGCAACACCCGAAGACATAGAGGTCGGTATCGACGAATTCGCATCCCGCGGTCAGCTGTCGTCCGACGAATTCCTCAATGCCCTCAAAAATGAAGGGGTCGATCGCGAAACCGTGCGGGATCTGGTCGCCAACCAGCTGGCTTGGCGCGAGTTCATCAGCACACGCTTTCTTTCCCAATCCCGCCCTTCGGAAGACGAGATCAACCGGGCACTGGGACAAGGCGGCAATGGCGGCCTGCAGGTTCTGCTGTCGGAAATCATCATCCCGGTGACCCCGCAAACTCTGCCTCAGGCCCAGGTCCTGGCAGACGAAATCTCGAAACTCGAAGGCTATGACGCCTTCTCTGCCGCTGCCACACAGTACTCAGCCGCCGCTACCCGTGATAATGGCGGCAGGCTGGAATGGCTGGGCCTGACCGACCTGCCCCCGGCCCTGCAACCGGTGCTTCTGGGCCTCAAGAACGGCGAAATCACCGCACCGTTGTCGCTGCCCAACGCTGTCGCCCTGTTCCAGATGCGCGGCGTTCGCGAGGTTTCGACCGCCGCGCCCCGGTTTTCCGAGATCGACTATGCTGCGTATTACTTGCCCGGCGGGCGCAGCGCGGAAACCCTGGCCCGGGCCAACAGGCTGAAGGAAGAGATCGACACCTGCGACGACCTTTATGGCATCGCGAAGGATCAGCCGGCTGCAGCACTGGATCGTGTCTCCGCGGCCCCGTCGGAAATCCCGCGCGATGTTGCGCTGGAACTGGCCAAGCTGGACAACAACGAGGTGTCGACAACGCTCACCCGCAACAACGGGCAGACCCTGATGTTCCTGATGCTGTGCACCCGCACCCTAGACAGAGGCGAGGACACGACGCGCCAGGACATTGCGAATGCCCTGACCCAGCAGCGCCTGCAAGCCTTTGCCGACAGTCTTCTGGAACAGATGAAGGCCGATGCGACCATCATCTCGCAATGATCGCCCCGATTGCGCTCAGTTGCGGAGAACCGGCCGGGATCTGCCCTGAAATCGCCGCTGGCGCATGGTCCCAATTGCGCGGCGCCTGCCCGTTTTTCTATATCGGCGACGCTGCACACCTGCCCAAAGGCACCCCGATCCGCAAAATAAGCGCACCATCGCAGGCGCAAGCCGTCAGCGCCGAGGCCCTGCCCGTGCTGCACTTGGAATTTCCCGCGCCCAACCGACCGGGCCATCCCGATCCGGACAATGCGCCGTCGGTCATCGATGCCATTGAACTGGGCGTCAACCTCGTGCGCTCGGGCGAGGCCTCGGCGCTGTGCACGGCGCCCATTCACAAGAAAGCCCTGATCGACGGGGCCGGGTTTTCCTTCCCCGGACATACCGAGTTTCTGGCGGCCCTCGCCGGTCAGGAGCGCGCGGTGATGATGCTGGCCAGTTCCAATCTGCGCGTCGTGCCCGCCACGATCCACATCCCGCTGTCCCGCGTGCCGTCCGAACTGACGCCAGATCTGTTGCGCGACACCATTGCCATCACGGCTGACGGTCTGCGCCGTCAATTCGGCATCGCACACCCCCGTATCGCGGTGGCGGGCCTCAATCCACATGCGGGCGAAGGCGGCAAAATGGGAATGGAAGAACTGGACTGGATCGCGCCGCTTCTGAAAGACCTGCCAACCAACGGCTACACCGTCACCGGCCCCCATCCGGCCGACACGATGTTCCACGCCGCCGCCCGCGCCCAATACGATGCCGCAATCGCCATGTATCACGATCAGGCCCTGATCCCGATCAAGACACTGGATTTCGACAAGGGCGTAAACGTAACGCTGGGCCTGCCCTTCATACGCACGTCGCCTGACCACGGCACCGCACTGGACATCGCCGGAAAAGGAATCGCCAATCCCGCAAGCCTGATCGAGGCCCTGAAACTTGCCCAACAGATGGCACAAACCCCTTGATCCTTCACCTGGCCGAAAATATCCCCGCCGGAGGCAAAAAACCTCTGGCGCTTACCCACCAACCCGCGCCACGGTAATCGGATCATGAGCGCAATCGACACCCTCCCCCCTCTGCGCGAAGTCATCGCGTCACATCAGCTCTCGGCCCGCAAGTCGCTGGGTCAGAACTTTCTGCTCGACCTGAACCTGACTGCAAAGATCGCCCGTCAGGCCGGGGATCTGACCCAATGCGATGTGCTGGAAATCGGGCCGGGCCCCGGCGGACTGACCCGTGGCCTGCTGTCCGAAGGCGCGCGCAAGGTCGTCGCGGTCGAAAAAGATACGCGCTGTATCGCCGCCCTGAACGACATCGCTGCCGCCTATCCCGGCAAGCTTGAGGTGATCAATGGCGACGCTCTGGAAATCGACCCTCTGGCCCATCTGACCCCGCCGATTCGCATCGCGGCCAACCTGCCCTACAATGTCGGCACCGAACTGCTGGTGCGGTGGCTCACACCGCCCGAATGGCCGCCGTTCTGGCAAAGCCTGACTCTGATGTTCCAGCGCGAAGTGGCCGAGCGTATCGTCGCCCAACCCGGAAGCAAGGCCTATGGCCGCCTCGCTATTCTGGCCCAGTGGCGAGCCGAGGCGCGTATTGCCATGTCCCTGCCGCCCGGCGCGTTTACTCCGCCGCCCAAGGTTTCAAGCGCAGTGGTCCACCTGACCGCCCTGCCCGAGCCGCGTTTCCCGGCAAATGCCGCAACACTGTCCCGCGTGGTCGCCGCCGCATTCAACCAGCGCCGTAAGATGCTGCGCGCCTCGCTAAAAGGCGTGGCCCCGGATATCGAGGATCGTCTGCTGGCTGCTGGTATCCAGCCCACGGAACGGGCCGAACAGGTCCCTCTGGAAGCCTTCTGCGCGCTGGCGCGTGAAGTTTCCAAAGGCTGAAACACAAAACCCCGGGCGTAACCCGGGGCTTCTTCTCAACCGATACGAGCGCTTACTCAGCCGCTTCCGGCGCGTCGCCTTCACTTGAAGGCGCTTCTTCAGCAGGTGCAGGCGCGGCCTTGGGCTTACGGCCCCGGGGCTTGCGCGCGGGTTTTTCCTTTTTCTCGGGCGTTTCGGCGACCGGCGCATCCTCTTTGCTTTCCGGCGTCTCGACCAGACCCGATTCCGGCGTTGCCTCCTCGGAACCGAAATCCATCACGTCGGGCTGCGGTGCCTCGGCCGGGTCTGCCTGGCGGGCAGCTTCACGTTCCTGACGTTCGGCGCGTTCGCGATCGCGTTCGGCCTGGCGCTCGCGATTCTGGCGCTCCTGCTCTTCGCGACGCGCATCAATCTCGCGCTGCGCTTCGCTCAGCATGCGCAGATAATGCTCGGCGTGCTGCTGGAAATTTTCGGCCGCCACGCGGTCGTTGGACAACTGAGCGTCACGCGCCAGCTGATTGTACTTATCAATGATTTGTTGCGGCGTGCCACGCACCTTGCCCTCGGGGCCTGAACTGTCGAAAACCCGGTTTACGACGTTACCACCAGAAGGGCGATTGCGGTTATTCTTGGCCCGCGAGCGGGATTTTGAAGATCTCATCTTATTTTACGTCAGCCTTGTCATTCGCTGTCGATCAACCCGTACCTTACGCTGCTCAGAGGCTTGTCCCGTACCGCGTCATCGACTTTTTTGGGCTTGGCGTCAGGGGTGCGCCGCAAAAGCGCCAGCCTCGCTGACTACTCTGAGTAAGCATGTCCTGCCCGCGCAGACAAGGGGTTTATCGGATATTTCGCAGCTTTTTTACTTTCGCAGGCGCATTTCAGCCTCAGTTTTCGGGCCTAACCGGGCATTCTTGCGACAATTACCCGATCCCGCCCGTCCAGATCGGAAATGACACGAATTTCAGCCAATCCGGCGGCATCAAACAACGCGGACACATAGTTGGCCTGCGTCGGTCCGATTTCGACCAGAAGACGTCCGCCCCGCGACAGAAAACCCGGGGCCGATGACGCGATCCGACGATATCCATCTAGCCCGTCGCCCTCATCTGTCAACGCTAGTCGCGGTTCATGTTCGCGTACTTCGGGGGAAAGCTCCTCCATTTCGGAAAGCGAGATATAAGGCGGGTTCGAAACGATCAGGTCAAACATGCCATCAACCGCACCAAACCAGTCGGAATGCCAGACATCGATGCGGGCCTGCACCTGATGCTGCACCGCATTGGCGCTGGCCTGCAAACAGGCGGCTTCGCTGAGGTCGACACCAACCCCGGTTGCGCTGCGCCGCTCGGCCAGCAGCGTAATCAGAATACACCCGGACCCGACCCCCAGATCCAACACCCGGTCAAAAGGTTCGCTCAGGGCCGCTTCGATCAGCACTTCGGTTTCGGGGCGCGGGTCCAGCACATCACGGCTGACGCGAAACCGACGGCCGTAAAACTCGCGCTCACCCAACAGGTGCGAGACCGGAACGCGTATGGCCCGAAGCGAGATCAGCTGGTCATAGCGCTCGGCGATATCCGGCGACAGCTCTTCTGGCGCGATCAGGGTGACCCGGCTGGCTTCGATCCGGGCCGCATGAGCAAGCAACAGCCGCGCGTCCCGCGCCGGATCTTCAACGCCTGCCGCGCGCAGCCGGGCAGTTGCCGCCACCATCGCCTGCGCCGCAGTCTGTGCCCCGGTCATTGCGCCATCTCGGCCAGAAGCCGCGCCTGATCATCTGCGGTCAGCGCATCGATCACCTCGTCCAGATCGCCCTGCATCACCTGATCCAGCTTGTACAGGGTCAGATTGATACGGTGATCCGTCATGCGACCTTGGGGGAAATTATAGGTCCTGATCCGCTCGGACCGGTCGCCCGAGCCGACCTGACTGGCCCGATCCGCCGAACGCTCGCTGTCGATTCGCTGCCGCTCCAGATCGTAAAGCCGCGTTTTCAGCACCTGCATCGCAATCTCGCGGTTGCGGTGCTGGGACTTCTCGGAACTGGTCACCACGATGCCGCTGGGCAGGTGGGTGATCCGTACTGCCGAGTCGGTGGTGTTCACGTGCTGGCCGCCAGCACCCGAAGACCGCATCGTGTCGATGCGGATGTCATTTGCGTCGATCTGGATATCCACGTCTTCAGCCTCGGGCAAAACAGCAACAGTAGCCGCCGAAGTGTGAATGCGCCCGCCGCTTTCGGTTTCTGGCACCCGCTGCACCCGATGCACGCCGGATTCGTATTTCATGCGTGCAAAGACGTTGTCACCCTTGATATGGGCCACCACTTCCTTGATCCCGCCCAGATCGGAGCCTTGCTCCTCAATGATCTCGAACTGCCAGCCCCGCGCTTCGGCATAGCGCTGATACATGCGCAGCAGGTCTCCGGCGAACAAAGCGGCCTCATCCCCGCCGGTGCCGGGACGGATTTCCAACATCGCCGGGCGCGCATCCGCTGCGTCCCGCGGCAACAACGCCAGTTGTAACGCGTGCTCTGCGTCAGGAATACGTGCCTGCAACGCCGGGATTTCCTCCTCGGCCAGTTCCTTCATGTCCGGATCCGCCAGCATCACCTTTGCCTCGGCCAGATCGGCCACGAGCTGTCGCCAGGTCATGATCTGATCAACCACCGGCTTGAGGTCGGAATATTCCTTGGCCAATGCCGCAATATCACCGCCCGACGCGCCATCTGCCATGGCCGCTTCGAGGTACTGGAATCGCTGAGTTATCTGTTCAAGGCGTTCTTCGGGGATCATGCGCGGGGTGTCTATCATCCCGGGGCTTTGGTCAAGGGCAAGCCTTGTGCTAAGCTGTTATTCATGAAACGGATCGTGCTTGTTCTTGCCCTCTGCGCGGCACCTGCCATGGCCGATGTGGTCGGCCCCGGCGGCAAGGTTCAGGATTGTTATTGCACCGATAAATCCGGCACCCGCGTCGAACTGGGAGAGATGATCTGCCTGCAAGTCGATGGCCGCATGTTCATGGCCCAATGCCAGATGTCACTGAACGTCCCCATGTGGCGCGAGGTGCAGGAGGGTTGCCTGTCCTCAGGGCTGCAACAAAGCCAACCACCGGTCGACACGAGCCCGGTTTACCCCAAAATCTGAACGCCCGAACCGCAATCTGCCATGAATGCGCAGGATGTCCCCGTCTTGCTGTGCCGTTGTGTAATCGGGAAACCCTAATGTCGGTGTTCGGGTGACATATGTCACCATTCCATCACCAACCGACCCGGCCAAAACCGTCGTCCGTGGAGCGGCCCGTGCAATGGTATCGAAACGCGCCAACCCGTCCGGACCGGTTTCAACCACACGCACCACGCCGCCTTTCATGTCCCGGTCCGTGTTACCAACCGGGGCGACGTGCCATGTCACGGGATCGGACGGAGCCAGCCGAATGAACGCCGCCAGTCCAACCAACAGCGCAACACAAAGCCACAGCACCATCTTTGTCATCCCGATCCCAACCCTTTGACAAACCCTAGCCGGATCGCGATGCGGGGCAATATGCGACCCCGGTTATCGTGACGTCACACCAGGCAGGATGCAGATCAATTCAAACAACAGGTTCGCCGCCGTCAGCGCCGTGTTGCCGGACGGATCGTAGGGCGGCGAAACCTCGACCAGATCGCAGCCCACGACATTCATGCCGCCAAGCGCATGGATCAGTTGAAGCGCCTGCGGTGTGGTCAGCCCCGCAATCTCAGGCGTCCCGGTGCCGGGCGCATAGGCCGGGTCCAGACTGTCAATGTCGTAGGTGATGTAAACCGGATGATCCCCTACAGACTTGCGGATAAGCGAGCCGATCTCGGTCAGGTTCTGCTGCCACAGTTCCCAGGCCGGATATTGGCGGAAACCCCATCCCTTCGCTTCAGTGAAATCGCTGGCGGCGTAGCCGGACCCGCGAATTCCGATCTGAAAGGTCTTGTCGGGAATGATCAGCCCCTCTTCGTAGGCGCGGCGGAAGACGGTGCCATGGGTCTCACGCTCGCCAAACATTTCGTCATTCACGTCCGCATGGGCATCCACATGCACCAGGGCGACCGAACCGTGCTTTGCCGCAATCGCGCGCAGGATCGGCAGGGTGATCGAATGATCGCCCCCCATCGCCACCGGGGTCACGTTCTGCGCCAGAATGCCGTCATAGCTGTCCTTGATGATCGTCAGACTGTCAGCCAGCGAAAACGTATTGATCGCCAGATCGCCGATGTCGGCAATCTGCAAACTGTCAAACGGCGCGGCGAATGTCGCCATGTTATAGGGCCGGATCATCGCGCTTTCACTTCGGATCTGTTTCGGCCCGAACCGCGTACCGGACCGCCACGAGGTGCCGATATCCATCGGAATACCCAAAACCGCCACATCCAGCCCTTCAAGCGAGGCCGACTGCGGCAGGCGCATGAACGTGTTCGGCCCGGAAAACCGGGCCAGATCATTGCCGCTGATCGGTTGGTTGAAATCTGCCATGCCTGTTGTCCCTTCTGCCCGGTCATACAATCAAGCAAATACCGGAAGTATGACTAACCAAATGTTAAACCGGAGCCAGCTTGTTCCAGCCCAGCAGACAAATGATCTGCGTCGCCACATGCGCACCGGCAATCGCGGTGGCGCCGGAGGTGTCGAACGGAGGCGAAACCTCGACCACATCGCCGCCCTTGATGTTGATTCCGGCGATGTCGCGCAGAATGATCTGCGTCTGGATCGAGGTCAGCCCGCCCCAGACAGGCGTCCCGGTACCGGGGGCAAAGGCAGGGTCCAGCCCATCAATGTCAAAGCTCAGGTAAACGGGACTGTCGCCCAGAATACCCTTGATCTTCTGCGCCACGGCGGCAGGGCCGGACTCATACACTTCGCGCGCGTCGATGATGTTGACGCCCAGCGTATCCTCGTTGTGTGTGCGAATCCCCACCTGAACCGAGCGTTTAGGGTCCACGATCCCGGACTTAACCGCCTTGTAGAACATCGTGCCGTGGTCCACGCGGGACATGTCGTCGTCGGCCCAGGTGTCAGTGTGCGCATCGAATTGCAGCAGCGATATCGGCCCGTATTTCTCGGCATAGGCTTTCAGGATAGGGAAGCTGATGTAATGGTCCCCGCCCAGCGTAACCGAGGCGACATTCGCCTCCAGAATGGTGCGGATGTGATCGGTTAGCGTATCCGGAAAGGCCGGGATGTTGGCGTAGTCATAGGCCATGTCGCCATAGTCGACGATGGCCAACTCGCTGAGCGCATCAAAGGGCCAGCCATAAGGCGCATCGGGCGATTGCAGTGCGCTGGCCTCGCGGATCGCACGCGGGCCCAGACGCGTGCCGGGGCGATTGGTGACGGCCTGATCAAAAGGTACGCCTGTCACGGCGATATCAACTCCGCTCAGGTCCTTGGTATACAGCCGCCTCAGGAACGAGGTCGCGCCCCCGAACGTGTTCTCGTAGGACAACCCCTTGAGGTCGGGATTGGTGAACGCCTCATCCACCTGGTTTTTTGCGTCTTCCAGTGCCATGTCTTCTCCCTGTCAGCCCAGTGGCTGCGCCTTTTCCACGATCCGGGCAAAGAATGAGGCCCCGACCGGTGCGATGTCGTCGTTGAAGTTGTATTTCGGGTGATGCAGTCCTGCACCTTCACCCTGTCCCAGAAACAGATATGCTCCGGGGCGTGCCTGCAGCATATAGGAAAAATCCTCGGCCCCCATCTCGCGCCCGCTATTGGCCGTGACCCGGTCATCGCCGGAAACCTCGCGGGCGACTTCAGCCGCAAATACCGCCTTGGCGTCATCGTTGACCGTGGCTGGGTAACTGACGTCATAGTCCAGCCGCGCTTCGACACCGTAGGATACCGCCTGCCCCTGCACGATCTGCTCCATCCGCTCCATCACCATCTTCTGCACATTGGGATCAAAGGTGCGCACGGTGCCGTTTATATAGGCCGTGTCGGGAATCACGTTGTTCACGGTTCCGGTATGAATCTGCGTGACCGAAACCACCAGATCATCCAACGCGTAGTTATTGCGGCTGACGATGGTCTGGATCGCCTGCGCGATACCGCAGGCCGCCATCACCGGATCGCGGGTTTCATGCGGCATCGCGCCATGGCCGCCCCTGCCCTGTATATGCACCTCGAACGTGTCGACCGCCGCCATGATCGGGCCGGGCGTTGTGTGGAACGCCCCTTCGGCAATGCCCGGCGCGTTGTGCAGCGCATAGACCTGCGAGATGTCAAACCGGTCCATGATGCCTTCTTCCACCATCACGCCGGCCCCGCCGCCTTCTTCCTCGGCGGGCTGAAAGATCAGCGCAACCCGCCCCCGGAAATTCCGTGTCTCGGCCAGATACCGCGCAGCCCCGAGCAACATGGTTGTGTGCCCGTCATGCCCGCAGGCGTGCATCTTGCCCGGATTCGTCGAAGCATAGTCTACACCAGTCTCCTCAGTGATCGGCAGCGCATCCATATCCGCACGCAGGCCAATGGTCGGCCCTTCACCCCGCCCGTTGATGATGGCGACCATGCCGGTTTTGGCGATGCCTTCGTGCAGCTCATCCACGCCGAACTCGCGCAGACGGTCCGCGACAAAAGCCGCCGTTTCAAAGCATTCGAACTCCAGTTCCGGGATTGTATGCAGGTGCTGGCGCCATGCGGCCATATCGGCAGAGAAATCGGCAATTCGGTTGACGACGGGCATCGGGGGTGGACTCCTGATCCAAGCTGCGGGATGGATGCATCTGACACCGGAACAAGGGGCTTCGCAATGGCTGAAAATCCGCTGATCACCGACTCTGACGCAGGGATCGAGCGCTTGCTGGAAATCATGCGCCGCCTGCGCGACCCCGAATCGGGGTGCCCGTGGGATATCGAACAGGATTTCGCCACCATCGCCCCCTACACGATCGAAGAGGCTTACGAGGTCGCCGACGCCATCGAGCGCGAGGCCTATGATGAGCTTAAGGGCGAGTTGGGAGACCTGCTGTTTCAATCCGTCTTTCACGCGCAAATGGCTGAAGAGGCTGGGCATTTCACCTTTCAGGACGTGGTTCGCACCATGTCGGACAAGATGGTCGACCGCCACCCGCATGTGTTCGGCGACGAGTCCCGCGATAAATCCGCCGAACAACAGACAGCGGACTGGGAAACCATCAAGGCGGCAGAGCGTGCAGGCAAGAAGCAGAAAGGCGCGTTGGACGGGGTTGCGGCCAACCTGCCTGCCCTGCTGCGTGCCCATAAGCTGCAAAAACGCGCCGCCCGGGTCGGATTTGATTGGCCCGATGCCAGCCACGTGTTGGCCAAGATCACGGAAGAGGCCGCTGAACTGGAAGAGGCGCGCGACAGCATGGATGCCGACGCACTCGAGGACGAATTCGGTGATCTGCTGTTCGTGATCGTCAACCTTGGCCGCCACTTAGGCATCGAACCCGAGGCCGCCCTGCGCCGCACAAACGCCAAGTTCACCCGCCGCTTCGAAAAGGTCGAAGCCCGGCTGGCCGAACGCGGTAAGACGCCCACCCAAAGTGATCTGGCCGAGATGGATGCGCTGTGGGACGAGGTGAAAATCGAGGAACACCGCGCCAATGGCAAACTCCCGCCGGTAAGCGCAACAACCGGGGCCTGAAACAACTGGACAAGACACGCTCAGCTTGTCAGTGTCCGACCTTCACCACCCCCGGAGGCAGAGCATGACCGCCCGCAAGATCATAATCGACACCGATCCCGGACAGGACGATGCCGTCGCCATCCTGTTGGCGCTGGCCAGCCCCGAAGAGGTCGAGGTTCTGGGCATCACCGCCGTCGCCGGAAACGTGCCGCTGGAACTGACGGCCAAGAATGCGCGTATCGTCTGCGAACTGGCTGGTCACACCGAAGTGCCCGTTTATGCCGGATGCGACCGCCCGCTGAACCGCCCTCTGATCACTGCGGAACATGTGCACGGTAAAACCGGACTGGACGGCCCGGTTCTGCCCGACCCGCAGATGCCGCTGGCGCAAGGCCACGCGGTCGATTTTATCATCGATACCCTGCGTACACAGGCACCGGGGACCGTGACGCTTTGCCCGCTGGGTCCGCTGACCAATATCGCAACGGCGTTTCAGAAGGCCCCCGACATTGTCGACCGTGTTCAGGAAATTGTCCTGATGGGCGGGGCTTATTTTGAGGTCGGAAACATCACCCCAACGGCGGAATTCAACATTCACGTGGATCCGGAAGCTGCTGATATCGTGTTCAGATCCGGCAGGCCTATCGTCGTCATGCCGTTGGATGTCACTCACAAGGCACTTGTCACCAGACCCCGAAATGACGCCTTCCGTTCGCTCGGCAACAAGGTCGGCATCGCCGTGGCCGAAATGACAGATTTCTTCGAGCGGTTCGACATGAACAAATACGGCAGCGAAGGCGCACCGCTGCACGATCCCTGCGTCACCGCCTATCTGATCCGTCCCGACTTGTTCAGCGGGCGTCACGTCAATGTCGAGATTGAAACCCATTCGGAACTGACCATGGGCATGACCGTCGCAGATTGGTGGGGCGTCACCGACCGCGCACCAAACGCCACATTCATGGGCGATCTGGACGCTGATGGTTTCTTTGCACTGCTTACAGAAAGGCTGGCCCGGCTATGACCGCAGCACTCCGCCTCGCCCGACCGGACGACCTGGACCGCCTGATGACGCTGGTTTCCGCATTCCATGCCGAGACTGGAATTGAACAGGATGCCGACCAGCGGCGCGAAGGTCTGCGTCCCCTTCTGGAAGGAATCCCGCATGGGTGCATATACCTGATTGGCCCCGGCCGGGCTCCGCTGGGCTATATCATCCTGACTTTCGGGTGGTCGGTCGAGTTCGGCGGCATGGACGGCTTTGTCGATGAAATCTACATCCGCCCGGCCGTGCGTGGCCGCGGTATCGCTTCCGAAGTGCTGCACGATCTGCCCAAAGCCCTTGCCGAGGCCGGAGTGACGGCCCTGCATCTGGAAGTCGATCGCACCAATGACGCTGCGCAAAAACTCTACCTGCGCAGCGGCTTCAAGGCCCGCGACCGCTATATGCTGATGAGCAGAACGCTCTAGCGGCTTTCCCCGCGGAAGATCACATCGGGGTTATACATTTCCTGAACCGGGTCATCCTGAGACACCTGCATCCCTGTGATCGGGTAGGTATCGGGTCCTGCGCAAGCCGCAAGGAAGGATACGGACAGAGCCGAAACCATCAGAAGGAATTTTGATACAGACATCGTGAGCTCCTTTCTGCAATGCAATCAGGATAACTCATGTTGAGACACCGCCGTTAGGAACAAGTTCACACATAACGATATAATACTCGGCCATTTTCCGCCGATATGTCTGTTTTCGCGGTCTTTTGACCAGCATATTCACTGCTAGAGCATTGATAACCATAGACGATCCAGCGATCGGACTTTTCGAGCGTTTTCCTAATTTCGTCTCGGATTTTTTGAATATTTTCTGTCCTCGCATCCCGAAATTTACACTTTCGCGACAAAACGCGCCCCTTTGCCACAACCTGAAAGCGATACGGAGAACTGAGATTTTCACCACATGCTCCAGTGACAGACAGCAAGGCGGCAGCTTGAAAACGCCCCCCATCAAAAGCCCTATCGTTTGGAACACATAGAATGAGCAACCGATCTGGCACCTGTTTGACGCCGCTCTGGTTCTCCCAAGCCCTGGATGGGCGAACATAGACCCGATTGCTGATCAGCTCGGTTCTACCACACTGCTGCGCCCCACAACTCGGCCAGAACCCGTCAAACAATCATGTTTCCCAAGCTGCTTGCCGAATGGCATGAACCGGGCGACTACGGGAACTCTTGTCCGAGGCACCCAACCGCAAATCACTGAAATGGCGTGCCCCCGCCTAATCGGCGAGGGAGGAACATGTTTTTTTGACACGCGGGCCAAAGCATCTGACTCCGCAATGATCTTCAGTCAGGATTCTTATTATTTTTGCCGAAAGGCTCCGACTCAGCGCAGGATCGATGCTCCGGCATATTCCGCGACCTCACCCAGTGACTCCTCGATCCGGATCAGTTGGTTGTACTTGGCCAGCCGGTCGGACCGCGCCAGCGAGCCGGTTTTGATCTGACCACAGTTGGTTGCAACCGCCAGATCAGCGATGGTTGCGTCCTCGGTCTCGCCCGAGCGGTGCGACATCACATTGGTGTAGCGTGCGCGATGCGCCATATCGACAGCGCGCAGGGTCTCGGTCAGCGATCCGATCTGGTTTACCTTGACCAGCATCGAGTTGGCACAACCGCGCTCGATCCCTTCGGCCAGACGCGCCGGGTTAGTTACAAACAGATCATCACCCACCAACTGCACCTTGTCGCCGATCATGTCGGTCAGAGCTTTCCAGCCGTCCCAGTCATCCTCGGACATGCCGTCTTCGATCGAGATGATCGGGTAATCCTTGACCAGCGCCGCCAGATACTCGGCATTTTCCTCGGACGTCAGCGAGATATTCTCGCCCGACAGGACGTATTTGCCGTCCCTGTAGTATTCGGTTGCAGCACAATCCAGCGCCAGGTGGATTTCCTCGCCCGGCTTGTAGCCTGCCTTTTCGATGGACTGCAGGATGAAATCCAGAGCCTCGCGGGTGGATGCAATATTGGGGGCAAAGCCGCCCTCATCGCCGACACCGGTGGCCAGACCAGCGGCCGACAACTCACGTTTCAGCGTGTGGAACACCTCGGACCCCATGCGCACGGCTTCGCGGATATTCGCGGCCGAGGTGGGCATGATCATGAATTCCTGAATGTCTATCGGGTTGTCTGCATGTTCACCGCCGTTGATGATGTTCATCATCGGTACAGGCAGAACACGGGCCGAAGTGCCGCCCACATAGCGATACAATGGCTGCGTGGTGAAATCCGCTGCGGCCTTGGCAGTCGCCAGCGAGACACCCAAAATGGCGTTGGCGCCCAGACGGCCCTTGTTTTCGGTCCCGTCCAGTTCGATCATCGCCTGATCGATCGCCACCTGCTCGGTCGCGTCATAGCCCACCAGTTCTTCCGCGATCTCACCGTTCACGGCGGCGACGGCTTCCAGAACGCCCTTGCCCATATAGCGCGACTTGTCGCCATCGCGCTTTTCCACCGCTTCATAGGCGCCGGTTGATGCGCCAGAGGGCACAGCGGCGCGTCCCATGGTGCCGTCTTCCAGGATCACGTCCACTTCGACCGTCGGGTTGCCCCGGCTGTCCAGAATTTCACGTGCATGGATGTCGATGATGGTGCTCATAAGGCCCGTCCCTGTGGCTGCGTTCAGTTGCACGCCTCATACCATCAACGGGTGAAAAGTAAACCGGTCATGTTATCGCTAACACATCGATCAGGTGGCCTTTAGGGCTAACAGCACCCTGTTTGCCCCAACCTGCGACGATCCGTCAGGCCGCAACTGCCATGGCACGCGCCAGACGGCGCTCGCGAACAAAGGTGTAAAGGCCGGAACCCATGATCAGCATGGCACCGGCCAGTGTCATCTGGTCGGGACGTTCGCCGAACATCAGCATCCCTGCGGCAATCGAGAAGACCAGGCGGGTGTACCGGAATGGCGTCAGGGCCGAAGCCTCACCGATCCGCATCGCGGTTACGATGCCGTAATATCCCAGAACGCCAAACCCGATCGCGCCAAGATAAGGACCGATCTGCGCCGTTTGCAGCGGAATGACCGGTTGAGCCGAAAACACCATCAGAACCGCACCGGCAAACGCCACCGCGATGTAGGCCTGCAGCGCCACAACAGATGACGCGACGCGAACATCAAGTTTCCGCGTGATCAGATCCCGCACCGCAATGGCAATCACGGTTGCCACGACAAACAGGGACTCGGGCTGGAAACCTTCAAGTCCGGGACGAATGATCATCAGAACACCGATGAAGCCAACGCCAATCGCGCTCCACCGCCGCCAGCCAACCTGTTCCCCCAGAAACAGCGCTGCCCCCATGGTCACCGCCAGCGGCATCGCCTGGAACACGGCTGCAACTGTGGACAGGTCGACAAGCGACAGGGCGGTAACAAAGGTCAGTGCCCCCACCGCTTCGGTCGCGGCACGGGCCAGAGGCAACGGCTGCCACGCCACCGGGTCAAAGATGCGTTTGCGTGTGGCCAAAGACATCAGCACGAAGACAAGGCTGCAGAACAGCCCCAGAACAATCATGATCTGGCCGGTCGACACACTGGTCGACAGATGCTTGATAAACATGTCTTCAAGCGAAAAGGCCGCCATCGAGCCAATGATCAGCAATATGCCGTTTACGTTGTTCATGCGCGTGTCCGTTTGGGTGGGCTGGAAAAATCTGAGCCTGTGAGTCACCAAAACCGGAACATTCGCGACGTCGCAAGCCGGATTACGACAGGTTTAATGAATTGACTTGAAGCGACCAATCGCTTTTCGTGATGGGTCAGTCCTGTTCCAGCGGAACACCATACAGTTCCAGCCGGTGCCCTTTCAGCTTGTAGCCCAGCTTGGCGGCAATCTTTTCCTGCAGTGCCTCGATCTCGGGATCAACGAACTCGATCACCTCGCCCGACTGCATGTCGATCAGATGATCGTGGTGATCGCGCTCGGCGTCCTCATACCGCGCGCGTCCGTCGCCGAATTCCAGCCGCTCCAGTATTCCCGCCTCTTCGAACAATTTGACGGTCCGGTAGACTGTTGCAATGGAGATGCCGGAATCAACGGCCGAGGCGCGCGTGTACAGTTCTTCGACATCCGGATGGTCTTCGCTTTCCTCCAGCACCTGGGCAATTGTGCGGCGCTGCCCCGTCATGCGCAGCCCTTTGGCTTCGCATCGGGTGATGATCGTATCCGGCATGATGACCCCCAGAAGTGTTCGGGTTTCTGTCTTAGTACGTCTGCACGGCGCGCGCCACAGGTGATTTTCCAGCGCGCCCTAGACTGCAGACCGCAGGTCAGCCCAGACCGGCAGATGATCCGACGCAATATGCGCCGGCCGCGCGTTATGTACACCGTGCAGCATTGCCTCAAGGCCGCCGCCCAGCGCGATTCGGTCCAGCGCGCCCAGGGGTTGCGCCGCCGGAAAGCTTGCGACCGGAGGCAGAAACCGCATGCCCGGAACCAGGTGATCCAGCACGGGCTGACGCGACCATTCGTTGAAATCCCCCGCCCAGACAGTCGGCATACTGTTCTGCCCCGCATCGCTGCGCCTGAGTTGCGTCAACTGCTGGCGGCGGGATGCGGGCAGCAGGCCCAGATGCATCCCCATAACCCGAAGCGGACCGATCTGAGTATCGAATTCCACCTGAACGGCCCCGCGCGGCTCCAGCCCCGGCAACTCGTGATGGGATGCGCTGCGCACCTGTATGGCGTCACCCCGCCAGATTACCGCGTTGCCGTGCCAGCCCAGGCTGCCCGCGCCGCCCAGATCGACAATGTTCCAGCCAGCTTCGTCCAGCATGAAATGCGGCAGCGCCGCAGGCCGGGGCGGCAGACGTTTGTCGGCCTCCTGCAAAACCACGATATCCGCTTTCATTCCCTCCAGAACCTGAAGGATACGCTGCGGCTGGCGCCGAAGGTCCAGCCCGACGCATTTCTGAATGTTGTAACTGGCAAGTCGAAGGGTCGGCGAACGGGTCATGGGCTTCCGGTTGTCGTAGACCTCTAAGATTGCGTCGCCCGTTCCCGTGTGCAACCCCGGAATGCTTGTTTTTCGGTGCAATATCCGCGCAGTTCAAATCATTGGCGAAATGCACGCTATTGACTATTTGTGCAGCGGATTGATGTTAATTCGGGGAAAAACAGGATGGCAATGCCGGACACAGACAAGAAGAAACGCCTCGAAGGTCGGTCGCTGCTTGTGGCCATGTGGGGCAATCTGTTCATGGCTGGGGCGGGTATTCTGGCCGGTATCCTGTCAAACTCCAATGCCATCATGATGGATGGCCTGTTTTCATTGATCGGTTTCGGCTCTGCCTTTCTGGGCCGCCGGATCAGCCAGCGCGTCGGCGCAGGACCCGACAAGCTGCGCCCCTTCGGATATGCGGCGGACGAGGCAATCTTCTCCACCTTCCGTGCCCTGTCACTGCTGGGGCTTGTCCTGTTCGCCATCACAAACGCAATCAAGAACATCTACAGCTATCTTAGCGGCATTGATCCCGAGCCGCTGAATTTCGCGCCCATGTTCGTGTATTTCGCGACGATCGGGGCCACCTGTCTTTTCCTCTGGGCCTTTCATCACTTCACCTGGCGCAAGACCGGCAAGAACAGTTCGATTCTGCGTCTGGAGGCCCGCGCTTCGCTTTTCGATGGCATGATCACCGCCGCCGCCGGACTGGGTCTGGGCGCCATCTACCTGTTCCGCGATGGCCCCCTTGCGCCCGTCGCTCCGATCGGGGACTCGATCATCGTTCTGGTGCTCTGTCTGCTGGCTGTCGGTACCTATTTTCGCGAGTTCCGGGGCGGTTTGGGAGAACTGGCGAATGTCACCGCAAACCCCGAACACCTGGCGACCGCGCGCCGGGCCCTGCGCGAAGCCATCGCCGAGGACGGCGGAACCTTGCGGGACATGTCCGTGACAAAACAGGGGCGCAGCATTCTGGTGACGGTCTACTATGATCCGGGCCGCCCCGTCACTGCAGACGAAATCGACACCCTGAACCTGCGCATGATCAGCGATTCACGAACCGCGCTGCCTGAATCGGATGTGCTGCTTTTGGTCACCCAGTACCAGCGGCGCTGGCCGGACACGATCAACCCGTATCGGGCGACACCCTAGCCTCTGCACTCACGTGCCACAGAAGGTCGCCCGGACCACTTCACTTTCGGTCGGGGGCCGCATCAAGCCGGCCGCATCGGGCTGATCCACGTATGGGTTCGCCAGTACCTTGTTCAGACTGTGAAACGGCGCGTAGTCCCCTTTCACGGCGGACTGAATCATCTGTTCGACACGGTGATTGCGCGGGATGAAAGCCGGATTGGCCATTGCCATAACGCTTTGCGGGTCTGCCTCGCGTGCCAGACGCGCGCTCCATCCGTCGGCCCAGGCGTCAAACGCCTCGCGTTCGGTGAACTGGTCCCGTGCCGTATCGCTGCCCAGCGCGCGGAAGGTATTTGTGAAATCGGCGCCGTTCTGGGCCATCCGCGTCAGCAGGTCGGAAATCATCTCAAGATCCCCTTCCTCTGCCGCTGCAAGCCCGATCTTGGCCCGGAACCGACGCAACCAGTTCGCCTGCAGCAGCTCGGGCATTGCGTGCACGATCTCCGTTGCCTCCTCGACGGCGGCTTCCTTGTCCTCCATCTGCTGGATCAGCGATGTGGCCAGTTGCGCCACATTCCAGACAGCAATCTCGGGCTGGTTGGAATAGGCATACCGCCCCATCCGGTCAATCGAACTGTAGACCGTGTTCGGATGATAGCTGTCCATGAAGGCACACGGCCCGTAATCGATGGTCTCTCCGGCAACCGAGCAATTGTCGGTGTTCATTACCCCGTGAATAAACCCCACACTCATCCAGCCCGCGATCAGTTGCGCCTGCGCGTCGACAACCGCACGCAGCAGGCCCATCGGACCCTCTGCGTCGGGATAATGGCGCGCAATCGCATAGTCCGTCAGTCGTTTCAAACTGTCCAACTGCCCGCGCGCGGCAAACACCTGAAACGTACCCACCCGCAGATGGCTTTGCGCCACACGGGTCAGAACCGCGCCGGGCAACGGACCTTCCCGCAGAACGACCTCACCCGTTTCCACTGCCGCCAGCGCCCGGGTCGTCGGGATGCCCAGCGCGTGCATGGCTTCGGAAACCACGTATTCGCGCAGCACAGGACCCAGCCAGGCGCGTCCGTCCCCTTGCCGCGAAAACGGGGTCGGTCCGGACCCTTTCAACTGAATGTCCCGGCGCACCCCATCCGTGCCGACCGTCTCACCCAAAAGCACGGCGCGGCCATCGCCCAGTTGCGGATTGTAGTGCCCGAACTGATGCCCGGCATAAAGCTGCGCCAACGGTTCGGCCCCTGCGGGCACGGTGTTTCCTGCAAAGGCCTCGGCCATCTCCTGCACATCACCCGCGGAAATTCGCAGAACCTTGGCCAGATCGGCATTGAACGCGATCATCTGCGGCGCACGAACGGGAACCGGCGCCTGCCGCGCGAAAAACGTATCCGGCAGCCGGGCGTAGGAATTGTCAAAGGGGATCGTCAGGGTCATGCGCCAAACATATGGCCTGTGCCTGCGATTGCCATAGCGGATTGCGCCATCCCGTGCATAATTGACCCGAACATCCGAGGATCAAATGAGCGCACAAGAGATCATCAGTCATCTGCAAATGCAGCGCCACCCTGAAGGTGGCTGGTTCCGGGAAACCTGGCGCGCCAGCAATTCAGGCCGCGCCACTGGAACCTGCATCTATTTCCTTCTGCAGCAAGACGAAAGCAGCCACTGGCACCGTGTGGATGCCACCGAAATCTGGCTTTATCACGCCGGTGCGCCGTTGGTCCTTTCGCTGAGCGCAACCAGCCACGGCCCGGCCACCGACCACCTGCTCACCCCCGATCTGTCTGAGGGTGAGCCGCAACTGATCGTGCCGGAAAACCAATGGCAATCCGCCCGCAGCACTGGCGCCTACACATTGGTCAGTTGCACGGTCTCGCCGGGGTTTCAGTTCGAAGGCTTCGAACTGGCCGAACCCGGCTTCGACATCCCGCGCGGCTGACCTCATGGATCACCGCGCACTCGTCTCTTCCATCCCGGCAGACACAAAGGACCGTCTGCAAAGACGCTCGGACATCTTCGGGTTGAAACATCTTCTGATCTATCTTGGGGTTCTGACTGCAACCAGTGCCGGCATCGCTGCACAAATCCCGTTCTGGCCCGTTCTGCTCTTGCCGCAGGGCATTCTTCTGGTCTTCCTGTTCACGCTCAGCCACGAATGCACCCACAAAACCCCGTTCCGGACCGGATGGCTCAACGACGCGGTCGGCCACGTGGTCTCGGTTCCCATCGCGCTGCCCTTCACATGGTTTCGCTTTTTCCACCTGGCCCACCACAAATGGACCAATCACCCGCAGAATGACCCCGAGCTCGACGGCAAGCCCCGTCCGGACAACTGGCGCAGCCTTGCGGTCTACCTCAGCGGCTGGCCCTACTGGTCCGGCATGGCACGGGTGATGTTCCGCAACGCCTGCGGCAGGATCGACGCCCCCTACCTGCCCGCCCGCCAGCACCGCGCAATCCGGGCCGAGGCGCGCTGTCTCCTGTCCCTCTACACCCTCGCGGCCCTCAGCCTGTTGTTTTCCCCAACACTATTCTGGCTGTGGATCCTTCCGGTTCTGATCGGCCAGCCGTTCCTGCGTCTCTACCTGTTGGCCGAACACGGCCTCTGCCCGCCCGTCGCCAACATGCTGGAAAACTCACGCACCACCTTCACCAACAGGCTGATCCGCTTTCTTGCCTGGAACATGCCCTACCACGCGGAACACCACGCGTTTCCGAACGTCCCGTTCCATCAGTTGCCCGAACTGCACCGCTGGACACAGGCGCATCTGAAATCCACGTCAAACGGCTATGCCGAATTCACCTCGGACTACGCCCAAAGCCTTAGCCGTTAGGATCCGTTCTTCATCTGGCCCCAAATATCCCGGGGTGAGGCCGCAAGGCCGAGGGGCAGCGCCCCTTACCCGCCAACCGCGACCCCACGGGACGGCGAGGATACAATCCCGCCCCCCACCAACGCCTTGACCCCGGTTGTTCCCGGGCACGAGGTCGGCAGCCCCCGCGCGACGCGCACCGCGAGATAGGCAAACGCCTGCGCCTCCAGCATGTCGCCATCCAATCCGACGGCCTCGACCGGTTCGACCGGACAGTCCAGTGACACGCTCAGCATCTTCATCAGCACCGGATTGCGCCGTCCGCCGCCCGTAACCAGCACTCGTTCGGGCGGTTTCGGGCAATGCTCCATCCCCTGCGCCACACCGGCCGCGCACATTCCGGTCAGGGTTGCGACCGCATCCGAATCGCCAAGCTCTCTGACCAGTTCAATCATCTCGGCAAAATCGTTGCGATCCAGTGATTTCGGCGGCATCCGGGCAAAGAACGGCTCGGCCAGAAACAGCTCAAGCGCGCCGGTCTCCACCGAACCGCCCCGCGCCACGGCCCCGTCCCGATCCATTGGCAAACCCAACCTCGCCTGCATCAGATCGTCAACCGGCGCGTTGGCCGGACCGGTGTCAAAAGCCAGCAATGCGCCCGGCGTCTCTGGCCCGGCACAGGCCGGATCCACATAGGTCAGGTTTCCAACCCCGCCAAGGTTCAGGAAACACAGTGGCCGGGTCGCGCCAATCCATTTGGCGCAGGCAAAGTGAAAGAACGGTGCCAGCGGCGCCCCCTCGCCCCCCATCGCCACGTCGTCGCTGCGGAAATCCCAGACCACTGGCAAGCCCAGCGCCTGCGACAGGCCAACGCCATCGCCAACCTGCAACGTCCCTTGTGTTTTCGGCGCGTGGGCCAGGGTCTGTCCGTGAAACCCGATGACGTCCACCTCTTCGAACTCTGACAGAAGCTCGGCATGGGCGCGGGTCACCAACTCCTCCGCCGCGTCGACCTCGGGGCCGTGCCAGCGTCCCAGCGCCCTGCGCAACAGCGCGCGTTCCTCATCCGAATAGGCGCGGTACAGGCTTTCCCCAAACCCGAGAATCTCGCGCCCGTCCGTTACCACCACGGCGGCATCCACCCCATCCAGGGATGTTCCGGACATGGCGCCCAAAGCTCTGACGGACCCGTTTTTCTTGATGGCCTGCCCCACCCTTGTCTCTCCTGCAACTTCATTCTGCGCCTGAAATCCCGGCGTCAGGTTCAACCTGCCCATGTATAGCCGCACAAAGCAAGCCGCATGGAATTCGCCGATCACACGGCAACCGGAATCGTTGCCTCAAATCAATATCCAACCCGGCACCGCACTCCGATACTCGGGGGATTTGCGAAAAAGTGACCGAGTATGGCAAGTTACAACCGTATGGAAACCAGAACACCCGAGTCATTACCTGATGCAGCGACCGGACACCTCCGAGGGCACCAATCCGATTGAGGCCCGCAACTACCAGCTGATTTTCTGGTCAGGCGCGCTGGCGACGATCGGCGGGCAACTGGTCAACCCCCGGCTGGTTCTGCCATTCCTCTATCTTGCGCTTGGAGCCCCCACTTTCGTTGCAGGGCTGCTGCTGCCGTTTGTCACCGGCGCAAGGCTGATCGCTGAAATCTTCGTCTCGCCCTTCATCAACCGCGTGACCCGCGCGAAAGTGGCGGTCTATATCCCAAACATCCTGACCGGGGCCATCCTGGCCGTTGTGGCGTTGTTTGCCACCAACCTGCCGCAGATCATGGTGGTCGCATTGTTCCTGATTACCGCGATCATCATGGGCCTGTGTCAGGGGATCACTAGCCTCGGCACCAGCCAGATCTACGGTGTGTCGGTTCCCAAGGCCAAGCGCAACCGGATGGTCTTTGCCCAGGCCACGATCTCGGGCGTTCTGGCCATTGCGATCGTCTGGATCACCAAGGATCTTCTGGCCTCAGAAGAACCCCTCCAGCGCCATATCGTCGTGATGTGGTGCGGTGTTGTCGCGATGTTTGCCGCCGGTATCAGCTTTGCCGGAGTCCGCCTGCTTGAGGAAGAACACGCTGCCAAACCCGCACCGGCACAAAAGCCCAAACCCCTCGCCGAGCTTGCCACCGGCTTCAAAACCGGCATGGCCCTGGGCTGGTACCGCAAATTTCTGACCGCCCGTATGATCTTCATCTCGGTGGAACTGGCCATGCCGTTCTACACCATCCACGCGGCGACCTACCATGTGGGCACCAAACACTCGCTCAGCTACTTCGTCATGGCCGCCAGCGCAGGCGTCGTGATCGGCTCGGTCGTCTGGGGCTGGCTCAGCGGGCGCATATCGGTCAAGCCGGTCATGTGGCTGGGGTGCCTGATTTCGATGATATCGGCCATTCTGGCGCTGGCGTTCACGATGCTGGGTTACGCACAGAACGTCTGGCTCTACGCGCTGGTGATCCTGCTGCTGTCCGTCGGAGGTAATGGCGTGATCTACGGTCGCTACCTCTATCTGATCGAGTTGACCGAGGAAAAGGAACGTCCCTACCTTGTCGCGCTGGGGGACGTGATTGCCGGATTGGTCGGCATCGTGTTCGCCGCCATTCTTGGCGCCGTGGCCCATCTGCATGACCCGGTCACGCCCATTTTCGTGCTGGCGGTGCTGAACCTGATCGCAATGATATACGCGTTCAGCCTGCCACCGGTCGACCAGTCACCTGAACCGAAAGACCCCTAGGCATCGATCTCAGCGAAAAAGGTGCCTTTCCCTTACCCATCCCGCCGCCTATACAGTGCCCCGCAACATCAACCCCGAGGGCACGATATGAACTACCACCCCAAATCGGATTTCATCGCCACGATGATCGAGCGCGGCTTTCTCGCCGACTGCACCGATTATCAGGGCCTTGACGACGCGCTGATCAGCGGGGTGCAAACTGCCTATATCGGATATGACGCCACGGCGCAGTCGCTGCACGTGGGTCATTTGATGAACATCATGGTTCTGCGCTGGCTGCAAAAGACCGGCCACAAGCCGATCACCCTGATGGGCGGCGGCACGACCAAGGTGGGCGACCCCTCGTTCCGCTCGGACGAGCGCCCTTTGCTGGGCCCCGAACAGATCGACGCCAATATCGCGGGCATGAAGCAGGTTTTCGCCAAATACCTGTCCTATGACGACAGCGAGACCGGCGCGCTGATGCTGAACAATGCCGAATGGCTGGACGGTCTGAACTACCTCGATTTCCTGCGCGATATCGGGCGGCATTTCTCAGTCAACCGGATGCTGAGCTTTGAATCGGTGAAATCACGCCTGGACCGTGAACAATCGCTGTCCTTCCTCGAGTTCAACTACATGATCCTGCAGGCCTACGACTTCCTCGAGCTGAACCGCCGCTATGGCTGCGTTCTGCAGATGGGCGGTTCAGACCAGTGGGGCAATATCGTCAACGGCATAGACCTGACCCGCCGGGTTCTGGATCAGGAGATCTACGGCCTGACCACACCGCTGCTGACGACCAGCGATGGCCGCAAGATGGGCAAGTCGCAGGGCGGCGCGGTCTGGCTGAACGGTGACATGCTGAGCGCCTACGAATTCTGGCAGTTCTGGCGCAACACCACCGACGCAGATGTGGGCCGCTTCCTTAAAATCTTCACGGAACTCCCTGTCGAGGAATGCAACCGCATGGGCGCGCTGGCCGGGTCCGAGATCAACGAGGCCAAAATCCGTCTCGCCAATGAGGTCACCACCCTGCTGCACGGGGCCGACGCCGCCGCGACGGCAGAAGCCACCGCCCGCGAGGTGTTCGAAAAAGGCGGTGTCGGAGGTGATCTGCCTACCCTAACCCTCAGCGTGGATGAACTGGGCGACGGCATGTCCATCGTGCAGATCATCGTGAAATCCGGTCTGGCAAAATCGGGCAAGGAAGCCAAACGCCTGATCGCCGAAAACGGCGCCAAACTGGACGACGCACCGTTGACGGATGCGGGCCTGATGATCGACGCAGGTGCGCTGTCTTCACCGATTAAGCTGAGCGCCGGAAAAAAGCGTCACGCGCTGGTGCAGCTGGGCTGAACACAAATACAATTCTTCGAAGCGGCCACCTGACCGGTGGCCGTTTTCGTTTGACCGCCAAGCTTAACCATGGGCGGAGCGCCAGCTAAGTGGACAAGGTCGCAAGTCTGGAAAAGAAACTCTGGATTTGCAGGAGGAAAAACAGGCTGACAAAAGGCCTTACATCCCAGTGCAAAGGACGTACCCGAGCCAGAATTTGCGAAAAACTGCAGTTTCGGCGATAGTTTTGGTTAAGCCAAAACCAAGGGAGGGGCTTCCGGTGTTTCAAAGTCTCCAATTCACGCTCGCTGTTTTGTGCGTTGCCTTTGCTGGTGCCGCGAACGCTCAGCTTTATGGCCATGAGTTCGAAGGCAGCCAGTCACCGATCCGCGAAGGGGAACAACCCGTTATCCCTCTGGACACCGAGGACCCAACCTACAATGCATGGCGCACCCCCCTGCAGAGTTTTGAAGGAGAGCGGGAAGGACGAGAGCCCGGACTTGTCGACCCTCAGCGTTTCTTTGGTCAAGGCTATGCGCAGCTTCCAACGTTTTTGCACCAACCCTTGGCCTTCACGCCCGGCGATCTTGCAGCGGCTGAAGTCGACGTGGCGATCATGGGAGCATTTACGGATATGGGCAGCGGCGCGCGCGGTGCCTCACGCGGGCCAAACGCCGTGCGCAACTCATCAATCTACCTCGGCTACGGGGCACGGCAACCACATATGCACGTCATGGTAGACCCACTTCAGGATATGACGGTCGTCGACTACGGCAACGCCCCGAACGACATGATGAGCACCGAGCGCACAATTCACGCGGTTCGCTCGTTTGTTGGTCAGGCAGCGGCGGTACAACACGCTGACGGCAGCCATGTGATACCTTTTGTCGTAGGTGGCGATCATTCACTGATGTATCCGAACGTGGCGGCCATGACGGACGTTTACGGCAAGGGAAACGTCGGCGTTGTTCATTTCGACGCACATTACGATGCCGGGAAATACAGTTTTGGGCACCTGATCAATCATGGCATGCCAATTTATCGGTTGATCGAAGAAGACCTGGTTGAGGGTAAGAATTTCATTCAAGTGGCTTTGCGCGGATACTACCCGGACGAAAAAGCATTTGAATGGATGCGCACCAACCAGTTCCGCTATCATACCATGGCCGAGATCGAACACCGGGGCTGGGACGCTGTTATGGAGGACGTCATTGCCGAGGCGAACGACGGACCGGAATACATTTTTATCTCTTTCGACATCGACACCTTTGACCCGGCATTTGTCCCCGGCACGGGAACGCCCGAACCTGGCGGCCTGATGCCGCGCGAGATCTTTCCGATAATTCGTCGTCTCTGCGCCGAGTCGAATGTGATTGGGTTCGAAATTGTCGAACTGGCTCCGTTGATGGACCCAACCTACGTTTCGGCTTTGAATGCCAATCGAACGATCAGGGAATGCCTGACAGGTATTGCGATGCGTAAACAGGGTCTGACCGAACCGGATTACAAAAGCCCGCTCACTGTTTCACACGGTCAGAATGACAATTAGGCTTCCGGTCTATTCAGTCTTCTTTGTTTCTCTGACTGGTTTGGCAGCACAGTCCGAGCCGCAGAAGATCTCGTGGTCAGATCTTCGCGAAGGCCGTCTTGTCGAGTGCGCTCAGTTTTTGGATGAATACCTGTCAAACCCAAGTTGCCTGCCCAGAGACTTAAGCGATCGTATGCTATCGATGCAGATTGCCGAATGCGTGCCGGGGAACTCTGACCTGGAAGGCGATCTTGTTCTCATTGCCGGGTACGCTCATCCCGTTGAGTTTGAATTCAAGGACGTGAAAGACTTCCTGTTAGTGCCTCTGTTGTCTCAGACGTGCCGGCATCCAACCGCACCACTTCCTGATCAGGTAATTTCTGTTGAGTATCCGGAAGGCGTCGACATATCTGCGGATCCGGTTTGGGTGACAGGTGAAATCTTCATCCGACAGTCTCAGAGCGAACTCGCGCCTTCAGTCTACAAGATCAAAGCTTCGGACGTTGTCACAGCAACCATTCCTGACGTCTCAGCCGCCGAGTGAAACCACCCGTCAGGCGATAAACTACCCAATTGGGACGGAAACGGACCTTCCTGCACACACGACTGGACAGGCATAGCCTCTTCCCATTAAATGAACACACGTTCAAATCACCGCAGAGGAGCCCGCCATGCAATTGTCCACCACAGCCGCGATCGTCACCGGCGGCGCATCCGGATTGGGCGAAGCCACTGCCCGCTATTTTGCCGAAAACGGTGCTCAGGTCACGATTCTGGACCGGGACGCCGAACGGGGAACGCAGGTGGCAGAGGATATCAACGGGCACTTCGCGAATACGGACGTAACTGACGAGGCCTCGGTCTCTGCTGCCATCGCATCGGCCACGGACAAGATGGGCAAGATCACGGTCGCCGTGAACTGCGCCGGTATCGCTTATGGCATCAAGACGGTCGGCAAGGATGGCCCCCACCCGCTGGACGCGTTCCAGCGAACCATCGACATCAATCTGGTCGGCACCTTCAACGTGTCACGTCTCGCCGCAACCGAGATGGCGCGCAACGAACCCGAACCCGACGGCGCACGCGGGGTGATCATCAACACGGCGTCGATCGCGGCTTTCGACGGACAGAAAGGTCAGGCCGCCTATGCTGCCTCCAAAGGTGGCGTGGTGGGAATGACCCTGCCCATGGCCCGTGATCTGGCCTCGACCGGCATACGCGTCATGACCATCGCGCCCGGTATCTTCATGACCCCGATGCTGGCCGGGTTGCCGGAAGAGGTGCAGCAGCAGCTTGCCGCCGACGTGCCCAATCCGCCCCGTCTGGGTGATCCGCGTGAATACGGGCGTCTGGCTGGATTCATCGTCGAGATGGGTTACCTGAACGGCGAAGTCATCCGCATCGACGGCGCGCTGCGCATGCGCTGATGCACCGAATACGGCCGCAGGAATTTGGTACAAATCAAACACACCCGGGATGCCGGGGCGTACAAAACAGTACTAAGTGCCTTCGGCCTTTTCTTCCAGCATCAGCCATTCTTCCTCGGCGGCGGACAGTTTCTCCTGCCGCTCGACCAGCGCATCGGTGGCTTTCTGAAACTTGACCGGCTCGCGGGTAAACAGCTCCGGATCAGACATCAGATCTTCCAGCTTGGCAATCTCAGCCTCAAGGCGCGTGATCTCGGCCGGAAGTTTTTCCAACCGGTGCTTTTCCGAGAAGGACAGTCCCGATTTCGGCTTCGTTTCCTGCTTGACCTTTGCCTTTGAAGGTTTTGATTTTTCTTCTTTCTTATCGATCACGTCGCCGCGTTGCGCGATGTAATCCGACCAGCCGCCAGCATAGACTGTAGCGCGCCCATTACCCTCCATCGCGATGGTAGTGGTGGCCACGCGATCAAGAAAGTCCCGGTCATGGCTGACCAGCAATACCGTGCCATCATAGTCGTCCAGCAGTTCCTGCAACAGGTCCAGCGTCTCGACATCCAGATCGTTGGTCGGTTCGTCCAGCACCAGCAGATTCGATGATTTTGCCATCAGCTTCGCCAACAGCAAACGTGCTTTTTCCCCACCAGACAAAGACTTAACGGCGGCTCTCGCCTGCCGCTCGTCGAACAGAAATTCCTTGAGATAGCCAACCACATGCTTGGGCTGGCCGCCGACCATAACCTGATCAGCCTTGCCCGACACCCGCATGTCCGGATCACCGGTCAGGCTGTCCCACAAGGTCATTTCGGGATCAAGCTGCGCCCGGGTCTGATCGAAAACCGCGATCTCTAGATTGGTCCCCAGGTTGACCGCGCCCTCATCCGGCGCCTCTTGTCCCAGAAGCATCTTCAACAGCATCGTCTTGCCCACACCATTGGGCCCGACAAAGGCCACACGGTCACCGCGCTGAACCAGCAGATCGAAATTTCGCACGATCTGCGTATCCCCAAAGCTCTTGGCCAGCCCTTCGGCCACAATCACCTTTCGGCCGGATTTCGGGCCGGATTCCAATGACATGGCGGCAGCGCCCTGACGTTTGATCTGCGCTGCTTTCTCCGCCCGCAGCGCCTGCAAGGCACGCACACGACCCTGGTTGCGCTTGCGTCTGGCGCTGATGCCCTCAACCGCCCATTTCGCCTCGGACTTGATCAGCCGGTTCAGCTTGTGGCGTTGCTGGTCTTCCTCCTCCCAGACCTTGTCCCGCCACGCCTCGAACGCGTCAAACCCCTGTTCCTGACGCCGCACCGACCCGCGATCAATCCACAAAGTCGCCCGCGTCAGTGCGCGCAAAAAGGCACGGTCATGCGAGATCAGGACAAAAGCCGCCCGCGCTGACCCCAGCTCGCGTTCAAGCCACCCAATCGCTTCGATATCCAGATGGTTGGTCGGCTCGTCCAGCAACATAAGATCCGGGGCCTCGGCCATCAGCTTGGCCAGCGCCGCCCGCCGCCGCTCGCCGCCCGAGGCGGTCTCAACCGCGCGTGACGGGTCGAACTTCAACCCCTCACCGGCGCGTTCCACCTTGTACAGTTCGTCCGGCTCCAATCCGCTGGACGCGTAATCGCCCAGCGTTGCGAACCCTTCCATCGTCGGGTCCTGCTCCATGTACCCAACCGATTTTCCGGGCGGCACAACGATTTCGCCGTGATCAGGCTCGACCAGACCCGCCATCACTTTCATCAATGTGGATTTGCCTGATCCGTTGCGCCCGACAAGGGCCACCCGATCACCGGGCTGGACCACAAGATCAAGCCCGGAAAACACCGGATCACCCCCGAACGTCAGGGAAACACCGGACATCTGCAACAAAGGAATTCTCGCCATGCCCGCCAGCTAAACCGGCTGACGGGACGCGTCAACGCCCCGGCTTCACCTTTTCCAAAATACTCAAATCACCCGGCCGCGGTTCGCAGCAAACGTTTGCGGCTCGGGGGTATCGCTCCGATCTCAAGCCCGGTAAACACGTGCAACGTGTTCATGCGCCGATCCACCACCGCATGATCGCTGACCCAGCCCCCCATCATCAGATAGGTCCGCAACAGTGGCGGCATCCGCAGCATCGCCTTCTTCACATCCGGCCTGCGCCGCAGGCGCGCGGCAAAGCGGAAAACATCCGGTGCCTTGACCCGGGGCAACCAGCGCTTCGGCGCCAGATGACGATGTTTGAGCATGGCGAATGCGTCCAGATACTCGGCCGTCTCGGTGCCTGCGAAAGAGGAACAGCCAAACAGCATCCGGACCTCGTTCTCGTCCACATAAGTGGTCATGGCTCCCCACGCGACGCGCAGTATGTCGTGATCGAAATAGTCGGGATGTATGCAGAACCGCCCCATCTCGACCATCCGCCCGCTGAAACCTTCAAGCGCCGATAGGTCATAGAATTGCGAGGAATAGCTGCGCCCGATGTCAGCGCCGCTGTTCATTGTCAGCATGCGGAAGCAGCAAACCAATTGCACGCTGCTTCGCACGTCTTCAACCAGTATATGCGCGCAGACCGGATCGAAATCGTCCTGATCGGCCTGCCCCGTTCCAAAAGCCAGTGTCCGCAGTCGCTGCGCCGCCGCAACGTCCTGCGGTGACTGCGCAAGACGGGCGCGATACCGCCCCTTACCGAGCAAAAGTGCCATGGTCGCATCCTCCGCGGTTGCTGACCCGAAATCGACTTGCCGTATCGATACCATGCAATGTGTGACTGTCGTGTGACCATCGCAAGTTTGGCGGAACTTTAGTTTGTTGCCCCCGGGATGTTGGCCGGGTTGAAGTTGCCAATGTTACCGATCAGCTGGCGAATAAGCCCTTGGTCCTCGATGTTGGATTCGGTAACGCGGCGCTCCAGCGGCACTACGATTCCATCCTCCAGGCCAAAACGTTCAATGTTTCGCACAACACCCCGCTGGTCGAAACTGATGGCCAGCAACTCTCGCGATACCACTTCGGGCTTCTTGGGGCCGTAAAACCGGACACGCGACGCCACATAGTAGTACCCCGAATCCCGAACTACACCGGTCGAGGTGGGCGCGCCGACCGCTTCGGCCACGCTGTCGCGGGTGTCTACGCCAACTTTGATTTCTGCCAGCTCTTCGGCCGGTGGAATATAGCCGTGGTTTTTGTAGGTCGCCGTACAGGCACCTAGGGTTGCCAGGCACGCAGCAAAGACAAGCATCTTCGACGCCGGATTGAACCTGTTCACGATCTTCAACATCTGCACCCTCTTGCCTTGGCCTCTTGCGGCTTCTATCCGATTACAGAAACCGGTGCCTCGGTTCAACACAGGAAAGGGCCATGAAGTGAGCAACCATACATCTCTGCGGGTGGCCGACCTGCCGCAAAACACGCCGACGCCGTTTGATTTGCGCCCCGGGACCCAATCTTTGGCGGCGATCAAGGACGAACTTGGGCTGCTGGGGCTGCGCAAACTCAGCTTCAAGGGAGACGTACGCGCACAGGGAAAGCGAGACTGGGTGGTCAGAGGCAAGCTCGGCGCGACGGTCGTTCAGCCCTGTGTCGTCTCGCTGGATCCAGTGACAACCCGGATCGATCTCCCGGTCACACGAGTATTTCTGGCCGACTGGAGTGACCCGGACGAAGAAGAGTTCGAAATTCCCGAAGGGGACGAAACCGAACCGCTGGGCGCCGAAATCGATCCGCAAGCGATCATGATCGAGGCGCTGTCGCTGGCCTTGCCCCAATACCCGCGCAAGGACGGCGCGGAACTGGGGCAAGCTGACTATACCGAGCCGGGCAAACAGGCGATGACGGATGAGGACGTCAAGCCGTTCGCCGGACTGGCTGGTTTGCGCGATGCGATGAAAAAAGACGAGTGACACTAGGGCGATTTCCTGTCATAGCAGGCGCTCAGAAAAATCGCTTGAACATGACGAGAATCGCAGTATTTTCGCGCGCTCATCGGAATTTGGGTTGGACATTGCGGGGCTCGTCCCCTAAACGCGCGTCAAACCACGAGAAAACGAAGAATGAAACCCCGGCCACAGCGAATCTGTCGGCCCTTAGTAGACAAAGGTTGAGACCATGGCCGTCCAACAGAACAAAGTTTCCAAGTCGCGTCGCAACAACCGTCGCGCACACGACGCTCTGGTTGCTGCAAACCCGAACGAATGCCCGAACTGCGGTGAGCTGAAGCGCCCGCACCACGTTTGTGCATCCTGCGGCCACTATGATGATCGCGAAGTCGTCGCACAAGCCGACGAAATCGATCTGGACGAAGACGCAGCCTAAGCCTGACAGGACGCAGGCCCAGGCATGACGGATCAGCCCACGCAAAACGACCGGATCATCATCTCGGTTGATGCTATGGGTGGTGATGCAGGGCCCGCTGCCGTTGTCGCGGGTATTGCCAAATCGGCAAGTAAGAACCCGGACATCGGATTTATCCTGCACGGGCCGGAAGAAGAGCTGCGTAGACTGGTTGCCAAACGGCGTGTCCTTGAAGGGCGCGTCGTTTTTCGTGATTGCCCGGACGTGGTCACGATGGAGGACAAGCCCAGCCAGGTGGTGCGCAACGGCAAGCAGACCTCGATGTGGTCGACGCTGGAAGCGGTCCGCGAGGGCGATGCCCATGGCGCGGTGTCCTGCGGCAATACCGGCGCGCTGATGGCGTTGTCGATGATGCGCCTGCGCAAATTGCCCGGCGTGAACCGTCCGGCCATCGCCATTCTGTGGCCTTCGCGCAACCCGCAGGGTTTCAACGTGATGCTGGATGTCGGGGCGGATGTCCGCGCCGACGCAAAGGATCTGCTGCAATATGCACTGATGGGCGCATCCTACGCGCGCAATGGCATGGCGCTTGGCCGCCCCCGCATCGGCCTGCTGAACGTGGGGACCGAAGAACATAAAGGCCGCGCCGAACTGAAAGAAGCCCACACCATGATCACGGAATTCGCAGAGCAGGCGAATTTCGAATTTGTGGGTTTCGTCGAAGGCAGTGATATCCCCGGTGACAAGGCGGATGTCATTGTAACCGATGGCTTTACCGGCAATGTCGCCATCAAGACCGGAGAAGGCACAGCCAGCCTGATAGGCGACCTGCTGCGCGAGGCGTTCAAGTATTCGCCCCTGTCCCGGCTGGCCTCGGTTCTTGCGATCACCTCGTTGCAACGCCTGAAGAAACGCATTGATCCCCGTCGCGTGAATGGCGGCGTGTTTCTGGGCCTGAACGGGACGGTCGTGAAATCGCATGGCGGGGCGGATGCCACGGGTGTCTCGGCGGCCGTCAAACTGGCGTTTACCCTGGCCGAGTCGGGTTTCGCTGAAAAATTGGCGGCACGGGTTGCATCCACAGCCGAGCTTGCACAAGATGCCGCGCATACTCCGCCCCAGGCGGAAGAATAACAAAAAAGGCAGTACCTACAAAATGGCAGGCCGTTCAGTTGTAGTTGGTATCGGGCATTATTTGCCGGAACGCGTGGTCCCGAACTCTGAATTCGAAAAAACGCTGGATACAACGGATGAGTGGATTCGAACCCGTTCCGGAATCGAACGCCGTCACTTTGCCGCCGATGATGAGACGACATCCGATCTGGCCATCAAGGCAGCAACTGCTGCGCTGGATGATGCCGGTCTGACCGCCGATGATATCGATGCCATTGTTCTGGCGACCTCGACCGCCGATCTGACCTTCCCGTCCGCTGCTACAATGGTGCAGGCCGGACTGGGCATGACCCGTGGTTTTGCTTTCGATGTGCAGGCTGTTTGCGCCGGGTTTGTTTTTGCGCTCGGCAATGCGAACGCGTTGATCCTGGCCGGTCAGGCAAAGCGGGTTATGGTGATCGGCGCCGAGACGTTTTCGCGAATCATGGACTGGACCGACCGGTCGACCTGTGTGCTGTTCGGAGATGGCGCCGGTGCGCTGATACTTGAGGCACAGGAAGGTGAAGGCACGGCGCAGGACCGTGGAATTCTGGCGACCGACCTGAACTCGGACGGGCGCTACAAGGATCTGCTCTATGTCGATGGTGGTGTATCCACCCAATCGACCGGCCATTTGCGGATGCAAGGCAATCAGGTGTTCCGCCATGCCGTCGAAAAGCTGGCCGGAACAGCGAACACCGCGCTTGAACGAGTCGGCCTTGGCAGTGCGGACGTGGACTGGATCGTCCCGCATCAGGCCAATATCCGCATCATTCAGGGCACGGCCAAGAAGATGGGATTGCCCATGGAAAATGTCGTTGTCACAGTTCAGGATCATGGAAACACATCTGCAGCCTCGATTCCCCTGGCCCTGTCGGTCGGCAAGAAGCGTGGCCAAATCAAACCCGGCGACCTGATCGTTACCGAAGCAATTGGCGGCGGTCTCGCCTGGGGTGCTGTAGTCCTGCGCTGGTAACAGGCGCAATTCGGCTTACATGTCCGCTTGCAATTCATTGATATTGACAGCGAATTTGCTCTACCCCTATGCTTTGTTATCAACAGGGGAAATGGCATGGGCGACAAAACACTGACCCGAATGGATCTGAGCGAGGCCGTCTTTCGTGAAGTTGGCCTTTCACGCAATGAAAGCGCGCAGCTGGTCGAAAGCGTGCTGAACCACATGTCCGACGCACTGGTACGTGGCGAACAGGTGAAGATTTCATCTTTCGGTACATTCAGTGTTCGCGACAAAACCGCCCGTATCGGCCGCAACCCCAAAACCGGTGAAGAGGTTCCCATTCAGCCGCGCCGCGTGCTGACTTTCCGTCCGTCGCATCTGATGAAAGATCGCGTCGCCGCAGGGAATCGCAAGTAAGTTCAGGGCGCCACGATTATGAGCAAGTCCCCCGACGCGTTTCGCACCATCAGTGAAGTTGCGGACTGGTTGGGCGTTCAGGCTCATGTTTTGCGGTTCTGGGAAAGCCGCTTCACGCAGGTCAAACCTGTCAAACGTGCTGGTGGCCGCCGGTATTACCGCCCCAATGACATGCGGCTGCTGGGTGGCATCAAGAAGCTTTTGCACGAAGATGGGACCACCATCAAAGGTGTTCAGCGTATCCTGCGCGAACAGGGTGTCGCGCATGTGGCCTCGCTGTCTCAGCCGCTCGAGGATGCGGCCGAGGCGGATGTGATCACTCAGGACGACACCGTCGTTCCGTTCACCGCTCCCCCTGTCCCGCCATCCGGTCAGATTGATCTTGATCTGGGCGACAGCGATTCCGTTACCCCGGAAGTTTCGGCCCGGCCCGAAGCAGCGGAAGCCCCGGCAACAAACGGCTCGGAAGCCGCTAGGCAGGCCGAACCAGAATATCTGGATGAGGCACCTTTGCTGGGCGGTATCGCATCGCAAGCCTGGAACAGGACCGAGTTTGACGAGGACCTGCTGAAGCAAATCGCCCCCGTCGCAAATGAACTGCGCGCACTGTTGAACAGAATAGAAAACCGATCGGCAGGATAAGAAAAAAGGCGATGATTTCCTCTTGCCCCTGCCGGGAAAGTCTTTATGAACACCTCAACGTCGGGCTATGGCGCAGCCTGGTAGCGCGTCCGTCTGGGGGACGGAAGGTCGCAGGTTCGAGTCCTGCTAGCCCGACCAAATCACACCGACGTTTATGGCAGACAGGCCAGATCCCGCTCTGGCATCAGGGGGGATCGGAATGACAGGCGTATGCCCGAACCAGCAGATCGAGGCGATGATTGCGCGCGGTGAGATTACCGCCAACCCCGATTTCCTGCCGGCGCAAATCCAACCTGCCAGCCTGGATTTGCGTCTTGGAACAATGGCTTACCGGGTGCGCGCTTCGTTCCTCGCGGGTGAAGGACGCACAGTCGCGGATCGTCTGGCCGAGTTCGAGATGCATCGGATCGACATTACCGACGGTGCCGTTCTGGAAAAGGGATGCGTCTATCTGGTGCCACTGATGGAGTCGCTGGCCCTGCCTGCCGACACCAGCGCCGTGGCCAACGCCAAAAGCTCGACCGGGCGGCTGGACCTGCTGACCCGAACCATCACCGACGAAGGCACGGAATTCGACCGGGTTCCGAAGGGGTATTCCGGCCCGCTTTATGCGGAGATTTGCCCCCGCTCGTTCTCGGTTCTCGTTCGTCCGGGGATGCGCCTGAACCAGATCCGCTTCCGTCAGGGTCAGGCCGTGCTGAGCGACGCGGAATTGACTGCGCTGCACGCTGAATCGCCGCTGGTCGATGGCCCTGCGGTGATTCAGGACGGGCTGGGTTTTTCGGTCGATCTGCAATTGCCGGACACTGATCTGGTTGGGTATCGCGCCAAGCCCCATACGGGCGTGATTGATCTGGATCGCATCGGTGAATATGACCCGCAGGATTACTGGGAAGAAGTGCGGACCCGGAATAGCTGCATCATCCTGGATCCGGGCGCATTCTACATCCTCGTCAGTCGCGAGGCGGTTCATATCCCACCTATGTACGCCGCTGAAATGGCCCCATACCTGGCCATGGTCGGAGAGTTTCGCGTGCACTATGCCGGCTTCTTCGACCCGGGTTTCGGCCACGCTGCCGCCGGCGGCGAAGGATCGCGCGGCGTTCTTGAAGTGCGCTGCCACGAAGCGCCCTTTGTTCTGGAACATGGACAGGTCGTCGGGCGTTTGGTGTACGAAAAGATGTCCGAGATGCCAACGCAGCTATACGGTGCCGGGATCGCCTCGAATTATCAGGGACAGGGGTTGAAACTGTCCAAGCATTTCAAAGCAGTCGGCTAACGGTCAGAACTTCATAAACCGGCGCATCTGCCGGGTCATGCGCTGAGCCTGTTTCATGCCCTGCGCCTGCCGATTGGCGCTTTCCTGCATGTGACGCTCGGCCTCCGGGTCGCGGGGCGCATCATTTGTCTGCCCGGGCTTGCGGGCCATCCGGTCGGCCATGTCAAAGCTCATGTCCACGCCCCGCGTGACAAGCCGGCGCATGACCTGACGCACGATCATGTCGATGATCCGATTTGCATTCATTGCTCAACTCCGTTTTCTGCCCTTAACCTAGTCGATCCATGCGGCAACAAATGGGCGTCCTGCCTACTCGCCCTCGAACAGCTCGGTCTGCTCGTCGTCCGCCTCTTCTTCGCGCCCTTCACCCAGCGGGATCGTGCCCGGAGGGGGCCTGTTCTCGAGCAGACCGGCGGCGCGCAATTCCTTGAGGCCCGGCAGATCGCGGGCATTCTCAAGCCCGAAATGATCCAGAAACTCCGGTGTCACCACAAAAGTCACCGGTCGACCCGGTGTCATGCGGCGACGGCCCAACCTGATCCATTCCATTTCCAGCAACTGGTCGATGGTTCCGCGTGATACCGAAACGCCGCGAATTTCCTCGATCTCGGCACGGGTACAGGGTTGGTGATAAGCCACAATGGCCAGCGTCTCAATCGCGGCACGGCTGAGTTTGCGGGTCTCGACCGTTTCCTTCTGCATCAGAAAACCCAGATCGGGGGCGGTACGGATCGCCCAGGCTTCGCCCACCCGGACCACGCGCACGCCCCGCCCCTCATAACGTTTCTGCAAAAATTCAACAGCTTGCGCGGCGTTGCTGCCATGAGGCATGCGCGCCTCAAGATCGGCGATGGTCACCGGTTCGGCGCTGGCGAAAAGCACGGCTTCGACCATACGTTCCTGTTCCGCCAAGGGCGGCGCTTCGAACAGGGTGCCGGTGCCTTCGTCTTCGGGGGCGTCAGTCACGAGTGTCAGTCCTCTTGCGCAGATGGATCGGAGCAAATGTTTCGCTCTGCTTGATCTCCATATGTCCTTCTTTCACCAGTTCCAGCGAGGCTGCGAACGTTGCCGCCGTGGCCGAGCGCCGCCGCATCGGGTCGGCATTCCAGCCCTCGGGCAGATAGGTCTCCATATCTGTCCAGGTGCCAGCGAACCCGATCAGGGGACGCATCCGTTCAAGCGCTTGCTCCATGGTGAACACGGCGTCGCGGTCCATCACAAACGGGCGGAACTCGTCGCGCGTCCGGATACGCGCATAGCCCTGCATCAGGTCCAGCAGCGTCGCTGAGTACGTCACGGTGCGGATGCGGGTGACATCCTCGCCCTGCCCACGTTTGAAAAAGTCGCGCCCAAGCTGGTCGCGCGCCATAAGGCGCGCGGCCGCGTCGCGCATGGCCTGCAGACGCTCCAGCTGGAACGCCAGATGGGCGGCCAGTTCCTCGCCCGAGGGGCCTTCATCATCCGGGTCAGGGGGCAACAACAGTCGGGATTTCAAAAACGCGAGCCAGGCGGCCATGACCAGATAATCGGCGGCCAGCTCGATCCGCAGCGCACGGGCTTTTTCGACAAAGGCCAGATATTGCTGCGCCAGCGCCAGAACCGAGATTTTCCGCAGATCGACCTTTTGCGTCCGTGACAGGGTCAGCAGCACATCCAACGGGCCTTCGAACCCGTCGACGTCAACGATCAGCGCCTCGGCTGCCAGCCGGTCCGCGACCGAAACCGGGTCTTCGCTGAAAAGGTTATCGTTCATACACCTGCCCGCCCATTAGGGCAGATAGTTCCGCCTCGGCCGCGGGGATGTCAAGTTCCCGAGGGGCTTTGCGCATCGCCAGCGCCCGTTCAGCGCGGGTTTGCGCCTGCCCGGTCATCTCTCCGGCAGCTTCAAGTACTCTGGCCCGCGCTTCGAAGCACCCGTTGCAGTGCAGAACCACATCGCACCCTGCGGCCAGTGCCTGACCGGCAATGTCTTCGGGCGCGCCGCTGAGCGCCTTCATCGAGATATCGTCGGTCATGATCAGGCCATCAAAACCGATCTTGTCGCGGATCAACCGGATCATCGTCGGTGAAATCGTTGCCGGTTGTGGATCGATCCGGTCGTAGACCAGATGCGCGGTCATCCCCATTGGCAGGTCATTAAGGGCGCGAAACGGTGCAAAGTCGGCCTGTGCCAACTCGTCTTGAGCCAGATCCACATGCGGCAGGTCATGGTGGCTGTCCAATGTCGACAGACCATGCCCCGGCATATGCTTGATAACCGGCAGGACACCACCATCCAGATGCCCCTGCGCCACGGCTTTAGCAATTTTGGAAACCGATGCGGGATCAGTGCCGTAGCAGCGGTTCTTCAGAAATGGGTGCGTTTCGTTGCGGGCCAGGTCAACCATCGGGGCGCAATTGCTGTCGATCCCAAACTCGAACAGTTCATTCGCAATCAGACGATAGCGCAGGTACATGGCGCGTTCAGCCTGATCGCCAGCGCGATTGGCGTGGTCCAATGGGGACAGCCATTCCCTTGCCAAAGGCGAGCGCAAGCGCTGAACCCGCCCGCCTTCCTGATCGATGGTGATGGGGCAGTTGCGGCCCACCGCCTCGCGGAAATCATCGCACAGGGCGCGGATCTGATCTGCGGTGTCGATGTTGCGGGCAAACAGAATGAACCCGAACGGGTTCATCTGACGGAACAGGCTCTTTTCATCAGGTGTCAGACGCAGGCCTTCGGCGTCGGTGATCGCGGCACCAAATGTCACCGTACTGCAACCGGGATGCAGTCAGCCCCCTGTGCCTGGAGCGCCGCGCAGAACTGACGCGAGTCGCTCAGATCATCGAAGCCCAGAACGCGCAGTCGATAGAATGTCCGGCCACCACTTGAGGTTTTCTGGATAACCCTTTGCTTTCCATCCATATACTCATCAAAGCGACCGCTCATCCGGCTCCATTCTGCCTGCGCGACTTCAACGCTTTCGTAGGCCCCCAGCTGGGCCATCCGGGTACCCTTCGGCAGCGCATTCGGATCAACATCCAACCCGACCGCCGCTTTGACGGCGGCGTTGATTGCGGCCTCGGTCTGGCTGTCCGCAGGCACACCGCGATGCACCGCGCGCGCAGGTCTCACCACCGGACGCAGAGATCTGCGAACGCCGGGCAGGACCGCCAGTTCTGGATCCGGCATTTGTGCAGCCAGATCGGCCGGATCAATGGCGGGCTCGTCATCAAGCGTGGACAGCGAGGCCAATTGCACGCCTTCCTCTTCCACTTGACCGGGTTTGGCAGCTTCCTGGGCCAGCTCAGCAACCAGTGCGTCAACTGCGCCCTGCCGCAACCGCGCGGCCTCCTGATCCGAGATCGGCTCTTCGATGTGGTGTACGGCCTTTGTCGGCTTCAAGGTACCCATCGGAGCATCCTCGTCCGCCAATGAAACCGGACGCGGTGCAAGGATCAGGCGATCAGCCGGCGCGGCGGCCGAGCCTTGCGCGGCAACTGCGTTCACGGCAAGCCCCTGGTGATCGGCGGGTGTTCCACCCGGGTTTTCCGGCTGGATACGCATCGGTCCTTCGACAGCGCGCACCACCGGGACCCCGCTGACATCGCGCATGATCAGTTTGTAACCCCAGACAGCGACACCGGCGACCAGCGCCAGAGAGGCGACCGCACCAAGCACATTGACGATCCGGCCCAGTCCAACCGCACTGTGCGGGGCATCATAGTCCTGCATGTCGTCGGAAAAATCATAGCCATCTTCGGGATGCGCCTGATTCGTGTAATGCATGTGCCCGGGGCCTGACTGCCCCGAGTAATCGTAACTCGTCATTTCCGCCTCACCGCCCGAATGCGCCTTAATACGTGGCGCGCGGGTCATTTCTTGTCTGCCTCGATCCGGCGGTTCGGGCGGTGTTGGTTACCGCATCTCCTGCGCCGGAGTGACGCCAAGAATACCCAAGCCCGCTGAAATCACAACAGAAACGGCCCGGGCCAAAGCGATTTTCGACTGGCTTGTGGCAACATCGCCATCCTGGATAAAGCGCAGTTGGGTTTCGTCATTGCCTTTGTTCCACAGCGCGTGGAAGTCGCCTGCAAGCTCGTACAGGTAGAATGCAACCCGGTGCGGCTCGTTGGTACGCGCGGCGATTTCCACCAGACGCGGCCATTCGGCCAGTTTTTTGGCGACCGTCAGTTCAGAGGCATGGTCGTTCTTGCCCAAATCCGCCCCGGCAAGGGTCGCGTCATCTGTGGCAATCCCCGCCTCGGCTGCGCGGCGCAGCACGCTCATGACGCGGGCATGGGCGTATTGCACGTAGAACACGGGGTTCTCGCGGCTCTGTTCCAGCACCTTGTCGAAATCGAAATCCAACGGCGCGTCGTTCTTGCGCGTCAGCATCACAAAGCGGGTCACGTCTGGCCCAACCTGATCGACCACATCGCGCAGAGTGACAAAGTTCCCTGCCCGTTTTGACATCTTGAACGGCTCGCCATTCTTCCACAGTTTCACCAACTGGGTCAGCTTGATATCCAGCGGCACCTTGCCATCGGACAGCGCCGATACAGCCGCCTTCATCCGTTTGACATAGCCACCGTGGTCCGCGCCGAACACATCGATCAGCGCGTCAAAGCCGCGGCTAACCTTGTCATAGTGATAGGCGATGTCCGGGGCGAAATAAGTCCAACTGCCGTCCGACTTCTTGACCGGACGGTCGACATCGTCGCCATGCTCGGTCGACTTGAACAGGGTCTGCTCGCGCGGTTCCCAATCCTCGGGCTTTTTGCCCTTCGGCGGCTCAAGTACGCCTTCGTAAATCAGGCCCTTGTCGGTCAGCGATTGCAGCGCCGCCTCGATCCGGCCCGTGCCGTAGAGCGACTTTTCGGAGAAGAACACGTCCATTTCGACGCCCAGCGCCTTCAGATCGGCCCGGATCAGATCCATCATCGCATCGGTGGCAAAGTCGCGCAGCTCTTCCAGCCATTCGCTTTCCGGCTTGTCGATCAGGCTGTCGCCGTATTTCTCTTTCAGCGCTTCACCGATCGGGATCAGGTAATCCCCGGGATACAGCCCTTCGGCGATCTCGGGACTCAGTCCGTTGGCTTCGCGATAGCGTTCATAGGCAGACCGCGCCAGCACATCGACCTGCGCGCCGCCGTCGTTGATGTAATATTCACGCGTCACATCGTGGCCCGAGTAGGCCAGCAGGCTTGCCAGAGCGTCACCGAATACCGCCCCCCGCGTATGGCCCACGTGCAGCGGACCGGTGGGGTTTGCGGACACGTATTCCACGTTCACTTTCTGCCCGTGACCCATGGTCGAACGGCCATAGTCTGTGCCCTTTTCCAGCACGGCAGCCAGAACACCCTGCCATACAGCGGGTGCCAGACGCAGGTTCAAAAAGCCCGGCCCGGCGACCTCGGCACTGGTGATCCGGTCATCCGCCGCCAGTTTCCCGGCCAGAACATCGGCAATGTCGCGCGGCTTCATCTTTGCTGGATTCGCCAGCACCATCGCCGCGTTGGTCGCCATGTCGCCATGCGCGGCGTCACGCGGCGGCTCGACGGCCACGTTGTCAAAGCTCAGCCCTTCGGGCAAAGCGCCTTCGGACTGCATCTGCGCCAGCGCGTCCAATACTAGGCCGCGGATCTCGGAAAACAGGTTCATTACGGATGTCCTTTTGCTTGCCCGGCGGTTTACCACGCAAAGCGGCAAGGTCAATGGAAGCGATCAGTTTAGGCTTGGTTTAGACGTGAACCGGGCTAATGTCGGCAAAAACCACCAACAGGAGTACCAATTATGCGTCTTGCCCTGCCCCTTGCCCTGCTGCTGACAACATCCCTGCCGGTTTGGGCGGATATGCCTTCGCCCCAAGGCCACGTGTTGCTGACCCTGGGCGGTGCGGTATCCCAGACAAACCTGCCCGCGCGCAGCGAAAATGACGGCGGATTGCTGGGATACCTCGAGGTCCAGCACGATGGCGGCGCAGGCTTTGATGCCGCAATGCTGGATGCGCTGGAACAGACCGAGATTTCAATCACCTATGGCCGCGAAGGAAACAAGCGAGAGATTGCCTTTTCAGGGCCGCTTCTGTCGGACGTGATGAAGATGGCGGGTGCGGAAGGCAAAACAGCAAGGCCCATGGCCATGGACGGCTATCAAGCGGAAATTGCGTGGGACAGCATCGCCGCCCACAAGCCCATTGTTGCAACCCACGCAGATGGCGCACCAATGGGGATCGGCGGATATGGCCCCACCATGATCGTTTTTCCGCCCACCGATGACGCCGACCTGGCACAGACACAATCCGGGCAACAGGTCTGGGCGCTGGCCTATATCGGGGTTGAGTAGTCAGTCCTTCGTAGCTGAAACACCAGTCAGCCTTGCGTGATCCTGCAAGGCGAACCGGTCCGTCATACCGGCGATATAGTCCGAGACTATGCGCGCCAACGCGGTTTCACCTTGGGCGGCTTCGATGTCCTCGTGCCAGCGCGCCGGCATCTGTTTCGGGTCGCTCAGGTAGATGGGGAAAAGGTCCTCAACAACTTTTCCGACCTCGGCCCGCACTTTCATGACGCTGGGCGCGCGATACATGCGCGAAAACAAGAAGGCCCGAATTTCCCGGAGCCGCGCCCACAAGTCGTCCGAGAACCGCACAACCGGATAGCCAAGGTTGCGAATATCCTCGACCGATTGCGCGCCGGAAGCTGCAATCAGTTTGGTTGATGTGTCGATGACATCAGCGACCATAACACCAAAGACCCGCCGAAGCGCTTCATGCCGACGGCGGTACGGGTCCAGACCCGGGTATTTTTGATCCACTTCCGAGTAGCAATCGCCGACGATAGGAAGTTGCAGGATCTCATCGTCCGAAAACAAACCTGCGCGCAAGCCATCCAGCAGGTCGTGGTTGTTATAGGCAATGTCATCCGACAGCGCAGCCACCTGAGCCTCGGCACTTGCATGGGTGTGCAGTTCAAGGTCGAAACCCTGATTGCATTCCGCCAGTGCCCACGGCAGGTCACCGACAACCGGGCCGTTGTGCTTTGCGATGCCTTCCAGACATTCCCAGGTCAGGTTGCAACCATCAAACTCGGCATAATGGCGCTCCAGCCTCGTGACGATCCGAATGGCTTGGGCGTTATGATCAAAGCCGCCATAGGGTTTCATCAAAGCGTGCAATGCGTCCTCGCCGGTGTGCCCGAAAGGTGTATGCCCCAGATCATGAGCCAGCGCGACGGCCTCGGTCAGTTCGGGGTTCAGCCGCAACGCGCCAGCAATCGTGCGCGCGACCTGAGCGACTTCGATGGAATGGGTCAAGCGCGTGCGATAGCTGTCACCCTCATGCTCGACAAACACCTGCGTCTTGTGTTTGAGGCGTCGAAACGCGCTGGCATGAATGATCCTGTCCCGGTCGCGCTGAAAGCATGACCGGAAACTGCTTTCCTCCTCGGGAACAAGCCGCCCCCTTGCGCGGCCGGGATTCGAGGCAAAACACGCTCGCTCCAATAGTCTTGTCCTTGTCGCCTGTCCTTGCAATTTCTATATTGTAAGGTAATGCGGAAATAAACCTTTGGAGCCCGGCATGAATCTGCCTCCGACAGTTACAGAACGCGCTTTTGATCGACTGGCTGAAATCGGCGCGGCAGATCAGGGTCAGGCCCTGCGCGTTGCAGTGGAAGGCGGCGGATGTTCCGGTTTTCAATACGAAATCGCGCTGGATATCCCGAAAGAGGATGACCTTGTTCTGGAAGGAAAAGGCCAGAAGGTCATTGTGGACTCGGTCTCTTTGCCGTTTCTTGAAAATGCGGTGATCGATTTCTCGCAGGAACTGATCGGGGCGCGGTTTGTGATTGATAATCCCAATGCCACGTCCTCCTGTGGCTGCGGCACATCTTTCTCAATGTAGCGACTCAAATGGGGGCTCTACCCCACCCCGGGAAAGACCCGACTCCCCCAAGGCGTTTACAGACAAAAGAAGCATGGTCCCTGCTCTGCTTCTGTCTTAAGAACCTCGAACGGCGAGGCCGAGCCTCGCAAATCCGCCCATGATCTTGCCGCAGGGCCTTTTCTGGGCGATAGGTTGCCCAACGCCACGGAGGACCGCGCATGAAAATCGCCACATTCAACATCAATGGCATCAAGGCGCGGGCCGAGGCGCTGCCCCGCTGGCTGGACGATGCGCGACCGGATGTGGTGCTTCTTCAGGAAATCAAATCGGTTGATGAGAATTTCCCACGGGAAATGTTCGAAGAGCGGGGATACAACGTCGAGACCCACGGCCAGAAAAGTTTCAACGGCGTGGCCATCCTGTCCAAGTTGCCGCTCGAGGACGTGACCCGCGGATTGCCGGGCGATGATGCGGATGAACAGGCACGCTGGATCGAGGCGACCGTCGTCGGCAAAAAGGCCCTGCGCATTTGCGGTTTGTATCTGCCGAACGGCAATCCCGCTCCGGGACCGAAATACGATTACAAACTGGCGTGGATGGACCGGCTTTATGAGCGGGCCAAAGATCTGCTGGCCAGTGAAGAGCCCGCCTTGATGGCCGGTGACTACAACATCATCCCTCAGGCCGAAGATGCCAAACGTCCGGACGCCTGGCGCGACGACGCCCTGTTTCGCCCGGACAGCCGTGCGGCGTTTCGCAAAATCCTGAACCTTGGGTTTACCGAGGCCTTTCGGGCACGCACGCAGGGGCCGGGCCACTATTCATTCTGGGACTATCAGGCCGGGGCCTGGAACAAGAATGACGGTATTCGCATTGACCATTTTCTGCTGACCCCTCAGGCGGCCGACCTGATGCGGGATTGCCGGATCGATGCCGAGGTTCGCGGACAGGAAAAACCATCCGACCACGTTCCGGTCTGGGTCGATTTCGATCTGTAAGTCGTCACGCCGTGGCGTCGTAGCTGTAGATCCACTCATACCGCCGCCCCAGTCGCGGCCCCATCGCGGTCAGTGCCATCTGTGCTGCTACGCGCATCGGCCCGCGCAGATGAAAGTTGCGCGCATTGGCCGTTGCCGTTTCGACTACCTGTCTGGCGCGCGCAGCGCGCGCGGTTTCATAATTGCCAAGCGCATCCGCCAGACTGTCGGCCTGAAACGAACGCGCCAGTATCAGTGCATCTTCCAGTGCGAGACAGGCGCCCTGCGCCATGAACGGAAGCGTCGGATGGGCGGCATCCCCCAGCAAGGCAATGCGTCCATTCTGCCATTTCCGTGCAACCGGCCGAAGGTGAAGCGCCCAGACAAAAGTCTCTTGCACTTCGCCCAGAATCTCACGCACTTTTCCGCCAAAATCCGAGAACCGTTGGCGCAATTCCTCCGGATCACCCGCAAGGCGCCAGTCTTCCTGTTGCCAGTCTGATCGTTCCTCGATCGCGACAATGTTCATAAGGCTCTGATCCCGCAGGGGATAAGTCACGACATGCTGCCCCGGCCCCATCGTCAAATGCGCCTTGGGTGCGCTCAGCTCGACACTCCAGGGGATTGTCGCGCGCCAGGCAACCTGATGGGAAAAACCTGGTATCTCTTCTCCGTTCAGATAGGGACGAATGGCGCTGCGGCCGCCATCTGCCGCGATCAGACAATCGACCGTCAGCAGATCACCGTTTGCCATCCGGATCTCGACATTGTCGTCGTCTTCCCGGATGTCCTGAACTTGGCTGTTCAAACGGATTTCCACGCCAGCCGCCTGCGCGGAGTTCAGCAGCAATTCAATCAGGTCCGCCCGGTGATAGTAATAAGTGGGACCTGCCGAAGGTTCCCGTATTCGGCTGATGAAGCGGCCGGTTTTGTAATCCCGCAAAACCGTTCCATAGGACCGCTGGCCAGCTTCGATGGCGTCACTCACCGCACCCAGTGCTTTCAGCACCACCACGCCGTTTGCACTGATCTGCAAGCCGGCCCCGACCTCGCTGATGTCGCTGGCCTGTTCAAGGACCACCACATCAGCCCCGGCCTGACGCAATGCGGTGGCAGCGGCAAGGCCGCCGATTCCCGCACCCACAACCGCGAATTTGAAACCCTGAGTAATCATGAATCAGACTTACCGCACAAAAAACGCCGGAGCCAATGGCCCCGGCGTTTTTGAATTGCGATATTCCGGCGGTTAATCGTCGCGGTGGACTTTTTCACGGCGCTCGTGACGCTCTTGCGCCTCAAGCGTCATGGTCGCAATCGGACGCGCATCCAGTCGCTTGAGCGAGATCGGATCGCCTGTCATCTCGCAATACCCGTACTCGCCTTCGTCAATCCGGCGCAGCGCCGATTCGATCTTAGCCACCAGCTTGCGCTGACGATCGCGGGTACGCAGTTCCAGCGCGCGGTCGGTTTCCTCGCTTGCGCGGTCGGCGACATCAGGGATGTTACGCGTGTTGCCCTGCAACCCTTCGATGGTATCGCGGCTGCCTGCTAAAAGTTCATTCTTCCAATCGGTCAGCTTGCGTCGAAAATATTCAAGCTGGCGGTCGTTCATGAACGGTTCATCTTCGGCCGGTCGATAATCTTCCGGCAGAAAAACTTCCTGTTTCATTTGTGCTCCCTCGGTACGGCCAGAAACGTCGGTCGCGGTCGTTTCACCTGACATTTGGCACCCCCTCTGCGCAGCATTTATCCGACGGCGCAGGGAATGTCACTACACAAAACCCGGACTGCTGCGCCGTCATCATGTCAGTATCTAATAATGATACTTTGCAAGGGAAAACCTTGTTTTTCTGTGGAGTTTTCCGGGCCTTTTCCGGGCAGTTTGTTAACAGCGCAACTTTAGGATGAGGGCGAATCATTTCCCAGGCTTTCCCGGGCTGCAATTTTGCCTGCACGGACGCAGCGGCGCGGGTTGTCAAACCCGCCCGCCCTCTGTACCCCAAGGGGCGCAAATTCCGCCCATGACGGGCACGACACGACACGGGGGCCCAATGACCACACGTTTCCAAGGTACAGCCGAATATGTTGCCACAGACGACCTGAATATCGCCGTCAATGCCGCTGTGACCCTTGAACGCCCGTTGCTGGTCAAAGGTGAACCCGGTACTGGCAAGACCGAACTGGCCAAGCAGGTGGCCGGTGCGCTGGGTCTGAGAATGATCGAATGGAACATAAAGTCGACCACGCGCGCGCAACAGGGTCTGTATGAATACGATGCTGTCAGCCGCCTGCGTGACAGCCAGCTGGGCGAAGAGCGCGTGCACGACGTGTCGAACTACATCCGCAAGGGCAAGCTGTGGCAGGCATTCGAGACGGACGAAAAGGTCGTTCTGCTGATCGATGAGATCGACAAGGCCGATATCGAGTTTCCAAACGACCTGCTGCAGGAGCTCGACAAGATGGAGTTCCATGTCTACGAGACCGGAGAGACCATCCGCGCCAAAAACCGGCCGATCGTAATCATTACCTCGAACAACGAAAAAGAACTGCCCGACGCGTTCCTGCGCCGCTGCTTCTTCCACTACATCCGCTTCCCGGATGAGGCCACGATGCGCCGGATCGTGGACGTGCACCACCCAGGCATCAAGGACGCGCTGCTGACCACGGCCCTGACCCAGTTCTACGAAATCCGCGAAACTCAGGGGTTGAAGAAAAAACCTTCGACCTCGGAAGTGCTGGACTGGCTCAAGCTGCTTCTGGCCGAGGATCTGACAGCCGAAGACCTGAAGCGCGATGGAGTCAACGCTCTGCCCAAGCTGCACGGTGCACTTCTTAAGAACGAGCAGGACGTTCATTTGTTCGAACGCCTTGCTTTCATGGCGCGCAGCAAGCGGTAATTCCGCCGATCTGGCTGAACATCGGGTGATCGCGGGTTGCCTTGGGTCCGACCGGATGTCAGCATAACTCCGGCCAGCCCCGGCGCATCGCGCCCCGAGACCGACATGAATTGACAGGATCTGCAACAGATGCCCGACGCCCCAACAGTTCGCCCCTTGCGTAACGAGGACCGGGATCAGTGGTCCGACATGTGGCGCGACTACCTGGCGTTCTACGAAACATCGGTTCCGGACGACGTCTATGACACGACCTTTTCCCGTCTTCTGGGAGATGACCCAAGTGATTTTTCCTGTTTCGTTGCCGAACTGGACGGGCAACTGATCGGGCTGACTCATTTCCTGTTTCACCGCCACGCCTGGAAGGTTGAACAGGTTTGCTATCTTCAGGATCTGTTCACACGCCCCGAAGCCCGCGGCACAGGTGTTGGGCGGGCACTAATCCAGGCGGTCTATGACGAGGCGGATCGCCACGGTGCGCCGTCTGTCTACTGGTTGACCCAGGATTTCAATCATACTGCCCGAAAACTCTACGACCGCATTGGAAAACAGACTCCGTTTATCAGGTATCAGCGCCCATGATGCGATGGGTTGCTCTTTGTCTGGCGGCGGCATTGGTGGGCTGTGCGTCTGTCAAAACGACGGAACCCCCGACCCGGGTGCAAGCGGTGGAAACCGTGCTGCCCCCGGCAAAGATGTTCACAAGATCTTATCCGATGCCGCCCGCGCGCTCGAACGGAAACATCGCTGCTGATTTTATGTCGCTGCATTTCGCACTGGAATCCGGCGCGGTTCTGCCCGTGTTCACGCGCTTTGAAGGTCCGGTCACTGTCCGGTTGACCGGCACGCCGACCGCCAGCATGCAACGCGATCTGACCAGGTTGCTGACCCGCCTGCAACGTGAAGCCGGGATCGACATCCGTCAGATCAGGGACGGTCAGGCCAACATTACCATCGAGGCGGTCGGTCAGAAACAAATCCACAGCATCCTGCCCAATGCCGCCTGTTTTGTGGTGCCAAACGCATCCAGTTTTGAAGAATACCGCCGCGACCGGCGTAAACGCAAAAGCAACTGGACCGAATTGCGCAAGCGCGAACGTCTTGGGATTTTCATCCCATACGACGTAAGCCCACAGGAAATGCGCGACTGCCTTCACGAGGAACTGGCGCAAGCGCTGGGGCCGCTGAATGACCTGTATCACCTGCCGGATTCGGTTTTCAACGACGACAATATCCACACCGTCCTGACCGGCTTTGACATGCTGATCCTGCGCACCGCCTACGCGCCCGAACTGCGCAACGGCATGACCCCTGAACAGGTCGCGGCCGCCCTGCCCGGAGTTCTGAGCCGCCTGAACCCACGCGGTGACAGATTGCCGAAGCAACCCGTTTCGGAAACGCCGCGCGAGTGGATTGTTGCGATACAGAAGGCGCTTGGGCCGGGTCAGGGCTCGTCCAGACAGGTCCGGGCAGCCGAGAACGCAGCGCGGATCGGAAAAGCGCGCGGCTGGACAGATCATCGCCGCGCTTACCCACACTATCTGTTGGGCCGCATGGCCCAGTTCGATGACCCGCTGGAAGCGAAACGTCAGTACGACATTGCCATGCAATATCTGATGCAGACCCCCGGCACCGAAGTTCATAGGGCGCATGTCACGACACAGACCGCAGCCTATTCGCTGGCGCAAGGAAGAGGGCCGGAAGTTCTGCCTCAACTGGACAACGCGATTGATGTCATGACAAAAGCCGAAAACGCCTCGATCCTGGCCACGCTGCTGCTGTTGAAATCCGAAGCTCTCAATCAGGCCGGTCGCCCGGAACAGGCACGCGCCGTCAGGCTGGACAGTCTTGGGTGGGCAAGATACGGCTTCGGCTCGGATCTGGTAATGCGTTCCGTGACTCAGGAAGTCGCTGCGACGAACGCCAACACTGAAAACAACGGATGACAGGCGAATGGTAGTGGTTCTGGGCATGGCGGTTCTGGGCGCAATTTTGGGGGCGCTGACCGCGCGAAAACGCAATGGGTCCGGGGCGGACATTGCACAATACGCCGCCGGATACGGCATCGCGTTCGCATTGGCAGGTTTGGTGATGTCCCTGATCCTGGTTCGTCTGGTAGCCTGATCCGATGTTTCTGCCCTTCTTCGAAAACCTTCGCAAAGCTGGCATTCCGGTGTCTCTGCGCGAGTATCTGACGTTTCTGGAAGGGATGAAAAAAGGGCTGGCCACCTATGATGTTGAGGCCTTCTATTACCTCGCCCGTGTGTCGATGGTGAAGGACGAACGTAACATCGACAAATTCGACCGGGCCTTTGCCGCCAGCTTCGAAGGACTGAACGAGATCAGTTTCGATCAGGTGCTGGAGGCGGTCGATATCCCCGCCGACTGGCTTGCCAGGATGGCTGAAAAGCACCTTAGCGACGAGGAAAAGGCCGAAATCGAGGCTCTGGGCGGATTTGACAAGCTGATGGAGACGCTGCGCGAGCGTCTGAAAGAGCAGCAAGGCCGCCACCAAGGCGGCAACAAGTGGATCGGCACCGCCGGAACCTCGCCGTTCGGCGCCTATGGCTACAACCCCGAAGGCGTACGGATCGGTCAAAAGGAAAGCCGCCATCAGCGCGCGGTCAAGGTCTGGGATAAGCGTGAATTCAGGAACTTAGACGACACAGTTGAACTGGGCACCCGCAACATCAAATTGGCACTGAAACGCCTGCGTCGCTGGGCCCGTGAAGGGGCTGCCGAAGAACTGGATATGGACGGAACAATCCGGGCCACGGCCGAACACGGCTATCTGGATGTCAAAACCCGGCCTGAACGTCACAACGCCGTAAAAGTGCTGCTGTTTCTGGACGTGGGCGGTTCGATGGACCCGCATATCAAGGTGGTCGAGGAGCTGTTCTCGGCCGCCCGGACCGAGTTCAAGCATCTTGAATACTACTATTTCCACAATTGCCTCTATGAAGGCGTCTGGCGCGACAATCGCCGCCGTTGGGGTCAACAGACACCGACCCACGAAGTGCTGCGCACCTATGGTCCGGACTACAAGTGTATCTTTGTCGGCGACGCTTCGATGAGCCCTTACGAGATCGCCTATCCCGGTGGCGCGAACGAGCATTGGAACAAAGAGGCTGGTCAGGTCTGGCTGCAACGCGCGCGCGAGCAGTGGACATCGAACCTGTGGATCAATCCGGTCCCCGAGAAATACTGGGAATACACTCACTCGATCGGAATGATCCGCGAGATTTTCGAGGATCGCATGGTGCCGATGACACTGGCTGGACTGGAGCAAGGGATGCGCGAACTGACGCGGTAACGTCAGGGGAGCCGGGCACAAGGCGCACCATGTTATGATGTACCATTCTCACCATGTCGGAGAGGTACACGAAAATGATCATTCGCATCTTTCAGGTTGTAACACGCCCTGGCAAAGAGGAAGAGTTTGGCAGGTTTTTCCATGAAACCGCAATTCCGCTTATGAAAAGCACCAAGGGAATCGTAAATGTGCTTCCCGGTGCGCCGCGGAAAGAGACCCCCAGAGAATTCAGTTTTGTCATGGTTTGGGAGAGTTTGGACGCCCTGAAAGCCTTTGTCGGGGAAGATTACGCCAGCCCGCATATCGACCCCGCCGAGGCTGAACTGGTCGAAAGCAGATTGATAAAGCATTACAATCTGGTCGAATCCTGAATTCCAACGCCCAGATCACAACCTGCGTTCAATCCGAGAATTCAGGTTGCCCTGAGCGGCCTGCACGCCCATATCTGAACTATGCTTCGTCTGACCCCGATCCTGCTGGCCATAGCCTATGCCGTTGTGATGTATCGCATCTCGGTCTGGCGCACGCATCGGGATCTGGATGCCAAATCGACCGAACTGGCAGACCCTGCACTGAAGCGGATGACCGACCGGCTGGCCGCCGCATTGAATGTGGATCGGGTGCCGGTCTATATTTACGAGATTGATCCTGTTAACGGGCTGGCCTCGCCGGATGGCCGCATCTTCATCACACGCGGCTTTTACCGGAAATTCGCAAACGGAGAGGTTTCCGCCGAAGAAATGGCCAGTGTCATCGCTCATGAGCTGGGCCATGTTGCGCTTGGACATGCACGGCGGCGGATGATCGACTTTTCCGGGCAGAACGCTTTGCGCGCAGCGCTGATGATGCTGCTGAACCGGTTCATTCCCTTCATCGGTGCCTGGATTGCCAATATACTGACGCATCTGCTGGCATCGCGACTGTCGCGTGGCGATGAGTATGAAGCGGATGAGTATGCCGCTGCGCTTCTGACCAAGGCAGGGATCGGAATTGGCCCGCAGAAATCACTGTTTCACAAGCTGGAAGGCCTGACCCAGCAGCGCGCCGGTGTTGTTCCGGCCTGGTTGATGAGCCATCCGAAGACGGATGAGCGGATTGCGGCGCTGGAAGTCCTTGAACAGCGTTGGGGATCAAACGGTTAGGGCCGGAACTTGGGGTCGGCGCCCCTTTCGCTCTCCGAGGGACTTTCAAACAGAAGTCGTATGCAGCGCTTTGCCCAGACGCGGCAGGCGGGCTTTTTTCATGAGCGCGCGCATGGACCATTGATCGCCGGACAGACGGTTGGCCTCGGCCAGAACGCGCGCGGCGCTTTGGGTTATTCCTTCGGGGTCAGCGGTCCAGAAACCATGCAAAAAGGTATCGGGGTCGATCCGTTCAAGGCCCTCTTCGGCCAGAAGGTTTCTGGGAAAATCCTTGGCGTTTACCGTGACAATAACATCAGCGGAACTGGCGATTGCTGTTGCCAGCACGTGGATGTCCGCAACATCAGGCAGCCACAGTCGGTTTTCGATACCCGGAGCCGCTGACTTTGCTGCGCCCGGCCATTGCGTCTGTGTCAGAGCGATTTCGGCGCGGGCCTGCGTTTCACCGTCAGGGCCCAGCTTGCGCGCGGCACGGGCCCATTCCTCGAGGATACGGTCCGACCAGACAGGCGTGAAATGGCCCAGACGGGCCGCGCCCAGCAGCATCTCTCGCATCACCGTGGGGTAGATGACGCAGGTGTCCAGAACCGCCTTCACAACCGGAAGAAGACCGCTTTGAGGTAGCCGCTTTCGGCCAGTTGCGGCAGCTGTGGGTGGTCCGAACCGGCGAAACCTGTGTGGATCAGTTGCGCCTGCCGCCCGGCCCGCCCGATCCCGCGGGCCGACGCGTCCCTGAAGCGGCCCAGATCAGCCGCGTGGGAACAAGAGCACAAGCCCAGATACCCGCCAGGTTTGACCAGCGGGGCGGCCAGACGCGCAATACGTTCATAAGCCCGCAAACCGGCATCAAGCGCTTGTTTCGAAGGTGCAAATGCCGGGGGGTCGCAGACCACGACGTCAAAGCGGGCCCCTTCTTCGCCCAACTGGGTCAAAACATCGAACGCATCACCCTGCCGGGTGCTGAAGCGGTCCAAAAAGCCGGAGGCCGCGGCCCCCTTGGTCGCCAGATCCAGCGCTGCTGCAGATCCATCCACGGATAGCGCACCAGCAGCGCCGCCCGCCAACATCGCCAGACCGAAGCCGCCCACATGGCTGAACACGTCCAGTACCTGAGCACCGGGATGCACCAGTCTGGCGGCAAAGGCGTGATTTGGGCGTTGATCGTAGAACAGACCGGTTTTCTGGCCGCCCGTCAGATCGGCCATGTAGGTCGCGCCATTCATCGGAACGTGCAACGGAGCATCCGGGGCCGTACCGCGCAGGGTCATGTTCACATCATCCAGCCCTTCCAGCCCGCGCATACGACCAGAGGCATTCTTGAGCACCGTGGAAACCCCGGTCACCTTGACCAGCGCATCCGTCAGCCTGTCCAGATGGGCTTCGGCCCAAGCTGCGTTAGGCTGGATCACGCAGGCGTCACCAAAACGATCGATGATGACGCCCGGGAATCCGTCGGCCTCGGCATGCACGAGGCGATAATAGGGTGCGTCGAACAAACGCTCGCGCATCTCCAGCGCCCGTGTCAGGCGGGTTTCAAACCACGCTGCATCAAGCTGCGCGTTCAGATCGCGATCGAGAACGCGGCACATGATTTTTGAATCCGGGTTGACCGCCACTAGTGCGATCGGCGCCCGTTTGTCGTCTTCCAGAACGGCAAGCGCGCCTGCTGCGATCTTGCGCGTGCGGCGGTCGGTGACGATGTCGTTGGCATAAACCCAGGGAAAACCATGGCGCAGACCGCGCGCGTTGGCTTTGGGTTTCAGACGGATGGAAGGGCGATCTGTTTCAGCAGGCTGGGTCATGGCGCCCTCTTAGTGGCGAACGCAGGTCTGCGAAACCCCTTGTTTACCTGTCGCGCCCGCGCCAGCCGCCGCGCCGCTTCGGAGCCTGAGCGGTTTGCAGCCCCTCACTCAGCACCTGCGTCATAGGATGTTCAGCATTTTCAGTTGCGTAAGCCGCGTGCAACTCGGTCAGGGCCTGCGTCTGATCACGATCCGCAGGCAGGCTGAGCGCCCAGTCCAGAAAGATACTGCGGCATTCGGGCAAAGTGATGCCGTCTATGCGATAGGCTTCGAGTATCAGACCCTTGTGATCGTTTGGATCAGAGTTTCGGCCCATCGTCTTCCCCTTGCATCACCATCCCGATCAGCCGGGCGGCCGTATCGTAGCTTTCCTGCAGCGCGTTCTGCAACTGGCTGACCTGATCAAATCCGGTGGCCCGGCAAAGGAAGGCGGTGCCGCCTTCGCCGATCTGATCAGCCTCGATAACTTTACCCGACAGCAGTCGCGCAGCGCATTGTACTGACCAGCATAGGTCGTAACAGTCTTTCAGAGATTGTGCCTGCGCGACATCCAGCAACCCGGCAGCGACCGCACCATCCAGCCCGGAATGCACGTCGCGATGGGGAATGCCTGCCAGCAACGCTCCGGTTTCGGCCATCAGTTCGATATCCATCATCCGCCCCGGGCCGTTCTTGGCATCCCAGATACCAGCCGGCGATTTTGCGGCGGCAAGCCGTTCCCGCATTTCGGCGACCTCCCGCAAGATCTTGTCCCGGTCGCGCGGCTGCGCCATGAAATCTGCGCGGAAGGTTTCGATCGCATCGCCAAGGTCCGGGTCACCGCCCACAACGCGGGCACGGGTCAGCGCCAGATGTTCCCACACCCAGGCCTCATTCTTCTGGTAATTGGTAAAGCTGGCCCAGCTTGTTGCCACCGGACCCTGATTGCCTGAGGGGCGCAGGCGCATGTCGACCTCATAAAGCCGTCCTTGCGACATCGGCGCAGACAAGGCGGTGATCAGGGCCTGTGTAAATCGGGCAAAATACGGACGCGTGCCCAACGGACGCGGCCCGTCCGACATATCCTGGTCCAGCGGATCATAGATGACAATCATGTCCAGATCGGATTGCGAGTTGATCTGCCCCGCCCCCAGCGAGCCCATGCCCAGAACCACGGCCCCGCGCCCCGGCGCCGGACCATGTTTGCGGGCAAACTGCTCGGCCACGCAGGGCAGGATTGCGGCGATCACGGCATGAGCCAGTTCGGCGTATTGCCGCCCGGCCTCAACTCCGTCGATCAATCCGCGCAGGTGATGTACACCGATGCGGAAATGCCATTCCTTGCACCAGCGCCGCGCCAGATCCAGCCGGGATTCATAATCGTCCTCACCAGACAACGCCTGCGTCAACTCAGCCTCAAGCGCGGCCTGCCCGGGCCAATCGGCAAAGAAACTGCCGCCAATAACGGCATCAAAAACCGAAGCGTTGCGCGATAAATGCGTGGCCAGCGCATGTGAAGTGCCAACAATATCGATCAGCAGGTCGATCAGTTGCGGGTTGGCTTCGAACAGGGAAAACAACTGGACCCCGGCGGGCAATCCGGCCAGAAACCCATCAAGCGCCTGCAACGCCTCGTCGGGCTGGGCTGTCTTGGCCAGACGCGAGAGCAATTCGGGCTTCAGGCGTTCGAATATCCGTGCGCCGCGCTGCGAGCGCAAAGCGGGGTAAGTCGGCCAGCGGGCCAAAACGTTCTTGTCAAATTCTACGCTTTCTACCGAGGTCGGCCGTGGGCCATGCCCCGGGGCGAAAAACCCTTCGGTCAGTTCATGTACTTCGGTCAGCCTGCGGGTCAGGTCCGATTGCAACGCGGCGCTGCTGATCCCCATCAGGCAGGCGACGCGTTCAATTCCGTCTTCGGATTTCGGAACCTTGTGGGTCTGGGCGTCGTGAACCATCTGGATGCGGTGCTCAACCTCGCGATGGGCGCGGTAGTGATCGCTGAGCTTTTCTGAAACGTCCTGCGGCACCCACCCCTTGTTCGCCAGCGCCGCCAACCCCGGAACCGTTGCGCGCAGCCGCAGATCCGGGTCGCGGCCACCCGCAATCAACTGGCGTGTCTGGGTGAAGAACTCGATTTCCCGAATGCCACCTTGCCCCAGTTTCATGTCATGGCCCGGGATGGTCAGCGTGCCGCCGGTCCCCTTGTTTTCCCGAATGCGCAAGCGCATGTCGTGGGCGTCCTGAATCGCGGCAAAGTCCAGATGGCGCCGCCAGACAAAGGGGCGCAGCGCGTCAAGAAACCTGTCCCCGGCGGAAATATCGCCCGCGCAGGGGCGCGCCTTGATATAGGCGGCGCGTTCCCATGTGCGACCCAGGCTTTCATAGTACCGTTCAGCCGCTTCCATCGCCATGCAGACCGGTGTTACGGCCGGGTCGGGACGCAGGCGCAGATCGGTGCGGAATACATAGCCATCAGCGGTTTTCTCGCTCAGCGTGGCGCAGAAGTTCCGGGTCGCGCGCACCATGCTTTGCCGCGCGTCATAGAAATCATCCGGTTCGAAACGTGTCTCGTCAAACAAGACGATCAGATCGATGTCCGAACTGTAATTCAGTTCGTGCGCACCCATCTTTCCCATAGCCAGGATGACCATTCCCGCAGCGTTTACAACATCTTCCTCGGTCATCCCCGGCAGTTTGCCGCGTCTGATCAGAGCCGCGATTTCCGCCTTGGCGGCGACATCCGCTGCCAGCGCACCAAAATCGGTCAGCGCTGCGGTTACTTTTTCCAGAGGCCAGGCCCCGGACAGATCGGCAAGCGCGGTCAGCAAGGCCACGCGCCGCTTGGCCTGCCGCAACCCCGGTTTCAACTGATCCGGCGGCAATGCACGGGCGGCATCCATCACATCTGCCAGCGCCTGATCAGGGTGGTGCAATGCGCCCGACAGCCATTCGGCCTCTCGTTCAACAAGGCTTTTCAGATAAGGACTGGAACCGGCTGTTCCGGCGATCAGATCACCTTGTTCGCTGGTCAGATCGGGCACCAACGCCCGCGTCTCGGCCCCCAAAACGGGATCATAGGCGCGCGGTGCGCGAATAATGGCAAGTGCATTTGTCATGCGCGCAGGTTGCGCATCACCGTTGAGCAACGTCAATGAGACAATCCGGTCACTCTCCGGTCAAAGGCGTGTCCTGACTGAAACTGTTCACCCAAACGCCGTGCCGCCTTTCCCAAAGAGATGAAATCAACATCGCCTCTTTCATCTTCGAACTCGGGCGCGTGTAGTCAGCGCGATAACTCAGCAATACGATGTCCGCCGTCAAAACCCGGAGCCTCGCATCGCCGAGTTCAAAACTGGCCATCGTCGGCGCATCCGCGAACTGCCCGACATGAGCGTCACGGTTCGCAAAGCCCGTTGGGTACACGCCTAAGAAATCCGGGCTCAGCAAGGCCCGGTCAGCCGTCGCATCCCCCTCGACCAGCGCCGTCCAGACCTGGCGTTCAAGCGAAAGGATTTCTTCCAATGTCGGGGCGGATTTGTATTCGCGGTCATCCATAGCCGGAACCTGCGCGCGTGACGCCCCTGCGTCAACCGAAGTTGAGGAAATTGCCAAAATGTAAATCTTTTTCACATTACCCCTTGCAACCCGGTTTTACCGCTCCCATCTTGGTGATGTGAATACGATTTACATCAACCCCGGAGACCTGAAATGACCGCATTGTCCGACCACGCCACTCCCCAAAACCCGGGATGGCTGCACCGTTCCGAGGCCTGGCTTGACGACAAAGGCAAAGGCGCCTGGATTGCCGTCATGGTGCTTGGTTTCATTATCTTCTGGCCTATTGGCCTGGCCCTTCTGGCCTACATGATCTGGAGCAAACGAATGTTCAGCAAATCCTGCAGCCGCCGCAAAACCTGGCACAGCCACATGAGCGCCATGAAACCTTCGGGCAACAGCGCATTTGACGCCTACAAGGCCGACACGCTGGCCCGACTGGAGCGTGAACAGGCAGATTTCGAAGCATTTCTGCATCGCCTGCGCGAAGCCAAGGACAAGGCCGAATTCGACCAGTTCATGGATGAACGCGCCCGCGAAAACCATGATGAGCCGGAAAACGGCGAGCGCGCCTGATCCAGCCTTGCCCTGTCCCGTCATTCGGGACAGGGTACACCTGCATAACCTCCCGGAATTCCTTTAATGACCCACCTGCCCGATCCCGACCGCCAGCCTGAATTCTATCAGTCCGTGGCGATCAAACGCTTTGTCGCATGGCTTTTCGACATCGCTTTCATCTCGCTTCTTTGCATCGTCCCGGTCTTCCTGACATTTGGAATGGGCGTTTTCTTCCTGCCCCTGATCTACGGGGTTATCAGCTTTGTGTACCGGGTTGTCACCATCTCGAACGGATCCGCGACGCTGGGAATGCGCTTCATGAACATTGAATTGCGCGATGCCTTCGGTGCGCGGATGGATACCGGCAAAGCATTGGCCCATACCGCCGGCTATTTTGTCAGCATGGCATTCTTCGTAATCCAGATCATCTCTGTCATCATGATGCTGACCAGTTCCCGCTGCCAGGGGCTGACCGACGCGTTCCTTGGAACCGTCATGATCAACCAGCGGGCGTAAAAGAACCGACGCCTTGAATCACTTGGCGGCTCGCGGAAGCGTTGCTATCATCGCGTTGCGGGAAACACGGGACTTTCATGCGACACACGCTGCCAATAGCGCCACAATTCTATGTGACGGCACCACAGCCCTGTCCTTATCTTGAGGGCAGGATGGAGCGTAAATTGTTCACCGCCCTTCAGGGTGATGGCGCGGATCAGTTGAATAACTCGTTGTCCCAACAGGGTTTTCGCCGCTCTCAGAATGTACTCTACCGCCCGTCCTGCACGGACTGCGCCGCCTGCCTGTCCGCCCGGATCGACGTGTCGGCTTTTCAACCCAACAAAAGCCAGAGACGCGCCGCAAAACGCAATGAGGGTCTGGAGCGCCGCGCCAATTCCCCCTGGGCGACGGACGAACAGTACGAGCTGTTTCGCCGCTATCTCGATACCCGCCACGCCGATGGCGGTATGGCGGACATGGACGTTTTCGAGTTCGCCGCGATGATCGAGGAAACGCCGATCCGCAGTCGCGTGGTTGAATATGCTGACCCCAAAACCGGCGATCTGATCGCTGTCAGCCTGACAGATGTGCTCGATGACGGGCTGAGCATGGTTTATTCCTTTTACGACCCCGCCCAACCGTCCAACTCGCTTGGCACCTACATGATCCTCGATCATATCGATATCGCGCGCGAGGCTGGCCTGCCTTACGTGTACCTGGGCTACTGGGTTCCGGGCAGTCCCAAAATGGGATACAAGGCCCGGTTCTCGGGTCTGGAAGCATATATTCAGAACGAATGGAAACCTATCCGGGATCCTGATGGCATGCCTGATGCGCAGCATCATCCATTGTCTACAGCTCCGATTGCGGAACAAGTCGCCAATATCCAGCTGCCTGACCGCCACCCGACTAAAGGCTGAACAGCATCCATGCGCCAAAACCTGCACGCCGTCACGCTGGTGATTCCGGATTATGACGAGGCGATTGCATTCTATACCGAAACACTGAATTTTGCGCTGTTGCAGGATATTGCGCTTGGCGAAGGCAAGCGATGGGTTCGTGTTGCGCCACCGGGTTCCGGAGGCGCATCGCTTTTGCTCGCACAGGCTGACGGTCCCGACCAAAAGGCCGCCATCGGCAATCAAACAGGCGGCCGTGTCGGCTTTTTTCTGGAAACTGACAACTTCCAACGCGACCACACCGCAATGCGTGAAAACGGTGTCCATTTCGAAGAGGACCCCCGCCACGAACCCTATGGCACCGTCGCCGTCTGGTGCGATCCGTTCGGCAATCGCTGGGACCTGATCCAGTTTACCTGATCCGTATCTTCATCTGGCTGAAAATATCCCGGAGATGAACTGGCCAACGGCCAGGAAGGGGCTGGCCCCTTCCTACCAAGTTCAAAGCAAAGGGGGCCCGAAGGCCCCCTATTCGATTTGTCAGTCTTCGATCAATTCGGGATCAGATCCGGCACAATGGTTACAATCGATGGGAAGAACCACAGGATTCCGATGCCCACGACCTGAATCAGGACAAACGGAACGATCCCACGATAGATATGACCTGTTGTCACCTCTTTAGGCGCAACGCCCCTCAGGTAGAACAGCGCAAACCCAAATGGCGGTGTCAGGAACGAGGTCTGCAGGTTCACCGCCACCATGATCGTCACCCATTTTGGATCGAACGACCCGCCATAGATCACCGGGCCCACGATCGGGATCACGATGTAGATGATTTCCAGGAAATCCAGCACGAACCCAAGGATGAACAGCACCAGCATCACGATCAGGAAGACCGTGAACTCGTTGTCGAAACTCTTGAGGAATTGCTGGATATAGTGCTCGCCCCCGAACGAGATTACCACCAAGTTCAGCAATTGCGAGCCGATCAGGATCGTGAACACCATCGAGGTCACTTTTGCGGTTTCTCGCACCACAGGTGTCAGAACGCCGCTGGAGAACAACACCCAGCATCCGAACAGCAAGCCGAACAAGGCGAAAAGATAGGTACCGTAGGCCAGGAAGAAGGCTACCCAGGTCTCAGCGGTGACACCGCCCTGATTGATCCTAAGGTCGAAATTCACCCCAAGCAGCAAGCAGATGATCACGGCAAAGGTCGACCAGATGATGATATTGCCCGACCGTTCCTGATCCTTCAGCTTGCGGTATGCAGCCAGCATGATCGCACCACCAGCCCCCAGCGCGGCTGCCGGTGTTGGGTTGGTCACACCACCAAGGATCGAGCCCAATACAGCGATGATCAGAACCAGCGGCGGGAACACCACGCGGATCAGGTCGTTGGTCGCGCAGCGCGCGGCGGCCTCCTTGCAGCCATAGATGGCCAGCGCAAATGGCAACGCCAACAGCACGAACGTGGCCCCTGACGTGGTCGTTGGCGCAACCAGCAGCACATCGACCAGCAGCATCAGCAACAAGCCAATCCCACCTACGATCAAGGGCTGCACGGGACGGGATGGCGCGATGCCGCGGCCCAGCACCAGCGTCAGGCCCAACAGTACCACGACAATCGCAACGCCGGTTCCGATCGGCGCTGCGGCAGCAATCTTGGCTTCCTGCGCGGCGGCCAGCTCTTCTTCGCTCAGCCGCTGCGCCTCGGACACGCCACCGGCAGCGTCAATCGCCTCTTGCTCGGCGACGGCCTGATCCCATGCTTCCTGGCCATGCAAATCGATCATCGACGCCTGACATTCTGCCGACACGCTGGTCCGCAGCGAAGCGCCCTGCCCGATATCGGAAAACCCGGAGACAGTGATATTCTGGCTTCCGATCACGCCAACACTGCTCAGCAGGAAGGCACCGGCGATCAATGCCACCGGAGCACCCAACAGCCATGTCAGACCTTCGGCGCGCGTGATTGGTTCACCGCCACCGCCGGACATCTCGACCGCGGGCGCCTTTTCCGGGTTGAGCAGAGCGTAGCCAAAGGCATAAAGCGCGTAGAGCAACGCGAGCATGATCCCCGGCAGCAATGCCGCCTGAAACAGTGTCCCCACCGAAACCACAGCAGGCTCACCCAGATAGGTCAGCGCGTCGGTACATCCAGCCTCAACCGCCCGGGTTTCCTGTGCGGTGGAATACAAATCACCCGCCAATGTTCCCAGCAGAACGATCACGATGGAGGGCGGAATGATCTGCCCCAGCGTGCCCGAGGCAGCGATCACACCGGTCGCCAGTTCCGGCGAGTAGTTGTTGCGCAGCATGGTGGGCAGCGCCAGCAGACCCATGGTCACAACGGTCGCGCCCACGATACCGGTCGAGGCAGCCAGAAACGCGCCCACGACCACGATCGAAACGGCCAGACCACCGGGCAGCGGGCCAAAGACACGAGCCATGGTGGTCAGCAGGTCATTCGCGATTTTCGAGCGTTCCAGAGTGATGCCCATCAGCACGAACATCAAAACGGCCAGAAGGGTTTCAATCGACTGCCCCGCCAGAACACGCTCGTTCATGCGGTTCACGATGAAGGATACGTTCCGGTCCAGCGCTGTTTCCCAGCCTGCGGTAAAGACCGGTTCCGCAATCGTGGGCAAGTCCGGATATCGAAACACCGAGATCACATCAGGTTTGACACCCGAGTTCACGACGTCCCGATAGGCTTGTGACCCGGTGTCGATTGCCTGATGGATCAGCAACCCGGCGCTGTCCAGAGCCGCTATGATCCCGAACGAGATCACCCCGGCCCCACCAATGGCGAAGGCCACCGGAAAGCCGCTCAGAATGCCTCCGAAAAGGCAGAAGAATACGATAATGAGGCCTATCTCGACGCCATCAAGTCCGAATAGCATTGTCTTGGTCTCCGTCCTTAATGTGCGCCTTCGTAGGCTTCTTCACCCTCACCAAGGCTGTCCTTGTCGAGGTATTTTCCTTCGCTCTCCGGCCCTTCCACAAATTCCAGGTAAGACCGGTAAAGGAATGCAATCGCGTGCAGGAACACCATTGCTGCAAAGGCAATCAGCAGAATTTTGAACAGGAAGTAGCCATTGAAACCATTGGGGCTGAAACCGATGGTTTCGACGTTCCAGCGCATCGCGCGGGATTTCATGACCAACCTGTCCAGCGTGTCGCTGGCTGATGGCTTCGGCACGATCAGGTGCCGCCACATGAAGTACCAGCCGTACATCCAGGTCAGTACCGCCATCGGCATCATGAACAGGACCGACCCCAGCATATCGACCACACGCTTGGCCCTGTAACTGATCCCGGCATAGATCAGGTCGACGCGCACGTGACCGCCCTGCACAAATGTGTAGGTGCAGCACAGGCACACGACCATGGCGTTGTATAGTTTAAGCTCTTCAGCATACCAACTGATGTCCATCTGGATCGGAATACCGAAACCAAATGCCATGTCCGGACGCGCGAACACGCGCTGCATGAAAACGATGACGATTTGCTGGATGACCATCAGCAGACCGGCCCAGGCAAAGAACCGGCCAGTGGTGTTGGCGAACCCTTCGAGACCGCGCACCATCCCCCACATAAAGTTCCTGAAATACAGCCCAACGGCCGTCAGAACCAGAAAGATGGTGAAAACCACAAAGAAGAACTCGACCGACCCGCCGTAGTAGACAAAGCGCATGATCGCCTCTTTGTCCGACCAGTTCAGCCAGAGCTGCGGATGCGTGATGGCGTATCCGAAATTATAGAAGGCTTCGGCAATGTTCTGAATGAACCACACCAGTCCATTCCACAGGGCGCCGAAGAACGAGATACCGTTTTCGTCCTGCATGTTGTCCCCAGGTCGCGTCAGTTGCACTTGTTATTATAGCCGGTTTGAAATCACCGTGCATGTGCAACAGGAAAGGTTCCCCCGCGTGTGCGGGGGAACCATGTGAGTGTGAGCCGGATGTTAGCCGCGGACGCGGTCGCGCTGCGAGGTGTAGACGCCCGACGACAGGTTGAGCCATGCCGAAGACGCGGTCGACGAAGCAACGGCGCTGTCGTGGATCTTCTTGAACAGCTCATCGCTCATGTTCTCGTCCAGCACTTCCTGGCTGGCTTGGCCAAATGCATCCCAGACGCTGTCAGGGAATTCCATGACCTTGACGCCACCCGACTGCAGACGCTGCAGTGCTGCACCGTTGTTGGCCAGGAACTGCGACAGGTTCCACTGGTGACATTCGCCAGCGGCGATCTCGATGATCTTCTGCTGGGCGGGTGTCAGGCTTTCGAACACGTCGCGGTTGGTTGCCAGCGACAGGCCTGCATTCGGTTCGTGGAAGCCGGCGGTGTAGTAAACCTTGGTGATTTCCTGGAAACCGGCCTTTTCGTCGGCCCACGGACCGATCCACTCGGTTCCGTCAATCGCGCCCGAGGACAGCGCCTGATACACTTCCGAACCCGGAATGTTCTGAACCGAAGCGCCCAGTTTACCCAGTGCTTTACCGCCCAGACCCGGCATGCGGAACTTCAGACCGTTGAAATCTTCGGGGCTGTTGATCTCTTTCGAGAACCAGCCGCCCGCCTGTGCACCGGTGTTACCGGCCAGGAACGACTTCAGACCAAAGATCTGACCCAGTTCGTCATGCAGCTCCATGCCGCCATCCTGGTAGTACCAGTTCACCATTTCCTGCGCGGTCATGCCGAACGGAACAGCGGTAAAGAAGGCATAACCCGGGTGCTGACCAACGAAATAGTAGTCAGCGGCGTGGTACATGTCGGCCTGACCTGACGATACCGCGTCAAACACCTCGAACGCGCCAACCAGTTCGCCTGCAGCTTTGATGTCAACGGTCAGATTGCCATCCGACATGGCCGTGATGCTGTCGGCGCAACGCTGGGCGCTGTCGAAAACACCAGCCAGACCACGACCCCACGAAGTCACCATGGTCAGCGTGCGCTTGCCCTGCGCGTAAGCCGGTGCCGCCAGCGTGGTGGCTGCAGCTGCCGAGCCGCCCAGAGCAGATGTTTTCAGAAATGAACGACGATCCATATGAGTGTTCCTCCCCTACATATTCAAAAACCCGGCGACAGCCGGGTCAGTCGTTTTCGGTGCGCGTCAGCCTAAATGTCGTCGCGGGAATGTGAATACCAAGTACTACGTAGACGATCAGGTTTTTTTCATCTCGCCAGATGCAAATACTGTGTTTTCAGGCCCGTTCCGCTGAATTTCCGCCAAATCGTTTTTCCGTCCCCGCAATCCTTTTGCTTTTCCGGCCGGGCTTGCGTATCGATTCGAACATGGCAGGGCTTCGACATCTGGTCTCACTCACCTATGCGCAAAAGCTGTCGCTTGTTGCGGCAATACCTTTGGTTTTGGCAGTGGCCGCGATTGCTTTGGTCGTTGCTTATGAATCGCGCGCAACTGCCGAAAGCGAGATACAGGCGCTTGAGCGGCGCCTGATCGAGGCCAAAAAGGAAGAACTGCGCAACTACGTCACACAGGCCCGCAACGGATTTGCCTACATCTATGGTCGCGCCGAGCCTGATGATGACACGGCCAAAAGTCTTGTGACGCAAATCCTGGCAGCCATGATCTATGGCAAGGACGGGTTCTTCTTTGTTTATGACTATGACGGCAACAATCTGGTCAGTCCGCGCCAGACCGAGTTCATCAACCGCAACTGGGTTGGCCTGACCGACAGTGACGGCACCCCTGTCGTGGATGAGTTCATCCGCATGGCCCGTCAGGGCGCAGGCTGGCACAGTTTCATGTGGCAAAAACCCTCGACCGGGGAAGAGGCGCAGATGATAGCCTATGTGGTCGGATTGCAGGACTGGCGCTGGGTTGTCGGCACCGGCGTTTTTATCGATGACATCGTCGCCACGGTCGCCAACGCAAGGGCCGAGGTCGAAGCGAGGGTGCGGCGCACATTCATGTATATCGGCGGTATTGTTCTGGCGGCGGTACTGATCGTGTTCGCATCGGGCATGTTGCTAAATTTCCGCGAGCGGCGGCTGGCGGACGCCAAGCTGAAAGAGCTGACCCAACGCGTTTTCGACGCGCAAGAGGAAGAACGGGGCCGCGTGGCGCGCGAGTTGCATGACGGGATCAGCCAGATTCTGGTCGGGGTGCGATACGCGCTGGACAACGCGCGCCGACGTCTGCTGCGCGGTGATGATGACGGTGCCCGGGACCCGCTCGACAAGGGGATCGACAACCTGGGCTCTGCCATCACCGAAGTCCGCCGCATCAGCCGGGACCTGCGTCCCGGAGTACTGGACGATCTGGGCCTTGGCCCTGCCCTCAAAGCGCTGACCGACGATTTTGCCGAGCGCACCGGGATTGAAACCGAATTCACCACAGTCGTTTTCCGGAATCGACTGGATCAGGACAGCAAGATCGCGCTCTACCGTATCGCACAGGAGGCACTGACCAACATCGAACGTCATTCCGGGGCGACCCGTGTTACAATCGACCTGCGCGGGCACAAGAAGGGTGCGACCATGCGCATCACCGACAATGGCTGCGGCTTGCGCACCGGGCCGGACCAGTCCAGCGCCGGGATTGGATTGCGCAACATGCAGGAGCGTATCGAACAGCTTGACGGATCGCTGCGCATTCTGTCATCACGCGGCGCGCAAAGCGGAACCGTAATAGACGTCGACCTGCCCCTCAGCCACCTCTTGTCCCCTCAGGACGACGCGACACCGAACCGAAAGGCCGGGACATGACCGAGCAAACAATCCGAGTCCTTATCGTTGATGACCATCCCATGGTCGCCGAAGGCATCCAGTCCATCCTCGAAAGCTATGACGGGATCGAAGTCGTCGGAACCCTCGGCAGCGGGCAGGACGCAGTGGATCAGGCGGCGAGGTTGAACCCGGACGTTGTTCTGATGGATCTCAACATGCCGGGCATGGGCGGGCTCAGCGCCACAGAAATCATTCTGGAACGCCTGCCCGACATTCGTATCCTGATCCTGTCCATGCATGACAGCCCCGAGTACATTTCGACCGCTCTGAGCCATGGCGCGAAGGGATACATCCTGAAAGACGTCCCGACCGATGAGATAAAACATGCCATCGACGCGGTGATGAAAGGCGAACAATATCTGTGCACCGGGGCCAGCGGGTCGCTGAAACCAAAAGGCGACAACGCACGCGAAGCGCTGACCGGGCGGGAACAGACGATCCTGCTGGAGCTTGCGCAAGGTAAATCGAACAAGGACGTCGCGCATGCGCTGGATATTTCCGTGCGCACCGTCGAAACGCACCGCAAGAACATCAAGCGCAAACTCGGCATCTCATCAACTGCCGGTCTGACCCGTTATGCGCTGGAACATGGCATGTTGCAGGGGACAAGCCCCGGGTTTTGATACGCGCTTGCAGCGCGCAGCGCTGCCCGGCCCAACCAGAGGAGATACGCCAAAGGCGTATTTACGATGGGCGGGAGGGTTTATCCCTGCGGTCTCTCTCTGATGTCCTCACCAAAGAAAACCAGCGTCCCGTCTTCATCTGCCACGTGGAATTCGCGCTGCTCATAGGGTTGATCAAACGGTGGGCGCACGCGGCCCGCTGGCAAGTCAACCAATCCCGCACGCAGGCTTTCGAACAGATCGTCGATGCCTTCGACATCGATGTAAAAGGACTGATCATCGCCCAATGGGCGGCCATCATCGCGTGGCGGGCATTGCAAAAGGCGGATCGCAACGGCTCCGTGCCGCAGGAAGGCATAATTGTCCTGCCTGAAGTTGCAGGTAAACCCAAGCCGTTCAGTGTAGAAGCGGATCTGGGCATCTAACGAAGAACACAAAACAAACGGTGTCAGTTGCAAAATACGCGGCATGAGGCTCCCTTCGGCCGATAGATCACGGGTTCTCACATCCCGATGTGGGGTCAATCCAGCAACTGATCTCGCCGATTCCCTTCTCGTTCATAGTGATGTGGTAATACGCGACCGTAAAGTTGCCGGGTCCTTTCGACCCCGCCGCACATTCCTGCCGTCTCGACAAACGAGAATATCCCGACGTAGCGGTTGCGCGGGCCCTTGACCGGAGCAACCCGATGCAGCGCATACCGCCCCTTGAATATCTGCAGATCCCCCGGCTGAAGTTCCAGTTCACGTACCTGCGCCCGGTTCCCATCCAGTATCGAGGCCACTTGGCTGAAATTCTCGTCTTCTGCCGTGCGCAAATTGGGCACATATTCAAATGTTCCGCCGGTTTCACCGTTCTGGATGGCAAGCGTAACGGTGAAATTGTTGGTATCGAAGTGCCAAGGAAAGCCCTGCCCCTCCTCGACCACGTTGATAATCACGTCCGCCAGGGGATCGTCGTAACGGAAAAACCGGTCCTCGGACTCGTCAAGCGCATCCCGCACGAACGGCATGAAGCCTTCATATTCGTAAATCCGGCGCAAGGGGCCGGAATCCGGGAAATTGTCCGCCGGAACAAACGCGTTTGATCGGTCATAGAAACGTCGTATCGGATGGCCGATCCCGAACCGGGGATCGTCCTTGGTGAAATAGGCGTTTGTCCGGTTGAACGAGCGATGAGCCTGGGGGGCGACCGCATCGGCTTCGCGCACCAGCAGGTCCAGCCCCGCCTGATGCACAAACCCGGGCAAAACCGCGCATCCGTCCCTGTCCAGATCCCGCCGCAGATCGGCGATCATCTGATCATAGGCGCGCGAGTCCGGCCGGTCGATCGGATACCGTCCCAGATCCACCAAATCCTGTAGCATGGTTCGCCTCCTGAAACTGTTGACCTGGGTTCAGCGTGACCCAGACAATTGCACCTCTCATGTCAATTTCAGACATGGGGCTGACGCAATTAGACCACTGCTGACATGGCAAGGATTGACCCCAACCGGCCCAATTTCACGGAAATTCCGGGCATGCGGCAATCTGCGCAACAAAATGTCGCAAAAACCGCGCCCTGAGATAGAAAATTGGCACAATTGCCTGTTGACGCCCCTTCCCGCCGCTCATAATGTCCCCCCACGCAAAGAAGGAGCCTCTGGCGATGAAAACGCTAGTCGTAATCGTAGGAACCACGCGCATGGGCCGGTAACGGTAAACCATAATCGAACCCATGCGCCTCCGACACTCTCGGGGGCTTTTTTTTGTCAAACGCAAGACACATGTCGCGAACGGAGCAAAGCAGATGACACGTGAGATGACCGGCGCAAAGATGGTGGTTCAGGCCCTCAAGGATCAGGGCGTGGACACAGTATTCGGATACCCCGGCGGCGCCGTGCTACCGATCTATGATGAGATCTTTCTGCAAAACGACATTCGCCACATCCTGGTACGTCACGAACAGGGCGCGGTTCATGCAGCCGAAGGCTATGCCCGCTCGACCGGGAAACCCGGCGTTGCGCTGGTGACGTCCGGCCCCGGTGCCACCAACGCGGTGACCGGCCTGACGGACGCATTGCTGGATTCGATCCCGATCGTCGTTCTGACCGGTCAGGTTCCCACATTCATGATCGGCTCGGACGCCTTTCAGGAGGCCGACACCGTTGGCATCACCCGCCCCTGCACCAAGCACAACTGGCTGGTCAAGGATACGGATTCTCTAGCCGCGACCATGCACGAGGCCTTTCACGTCGCCAAGTCGGGCCGCCCCGGTCCGGTGCTGATCGACATCCCGAAGGATGTGCAGTTCGCCTCGGGCGAATACAGCCCGCCCAAGCCCTCGACTTCGCATTACCAACCGGTGCTGAAAGGTGATCTGGAAGAGATCACCGAACTTGTCGCGGCAATGGAAACCGCGAAAAAGCCCGTGTTCTATACCGGCGGCGGCGTGATTAACTCGGGCCCTGCCGCCAGCCAATTGCTGCGCGAACTGGTAGACGCGACGGGCTTTCCGATCACCTCGACCCTGATGGGGCTGGGTGCTTATCCGGCGTCAGGTAAGAACTGGCTGGGTATGCTGGGCATGCATGGACTTTATGAAGCCAATCTGGCGATGCACGATTGCGATCTGATGATCAATATCGGCGCGCGGTTCGACGACCGTATCACTGGTCGGATCGATGCGTTCTCGCCGAAGTCGAAGAAAGCCCATATCGACATTGATCCTTCGTCGATCAACAAGGTGATCCGTGTGGACATACCGATTGTTGGCGACGTCGCCCATGTTCTCGAGGATATTCTGAAAGTCTGGAAAGCCCGCGGGCGCAAAACAAACGCGGCTGCGGTCAAGAAATGGCAGGCTCAGGTCGATGAGTGGCGCAAGGTCAACTGCCTCGCCTATACCAACAGCGAAAAGACCATCAAGCCGCAATATGCGCTGCAACGGCTGGAAGAACTGACGAAGGACCACGACCGTTACATCACAACCGAAGTGGGCCAGCATCAGATGTGGGCTGCGCAGTATCTTGGGTTCGAGGATCCGAACCGCTGGATGACGTCTGGCGGTCTGGGTACGATGGGCTACGGTTTCCCGGCCTCGATCGGCGTACAGATGGCACATCCTGACGCGTTGGTCATCAACGTTGCCGGAGAGGCCTCGTGGTTGATGAACATGCAGGAAATGGGCACCGCAGCGCAGTATCGTCTGCCGGTGAAACAGTTCATCCTGAACAACGAACGTCTTGGCATGGTGCGTCAGTGGCAGGAATTGCTGCATGGCGAACGCTATTCCCATTCGTGGTCCGAAGCGCTGCCCGATTTCGTCAAACTCGCCGAAGCGTTCGGAGCCAAGGGCATCCTGTGCACTGACCCGGCCGATCTGGATGATGCGATCATGGAGATGATCAACTATGACGGGCCGGTAATCTTCGACTGTCTGGTTGAAAAGCACGAGAACTGCTTCCCCATGATCCCGTCGGGCAAGGCGCACAATGAGATGCTGCTGGGCGAGGCCGAAACGCAGGGCGTCATCGACTCCAAAGGCTCGGTTCTGGTCTGACAAAAATCGACAAATTTTGTCGGGCGCCTCTTGTGCCCGGCACTATGTGATGACGAAAGGGACATAAATGTCTGCCCTACATATCAAAAAAGGCGCGAACCGCCATTCGGCCTATAACCTACGCCCGACTTTCTCGGACGTGCAGGAACAGCATACGATCGCCGTTCTGGTCGAGAACGAACCGGGTGTTCTGGCCCGCGTGATCGGACTGTTCTCGGGCCGCGGTTACAACATCGAAAGCCTGACAGTGGCCGAGGTGGATCATACCGGCCATCTCAGCCGTATCACCATCGTCACCACCGGCACGCCGCAGGTGATCGAGCAGATCAAGGCGCAGCTTGGCCGGATCGTTACCGTCCATGACGTGCATGACCTGACCGTCGAAGGTCCCTCGGTCGAGCGTGAACTGGCGATCATCAAGGTTGTGGGCGAAGGCGACAAGCGGGTCGAAGCGCTGCGTCTGGCGGACATCTTCCGTGCCAACGTGGTCGACAGCACGCTGAATTCCTTCATATTCGAGATCACCGGCGCCCCGGACAAGATCGACGCCTTCGCCGATCTGATGCGTCCTCTGGGCCTTTTGGAGATCGCCCGTACTGGCGTTGCCGCCCTGCTGCGCGGCGACTGACCTGAAAACTCCGCTCCGGACTCAAGATCATTGCCTCCGGGGCGGGCCAGCCGGCCTTGGTTAGCACTGGATTGACTGAGACGCGCACGTCGGTGCGGGTGCGGTGCAATTGTCATACGCCTCGGAAATCAAGAATAAGACCACTCAATTGGCGATTTAGCCTATTGCGTTTATTCCTTTGGGCGTTAGCCTCTACACGCAACGAGACGTGACCACACGTCCGTCAGGTGTTTAGTCACGATTTCAGAGGCAGCGCGCCATATGAGCCGCACGTGTCCTTGTTTCCAAAAAGAATATGTGAGTTCCGGGACGAGAATGACGAATGACTTCCGCAGCCCTGCTGAATTGCGCAGAATGTTCGGCGCAAATCTGAGATTGCTGTCTCACCAGTACCCTTCAGTCTCAGAGCTTTGCCGCCAGCTTGGTATCAACCGGACGCAGTACAACAGATATCTTGGCGGCGAGAGCTTTCCCAGGCCCGACGTACTGGACCGCATTTGCCGCTTTTTCAAAGTCGACGCCCGTATCCTGCTGAAACCACTGGACGAGATCGCCCAGCCTTTCCGCCACCCGGCTGCCTCGGCCCTGACCGAGTTCCTGGGTTCTGGCCCGAATACCTTGCCCGAGACCCTGTTTCCTGCCGGATTCTACTATGCGACGGAAACGGCGCTGGACAGCCACACCGCGCTGCGGCATCGGTTGTTCTACGCCCGCAGACTGCCGCAATGTACGCTTGTGCGCAGCTACGAGCCTCGTCCCACCATGCCCGAGGCCCCGCCCAAAGAGCGTGAGGTTCAGGGCATTGCCGCCTGCGCTGGTCGTCAGATCTACATCCTGATGTCGCAGCGCGACGCGCAAAACAGCCGGATGTTCCTGATCTCTCATCATTACGGAGATCAGGCCGGTCAACTGCGGGGCGTGGCAATCAGGTTGTCGGACACATCCACGGACCCCAGCGGGACACAGCGGATCATGTTGCGGCATCTGGGATCGGATCGGTCCGCTGTCTTCGGCGCGGCAAGGGCCGCGCGCGCCTGGCTTTGATCCTGTCTTCGCATCAAGCCCCCACCTGCCTTACTCTGAAACAGCATTCTGTTCCTGCGTGATCAGCCGGTACAGATGCCAACTGGCGTGCCCCAGTAACGGCAACACAAGAAACAGTCCAAGAAACCAAGGCAACATCGCCACAAAGGTCAGAACCGCAATAAACATGCCCCATCCGACCATGACCGGGAAATTGTCACGAACATAGCTGAAGCTGGCGATCATGGCGGTTACGAAATCCAGTTCGCGATCCAGCAGCATCGGAATCGAAAGCACGGTGATCATATACAGCACGGTCGCGAATATTGCGCCAATGATTGAGCCGATGGCCAGCATCGCCAGTCCGTTCGCAGTCAAAAACACCTCAATCGAGGAAGAGACATTCGTCATGGTGGAAAGCCCCATGAACAAAGCGAAAATCATGTGCCCCAGAAAGAACCAGAACAGAAACATCACCACGATGATCGCACAGATTGAGGGCAACTGACGGCGGCCCTGCTGCAGCACCACGCCAAAAATCGACCCGAAATCCAGCGGTTCTCCCTGCTCAAGCCGATGGGATACTTCGTACAGTCCAACCGCCGCAAATGGCCCAAGCAGCGGGAAACCGATCGCGGCCAGAACAAGCCAGTAGGTGGTTCCAGTTTTCAGGGTGACCCATGCCATTGCCCACCCGGCCAACACGTAGAATCCCGCGAACAGAATCCCGAACACCGGCGCCCGACGATAATCGGCCCATGCCTGATGAATAGCCTGCCGCAGCATCGCCGTATCGGCCTGCTGCATTACCGGAACACCAAAGGGTTTTTCCATGTCTGTCTCTCCTCCCCAGCGACCCTATTGCAGGGCCGGTCGTTTTTGGGGCCAGCCGGTTGCATCGTGATAGCTTGCCCCGATGGACAAAAGCTTTGCATCCGCGCCGCGCGGCCCGAAAATCTGCATTCCCATTGGCAGACCGTTCTCTCCAAAACCCACAGGAACCGACAGGCAGGGCAACCCGATCAGGCTGACCGGTGTGACGACCTGCATCCAGCGGTGATAGGTGTCCATCGCCTGCCCGACTATTTCGGTCGGATACGCAGTTTCGACGGCAAAAGGCCACACTTGGGCCGTTGGCAGCACCAGCGCATCATACGTCTCAAACAAACGGGCGGCACATCGATACCACTCGGATCGCAGAACGCTGGCGTGATGCACGTCCATCGCACTCAGCGCCAGTCCCCGATCCAGCTCCCATTGTGCGGTATTCTTCAGCACGTCCCGATGCTCGGACAGTTCCAAAAGACCAGCCGCAACGCTCCAGGATCGCAGTGTAATCCAGCTGTCCCAGATCTGGCTTGCGTCAAAAGGCGGTTTTGTTTCTTCGACGTCGGCCCCCAAATCCGAAAACACGGTCAGCGCAGACCGGCACAGATCGACGATTCCGGTTTCGAACGGAAAGGCACCGCCCCAGTCACCCAGCCAGCCAACACGCAAACCCGTGAGATCAGCCGGCTGCACAGGTGACACAGCGCCGCCATCAACAGACATTGGCTGACGTGCATCCGGACCTGCCATGACGTCCAGCAAAATACCCAAATCTTGCGGGCTGCGGGCCATGGGGCCCAATGTCGAAAGCTGATGCAGAAAACCGTCTCCGATCGGTTCACTCGGAACCCGGCCCCAGCTTGGCCGGAACCCGTATACATTGTTCCAAGCCGCCGGGTTACGAAGGCTGCCCATCATGTCCGAGCCATCCGCCAAGGCCACCATACCCGTGGCCAACGCCACCGCCGCGCCACCGGACGAACCGCCGCAGGTTCGGGCGGGGTCGTACGGGTTGCGCGTGGCGCCATACACCGGATTGAACGTATGCGATCCCAGCCCGAACTCGGGTGTATTTGTTTTGCCGATCAGAATGGCACCGGCGGCCCGCAATCTTTCTGCGATCAGATCGTCCCGCTCGGGCACGTTGTTTCGGTAAATTGGCGATCCATGCGACGACACAATCCCGGCCACATTGACCAGATCCTTGACCGCCATGGGCAGTCCATGCAGCGGGCCGCGCCAGGGACCGGTATCCAGCGCCTCGGCCTCGGACATCAACTCATCCTCATCACGCAGGGCGACGATGGCGTTGACCTCTCCATTAACGCTGGCAATCCGATGCAAGGTTTCGCGCATCAACTCAGCAGCCGTCAATTGCCCCGAGGACAGCGCAGACAGCAATGCAACGGCGGAAGTTTGGCTCAGATCCATGGGAGTTCATCAGCTCAGATACAACGTGGTCGCCACCAGCCTAGCCGGGGCAACCTGCCAATTAAACCCACTGTTTACATGTATCTTTTCGGGACCCCCAGGCACCCCGGAGGATCCGCTTCATCTGGCCAAAAGTATCCCGGGGGAGTCGCGGCCCACCGCGACGGGCAGAGCCCCCTTGTGATCAGCTGTCGCCCTGCGCTTCGGACCGGCTTTTACCGGCAACGTTCTGGGCCAGCGTTGCTGCCATAAACCCATCCAGATCACCATCCAGAACCCCTTTGGTGTCCGAGGTTTCGTGATTGGTCCGCAAGTCCTTGACCATCTGATAAGGCTGCAACACGTAAGACCGGATCTGATTGCCCCACCCGGCATCGCCCTTGGCTTCGTGCGCCGCGTTGATATCGGCGTTGCGACGGTCCAGTTCCTGCTGGTACAGGCGCGATTTCAGCGCCTTCATGGCGATGTCACGGTTCTGATGCTGCGACTTCTCGGACGAGGTCACTACGATGCCCGTGGGGATGTGCGTGATCCGAACCGCCGAGTCCGTGGTGTTCACGTGCTGACCACCGGCACCCGAAGAGCGGTAAGTATCGATGCGGATGTCCGACGGGTTCACCTCGATCTCGATATTGTCGTCAACCACCGGATAGACCCAGACCGAGCTGAACGACGTGTGCCGCTTGGCCGCCGAGTCATAGGGCGAGATGCGCACTAGCCGGTGCACCCCGCTTTCCGATTTCAGCCAGCCATAGGCGTTGTGGCCAGATATCTTGTAAGCGGCAGACTTGATCCCCGCCTCTTCACCCGCGGTCTCGGACTGCAATTCGACCGTATAGCCCTTTTTCTCGGCCCAGCGCACATACATCCGCGCCAGCATCGAGGCCCAGTCACAACTTTCGGTGCCCCCCGCGCCTGAGTTGATCTCAAGGAACGTGTCATTGCCGTCTGCCTCGCCATCCAGCAGGGCCTCAAGCTCTTTCTTGGCGGCCTTGGCCTTCAGTTTCCTGATAGCGTCCTCGGCGTCGGCAACGACCTCTTCGTCCTCTTCCATTTCGCCCAGTTCGATCAGTTCGACATTGTCACTCAGGTCGGTCTTGATCGACTCGTAGGTTTCGATGGCATCGACCAGCATCTGGCGCTCGCGCATCAGCTTCTGAGCGTTCTCCGGGTTGTCCCACAGGTTCGGGTCTTCGACGCGTGCGTTGAATTCCTCAAGCCGGTGCGGCGCCGTTTCGTAATCCATGCGCTTCGCCAGCAGCTCCAGCGACTTTTCTATTTCCGCCACAATATTCTGGGTTTCGGCGCGCATGGTTTTGTCCCAACTTGCTCAATCAGGCCTGCGTGATAGCAAGAGGCGAGAGCCACCACAAGACAAGTGAGATGCGAATGAAGGATGCGTCGGGCGAGTTTTTGACAGTTGGGGCCTGACACGCGTCGCGTTGCTTGCGGACACGGGGCTGGCCCAAGATCTGTTAAGCAGTCAGCACACGCACGACCCGCTTCACGGCGATCTGCATACCGACAACGTGCTACTATCGGATGCCGGTCCTCGGGTAATAGATGCCAAGGGATATCTGGGGGATGCCGCTTTCGAACTGGCAAACGCTTTGCGACATCCAAAAGGCATGCCGGAACTTGTACGCGAGCCTTCGCTTATTTGCCGCTGCCTGTCGCTCTATTCGGACGCATTGGGGGTACCATGCAAACGGCTTGCCAAATGGACTGCCGCCAAATGTGCGCTATCGATCTGCTGGCTGTCTTGTGGACAGATTACCGATGACAGCGAATCCGATCTGTTAGACCTATTCCTGCAAGTTGCGGACTAGTACAGTCCGCCCCCCTGCAGATCGCCCTGGCTCGCGTTGGGTCCGACCGTAACCGTGCTTCCGGTGGAAGTTGTCACCTGCCGACCCGATCCGCTTACTTCTTCGAACAGTGGCAAATCGGATCCCATGGCAAAGCCGCCATCGAAAATCCGGTCTATGAAGCCATCGACACCGTCGCGGAAATACTCGGCAACCACATATTCCCCGACCGAATCCTCTGGCAGGCGCGCCCCGCTGAAACGGTCAATCTTGATGAAGTGCCCGCCTGGCGGAACTTCGAACGGACCGCCGCCATATTTCTCGACCGCCTTTTCCATGAAACTTTGGAAGACCGGCCCACACATCGTACCGCCATAGGCGCCACTGCCCATCGGACGCGGCCGGTCGTAGCCAATATAGCAGCCGGCCACGATGTTCGAAGTGAAGCCGATAAACCAGGCGTCTTTGGATTCGTTGGTGGTGCCGGTCTTGCCGGCAGTCGGCACCGGCAGGTTGACAACACGCGACGCGGTGCCGCGATCAACCACGCCTTTCATCATAGACGTCAACTGATAGGCGGTGATGGCATCCATAACCTGTTCGCGATCGGTCACGATCTGCGGCGACTCATCCGGTTCCAGCCAGGTCGAGTTGCAGTCCAGACACTGCCGGTCATCATGCCGGTAGATCGTCTTTCCGAACCGGTCCTGGATACGGTCGACCAGAGTGGGTTCGACCCGCTCGCCGCCGTTGGCGAACATCGCATAGGCGGCGACCATCTTGTACAGCGTCGTTTCTTCCGATCCCAGCGAGTTCGCAAGGAACGCGCCCATTCGGTCATAAACACCAAACCGTTCGGCATATCCCGCAACCACCGGCATCGTCACCTCCTGGGCCAGACGGATGGTCATGAGGTTCCGCGATTGCTCGATCCCGGTGCGCAGCGGTGTCGGCCCGTAGAATTTGTTCGACGAGTTCTTGGGCCGCCAGAGACCCTGCGGCGTGTTCACCTCGATCGGGGCGTCCACAACGATGGTGGCTGGACTGTAACCACTGTCCAGCGCGGCGGCATAGACGAAAGGCTTAAAGCTGGAACCCGGCTGACGCTGAGCTTGCGTGGCACGGTTAAACACCGAATCCTGATACGAGAACCCCCCCTGCATCGCCAGAACACGGCCCGAGTTCACATCCATCGCGACGAAGCCACCCTGCACCTCAGGCACTTGGCGGGCAGACCACTGCCCTTCTTCCCCGGCCATCACCAGAATGACATCGCCGCGCTTGAAGTTGTCCTTGAAACTGCCCTGCATCCATTTGATGTCTTCGCGTGGAATGGTTCCGTCTGCCGGACCGTTTTCGATACCCACGGTCAGCGATTGATCGGCCACATTCATCACGACAGCCGGATACCATTGGGTCGGCAATTCGACATCGCGCGGAATTTCCATGATGGCCAGCGCCTCGCGCCACTGGGCTTCCTCGGCCAGTTTTTCTTCCGGGATCACCTCACCCGTACCGCGCCATTTCCCGCGCGAGCGGTCGTATTTCTGCAGGGCCGTGCGCAGGGCCTTGGCAGCTTCGACCTGCATTTCCTCGTCCACCGACGCACGCACCGTGAAGCCGCCGGTAAAGAATTCACCCTCGCCGAAATCTTCGCTCAGCTGGCGGCGGATTTCGTCGGTGAAATAGTCACGGGGCGGCAATGCGGTGCGGAAGCTTTCAAAGTCACCGTTCTGTACCGAGCGCAAAGGCATGTTGACCTCGGCCTCATAGGTGGCCCGATCAATGTAGCCGTTCTGGTTCATTTCCCGCAGCACGTAGTCGCGACGCGCCAGCAAGCGTTCCTTTTGCAAAACCGGATGGTAGTTTGACGGCGCCTTCGGCATGGCGGCCAACATGGCGGCCTCATGCGGGGCCAGTTCCTGCAGCGTCTTGTTGAAATACGTCTGTGCTGCTGCCGTCACACCGTAAGAGTTCTGGCCCAAAAAGATCTCGTTCATGTAAAGTTCGAGGATCTGTTCCTTGTCCAGAGTGTCTTCCAACCGGGTCGCAAGGATGATTTCCTTGATCTTGCGTTCGGCCTGCCGGTCGCCGGACAACAGAAAGTTCTTCATGACCTGTTGCGTGATGGTGGACGCGCCGCGCACGTTTTCACCTTTGGATTTCACCGCTTCGACACCCGCAGCAATTATCCCGCGCGGGTCATAGCCCTGATGGGTGTAGAAATTCTTATCTTCCGCCGAAATAAAGGCCTGCTTCACCAGATCCGGGATTTCCTCGGACGGCGTGAACAGGCGGCGCTCCTGGGCGAATTCGTCGATCAGCTGCCCTTTGCCGGAATAAATCCTGCTGATCGTGGGCGGCTTGTACTGGGCCAGCGATTCATGACTGGGCAGGTCGCGCCCATACATCCAGAAGACCGCACCGATGACCAGTGCCGCCATGAAGATACCCAGGGTCACGAGGCTGAAGATCGCCCCGAAAAACGAAAGAATGAACCGGATCACTGTACTGCCTTTTACTCGCGGTGCGGCCTATATAGTGTCGGCCCCACGCCAGGTCAAAACACCATGGCGTATTCTAGCCTGTTTGCGACGCGGGGTCACTGGCCAATCAATGAGCGTCTGATCACATCCTGCTGTCGCCAGTTTTCCAGACCGTTGTAAATCCCACGCGCCATTTGCGCGCGCCATTCGGAATTTTGCAGGTTTTTCAGGTCTCTGGGGCTGGAAAGAAAACCCAGTTCGACCAGCACCGAGGGAATGTCCGCCGCCTTGAGAACCGAGAAAGAGGCCGTACGGACGGGCCGCCGGTTCATCGGACCACCTTGCTGCGCCATGCCATTGGCCAAAGCCCGCGCCAATGCGTTGGTGCGCGGTCTGGTTTCCTGACGGGCCATGTCCAGCAAAACGTCCGCCACCTGATCGTCGGCCCCGTTCAGATCCACCCCCGAGAGCAGGTCGCCCCGGTCGTGACGTTCCGCAAGTTTCTGGCTGGCAACATCCGATGCGTCAGTTGACAGGGTATACACGGCCGCACCATGCGCCTGCCCGTCCGACAGGGAATCCGCGTGCAGCGAGATGAACGCATCGGCACCGGCCCGATGCGCCAGCGCAATTCGCCGCTCCAGCGAAACAAACTGGTCCTCGACGCGGGTCAAAACCACTTCATACCCGCCTGAACGCAGCAATAGCTCTTTCAGTTCGCGCGCAAAGGTCAGCATCAGGGTTTTTTCATCGGTGCCGCCAACCTCGGCCCCCGGGTCGATGCCGCCATGCCCAGGGTCCAGCATGACGCGAATGGGTCCGTCGGGATCACGCGGCGCCGCCGGAAGTGGGGCGGTCGCTTCAGGCAAATCCCAACCGGGAACCTGAGGAGCACCGGCGCTGGCATTGAACAAGTCGAACTCGACCCCCTTGAGCATAAGGGACAACACCGCAGTGCCTGTTATCTGATCCAGCTTCAACTGCGCCGTATCGACACCCATCGGCGCACCAAGTTCCAGAACCAGACGGGACCAGCCGGGGACGTAAGTGCCGAACTGCACCCCACTGATCCGTTCGGATTGCAGGAATTCACTGCTGATCAGACCTGTCCAGTCGACCTCGCGGAAGTCAAGCACCATGCGATACGGATCCCGCAAAGTGAAAACGCGGTAAGGCACGCCCTGGCTCAGCCCGATATCCACCTTCACGCCGGTTCGGCCGACATCCGTGATACGGCTTTGGTCCGGCTGCACGCGCGCAAGGGCGCTGAAATCCTGCGCTGCGACAGCGCCCGTCAGCGCCCAGATCAGCGCGAAGGCATAGAAAAGTCTGCTCATGGCCTCAAGTTTTCCCGAGATCGTGTTGCGCAGACCCTACTGTACCAGCGCCGGTTTGTGAACGGGTTACACTGCCTGCGGGATGGCCCCTCGTGCAGCCATGAAGCTGCGCAGCCGCTGCAACCCTTCCTGTATGTCCGCCGTCGAGCGGGCATAGGAAAATCGAAGGGTCTTGTGGCCGCGTTCGGGATCGAAATCCAGCCCTGGCGTCACCGCCACACCGGCCTGTTCCAAAATCTCAGCCGCAAAGGCGCGGCTGTCCTGCGTCAGGTCCGATACATCGGCATAAACGTAGAAAGCGCCGTCCGGCGGTGCGATATTGGTAAATCCGGCTTTGGGCAGCCCATCCAGCATGAGGGCTCGGTTTTGCCGGTAGACGTCCAGATTGGCTTGCAGTTCGTCCTCGCAATCCATCGCGGCCAGCGCCGCGACCTGGCTGGCGTGTGGGGCGCAGATGAACATGTTCTGAGCAATCCGCTCGACCACGCGCACCTGGTCCTCGGGCACCACCATCCATCCGACGCGCCAGCCGGTCATCGAGAAATACTTGGAGAACGAGTTGATGACGTAGCATTCGTCCGTCAGTTCCAGCGCGGTGACGGCTTTGGCCTCGTATTCCAGGCCGTGGTAGATTTCGTCGCTGATGAATGACGCGTTCTGTCCACGGGCCGCATCAATCAGCGCGGCCATAGCCGGTCGATCCAGCATGGTACCGGTCGGGTTTGCCGGGGACGCCACCATCAAACCTTGCAGATCAAGCCCCGCGAAATCCGCCGGGACGGGTTGCAGGCGGTTTTCCGGCGCGGTCGGCAGATCGACCGGAACCAGCCCAAGCGCCCTGAGGATCTGCCGGTAAGAAGGATAGCCTGGCGCGCCGATACCGACACGATCGCCGCTGTCGAAAAGCGCGGTGAACGCCAGCAGAAACCCACCGGAAGATCCGGGCGTAATCACCACCCGGTCCGGGTTCAGATCGACATTGTACCACTCGCCATACATTTGTGCGATCCGTTGCCGCAGCGCCGGCAGGCCCAGCGAAACGGTATAGCCCAGCGGCGACTGACCCATGGCCGACGCCAAAGCCTCGACTGCGCCTTTGGGGGCACCGGTCCCAGGCTGCCCGACTTCCATGTGGATGATATGGCGTCCTGCTTCTTCGGCGCGGCGCGCGGCTTCCATCACATCCATCACGATGAAGGGATCGACCCCGGATCGGGTTGAGTTTCTCATGGCCATCTCCCATGTTGCGGCCATGGCTTTTGAACGCGTATCCAGGCTGGCGTCAATCCCGGCCATGTTACTGATCGCGGTGACATGGTTAACGGGCGCTGTTCCTGCCAAGTCGCAGGGCCTGATCCGCGATCCTGACATCGAACACGGATTGCGGGAACTGGCTTTTCCGGTGCTGCGGGCTGCTGGACTGAACACGAACAGGGTGCGGATTCTGGTCGTCCACGACAAGACGTTCAACGCCTTCGTCATCGATTACAACGCCATCTACGTGAACTACGGGCTGATCCTGACTGTCGACAGCCCCGAGATGCTGCAGGCTGTCATCGCGCATGAGGCCGCACATATCGCAAATGGCCATCTGGCCAGACGTGTGGAAAACCTGCGCGCCGCAAAGCGCAATGCTTCTCTGGGAACCGCTTTGGCGCTGATTGTCGCCGCGGCGGGCGGTGGCGAAGCAGCCGGCGGCATCGCTGCCGGGACATCCGGATCAGCCCTGCGCAGCTTTCTGGGGCATACACGCGCCGAAGAGGCATCGGCAGATCGCAGTGCGGCAGGTTATCTGCGATGGGCGGGCATTTCACCAAAAGGCATGGTGGCCCTGCATCGCAAGTTTGCAGGCCAGGAACTGCTGAGCGAGGCAAATCAGGATCCCTATACACGGTCGCACCCCACCAGCCGGGAACGCCTGCGCGCGGCCGAGGCGTTTCTTGACGAGTTCGGAGACAACTCGACCCACAACGCCAATGCCGACTACTGGTTTGCCCGGGTCAAGGGCAAGCTGTCTGCGTTTCTGCGAACGCCTGCCTGGACAATGCGACGCGCGCGCGAGGAAAGCGCGGAGGATATTCGCCTGATGCGCCAGGCAGCAGCGCACCACCAGAACCGAGATCTTGCGGCCGCCCGCGCGGCGATTGACGGGGCACTGGCCATTCGCCCGGACGATCCGTACTACTACGAACTCAAGGGGCAGATATTGCTGGAAAACAGGCAGATGGATCAGGCTGTTGCCGCCTACGGCCGTGCTGTTGAAATGGCCCCGAACGACTCGCTTATCCTCGCCGGGTACGGGCGTGCGCTGCTGGCGCAAGGGCAAACCGAGAACGCCCTGCAAGCGCTTGAAAAAGCCCGCGCGCGCGATTATCGAAACGGTCGGCTGATGCAGGATCTGGGGGTTGCCTATTCTCAGGTCGGCAACAACGGAATGGCCGCGGTTGTGACAGCGGAACGATACGCCCTGCAAGGTCGCATGGCCGATGCAGGCATCCACGCAAAACGGGCCATAAGGCAATTGCCCGAAGGGTCTCCGGGGTGGCAAAGGGCGCAGGATGTGCTGATAGCCTCGGAACAGGTAGAAAAGAAAAGGAAACGCAGATGATCCTCAGACATGCAGCCATGGCCCTTGTCGGGCTTTCCCTGATCACCGGACCGGTGCAGGCGCTGGACCTGAACGACATGAGCGACGCCGAAAAGGCCGAGTTCGGTACACAGGTTCGCGAATACCTGCTGCAAAACCCCGAGGTGATCCTCGAGGCGATCAACATTCTGGAGCAGCGCAACGCCGCCGCCGAGGCCGTGGCTGACCAGGAACTGGTCGCAGCGAATGCCGATGACCTGTTCAATGACGGCTATAGCTGGGTGGGCGGAAACCCCGATGGCGACATCACTCTGGTCGAGTTCATGGACTATCGCTGCGGATATTGCCGCCGTGCGGTCCCTGAAGTGGATGCTCTGCTGGCGGAAGACGGGAACATCCGGCTGATCATCAAGGAGTTCCCAATCCTTGGCGAAGCTTCGATGATATCTTCGCGCTTTGCCGTGGCGACCAAACATGTAGCAGGTGCAGATGCCTACAAGCAGGTGCACGATGCGCTGCTTGAATTCACAGGCGAACCCAACGAAGTCACCCTACGTCGTCTCTCGGATGGTCTGGGTCTTGAAACCGACGACATCATCGCCGCCATGGACAGTGACGCGGTTTCCAAAGAGATCGCCCAAACCCGAGAACTGGCGCAACGCATGCGGATTTCCGGCACCCCATCGTTCGTGCTGGGTACTGAACTTCTGCGCGGCTACCTGCCTGCCGACCAGATGCAACAGATAGCGGACGGTGTTCGGGCCGAACAAGGGTAACGATTCCGGGATCACCCTTTGATGTTCCTTGAAGTTTAGGCCGCTTCGCGCGCCAGACCTTTGCGGTAAATGGTGCATGTAAGAACCTTGAGGGCTCGAAGCGCAATTGCCGCTTCGAGCCCGAAACTGACGGTCATTCTTGACCGCAGGCACCCTTTTTCGCCAGTCTCGAACGAATGATATTTGTTTGGAGCGTCGTCATGAAGCGGTTTTCGCGAACATTTCTACTGTTGCTATCTCTTCTAATGGGCACTGTCGTCTCGGCTCAGGACAAGCCCAATATTGTCTTTATATTTCTCGATAACTTTGGATGGGGTGAGCCAGGGTTCAACGGCGGCGGGATAATTCGTGGCACCGCCACTCCGGAAATGGACGCTCTGGCCGCTGAGGGCTTAAGGCTTACGAACTTCAACGTGGAAAGTCAGTGCACTCCTTCCCGTGCAGCGACTATGACCGGTCGTTACGGCATTCGGAGTGGCAACCATACAGTCCCACTAGGAGGTGGCGTTTACGGTCTGACCCAGTGGGAAATCACAATGGCCGAGATGCTTAAGGAAGCAGGGTATAACACGGCCATGTACGGCAAGTGGCACCTAGGCTGGACCGAAGGCCGCTTTCCGACGAGCCAAGGCTTCGACGAGTTTTATGGTGTTGAAACCACGGACGTCACGGTCTGGCGTTCGCTTGCGGGCTTTGCCGAAGCCAACATGGAAGAGCCTGTTGTCATGCAGGGAATTGCGGGCAAACCGGCGACCGTTGCACGGGACTATGACTTGGACTATCGCGGCGAGATAGATGGCGACCTGACAATCAAGGCCATCGATTTCATCAAAGCCAAGAGTGCGGAAGATGCACCCTTCTTCATCTATCTTGCTTACACGCAGACCCATTATCCAAACATCGTGTCCGAAGAATTTGAAGGGACCACTGGAAACGGTGTCTGGGCCGACATTCTACTTCAAACAGATACCTATATAGGGCGCATCGTTGATGCGATCGAGGCGGCAGGTGTTTCCGACGACACCGTGGTGATATTTACTGCTGACAACGGCCCTGAAGCTCTTCCGATTGGAAACGCCAATGTTTCGCCGGTTCCTGCGGTACATGGTACTGCGGGGCCTTGGCGGGGCACTCTGTTCACCAGCCTCGAAGGAAGCATGCGCGTGCCCTTCGCAATCAAGTGGCCGGGGAAGATTCCCGCTGGTTCAGAAAGCAATGACGTTGTCCACTCGATGGACCTTTATCCAACACTGGCGGCATTCGCAGGCGGCAAAGTGCCAGAGGACCGGGCATTTGATGGCATCGACCAGTCCGAGTTCTTTCTGGGCGTCCAGTCGAGATCGAACCGAGAAGGCGTGATCGTTTACATGGGCGAACAGATATTCGGTGTAAAATGGAAGGACTGGAAAGTTCTGTTCAAAGAGAACACTACGGCTTTTGGAGCGACAGAGTCCTTCGACACACCAAGGGTCTACAACCTTCTGAATGATCCGCATGAACGCGAAAGCGTGCTCTTCCCGCACACTTGGGCAGTCGAAAAGGCGTTGCCACAGCTACAGGAACACCTTGCTACATTCGAGGAATTTCCTCTGATCCCCCCAGGAGCGCCGGACCCCTACGAACCACCCAAAAACTGAATGGCGGCCTTTTACGTATAGCTGACATCCGTCGCAGACAGCGGCCGAAGATATCTTCGGGCGCTGCTTTTTCGACATGGCGTCGCGCCTACAATGCGTTCGGCCCGACGCTGCATCATCAATCGCAAAGGGATGGCTCCGCGCGGCCTTATTTACTTTTTCCCGGTGTTTTCGAAGTTTGCAAAGCCTTGGGCGAAGTCGGGGTGCCATCGGGACAAGGGCGGACGGTTCTGGGTGATATCCTCGACATTCCAGGCGATCCGGCGCGCGTCGCGGGTTTGGTCCACGTCATTGTCCGGGCAAATGATGTAGAAATCCCCGTCCGCCATACGATGGATGAAATGATCTACCGTTTGCTCGCTTGTCCAGGCCCCGGCAGGCTTTTCAGGCAGAAAGGCGGCGATCATCCCGGTGTAGGTAAAGCCCGGAACGAACAGATGCACCGATATCGGCGCGCGCGCCTCGCGCAACTCATACGCCAATTGCTCGCTCAGCACTTTCACGGCGGCCTTGCTCACATTGTAGCCGGGATTGCCGGGCGGAGTCGTGATACCCTGCTTTGATCCGGTATTGATCACGACTGCCGGCCGGTCCGCCTCGATCATGCGGGGCAGAAAGGCCTGAACGCCGCGCAACACGCCCAGAAAGTTGATTTCCAGCAGTTTCAGCCAGTTCTCCATCTCCGACCACGCTTTGGTCGGCAGACCGACCCCGGCATTGTTCATGAGAACTGCAACCGGACCGGTTGCAAAGGCCTTTTCGGCCAGTGCGTCGATGTCTTCCTGTTTGGAGACATCGGTGGCAACACCAAAGACCTGCGCACCTTCAGCAGCGCTGGCACTGACCTCGGCCACGGCCTCGTTCAGCTTGTCCCCCGGCAAATCCGCCAGAATGACGCTAAGCCCGCTTTGCGCAAACCTAAGTGCCGCAACGCGCCCTACACCGCTGGCCGCCCCTGTGACAACGGCGACTCCGCCTTGTTCAATTGCCTTTTCATACATCGCTGACCTCTGGTTTACTCGGCGGCCTCCTGTGCGGCATCCAACTCAGCCGCCTTCTTCTCGACCTGTTCAACAATATGGTCGATCATCTGATCGTTCGACATCTTGTGGCTGGCCTTGCCGGCCAGATAGACCATGCCCGAGCCTGCCCCGCCGCCGGTAAAGCCGACATCTGTCATTAGCGCCTCTCCGGGGCCGTTCACGACACAGCCGATGATGGAAAGGCTCATCGGGGTCTTGATATGTTCAAGACGCTGTTCCAGCGCTTCGACTGTCTTGATCACGTCGAACCCCTGGCGCGCGCAGGAGGGGCATGAGATGATGTTCACCCCACGATGGCGCAGGCCCAGCGATTTCAGGATTTCGTATCCGACCTTCACCTCTTCGACTGGGTCGGCGGACAGGCTGACGCGGATCGTGTCACCAATGCCCATCCACAGCAAGTTGCCCAGACCGATTGCGGATTTGATTGTACCCGAGACAAGTCCGCCAGCTTCGGTGATCCCCAGATGGATCGGGGCATCCGTTGCTTCGGCAATGCCTTGATAGGCCGCTGCGGACAGGAACACGTCGCTGGCCTTTACGCTGATCTTGAAATCGTGGAAATCATTGTCCTGCAGGATGCGGATATGCTCCAGCCCGCTTTCGACCATCGCCTCGGGGCACGGCTCGCCGTATTTTTCAAGCAGGTGCTTTTCCAGGCTACCTGCGTTCACGCCGATCCGGATCGAACAATTGTGGTCGCGGGCTGCCTTGATAACCTCTTTCACCCGTTTCTCGTCGCCGATATTGCCGGGGTTGATCCGCAGGCAGGCAGCGCCGGCTTCGGCGGCTTCGATGCCGCGGCGGTAATGAAAGTGGATATCGGCCACAATCGGTACCGGGCTTTCGCGCACGATCTCTTTCAGCGCTTTCGAAGACGCCTCATCCGGGACCGACACCCGCACGATGTCCGCGCCGGCCTCGGCTGCGGCTTGCACCTGTGCCACAGTGGCCGCCACATCCGTTGTCAGGGTGTTCGTCATCGTCTGAACCGCGATGGGTGCATCACCACCTACGGCGACATCTCCGACCATGATCTGACGGGATTTGCGGCGGTAGATGTTACGCCACGGACGAACGTGATTGAGCGACATGAGGACGGGTCCAGAACAGCCAGAGTTGCGACTTTAGATAGTCCGGCAACGGCGCTATCGCAATGGCAAGATCACTCGGACGGAGTTTCTGCCGCCTGCGTCTGCAACTCGGCGACCAGTTGCTTGAGCGCACTGTTTTGTTCTGCCTCAAGGTCGGCAACCTGGAACCGCTCGGCCACCGCGTCTTTCGACAGCACGACACCCTTGGTGACTGTACCGGGTGCCCCAACAGGACCAAAGTGTTCACCGTTCATCGAGAAGTAAACCGCGCCCGATGCCCCTGCCCGCAATTGAGGCGGTTCTTCGGTCAGCGGCACTTCGAATGTACTGCCTTTTTCGACCGTGCCCAGCGTCCCTTCGAACAGAATGCTGCCATCCGCAGCCGTGATCCGCATCCAGGATGGGTTTACAGCTACGATCTTGAGGGTAGTGTCGATCTGTTCGACCACCTGCGGCAGCGAGGGGCGTTCGACAGTGTGAACTTCGGCCAGCTGAATTTCGGGCAGCTCCGGCGGCCGGAAGGCGCCCACTTCCCGCGGATCAAGGGTCGAAATCGGTGCGTCACGCGCGACCAGAACCGGAACGTCCAAAGCCTGCGGGCGATAAAGGCGGTCCAGTGCCTCGGCGCTGGGTGTCTCCAGTGCCGCCACTTCCTGAACATCTTCTTTCGAACGCGCGGCATCCAAGGGATCAAGGTCGGACAGAACCACCGGTGCCTGTTCGACCGGGCTGACCTGAACCTGCTGAATCCTATTCAGAACCGACCAGCCGCCATATCCAATGCCGCAGATGACAGCCATAAGAACCAGTGAAGATCCTATGGCGCGCGGCTCGATCTGACTTACGAACGATTCCCTGCCGGGCAGATACGGTGTGTTCGGAGAAATAAACGGGTCACGGCCCATCGGTCCCCGGGATGGCAGATTGCCTGTACCCTTGCGGATGACCGAAGCTTCGGCCGACATGCCGTGCGCAACCTCGAACCCGCTTTCCTGGCAGAACGCGGCGAAGGTATCATCCGGGTTCATACCCAGATAACGCGCGTAAGAACGCACATACCCGGCGATAAAGCCGGGCGTGTCGAAGGCGTCAGGGTCGGCGTTTTCTATCGCGGCGATGTAGTTGGCTTTGATCCGCAACTCGCGCTGAACATCCAGAAGCGACTTGCCCATTGTGGCGCGTTCGCCACGCATCACATCACCCAGCCGAACCTCGTAATCGTCAAAACCCTTCGGTCTGACGTCGGTATCCTGTTCGGAATCGCGCTGAGATCTGCGCCCAATCATTCCTGCTGCCCCATTCTGCCTTCGCGTGTGTTTCACGCTAACGGCGAATCATCCCCAAAACGATTCGTCCGATGCTTTTGTTGCCGTTAGCTTAACACGCGTCAAACACGTTGCACACTTTGGTGTTAGATTAACCCGCAAGTTCGGCGCGATTTAGCGCACAATGTGACCAAAGTTCGTCCATAGCGTGTACAAGGCGGTCCATTTCGTTCGGACCATGGACTGGAGAAGGGGTAAACCGAAGACGCTCGGTTCCACGGGGGACAGTTGGGAAATTGATTGGCTGCACATAAATGCCGTAATCGTCCAACAGCATATCGCTCAGCTTTTTCGTGTGTACCGGATTTCCGACAATCACCGGAACAATGTGACTGCCGTGATCGATCAATGGCAGACCAAGCCCCTTAAGCCGCAGCTTGAGGATGCTTGCCTGCGTCTGATGCTGCTCGCGCAGTTCGGGCGCCCGCTTGAGATAAGCGACCGAAGCCGCCGCCCCGGCTGCAACCGCAGGCGGCAGAGAGGTGGTGAAGATGAAGCCCGGCGCATAAGAACGCACGGCATCGCACATTTTTGCACTGGCGGTGATATATCCACCCATCACACCATAAGCCTTGGCGAGCGTTCCATTGATAATGTCGATGCGATGCGCCAGGCGATCACGCTCGGTCACGCCACCGCCGCGCGGGCCGTACATGCCAACCGCATGCACTTCGTCGATGTAGGTCAGCGCGCCGAATTCATCGGCCAGATCGCAGATTTCTTCGATGGGGCCAAAATCGCCGTCCATTGAATAAACGGATTCGAACGCAATCAGCTTGGGCGCGGCCGGGTCGTCAGCCTCCAGCAGCTCACGCAGATGTGCGACGTCGTTGTGACGGAAGATCCGCTTGGCCCCGCCGTTGCGGCGCACGCCTTCGATCATCGAGGCATGGTTCAGCGCATCGGAATAGATGATCAGACCGGGGAACAGTTTCGGCAGCGTGCTGAGCGTCGCATCGTTGGCGATATAAGCACTGGTAAACAGCAGCGCAGCTTCCTTGCCGTGCAGGTCAGCCAGTTCAGCTTCCAGCCGTTTGTGGTAGACCGTCGTGCCTGAAATGTTGCGCGTTCCGCCCGAGCCTGCTCCGGCGGCATCCACCGCCTCGTGCATGGCGTCCAGAACAACCGGGTGCTGACCCATCCCCAGATAATCGTTGCCGCACCAAACAGTGATGTTTTGCTGCGAGCCATCCGGGCAAGTGCGTACAGCATGTGGAAAATGGCCCTTACGACGCTCGATGTCGATAAAGGTCCGGTAGCGCCCTTCTTCATGTAGCCTGGCAATCGCTGAATCGAGCTGAGCTGTATAATCCACCGGTCTCTCCTTGCACCCCGATCTGGTCGTCCACAACCGGGTAACTTACTTTATCAACTGGCACCTTTTCAGGCCATAGCGGCTAGGTTCCCTACCCCGTCTGCCTATCCGTGTTGCGGGGCGGGCCACTTTGATTTGCATCAACTATCCCCTATCACAACAGCAGACAAGTAAAGTTACGGCCATCAGACGCGAGGAAACGACGCAGGCCGCCGTGTTTGGCGCTTCGATTTCATCAGTATAGACCAAATTCCCGTCGATACACACTGGACGGCGCGGCCAGCACTGGTAGGCTCCGCGCAAATTCACAACCATTCAGGAGAAAGCAATGTCGCTTGACGCTGTTCTGAGCAGGATCGACGACGATCTGACCACTTCTATCGACCGTCTGATGGAGTTTCTTCGCATCCCCTCGATCTCGACAGACCCGGCCTTCAAGGAAAAGGTCGATCAGGCGGCAGACTGGCTGGTATCCGACCTGCAAAGTATCGGTATCGACGCCGAAAAACGCGTGACACCTGGTCACCCCATGGTTGTCGGTCATGTTGGTGACGACAATGACGCCCCGCATGTTCTTTTCTATGGTCACTATGATGTGCAGCCGGTCGACCCGCTGAACCTCTGGAACCGCGATCCCTTCGACCCGGCGCTGGAAGACACCGAACATGGTCAGGTCATTCGCGGGCGCGGCTCTTCGGACGACAAGGGCCAGTTGATGACCTTTGTCGAAGCTTGCCGCGCCTGGAAAGCGGTTCACGGGAAACTGCCCTGCCGCATAACATTCTTTTTCGAGGGTGAAGAGGAGTCTGGATCGCCATCGCTGGTGCCGTTCCTTGAGGCCAACAAAAAGGAATTGCAGGCTGACCTGGCCCTGGTTTGCGACACTTCCATGGTATCGCGCGGTGTGCCCTCGATTGCATCGCAGCTGCGCGGAATGCTGAAAGATGAATTCACCGTCGTCGGCCCCCGCATCGATCTGCACTCGGGCCACTATGGCGGCCCGGGCCTGAATCCTTTGCGGGAGTTGTCAAAAATCGTCGCCTCTTTCTATGACGATGAAACCGGACGCGTTGCGGTTGATGGTTTCTATGAGGGCGTCCACAAAGTTCCCGCCGAACAGTTACGCCAGTGGGAGGGCTGCGGATTTGACGAAGCCGAGTACCTGAACTCGGTCGGGTACACACAGCCGCACGGTGAAAAGGGTTATTCCACGCTGGAACAGCAATGGGCGCGCCCCACGCTTGAGGTGAACGGGTTGTGGGGGGGCTACAACGGTGCGGGATCGAAAACCGTTATCCCGTCCGAGGCACATTGCAAAATCACCTGCCGTCTGGTGGGCGACATGGACCCTGACGCGTTGCGCAACAAAATCCGCAAACATGTCGAAGACCGCCTGTCACCCGATGCCAAAGTTATCTGGGACAACGATCTGGAAGGATCCCCTGCTTCGGTCATGAACCTTGACCGCCCTGAATTCGAAGCGGCGCGCGGCGCGCTTTCGGATGAATGGGATCGCGAAGCGGTCTTCACCGGCATGGGCGGATCAATTCCCGTGGTCGGCTATTTCAATACGGTTCTGGGATTGGATTCGATGCTGGTCGGGTATGCCAATGACGATGATGCTATTCACTCACCGAATGAAAAATACGACGTGAAAAGCTTTCACAAAGGCATCCGCTCATGGGCCCGTATTCTTGACGCCCTGACACGCTGAACCGGTTTTAGGCGAGGCTCTGCCTCGCGCTCCGGGATATTTGGGGCCAGATGAACTGGGGATCCTTCATTCATCTGGCTCAAAAATATCCCGGGGGAGTCGCCCATAGGGCGGCGGGGGCAGCGCCCCCTCACTCTTACCTGAGGCAAACGGGCTCACCATGAGGCGTCGTCAGATAGGCGTCTTCCCAAGCGTCTCGCAAAAACAAGAGCTCATCCGGGGCAGCATCACCATGCTCTGCCAACAGCGCCTCCAGCGTTTCGAGCCAGGCGTGAAAATAATCATCTCCGCCATCCAACTCTTTGCTCAGCCCATGTTTTCTTAAGGTCGCCGAAAACCTGGCGACCCAATCTGGCCAACCGAACCGACCGGCTTCGTTCAGCGCCATGGTTATCGCAAAGACCTGTGCGTGCCATGGCTGTTCAAAAACGGGCTGAGGTGCCGAATGTGTCAGACAGGTGCTCATGCGGGCTCCAGATGGCTCTGCCAGACGTCCAAAACCACCTCATCCCTCGGGTGTTCCGGGTTGGCCCAGAGCTCAGATGCGGGGAAGACCACTGCGTAAAGCGGTTCAGGGGCTTCTCCCAGACCGTGTGCGTTTGAATCGGGAAAAACATGCGTTCCGTGCAGTCTCAGAATGCGCCCCTTTGCACCGGCGGCATAGATGGGCAGACGCGTGTGACCGCCGTCCACAAGACGGTTGGCCGCCAGATGCGAGGTAACGACGTCCTGGCCTGCCACGAACCTGGCCGGAATATCCGACGGACGATCGGCGGGACCACCACTGGATAGTACACGGGCCACTGCTTCGGCCTTCATGGCCTTGCCTGCCAACGGATGTGGGCTTTCAGACGGGTTCCCCTTCAGGTCATCCGGCGTCAGGACGCCGCGTTCCACCAACAAATCGGCAAGTGCGGAGATCCACTTTTCATAGTACGAGAACCGGGAGTAATCCTTGGGCGACAGGCGTTCCCGTGCGTGGCGGGAAATATCGATGTTCCACTGTCCCAGTGATCCGGCTGCCAGTGTCAGCGCCAGCGCCCGGGCGTGCCAGTCTTCGGGAAATACAGGGCCGTCCTCGGGCTCGGGTCGAACCGGTCCGTCACCGAAACGTCCACCCATGTCGTGCACGCGAGTCATGCCGGCACCTTCGGCAATCCGGTCCCGATCATACTGTCCCGCGTGACAAGCGTGGCGAGTTCGTCTTCGCCTAACCCCTCCGTTCCCTGCGGACGCATCGGCAGTACAAGGTATCGAACCTCGGCCGTGGAATCCCAAACCCGGACCGATGTGTTTTCGGGCAGCGTCACGCCAAAATCTGCCAGTACCTTGCGAGGTTCTCGCACTGCACGCGCCCGGTAGGCATCCGACTTGTACCAGCCCGGCGGTATTCCAAGCAGCGGCCAAGGGTAACAGCTGCACAATGTACAGACGACCATATTGTGCTGATCGGGCGTGTTTTCCACCACCACCATATGTTCACCCTGCCGTCCGTAGTATCCCAGTTCGGCCACAACCGGCGTGGCATCTTCCAGCAACGCGGCCTTGAAAGCCGGATCGCTCCAGGCCTTGGCGACAACGCGGGCACCATTCTGAGGGCCGATCCTGTTCTGATACGTATCTATGATCTCATCCAGCGCGGCTGGATCAATCAAACCCTTGCGTGTCAGAATCGTCTCAAGTGCCTTAACGCGAAGCGCGGGTTCAGGCGGCAAAAGGGCGTGCGGGTGATCGTGATCATCATGTGGCATGGCCGCAGCCTGCGCGAGGAAAAGCCATGCTGTCCAGTCCCTTTGACGTGATCTGAGGCATCAGGGTTCTTGATGCCAACTCCTCCCTTGCCCCCAGCATCAAACTTGCATAGATACCACGCGATACACGCCACGCTGTACAGGACCACCATGGAAAACGTCGTTCTCATCATCCATCTTCTTTTGGCTCTGGGCCTGATCGCCGTCGTCCTGATGCAGCGGTCCGAAGGCGGCGGCCTTGGCATGGGCGGGGGTGGCGGTGGCGCCATGACCGGTCGTGCGGCTGCAACGGCGCTGGGCAAACTGACATGGATCCTGGCGGCGTGCTTTATCGTAACCTCGATCACGCTGACCATTCTGGCGGCTCAGAAATCCTCGGGCAGTTCGGTGATCGATCGTCTTGGCGTTCCGGCACCGGCCGCAACAGAAGACAGCACACCACCGGTTCCGTCGGCGGATGATCTTCTGCCACCGGCGCAGGGCGACAACGCGCCGCTGATTCCGCAAGCCGACTGATTCACTAGACCTAGAAACCTGAAAGAGAACTGCAACAGCATCTTGCGGTTCTCTTGCGCTATTGGCGCGAATCCTTTATACGTGAAGTCCCGTGATGCAGCGGTTTTTCGGAACCGCCGGGCAGCTGATTTTGACGTCTCACGGGAGCAGCCGAAAAAACATGGCGCGATTTATTTTCATCACTGGTGGTGTGGTTTCGTCCTTGGGCAAAGGACTGGCTTCGGCGGCCTTGGGCGCGCTGTTGCAGGCCCGGGGATATTCGGTGCGTCTGCGCAAGCTGGATCCCTATCTGAACGTCGATCCCGGTACGATGTCACCGTTTGAACATGGCGAAGTTTTCGTCACCGATGACGGGGCCGAAACCGATCTGGATCTTGGTCACTATGAGCGTTTCACCGGTGTTGCCGCCCGAAAAACCGACTCGGTCAGTTCGGGGCGAATTTATTCCAACGTGCTCGAGAGAGAGCGCCGTGGCGACTACCTTGGCAAGACCATTCAGGTGATCCCGCACGTTACCAACGAAATCAAGGATTTCATCGCCATCGGCGAGGATGAGGTCGATTTCATGCTGTGCGAGATCGGTGGTACCGTTGGTGATATCGAAGGCCTGCCCTTTTTCGAAGCCATCCGCCAGTTTAGCCAGGACAAACCACGCGGCCAGTGCATTTTTATGCACCTGACGCTGCTGCCCTATATAAAGGCCTCAGGTGAGCTGAAAACAAAGCCAACCCAGCACTCGGTGAAGGAACTGCGTTCCATCGGGCTGGCCCCCGACATTCTGGTCTGCCGCTCCGAAGGTCCGATCCCCCAAAAAGAGCGCGAGAAGCTGGCCCTGTTCTGCAACGTGCGCCCGGACAGCGTGATCGCGGCGCAAGACCTGTCCACGATCTACGACGCGCCATTGGCCTATCACCATGAAGGGCTGGATCAGGCCGTTTTGGATGCGTTCCAGATCAGCCCGGCCCCCAAACCGGATCTCGCGAAATGGGAAGATGTCAGCGATCGCATCCACAACGCCGAAGGCGAAGTGAAGGTTGCCATCGTCGGCAAGTACACTCAGTTGGAAGATGCCTATAAGTCCATCGCCGAAGCATTAACCCATGGCGGAATGGCGAACCGGGTGAAGGTGAAGATTGAATGGGTTGATGCGGAAATCTTCGACACCGAGGATGCCGCGCCCTATCTGGAAGGCTACCATGCCATCCTTGTCCCCGGCGGATTTGGAGAGCGCGGGACAGAAGGCAAGATCAAGGCCGCGCAATATGCCCGCGAGCACAAGGTGCCCTATCTGGGTATTTGTCTGGGCATGCAGATGGCCGTCATCGAAGCGGCGCGGAACGCCGCCGGCATCACCGAGGCGGGCTCTGAGGAGTTCGACCACGAGGCCGGGAAGAAACGTTTTGAACCCGTGGTTTACCATCTGAAAGAGTGGGTGCAGGGCAACCACAAGATCGAACGCAAAGTCGGTGACGACAAAGGCGGCACCATGCGTCTGGGCGCATACAACGCAGTGCTGGCCGAAGGATCGAAAGTGGCCGAGGTCTACGGCAACACCAATATCGAGGAACGCCACCGTCACCGCTATGAAGTGGACATCAAGTACCGGGACAAGCTTGAAAAGGCGGGCCTGAACTTCTCGGGCATGTCACCTGACGGCCGTCTTCCGGAAATTGTCGAATGGTCGGATCACCCGTGGTTCATCGGGGTGCAATACCACCCAGAACTCAAATCTAAGCCGTTTGACCCGCATCCGCTGTTCCGCGATTTCGTGCGCGCGGCCAAGGAAACGTCGCGCCTGGTCTGACACAACAGACTGACCGGGCGCTGAACAGCGCCCGGCTACTGCACCATTCAGAGCTTCAGTGCTTTGCGAGTCTTGGGCCCGACGATCCCGTCCGGTTCCAGACCGTTTTCTGCCTGGAAATCAATCACAATTGCATGCGTGATCTGGCCGAATTCACCATCCGCAATAATGTCGTAACCCAACTCAGCCAGCCGCTTTTGCAGTTCCTGAACTTCGGCCCCGATATCGCCAATGGAAAGGTTTGCGTTGGGGACGGTCCGGTTTGAAATCGCCTCTCCCAAAACTCCGTCCTTGTGCCACTTGCGTATGGTCTCGTCCGCAATCTCGAAGTGCATTCCATCTTCGAAACTGCTGAAACCCACGCCCCAGAACCAGCCAGCCGCGTTGAAAAACGGTGCCATCGCGGCAAGGCCCGCCAGTGTCTTGCCGTCCTTACCAGCGGTTCCCCCTTTGACACCGATACCATCCAATGCACCTTCGATATTGATGTCGATTGCGCAACCCCATGAATGATTGGACGGATTGTTGCTGTTTTTGATTTTTCGGACACACAGCATCCCCGAACTTCCGAGGGTTTTGAACACTTCTGGATGAGCATCTTTCACATCCGCCATAACGCCGCGCAGCGAAGCAATAGCGGGTTTCAGGCCGGTCGCTTTGAACGGCCCCACGTCGTCTGTGACCATCAGCGATTTGAGCTTGTCGTTTCCTGCAATCCCTCGGCACTTGTTGTCCAGCACAGGCCGCGGCATGCCAAGGATAGCCAACATTGTGGACCGCTTGGCAGAGCTTAGCCCTTTGTTGATCTTTTTCGGTATGTCGACAACTTTCTTGGGCTTAACCATTTCTGACCTCCTGTAATACCGCATCTCACAACATCAAAGCGTGTCCGGCCCGCGCCAGTTTCTCAAAAAGAGACTTAATCGTAGCAACGCTCCGCTGAATACGTGAGGCGAAAATTGCTTTGTCTAATGCATCATTATGCATACACGATTTCCGCAAATCGGGCAAATCCGGCAAATATACTCCGAAGGGTGGTTTTCGTCATTTGCGGGATTGCCATGTGCCACACAATCAGGCCACGTTTAGCGTGAATCAGAGGGCAAGTTATGACCAAAGGATACTGGATCGCTCACGTCGATGTGGACGACATTGAAACCTACAAAAACTACATTGCGGCAAACGCCGAACCTTTTCACGCCTATGGGGCAAAGTTCATGGTCCGCGGTGGTGAATACGAAATCAAGGAAGGCACCTCGCGGTCGCGTACGGTCGTGATTGAATTTCCAAGTTATGAGGACGCGCTGGCCTGTTATGATAGCGACGCCTATCAACGTGCCAAGGCTTTGCGTGACCCGGTCGCGACCAGCGATCTGGTGATTGTTCAGGGCTATGACGGGTAGTCCACGCTTGGCGACCTACAAAATATGGGATAAGCTGCGCTCATGCTAAAAAAGCTTTTTCAGGCCTTTCGCCCACCCCAGCAGACGACCCTGCCCGACCCGGATGCCGAACTGGCTCTTGGGGCCCTGATGGTTCGTGTGGCACAGGCGGATCGGGATTATAAGCTTGAAGAAATCAGCCTGATCGACAGGATATTGGCCCGCCTCTACCAGCACAACGCGATCGAGGCTGCAAAAGTGCGGGCAACTTGCGAAAAGCTGCATGCCGCAGCCCCCGACACCGACACATTCGGCAAGCTGATCCGCGAAACAACAGACCTGAAAGAACGGTTGGCGGCTTTGGATGCCTTGTGGGAGATCGTGCTGGCCGATGGCAACTCTGACGAAGGTGAAATGAAAATCGTGGAAGAGGCCCGGATTGCCATGGGCCTTAGCTTCAAGGACAGCCAGATTGCCCGCGAACGGGTGCTGTCACGCTTGGAAGCTGAATAAACCGGATCTATATCTCTCTCATGTTCAAGGATTTTCTGTCACGGCTTTCCCAGCCTCAGCCCGACCCGCTTGCCGAAGACGATGCCCGATTGGCGCTGACCGCCTTGATGGTTCGTATCGCGCGGTCCGACAATGACTATGCAGACTCTGAAATGGCGCGGATCGACCGGATTTCGGCGGAACGCTACGGCCTGTCCCCTTTCGAGGCCGCCGGTCTTCGTGCCCGCGCGGAAGACCTTGAAAGCGAGGCACCCGACACCGTGCGCTTTACCCGCGCCATCAAGGAAGCCGTCGCCTATGACGACCGGCTGGCCGTCGTTCAGGCAATGTGGTCCGTGGCTCTTGCCGATGGGCAGCGCTCGGGAGAAGAGGATTCGCTTCTGCGACTTGTGGTCAGTCTTCTGGGTGTCAGCGACGTGGACTCCGCGCTAGCCAGACAAAAGGCTGCCAAATCGTGACGGCGATGCTGGGCATGTACGACATGCCCGCGCTTCACGCGGCCAATGACCGGTTCTGGAGCTTGATTCGTGCGGAACTTGGGTTCGGCCCGACGCACCTGACCCGAGACCAGGATTTCTGGGAGGTCTGGCAAGACCCCGATCTGGTTTTGTCGCAAACCTGCGGAATGCCCTACCGCACAAGCCTGCACGGAAAAGTGCAACTGGTCGGCACGCCCGATTATGGCCTGCCCGACTGCCCAACAGGCTATTACTGCTCCGTGTTTGTGGCCCGCACCGATGACACACGCCCCTTGTCCGAATTGGCGACCGGCATCTTCGCCTATAACGAGGCGTTGTCCCAATCTGGGTGGTCCGCACCTGTTACTCATCTATCCGCTTTGGGCCTGTGCCCGGTTAAGTTGCTTGAAACCGGCGGCCACGCGCGCTCCGCAAACGCGGTCGCGGACGGTCGGGCCGACTATGCCTCTCTCGACCTGCTGACCTGGACGCTGCTCAGGGAACACACAGAACTGGGGTCGCAACTGCGCGAAGTCGCAAGAACGGAACCGACACCGACGCTGCCCTACATAACCGCCCTTGGGCAAGACGCCGGCCGCATCGCCGGGGCCGTCAGAAGGGCCATTAACCGTTTGTCGGATGCCGACCGCCAGGCACTGCACATCAACGGTTTGATCGACATCCCGGCCGAGCGCTACCTGGAGGTTTCCACGCCCCCGGCCCCGCAAGCGTTCGGGTCGCACGACTGAACAAATTGAACAGCTGAATTGTTCAATTTGGTCGTTTCCCGATGGGAACATGTTATTTGCGCATTGCATTGCCCAACATTTTGCGCCCTATTACCGCACTAACACTCACAACAACTGGACGACCCGTGACAGATTCCACTCCCGTTATCGAGATCAAGAACCTTCACAAAAGCTTCGGGCATCTGGAGGTGCTGAAGGGGGTGGATATTACAGCCAGGCGCGGGGATGTTGTTTCGCTCATCGGATCCTCCGGTTCCGGAAAGTCGACCCTGCTGCGGTGCTGCAACCTTCTGGAAGACAGTCAGGAGGGCGAAATCCTGTTCAAGGGTGAGCCGGTTCGCTGGAGTGGTGACAGCCATCATCGCCGGCCTGCAGACCCCAAACAGGTCCTGCGCATCCGGACCAACCTGTCGATGGTATTCCAGCAGTTCAACCTTTGGTCCCACATGACCATTCTGCAAAACGTGATGGAAGCACCCGTAACCGTTCTGGGCCGCGACAAGGCCGAGGTTGAAGACAGCGCGCGCAAATACCTGGAAAAAGTGGGTATCGGCGACAAATGTGACGTCTATCCGGCGCAACTGTCGGGCGGTCAGCAACAGCGCGCAGCTATCGCGCGCGGACTGTGCATGGAACCCGAGGCGCTGCTGTTTGACGAACCCACTTCGGCACTGGACCCTGAGTTGGAGCAGGAAGTCATCAAGGTGATCAAGGATCTGGCCGCCGAGGGCCGCACCATGATCATCGTAACCCACGACATGAAGATGGCTGCTGACATCTCCAGCCACGTTGTCTTTCTTCATCAGGGCCTTATCGAAGAAGAAGGCCTGCCCGAAGATATCTTTACCACCCCGGAATCCGAACGGCTTCGGGGCTTTCTCTCCGCCACCAAGGCGGCTTAACTGATCCACAGAATCACTAATGGGGAGTAACCAATGAAAAACCTGATTCTGACCACTGCAGCACTGGCGCTGACCGCTGGCATGGCAATGGCCGACACCGTCCGTATGGGGACCGAGGGCGCCTACCCTCCGTATAACTTCATCAATGACTCCGGCGAGATCGACGGGTTCGAGCGCGAAGTCGGCGACGAGCTGTGCAAGCGCGCCGGTCTGGAATGCGAATGGGTCAAAAACGACTGGGATTCGATCATTCCGAACCTGGTTTCGGGCAACTACGACACCATCATCGCGGGCATGTCGATCACTGATGAGCGTGATGAGGTTATCGACTTCACCCAGAACTACTTCCCTCCGGCGGCATCGGCTTATGTCGGGGCATCCGAAGGTGTTGACGTAAGCAGCGGCATCGTCGCGGCGCAAACCGCAACGATCCAGGCCGGCCACGTGGCCGAGTCCGGCGCAACCCTCGTCGAGTTTGCAACCCCTGAAGAAACCATCGCTGCGGTTCGCAACGGCGAGGCTGATGCGGTATTTGCAGACAAGGACTTCCTGGTGCCGATCGTCGAAGAATCCAGCGGTGAACTGGTATTTGTCGGCGACGATGTTCCGCTTGGCGGCGGCATCGGTCTGGGTATCCGTGAATCCGACGGCGAGCTGCGCGGCAAGTTCGACGAAGCCATTACTTCGATGAAGGCGGATGGCAGCCTGAACGAGTTGATCATCAAGTGGTTCGGCGAAGGCGTTCCGACATACAACGCTGACGGCTCAGTCGTTACCAACTAAAAACTCTGTCTGATGGTTCGGCGCCTCTTGGCGCCGAACCTGTCTTGGCCCCGCGCCGGATCCGACGTTCGAAAGACGCCTTATGTTCTCCTACTGTACCGACCCCGACACGCTCGGCACTTTCCGCTGGTTTTCCTGCTATCTGACCAATGGCGTGCATTGGTCGTTTTATCTTTCGTTCGTCAAGGTACTGGCCCTTCTGGCTGTCACCGCCCCTGTCGCGCTGAGCTTTGGTTTCGCAGGAGCCATGGCCGCCCGGTCACATTTCCCACCGCTCAGCTGGCTGGGCAAGGGGTATATCGCCATCGTTCGAGGCGTACCCGACATCGCGTTTTTCCTGTTCTTCGTGATTGCACTGGATCAGGCGTTCGAATGGACCCGCCACAAGGTCCTCTGCCCCGACTGGACCGATCCGATTCGACAGGGCAATGATTTCATCGTCTGTCAGGCCGCCAAGCTGCCGTTGGGCACTTCGCCGGAATGGGTGCATGAAACCTATGGGTTCTTTCTGGCCATCATCACATTCTCGATCGTATTCGGTGCATTCGCCGCCAACGTTCTGTTTGGGGGGATGCGCGCCGTGCCGCACGCCCAGCTTGAGACCGCCGAGGCCTATGGCATGACCCGCCGTCAGACCTTCTGGCGCGTCCTTGTTCCGCAAATGTGGGTCTATGCCCTGCCCGGCTTGTCGAACCTTTGGATGGTGCTGATCAAGGCCACACCCCTGCTGTTCCTGCTGGGGATTGAGGATATCGTCTACTGGGCGCGCGAACTGGGTGGCACCAAGACGTCGAAATTCACCCAATACCCGCATGGTGACTGGCGCATGTGGTATTTCCTGTTCCTCCTGCTTTTCTATCTGGGCATGACCCGAGTATCCGAAATCGGGCTTGAACGTCTGATGCGGCGACTGTCGCACGGTCAGGCGACATCCGGCGGAGAATTGCTGCGCAAGGAGACCACCGCATGAGCTGCCTGCAAACAATCCAGGACTATGCCCTGCGCTCCATCGGCCTCGGCGAGCGCCTGCTGCCGCGCAACGATTTTACCTTGTGCGAACAGTTCACCCTGATCGGATCGGGGATGATCTGGAATGTCTATTTCGGCCTGATGGCGCTGGCGACCGGGTTCTTTCTGGCCACCGCACTGGCCGTCGGCAAGTCGTCCGCCAACAAATGGCTGCGCAAACCGTCTGAATGGTTCATCTTCATCTTCCGGGGATCGCCGCTGTTCATCCAGTTCTTCTTTGCCTATTTCTTCTTCCTGTCGCTGAAGAAATCCTACCCCATGTTCGACGCCTTGACCTCGGCATGGCTTGGGGCGCTGATCGTTCTGTTCCTGAACACGGCCGCCTATACGGGCGAAATCTTCTATGGCGCCCTGCGCTCGATCCCAAAGGGCGATATCGAGGCGGCCGACGCCTACGGTCTGACCGGGTGGTCCCGTTTCCGCCGCGTTGTCTGGCCTACGATGCTGCGCCTAGCATGGCCTGCCTACACAAACGAGGCGATCTTTTTGTTTCACGCAACCACGCTGGTGTTTTTCTCGGCCTTTCCGGCCTGGCAACAACGCGGAGACGCGTTGTACTACGCCAGCTATTTTGCGGACAAAACGTTCAACCCGTTTGTTCCCTATCCGATTCTGGCCTTCTATTTCATCCTGCTAACACTGGTGATCGTCTGGGGGTTCGGCAGGGTGAACAAGCACCTGAACCGGCACCTGCCGCAGGCCAAACGGTCCAAAATGCGGCTTCGCCTGAATCTGGCGCGTTAACAAACGCTTTTGAATCAATGACCGGGTCTGGACAACCAGGCCCGAACGTCTTTTTGCCCTAGCCCAATGCGGGTTAGGTTGCGAAAATCCGTACCTAAGATGATAGGGAGAAGTGGTACCGCCTCCCTGGCTTGAACAGGGGACCTCTGGATCCACAATCCAGCGCTCTAACCAACTGAGCTAAGGCGGCACTCGTGAGGGGCGATGTACCGAACGCGCAGCGGGATTGCAAGAGGATTAAAGCTGAATTCTCCAGCTTTGTTCAACCAGATCGAGGCCGAATGAGTGCACCGGTTTGCTGCCCGTCAACTGCCAACCGTTCGCCTTGTAGAGCGCGCACGCGGCCTTGTGGCTTTCATGCGTCCATAAGACCATTTCCGTGTAACCGGCAGTGCGCGCAAAGCTCATACAGGTGTCCAGTAGCCATTTGCCCAGCCCCTTCCCTCTTGCTTGCGGCACAAGCAGAAACAGCCGCAGCTTTGCCGTGTCGCGGTCCAGCGAGACGCAGAAAATACTGCCCAGCCTTTCGCCCGCCTGTTCAACAATCCAGCCGCGTTCCCTGGCCGGATCATGCGATGCGGTAAATGCGTCCAGAATACTGGCAACAAGCGGCGCAAATGTGTGGTCAAAGCCTTCGTCGCGCGTGTAGAGACGGTCGTGCTGGTCAACCAGCCACGATGCATCGTCGGAACGAAACGGTCTGATAAGCGCATCTTCCATAAGCCATCTGACCGCAAAGGCGACTTGATTCTCAACCCTTTGCGCGCTAGCACGAATGCTCAGTCCCGGAGGCACTTATGGGCATCAATACCGAACGCGACATTCAGGCTAACCTGCAGATCGGTCCGACCGATCACGGCATGGTCCGCCTGTTCATCGAGGCCGATGGCGTCGAGATTCCGATGGATTTTGACCCGGAAGAAGCTGAAGAAATCGCGGAAGAAATTCTGGCCGCAGCACAGGCTGCCCGCGCGGTTCAGGGCTGAGCCTTTACAGCCTGGGGTCGCGAAAAGCGTGCAGCCTGCGGGCGCTGTCCATGGCAAATTTCTGGATCATCTTTTTTCTCCGCGCCGGGGCAACCTTGTCCTCTGGCGCCATTCGGACGATTTCTGCATCATAGGCATCGGCAATGATCAGGCCGGTTTCCGGCGGCAGCATCTCGGTCGGGAATTCGGTATCGACGGCCCAAAAGAACCGGTCGCACCACTCCAGGTAGCCGTGCCACTTGGAATCTGACTGATAGTCCACCCAACTGGATTTGCATTCCACAACCCAAAGCTCGCCCTTGGGGCCAAGCCCCATCACGTCCACCCGCAATCCACGCGCGGGAACAAATTCTTCAATTGAAACATACCCGTGGGTCAGAAGGTGGCGTGAAACCCCGCGGGCCAGTTTCTGGCCGGGCTGCATTTCCAGTGTCATTCAAAATATGTGAACAATTCATGAACAAATATCAAGCCCCTCAAACATGTTGACATGATACCATTCAGTATCATAAAAACGTAATACCAAAAGGTATCTCATTGAGGTGACCAATGAACACACAAACACAATTTGCATTCCGGGCGCTGGCCGACCCCACCCGCAGGGACATTGTAAGAATGCTGGCATCGGAGGATCTGACGATAGGCCAGTTGACGGACCGGTTCGACATGACCCGAGCTGCCGTCAAGAAACACCTGACCGTTCTGTCCGATGGCGGTCTGATTACGGTCGAGGCGCGCGGGCGAGAGCGCATCAACCGCCTGGAACCCCAAGGCATGGCACCCGTTCTGGACTGGTTCAGCTATTTTGATCAGTTCTGGGATGAGCGCCTGAACAATCTGAAGGAAGCTATTGAAAGGAAAAAGAAATGACCAATGCTATTTTGCAAAAGACAATCTTCCTGCGTGCCGAACCTGAAACGGTTTGGGCCTATCTGACCGACCCTGACCGCTTGGCAGAGTGGTTTCACAAACCCAAACACCCCCTGACCGAGGGGGGCAAGCTGGAGATGTTTGGAACCACCAGCGGCGATCTGCTGATCTGGGGTGAAGTCAAAAAGGCACGCCCTTTCGAATACCTTGAATACACGTTCACCGTGAAGCCGATGGGAGAAGCCGTCAGTATAGTAAAATGGACCCTGGAACCCGTTGCCGGGGGCACGAAGCTTGGCCTGCTGCACGAAGGCCTGCCACAGGGCGCCGAGGCCTTTGGCCTGATCTTGGCGCTGGATAACGGTTGGGATGAACATTTCGGCAAGATGCGCACCGCATTGCACGAAACTGTTGATGCCTGACCCCTTGTGCAAACCCGCTGCAACCCCTACTTAGGCGCGTGGCGGGTTCTGCCCTTCTTGTGACTGGTAGCATTCTGGTGGCCTTAAGCAATTCCGAGGGGGCTGGCTCTGTTCAGGTCCTGGCCTGATTACCCGGCGCCCACCTGTACATACAGGTCCTCGGGAATCACACCGCACGGTTGACTGGTGGTCCCGCCACATTTTCCGCTAAAAAATCAGCGCTCTGCGCCAGTTTCCTGCTTCACCAAGGCGGGTTCAAATTTGTGGACAACCGGGGTTCCCCGGCGTGGCCCCTGCGGCTTTTCCGCCATGCTCATGACGGCATAGGCAAATTGCACCCCGGCAAAAACGATTCCATTCATGAACCAGATCATCAGCAACGCAATCAGGCCAAGTTCCGACCCGGTGATCAGACTGCGCAGATTGGCGACGTTGAAAACCAAAAGCACCGCAACGAAAGCAGCCGAGATGACAAATCCCCAGGCAACCTGAGTGATGTACAACCGTATCAGTTTGGGCATGGCGGGCCTCCTTGCGCTCTGACATTCAGTCTAGCGCTTGTCGGTCGCCGGTAAAGGCGTCAGAACGCCTCGGGCCTGGCCTCGCGCGCCATGTGATCCAGAACGGCGTTGACGAATTTCGGCTCCTTGCCTTCCGGGAAAAAGGCCCGTGCGACATCGACGAATTCGGTGATGACCACTTTGGGCGGCGTATCGCTTTGGGTCAGTTCGGCACCTGCAGCACGGAAGGTTGCACGCAAAGTTGGGTCGATGCGCGCGATGGGCCATTTCGCGACCAATGCGCGATCGGTCATCTGGTCGATCGGCGCCTGATAGTTCACGGCATCATCCACGAGCTTTCGAAAAACGCTGATGTCGCCATCCAGCATTTCTTCGCCCTCGTAAACTGCGCCAAACCGGTGATCCAGAAACTCATTAACAACCTGTTCGGTCGTTTGTCCCGACTGCTCCATCTGGAACAACGCCTGCACGGCATAAAGCCGGGCTGCGGATTTCATCAGGCGTTTCTGGTTGGCCGGTTTCGGCGCGTCTGTCTGGGTCATGCTGTCGTGGGTCCGTTGCTGTCGCCCGCCACAAGGATGGACTCGGACGGAGGCTTGAAGCCGACGCCCTTTTTGGAAGAGCCCCACTTACGGCTGAGCGCGATCAGATGCAAGGCCGCAGCGGCCGCTCCGCCACCTTTATTCATCTTTTCAGGGTTTGCGCGGACTTCTGCCTGATCGTCATTCTCGACAGTCAGGATACCGTTACCGATGCACAGGCCCTGCAAGCCCATGAGCTGAATGGCCCGGCTGGAATCGTTGCATACCGTTTCGTAATGCGTGGTCTCACCGCGGATAACGCAGCCCAGCGCGACATAGCCGTCAAAGTTGCACTGACGGTCGGCCATTGCGATGGCGGTTGGGACTTCCAGCGCACCGGGCACCTCGACAACCTCGCAAGTGCCACCTGCCGCTTTGATCTCGGCCTTGGCTCCGGCGATCAGGTTGTCGGCAATCGCGCGATAGAAAGGTGCGGCCACGATCAGCAGTTTCACCGGTTCATCGAATGTCGGCGTCGGCAGAACGCCATGTTTGTCTTGTTCAGCCACGATCAGTCATCCTTGAGTATGGAGCGGGTGCCGACGATGGACAGGCCAAACGCATCGAGCCCCAGATAAACGGTTTCCGGCGAGTCCGTCAGCAACACCAGTTGCTGAACGCCCATTTTGGACAGAATCTGAGCGCCCAGACCGGTTTGCTTGATGGTGCGCGGGCCTTCGTCCTCGGCCGCATACAGCGAGTTGCGCGGCTGGCGGAACAGGCACACGACCCCACGCCCTTCCTCGGCGATTTTTTCCATCGCGCGGGGCAGTTCCCGCGACGATTTCGGACCTAGGCCCAGGATGTCCGGCGCTTCGTGCAGGGCGTGGGTTCGGGTCAGGACAGGCTCGGGCGTGGTAATGTCGCCCTTGGTCATGACCACATGTTCAATACCGTGGGTCTGGTCCGTGAACAGGCGCATCTCCCACTCGCCGCCATATTCCGACATCACCATTTCGCGTGAGGTTTCGACCACCAGGTTGTCATTGCGTGACCGGTACGCGATCAGATCGCTGATCGTGCCGATCTTCATGTTGTGCTCTTTGGAAAATGCGACCAGATCGGGCAGGCGCGCCATGGTGCCGTCCTGTTTCATGATCTCGCAGATCACGCCCGAGGGGTTCAGCCCCGCCAGACGCGAAATGTCCACGGCGGCCTCGGTATGACCGGCACGCACCAGCACCCCGCCCCGCTTGGCCCGCAGCGGGAAGATGTGACCTGGGGTGGCGATTTGCGCCATCGTCTTCTGCTCATTGATTGCGGTCGACACAGTTAGTGCGCGGTCAGCTGCGGAAATACCGGTTGATACACCTTCACGCGCCTCGATCGACACGGTGAAGGCGGTTTCATGCCGGGACGAGTTGTTCACCGCCATCATCGGCAGGCCCAGCGCGTCGACCCGTTCGGCGGTCATCGGCAGGCAGATCAGGCCGCGCCCGTGGGTGGCCATGAAATTGATTGCCTCGGCATCCGCGAATTCGGCGGCGATGACCAGATCGCCCTCGTTCTCGCGATCTTCGTGGTCGACCAGGATATACATCCGGCCTTTGCGCGCCTCATCGATGATTTCTTCGATCGGACTTATCGCGTCACGCAACTGGGCCTCGACCGGACCGGGGGTTTCAAAGCTCATGGGGCAGCCTTTCGCAAGAGCACGTATGAGCGGCTGGATAGACCACCATTCGCCCAAAGGCCAGACCACATGCGGAGTCAGCGGACCAGAACGCGGCGTTGTTCGGCCTTAAAGTTCAGGACATTTCCGCCAGCCGCGCAACATATCTGGCCAACGTGTCGATCTCAAGATTGACGCGGTCGCCCATTTGAACATCACCCCAGGTCGTGACCTCCTTGGTGTGCGGGATGAAGTTGATCCCAAAGTCGCAACCTTCCACCGCGTTGACAGTCAGCGAGGTGCCGTTCAGAGCAACCGATCCCTTGGGCGCAATGAACTTGGCCAAATGCTCGGGTGCGCGCAGTGTGACACGGGTGCTGTCGCCCTCGTCTTCAATGCCAACCACCTCAGCGACCCCGTCCACGTGGCCCGAGACGATATGCCCGCCCAGTTCGTCTCCGACCTTCAAGGCGCGTTCAAGGTTGACACGCTTGCCAACTTGCCAGGCGTCGAGGTTGGTTTTTGACACGGTTTCAGCACTGATCTGGACATCGTACCAGTCGTCGCCCAGCGCGATAACGGTCAGGCAGACCCCGTCGCTGGCAATCGAGGCGCCAAGATCGATGCTCGCAGTATCATAGCCGGTGCTGATCCGGGCCCGCAGATCGCCTTGCTGTTCCAATTCGGTGACAGTGCCAACATCGGTGACGATCCCTGTGAACATTCTGTTAACCCTCAGTTCCTAACCTGTGTCTCGCTTCCACAGCCGAGGTAAGCCCAAGCGGCTTCCCGGGCAAGCCCCGGCTTGCCGGGAAATCGCCAAACGGGCATAGTTTTGACAATTAATACGAATACAGCAGTCCCGATGACCCACCTGCCCCATGCCCCGGATCGCCGTGTGTTCCTGTTTCTGCAGGGACCTCATGGCCCGTTTTTCAACGCCCTTGGGCGCATGTTGCGCGCATCCGGCGCCCAGGTCTGGCGTGTCGGCTTCAATGCCGGCGACCACGCGTTCTGGTTCGATCGCACAACCTACATTCCGTTCCTGGACAAGCCAGAGCAGTGGCCGGAAACCCTGACCGGGCTGATCAACGACCGGGATGTCACAGACATTGTGCTGTATGGCGACACGCGTCCGATCCATGCTCAGGCGGTCGAAATCGCAAGGAAAAGGGGCATCACCGTCCACGTGTTCGAAGAAGGCTATCTGCGCCCCTGGTGGGTCACATATGAACGCACGGGCTCGAACGGAAATTCCCGGCTGATGGACCTGAACGTTGACCAGATGCAGCAGGCCCTGGCCCAGTCGGACACGCAATCACCACCACCGTCCCATTGGGGCGATATGAGGCAACATATCTTTTACGGTGCCCTGTATCACTGGTTTGTACTGTTCCTGAACCGCCGCTATCGCAATTTCAGACCTCATCGGGACCTGCCGGTATCGAAGGAATTTCGGTTGTACTTCAAACGTTTGTCCCTGATGCCATTTCACCGGCTACAGCGGATCTGGGCAACGACCCGCGTTCGGCTGGGCGGTCACCCCTATCACATGGTGCTGCTGCAACTGGGTCATGACAGCTCGGTACAGGCGCATTCCGGGTATTCCTGCATGAGCGATTTTCTGGATCAAATTCTCGAAGGTTTCGCAAAGGGCGCGCCAAGGCATCATCGGCTGGTGATCAAGGAACATCCGCTGGAAAATCATCGCGAACCATTGCGACGACGCGTGCGTGAACTGTCGGCCCGGTACGGGATTGACGATCGCGTCTACTATGTTCCTGGTGGCAAGCTTGCCGGGCTTCTGGATGACGCGAATTCTGCGGTCACGATAAATTCGACCGCCGGCCAGCAGGTATTATGGCGCGGCATTCCCCTGCGAATTTTCGGCAAGTCCGTCTATAACAAACCCGAATTCGTGTCCGGGCAGGCCCTGACAGCTTTCTTCGCGAACCCGGTCGCCCCTGACAGCGGCGCCTATCGGATCTATCGCCGGTTTCTTCTGGAAACCAGCCAGGTGCCCGGCGGGTTCTATTCACGCCGGGGGCGGCGGCAATTGTTGCGACGGGCTGTCGACATGATGTTGCGGCCGCAAGATCCTTATCAAACAGTTCTGTCAGGCAAAGCGGCGCTGACGCCACAGTTGAGAATCGTTCAGTGAATCTGGACGGTTGTTTCTGGAAGTCACACCACATTGCGGGTAGCCTGCTCAGAAAGAAAGATAATTGAGGTATATCGGCAGTGAAGCGCTTTCCAATCCGGTGGATACGGGGGGTAACTCTCGTGGCGGCTTGCGGCTTTCTGGTTGCGTGCCAGCTTCCCAAATCCGGCCCGAACAAATCTGAAATCCTTGCAGGTTCTGTGCAGAATGGCGGGAATGCATTTGTCGTGGAAGTGGATGACCGCGTTGCCAAGGCAACATCTGCCGTGCCCCAATACGGCTTCTCGGCCGCCTTCAGCACTGCCCCGAACCTGACCGCAGACACCGTTCGCCCCGGCGATGTTCTGGGGCTGACAATCTGGGAAAACGTGGATGACGGCTTGTTGGCCAGCGAGACGGGCCCGGCCACGACACTCGACGAAGTTCAGGTCGACAGCGAAGGCTTCATCTTTGTTCCCTACGCCGGTCGTTTGCGGGCTGTCGGCAACACACCGGAAGAGCTGCGCTCCCTGATCACCAGCAAACTGCAGGACCAGACCCCGGATCCGCAGGTCGAAGTTCGTCGTGCTGCCGGTGACGGCTCGACCGTGTCCCTGACCGGAACCATTGGCGCACCGGGGATCTACGCGATCCAGCGCCCGACCCGCTCATTATCCGGGATGCTGGCGCAGGCCGGAGGCGTCACCGTCTCGTCCGACATTGCGCTGGTCACGTTGATCCGTGGCGATCAGCGCGGGACCATCTGGTACGATGATCTGTTCCGCAACCCCAAGCTGGACGTCGCCCTGCGCGGTGGCGACCGCATTCTGGTTGAAGAAGACAGCCGCTCCTATGTCGCGCTGGGCGCAACCGGAGGACAATCCCGCGTTGCATTTGACAGTCAGGACCTGTCCGCGCTGGAAGCCCTGGCGCAAGTTGGCGGTCTTCAGTCGCTGTCGTCAGACCCGACCGGCATCTTCGTTCTTCGCAAAGAACGTCAGGATGTGGCGCGCAATGTGATGGGCCGGGCAGATCTGCAAGGGGATCAAAGGTTGATCTATCTGCTTAACCTGACGGCTCCGAATGGCCTGTTCATTGCGCGGGACTTCGTGATCCGCGACGATGACACGATTTACGTGACCGAAGCGCCCTATGCGCAATGGAGTAAGTCTATTTCGTTGATTGCGGGTGGTCTGACCCCGATCGCCAATGTCGCAACACTGACCGGCTACTGATGTATGTTGCCGCAAGAGAACACCGCAGCCGGGGCTGAACGCACCCGGCTGTTTGTCTACAACGGCGGGTTTCTCACATCACGGCGCATCAGGCGGATACTGTCTCTGGCCGGGTTTGATAATCGTCTGGGCCTGCCGAAGCCCGGTAATCTGGTTGGTGTCTGGGGCAACAGCCCAACCGCGCATCGCGGGCTGAAGATCGCGTCGAAGCACCAGACACCGGTATTGCGGGTCGAGGATGCCTTTCTTCGGTCCTTGCACCCGGGGCGCTCAGGCGAACCGCCGCTGGGTTTGCTGCTGGACCGGTCAGGTGTGCACTTCGACCCTGATCAACCGTCGAATCTGGAAACCCTGCTGGCCAAACATCCGCTGGACGACACGGCCCTGCTGGACCGTGCGCGCGGCGCGATGGCGCGAATACAGGAACTGCACCTGAGCAAGTATTCAGCCTTTGATCCAAACATCCAAGCCCCGGATCCCGGCTATGTTCTGGTTGTCGACCAGACCATGGGCGACGCCGCCGTCACTGCCAGCAAGGGGGACATGGCCCGCTTCCGCGAAATGCTGGTCATCGCGCAAGAGGAAAACCCGGGCGCCGAAATCCTGATAAAGACACATCCGGAAACGCAATCAGGGCACCGGCCCGGCCACTTTACCGATCAGGACCTGTCTGACAGGGTGCGGTTTTTCAATGATCCGGTCAGCCCATGGACCCTGCTGGAAGGCGCGATTGGGGTCTACACGCTGTCTTCACAATTGGGGTTCGAAGCCATTCTCGCCGGCCACAAGCCCCGGGTGTTCGGGCAGCCCTTCTACGCCGGATGGGGGCTCACTCAGGATGAAGCACCTCTTTCAAGACGCCAGAGAAACCTGACCCGCGCGCAATTGTTCGCCGCTGCGATGCTGCTTTATCCAACATGGTACGATCCGTACCGCGACCAGTTGTGCGAGCTTGAGACCCTGTTAAACACGCTCGAGGCGCAGTCTCGCGCCTGGCGGCAGGATCATGCGGGCTGGACCGCATCGGGCATGCGGCTGTGGAAACGACCGCACCTGCAGCGCATGTTCGGCCGACAACACAAAATCCGTTTCACTGGCGATCCTCCTGGCGCTTCGCAACGGCCTCATATGGTGTGGGCCAATCAGGCGCGGGATCTGGACGGCGTTACCAGGGTTGAAGACGGGTTTTTGCGATCACGGGGGCTGGGCGCCAATCTTGTGCCTCCGCTGTCGCTGGTGACGGACGATCTGGGAATTTACTATGACCCGACGCGCGCCAGCCAACTGGAAAACCTGATCACGGCCCGGGAAAACCTGCGACCCGATCAGGCGCTACGGGCCGAGCGGCTGGTTACCCAAATCATCTCGAACAGTCTGAGCAAATACAATACCGGCACCCACCCGACCGATTTGCCGAGCGGGCACCGCATCCTGATCCCGGGTCAGGTCGAGGACGACGCCTCCATCCTGCTGGGTTGTGGAACCGTGCGCTCGAATTTGGACCTGCTAAGGGCTGCGCGTGAAGCAAACCCGGACGCGATCCTGATTTACAAACCTCATCCAGATGTCGAGGCGGGTCTTCGGGAAGGCGCAATCGAAGCCAAGGGGCTGGCAGATATCATTGTTCCACACACAAACCCGGGCATTCTGTTGCCACAGGTGCATGAGGTCTGGACCATGACGTCACTCATGGGGTTCGAGGCCCTTTTGCGTGGTGTCCCGGTGACAACGCTCGGCGCGCCATTCTATGCTGGATGGGGTTTGACGCAGGATCTGGGCACAGTTCCCGCCCGGCGAGGCGCGCGACCCAGTCTGTCGGGCCTGGTTCATGCGGTCCTTATCGACTACCCCCGCTATCTGGACCCGGTAACGGGCCTGCCCTGCCCGGTTGAGGTAGTACTGCAACGACTGGCCGAGGGGTATGATGCTCCACACGGGTCATTGAATCGTCTGCTGTCAAAGCTTCAGGGTGCATTCGCAACCCATGCTCACCTGTGGCGCGGGCGCTAGCGCAAGGCCCGCGACCAGCGATGCAAAATATCGCCGCCAACAGCGCGTGTTTCGATCAGGTCGAACCGAGGCGCTTCGTTCAGTTTATCAAGACCCAGCGCCCCAATCGCGGACAGGCCTTCCGCACCGATGGTCAGCCCGGCACTGAACCCGACCAGTTCATCGACCAGATCCGCCGCCAGTAACGACGCGGCCAGAGCGGAACCGCCTTCGCAAAAGATACGTGTCAGGCCGGCATGTCCAAGCTGCTGCAACAGATCCGCCGGATCAATGTGGTGTTCCTGCAATGCACACGGGATCAGGCGCGCGCGCATGCCCTGCCAGGCATCGGCACGATCCGGGTCCGGATGCGGGCCGTGACATATCCAGACAGGAACGTCAGAGGCCGTGCGCGCAAACTGCCCCATCAGCGGCAAGTCCAGATGGCGCGAAACAACAACCCGAACCGGCTGTGACGCAATGCCCAGATCACGCACTGTCAGGGATGGGTCATCCGCACGCGCAGTGCCTGCGCCGATCAGTACCGCGTCGTGCTGCGCCCGCATGGCGTGGACCAGACGTCGAGCTTCGGGTCCGGTAATCCACTGACTGTGACCGCTGGACGTTGCAATCCGCCCGTCAAAACTGCTGGCCAGTTTCAAAGTTACAAATGGGCGACCCTGTTCGGTCTTCAGAAAAAAACCCGCATGGGCCTTGGCAGCCTGTTCATCCAGCACACCGGTAGTCACTTTGATACCGGCCTCACGCAGCATGGCCAGGCCCTGCCCGGCTACACGCGGGTCGCTGTCTTCGATGGCTGAAACGACCCGCGCCACATCGGCATCAATCAGGGCCTGCGCGCAAGGGGGTGTTTTGCCATGATGGGCACAAGGTTCCAGCGAAACATAGGCCGTTGCGCCCTGCGCGGCATCTCCGGCCTGTTTCAGGGCTTCGGTCTCGGCATGAGGGCGCCCGCCCGGCTGCGTCCACCCGCGACCGACGATCCGGCCATCACGCACGATGACACACCCTACGGAAGGGTTGGGCCAACACGTGCCTTGCCCGCGCTGACCCAAGGATAAAGCCAGCGCCATATATCGCTTATCTGTTTCGCTCACTCGTCCGTCGAAGGCTGCGGCGGGCGCAGTTCGTGGACAAACTCCTCGAAATCATCGGCCGCCTGGAAATTCTTGTAAACGCTCGCAAAGCGAACATACGCCACCGTATCAATCCGGGCCAGCGCTTCCATGACGATTTCACCGATTTTGTTGGACGGGATATCCGTGTCGCCCATGCTTTCCAGGCGCCGCACGATACCCGAGATCATCTGATCGATCCGGTCCGGATCGATGGGGCGTTTCTGCATCGAGATCCGGATCGAACGCTCCAGTTTATCCCGGTCAAAATCCTCTCGCTTGCCGTTGGTCTTGATCACCACAAGATCGCGCAACTGCACCCGTTCATAGGTGGTAAAGCGTCCGCCACAGGCCGGACAGAACCGCCGCCTGCGGATCGCGACGTGATCCTCTGCCGGGCGTGAATCCTTGACCTGAGTATCGATATTTCCGCAAAACGGGCAGCGCATCCGCCGTCTCCTCGTCCCTTGTTCCGCCTCTTTTTGTAAGCGCTGCGGCTTACTTATCCACAACTATAGGGCAGCCGCTAGGATTTGGGTAGTCGGAATTTTTCACCGCAATATAAAGGGGTCATGCAAAATGTGCAGCGACCCGACGTACATGCGGTGCAGTGCGGTGTTCGAACAGATAGATCCCCTGCCACGTCCCAAGCACGGGCCGCCCCGCCGCAACAGGTATGGAAAGTGAAACCGGCATAAGGGCCGCTTTGATATGTGCGGGCATGTCGTCAGGGCCTTCGTAAGTGTGCCTCAAATACGCCATCGAAGGATGATCTGACGGAGGCACGAGCCGTTCAAAGAACTCATGCAGATCAGTCTGAACCTCGGGATCCGCGTTTTCCTGAATAAGTAGAGAGCAGGATGTATGCCTGACGAACAACGTAAGCAAGCCGTCGCCCGCAACCGAACTCATCCATCGACAAACGTCGCCTGTAAATTCATAGAGACCGGCGCCGCGTGTTGAGATGGTGAATTCGATCTGCAAAGCTCTGGTTACCATTACCTAGTTTATGAACTGCCGGCGGTTGCACCGTCCATTTGCGCCCTGTACCGACATGCTTTCACCAACCTGAAAGCCAAGTGACACACTGCTTTGCTGAGGTGCGTTTTTCGGTGGTGTCAGGGAAAACTGAACAGCCGTTCGGCGACCTGTCGCCTCGCTTGGGCCATAACCCCGGACAACATACACCCGTTGCTGCCAACCGGCCCCGAGCGTCCGACGCGCGAAATCGGCCGCAGCGCACCAATAACCGTCTACATCCTGGCGTGCTCTTGGGATCACCTCAAAAACCGAATTGTTGACGGCAACCGTCTGAAACCCGTTGGGCGCGGCCCCCGCTGTCATCGGAGCGGAAATCGCCACAGTGGCAAGAACCATTGAAGTCATGACCCGTTTCATCATTTTCGACCTTTCCTGTTTCTGACTGCCGCATAGGCTAGTATGCCAGCATCGGCGGAACAGTGGTCCTCACGATCTATTCAGATGCGCAGCCAAAATCTGTGAACCGGTGCCCCCGGACCTGCCCAAGCATATTCCGGCCAAGCCAAAAAACTCAATAAAAAGAAAACGATCTTGTGGGTGCAGCGTGTCGGGGAACCCTTTGAACCGGGGTGGTAGTCCGGCTCTCTGGGCTCTGGCCTCTTCCCCAAAAGGCGCGGACCCGACAGCAATATGTACATAAGAATTGTCAAAACCCGGTCATGTGCACACCAGTCAAATCCTTGTGTGAATTTGCCAATCGCACCGAAAGCCGCCCCTCAGAACTCGGCTTCCGCCACAAAAGTTGGTGCGCGCCGGATCTTTGGCATTAAGATCAACTTCAGATTTGAGAACGGATTACGCTGAGCCATGGAAGTTGATATTTGCCGCATTCAGCGATTGGCAAAGACGCTGGACGAAGAAACCGGACAAACTGCGCTTACGGATCACGTCCTGCGGCAAAGCGGGCTCAATCGGGCTGGAATTTCCCCGCCGGCAACCACTTACCATGCCAAAAAAGAAGCCCAGTTTGTCCGATATGCCTGCGATGCGGTCAATGACATTACTTTTGCCGCCCGGGCAGGCATCCGATTCGATGAGTCATCCACTCTTACGGCCTATATCAGTAAATACTCCAGGAATTTGCGCCAAGCCATTGAGAACACGTGTTACTTTCACTGGATGATTGATCCTGCGCTGATTTTCAATCTGCGCCTTTCAGACGACTCGGCAGTGTTTGAAATCGACTGGAAGGACGCCAGTTATTCCCGCTATCACAGACGCACCGAGTTCCTGCTATTTGCGGCCATAGCCCGACTGCGCGCCCTGACCCAGTCAGATTTTCACCCCGTCGAGATGCGCTTTCAGCACGAAATCGGTCAACGCGCGTCGGAATATGAGAAAATAGGAGGGTTTCCAGTAGTTTTCGGCGCCGAACGGATGTGCATCGTCCTGTCGCTGTCCTCGCTTGATCTTCCAATTCCAACTTACGACCCTACGCTGCGCGCCCATCTGCTTGATTATGCCGAGCGTTTGCTGGCCGACCGGCAATCGCCAAGGCAAAAAACACGCGCAAGGGTCGAAGGGCTGATCACCCGATCCCTGCCCGGAAACATTATCCAGGCAGATCAGGCAGCTGCCGATTTGGGTCTTAGCCCTCGCACACTGGCCCGCAGGCTGGCTGACGAAGGGACCAGCTATCGCAACATCGTTGAAGACCTGCGATGTGATCTTGCGCAGACCTTTCTGCGAAACGGGATGATCTTGTCCGAGATTTCTTATTCTCTGGGGTATGCCGATCAGGCCGCGTTTTCGACGGCGTTCAAACGATGGACCGGCCAGCCTCCGACCACATTTCGCGGCCGCGTCGATCGCCCGCTGAACCGCGTTTGAGCGTAGCCGGGGGTCATCGATGAGACCATCTCGCCCCGGCCCGTCCCATGAGTGGACCAGACGGATATAGAAATCCCGCTGTCCCTCTTCTTGTGAGTTCTCGCCAATTTGACTTTCAGACAGGACAACAAGATGTGAACGGTCCGGGAAAAGAAAAAGGCGCCTCGATCAGGGCGCCTTTGTAGCTACTGATCCAGGAAGGACCGCAGTTTTCTTGACCGGCTGGGATGCTTCAGTTTGCGCAGCGCTTTCGCCTCGATCTGTCGGATCCGTTCGCGCGTCACGCTGAACTGCTGGCCAACCTCCTCCAGCGTGTGGTCTGTGTTCATACCGATGCCAAAGCGCATCCGCAGAACGCGTTCCTCACGCGGGGTAAGCGAAGCCAGAACCCGGGTAGTTGTTTCCTTGAGGTTTTCCTGAATGGCGCTGTCCAGCGGCAACACGGCATTCTTGTCCTCGATGAAATCGCCCAACTGGCTGTCTTCCTCGTCGCCGATCGGCGTCTCGAGGCTGATCGGTTCCTTGGCGATCTTCATCACCTTGCGAACCTTTTCCAGCGGCATCTGCAGCTTTTCGGCCAATTCTTCCGGCGTCGGCTCGCGTCCGATTTCGTGCAGCATCTGACGACCGGTCCGAACCAGTTTGTTGATCGTTTCGATCATGTGGACCGGAATACGGATGGTGCGGGCCTGATCCGCGATCGAGCGCGTGATCGCCTGACGGATCCACCAGGTCGCATAGGTCGAGAACTTGTAGCCGCGACGGTATTCGAACTTGTCGACCGCCTTCATCAGGCCGATATTCCCTTCCTGAATAAGATCAAGGAATTGCAGGCCACGGTTCGTGTACTTCTTGGCAATCGAGATCACCAAGCGCAGGTTGGCCTCGACCATTTCTTTCTTGGCCTGACGTGCCTCTTTCTCGCCCTTTTGAACCTGCTGAACGATGCGGCGGAATTCGCTGATGTCCAGACCGACATATTGCCCGACCTGAGCCATATCGTTGCGCAGTTCCTCGACCTTGTCGGTCGAGCGTTCGATGAACATCTGCCAGCCGCGGCCCGGTTTTTCGGCCATCTCGGCCAGCCAGTTCGGATCCAGTTCGCGACCACGATACTCATCAATAAACTCACGGCGGTTGATACGCGCCTGATCCGCCAGCTTCACCATCGAACTGTCCAGCGACATGACGCGGCGGTTGATGCCGTAAAGCTGGTCGATCAGCGCATCGATCCGGTTATTGTGCAGGTGCAGGCCATTCACAAGCTCTACGATCTCGGCCCGCAGTTTCTGATAGGTCTCCTCATCCTTGGCGGTGAAAGATCCATCTTCATTCAACGTTGCCGAAATACGGCTGTCCTGCATTTCGGATAGCATCGCGAAATCAGACGAAATCCGCTCGAGCGTGGTCAGAACCTGCTCTTTAAGCGCTGTCTCCATCGCGGCCAGCGACATGTTGGCCTGTTCGTCTTCATCGTCGTCGTCGTCGGTGGCGATTGGGTTGCCATCCGCGTCCAGCTCGGGCCCGGTGTCTTTGGCGGGTTTGGCAGCCTGAACCGCTGAAGTGTCCACCACCGGCTCCTCGACATCGCCGTCCTCGTCCATCTGGTTGCCGAACGTGGTTTCCAGATCGATAACGTCGCGCAGCAGAATGTCTTCGGACAAAAGTTCGTCATGCCAGATCGTGATGGCCTGGAAGGTCAACGGGCTTTCACACAGACCGGCGATCATCGTGTTGCGGCCGGCTTCGATCCGCTTGGCGATTGCAATCTCACCTTCCCGGCTCAGCAGCTCGACGCTGCCCATCTCGCGCAGATACATGCGCACGGGGTCGTCGGTGCGATCCAGTTTCTCGGTGGCGGCACCCGACAACGCAACCTCACGGTTGCTTTCCGTTGTGGTCAGTTCGGTCGAGCCTTTGTTCTCTTCTTCTTCGGCCTCTTCATCTTCGATGATGTTGATGCCCATCTCGGACAGCATCGACATAACGTCTTCGATCTGTTCCGAACTGACCTGATCAGGCGGCAGAACCTGATTGAGCTGGTCGTAGGTGATGTAGCCCTTCTCGCGGGCCTCGGCGATCATCTTCTTGACCTGGGCCTGGCTCATGTCCAGCGAGATTTCCTGTTCCTGCTCGTCTGATTTGCGATCTTCGGACGTGTCTTTGGCGGCCATTCAATGCTCCTGCAGGGATGGGTGATTCGTTTGAACCGAATCATTAGCGCGTAGAAGTGATTCGGCCACCCGTTTACCCGTTTTTCTTTTCCAGTGCCTTACGAAAACATCACTTTAGCGGCGTTTCCGTTCGAATTTGATGCCGGACATGATGGCCTCGAACGCGTCTTTCTCGTCGCGGTTGATCCGCGCGCCGTTGTCGGCGATGTCAAAAACGGCCCTGTCCTCATTCTGGCTGCGGCTTGTACGGTTGCGCTCTTCGGCGGCTTGCGCCAGCCGATAGGTCAGCGCCTCATCTGCCAGTTCGGACAGTTCCTCCGCAGCTTCGGCAATCTCAGCATCCAACCCCCGGAGCGCTTTGATTTTTGCGAGTTCCTCGGCCAGCGTCATCTCGGCCTTTTCCACGTCGCCCGGTTTGTGCACGCAGGGGATGACTGCGACATGGCGAAGGGCCAGAAGGTTTTCAAGGGGTTCGGCCCCCAAAGTTCCCACTATGTGATCTTTCAGATTGTCCGGGTCATCAATTGCGTGGCGCAGGATGACCTCGCGCAGCGCCGAGTGGTCTGGATCGTGGCAGTCCATCTCCTCCAACTGGTGTTCGAACTGCACGACAACCTTGGGGTTCAGAATGGCGATGGCCAGAATGACCGCTTCGCGCATCTGGATATCTGCATTCTCGGACGAGGCCAGAAACGAGGCGCGCGCGCCCGGCGAAGCAGGCTGTTTTTGTGGCTTCCATTTGCCGCCCGACTGCCATTGGCGGTTTTGCGGTTGGCGTTGCGGACGGAAAAGCTGCCAGCACAGGTCTTTGACTTCCCGTTCATAATGAGAGCGTATTGATGCATCTCGGATCAACGCCGTCTTGTCCTTCAGAGCACGCTCCAAAGCCGCTCTACGCTCCGGGCTGTCGAAAACTATTCCCTCGGTCTCACGCTGCCACAGTAGCTTGACCATGGGCATGGCACCTTCCAACACGGCCTGCACAGCCGCAGGCCCTTCGGCGCGCAAAAGATCGTCGGGGTCTTTGCCTTCGGGCACCAGTGCAAAGCGCAGGGATTTTCCGGCTTCCAGAAGCGGCAAAGCCAGATCGACGGCCCGCATCGCCGCCCGCAGGCCGGCCGTGTCGCCATCCAGCGCAATGATCGGTTCATCCGAGATGCGCCACAGCAGTTGTAGCTGGTGTTCGGTAATCGCGGTTCCCAGCGGCGCAACCGCCGCCTCAAATCCAGCCTCGGCCAGCGCGATCACATCCATGTAGCCTTCGGCCACGATCAGGGGCTGCCCCTTCCCGGCCGCCTGTCGTGCGGGGCCTTGATTGTAAAGGCTTCGGCCTTTGTCGAACAACTCCGTCTCGGGCGAGTTCAGGTACTTCGCGTTGTCATTGGGGTCCATGGCGCGGCCACCAAACGCAATGCAGCGCCCGCGCGGATCACGGATCGGGTACATGATCCGGTTGCGGAATGTGTCATAGGGCTTCTTGCCCTTGTTCGAGGGTTTGGCCAGCCCGGCCCCGAGGATCAAGTCCTCGGCCACGTTCTTGCCCCGCAGATGATCCCACAGCGCTTGCCAGCCATCCGGGGCAAAGCCGATTTCCCACCGGTCCAACGCCTGTTCGTCTAATCCGCGATGCGCCAGATAATCCCGCGCGCCCCCGCCTGCCCCGGTCTTGAGTTGCAGGCGAAAGAACTGGGCGGCCTGCTCCATCACATCAGCCAGTTGCGCGCAGCGATCCTGTTTTTCCTGTGCTTTCGGGTCGCGTTGCGGCATGGGCATACCCGCCTCACGCGCCAGAATCTCGACTGCTTCGATGAACGAGACATTCTCGGTCTCTTTCACGAAGCTGATCGCGTCGCCCTTGGCGTGGCATCCGAAGCAGTAGTAAAACCCCTTCTGGTCGTCGACATGGAACGACGCCGTCTTTTCGTGATGGAACGGGCATGGTGCCCACATGTCACCCTTGCCCTGATTGGACTTGCGCTGATCCCACATGACCTTGCGGCCGACGACCTGAGACAGGCTTAGCCGGGTGCGCAATTCATCCAGGAAACCGGGGGGCAATGACATGTGTCGAACCTGCCAGAAATGAAAACGCGCGCCAAGAGGATGGCGCGCTTATCCACAAGGAATATAGCCAGCTGTGGATTATTGCTGAAGACATAGCTCCAGCCAGGCCGCGCCCAGATCCTTTTTGCGAACGTCGCGCATCTTTTGCTCATACACCCAAGGGGTGATCAACGGAATCGCGGCATTGTAGTTTTCTGGCCAGGTCGGGCCGCTGTCAGCGACCGCCTTCGCAACATCGCGTTCCTTGACGCGGTCCAGGCGGGCGTTCTGAATAGCGGCCACCACGTCGGCCTGATACTTGCAGCTTTGTTCTTTGGTCTCAGCCGCGGCCAAAGGCGTTGCCAAAAGAATGGCGGCGATGGCGATACGCAACATTGGAAGTCCCCCGGGATTCGTTTCACTCGCGGCAACTTACCTGTGCGCCAAAGCGCCCGCCACAACCGATTTCCCGAATTCGTTGAATTGATCGGAGGCGACCCGGGTTACCTTGCGCCCGGATCGCATCAATGCATCAAAGTCCCTTGGCCCGATAGCTTTTGGAAACTCTGTCGATGGCGACGATATACGCCGCAGTCCGCAGGTCTTCGACATCATCGCGGCTGTGCCAGACCTCGCGCATCGACTGATAGGCGATACGCATCGTGTCATCCAGACCCGAGCGGACCAGTTCCAGTTCGTCCGCGCCCCTGAGGTACTTGGACTTGAAGTTCGGGGACATTGACCACGCATCGCCCAGATATCTGTCCAGCCGCTCAAGTTCGCTGACAATCAGTTCGTGGCGGGCTTCCTCCTGACGGCGCTGCATCCGTCCAAACCGGATATGGCTCAGGTTCTTGACCCATTCGAAATACGAAACGGTCACACCGCCCGCGTTGGCATACATGTCCGGAATGATAACGACGCCCTTTTTCCGAAGGATATCGTCCGCACCGGCAGTCACCGGACCATTCGCGGCCTCGATAATCAACGGCGCCTTGATCCGTTCTGCGTTGGAAAGGTTGATGACACCTTCCAAGGCCGCCGGGATCAGAATGTCACATTCGGCTTCAAGGACGGCAGCGCCCTCTGCGGTATGTGCCGCATCCGGATAGCCGCTGACGCCGCCATGTTTCACGATCCAGTTCCGCACCGATTCAACGTCGATGCCATCGGGATTGTGCAGGGCACCGTCCCGCTCAATGATCCCGATAACACGCGCGCCATCTTCCTCGCTCAGGAACTTTGCGGCGTGATAGCCCACGTTTCCAAGCCCCTGAACGATCACGCGCTTGCCATCCAGACTTCCGGACAGGCCGGCCTTCTCGATGTCGTCCGGGTGCCGGAAGAATTCACGCAGCGCATACTGAATTCCGCGACCGGTTGCCTCGACGCGCCCCGCGATACCACCCGCGTTGAGAGGCTTGCCCGTCACACAAGCACGCGCATTGATATCCGTCGTATTCATGCGCGCGTATTGGTCGGCCATCCAGGCCATCTCACGCTCGCCGGTCCCCATGTCCGGGGCGGGCACGTTCTGTGATGGGTTGATCAGGTCGCGTTTTGCCAGTTCATAAGCAAACCGTCGGGTGATCTGTTCCAATTCGTGTTCTTCATACTGACGCGGGTCAATACACAAGCCGCCTTTGGAGCCCCCGAACGGCGTCTCTACCAGCGCGCACTTGTACGTCATCAAGGCAGCCAGCGCCTCGACCTCGTCCTGATTGACTTCCATGGCATAGCGAATACCGCCTTTGACCGGCTCCATGTGTTCGGAATGGACCGACCTGTATCCGGTAAATGTATGGATATCACCGCGCAGGCGCACACCGAAACGGACGGTATATGTGGCGTTGCACACCCGGATCTTCTCTTCAAGTCCCGGCGGCAGATCCATCAGGGACGCGGCCCTGTTGAACATCAGGTCAACACTTTTACGAAAGCTGGGTTCAATAATGCCGGTCATAAACTCCTCCGTACCGGAAACTGACATATGTCACGACTTTTTGTCGCACCCTTCATGGAAAGCCGCAACGCCCAACTGCACTTTTTTAATAAGAATGCCCTCAAGGCGTATGCGCAACTGTTACCGAGTCGATTGGTTTGGCCGAGTTGCAGGAGATTGTCGCCAAAACACAAACAGACCCTTTAGCATACCCATATTATCCTCACTTGAGTGGCGAAAAGGTCAAAACCAGGCCTTTTTTGCCCAATTGACGCCATGTTTCAAAGCTAGCTTTAACCCAATTTTATTTTCCTATGTCGCACACGTTATGTGCGAAGCGGAGGCATCAAAATGAAAAAGTTCTCGCTTATTGCCGGTAGCATTTTGCAGAAACGCAAATCTTCCACGTTGCGGCAGTTCGTCGAAAATGAAGACGGCACATTTTCATATTTTGTGCTGTTTGTTTTTTTGGGAATGTTGGCCGCAGCGGGTGTCGGCGTCGATTTAATGAACCATGAACGCGACAGAGCCAAACTACAGGCCACTCTGGACCGCGCCGTTCTCGCCGCAGCCGATTTGGATCAGAAAGAAAGCCCGAAGACCGTTGTTGAGTCCTATCTCGACAAGGCAGGGCTTTTGGAAAATCTCAAGACCGTCGACGTACAAGACAGTTTTGGTACGCGAAGAGTTTATGCGACGGCCGAAGCAGTGATACCGACAAATTTCATGGCCCTGTCAGGTATCAAAACTTTGACCGCGACCGCAGCCAGCGCCGCTGAAGAATCAATCGGAGCCGTTGAAATTTCGCTGGTTCTCGATATTTCGGGTTCAATGTCCGAAAATTCGGCCACCCCGGGGATCAGCAAAATCGATGTTCTGAAAGAAGCAGCATCTGATTTCGTTAAACTGATGCTCGACAAACCAGGTGAAAGCCAGATATCGATCTCGCTTATACCCTATGCGACGCAAGTTAATGCGGGCGCCTCCCTGCTGGACCAATTCACGAATGTCACGCAGGAGCATAGCTATTCGCACTGCGTGAATTTTATCCCTGAGCAATACAGTGATTCCGATCTCCTGCGGGGTGACAGGCTGGAACGGACAGCGCATTTTGACCCGTTCACTTATTCTGAGGGTTCGATCACTCTGCCTGTTTGCCCTGTCCGCGCCGGCAGCGCGATCACACCTGTCACGGATGACCTGGGCAAATTGCTTGACCAGATCGCACTTCTTTCACCCGGCGGAAACACGTCGATTGATGTTGGAATGAAATGGGGCGTTGCGCTTCTTGATCCCGGCATGAGCGGTATTGTCTCCGATCTGTCCCTTGAAACGGATGCGGCATATGCGCCGAAGACAATAGTCCCTTCCAAGTTTGCGAATCGTCCGACAAACTATGACTCGGACGTTCTGAAAATTGTGATCGTTATGACCGATGGAAAGAACACCGATCAGTACATGCTGAATCCGTCACTGAGGGAAGGTATGTCGGACGTATGGTACAACCCCGAAGCAGAAGAATACACCGTTTATCACTCGCAGGGACAGCCGAACTTTTTCTGGCCTCAGCAAGACCAGTGGGCAGACCATCCGTTCGGCAACCCTGAGCCCGAAACTGCCGACAACGAAGAGGTGGGTACGGCTTTCCGCCTGACATACCCGCAACTGTTCAACCGTGTGTCTTTGGCTTGGAACGCCAATTACAACTACTACTGGCAGTCCAGTGCCTGGGCTGAGTGGTACTCTGCAGCGTTCTCCAAAGTAGAAACCGCTGCCAAGAACCAGCACACCAAACACATCTGTGACGCAGCAAAAGACGAGGGCATTATCGTATATGGTATCGCCTTCGAAGCACCAAGAAGTGGCTATCGGGTTCTTCGGGACTGCGCTAGCTCGCACAGCCATGTCTACGACGTGAGCGGACTGTCGCTTGAAGACGCCTTTTCTTCGATCGCATCATCGATCCGCAAACTGAGGTTGACACAATGACTCAGAGTATTTTGCCGCTGATGCACCGGTTATTTGGGTCTGAAGATGGAAACGCCACGATTGAATTCGCTATTATCTTTCCGGCGTTCATGTTTTTCATCCTAGCAGGCGCAGAACTGACATTATTGACGACACAGCAGGGTATGTTGGAACGTGCTGTTGACCAGACCGTTCGCGACATTCGACTTGGAACAGGGAATAATCCGCAGCACGACGAACTAAAAGACACCATTTGTTCACGGGCTCAGTTCATCAAAAACTGCTCCTCCAACCTTCGGCTAGAGATGATCCGTCAGAGTGCCTTCACCGGGGTCGTGCTGTCCGATACACCTGACTGCACGGACAACTCCGAACAGGTAGATCCTGTTCTGAACTTCACCAATGGTCAATCCAATGAATTGATGATCCTGCGGGCATGCGCGCGGATTGATCCGGTGTTTCCGACCTCGACAATCGGCAAAACCCTCGTGGATGAAACCGGTCAATATGCGCTAACGGCTACGACAGCCTTCGTACAGGAACCTTTGTAAGATGACGTCGATCATGACAAAAATGGCAAAGTGTCTGAAATCGTTTCGGCGGGATGAACGTGGTATTATTACCGTAGAGGCCATCATGGTCTTTCCACTACTGTTCTGGACGGTATCGATGACCTTCGTCGCGTTCGAAGGCTTCCGTCAAAGCGCGTCAAATCTGAAGGCCGCATTTACCGTAAGCGATCTTATCTCTCGTGAAACTCAAACTATTACAGATGTTTACATAGATTCTCTGCACGAATTGATGGAGAAGATGGTCAACAATAATTCGCAAATGAATTTGCGTGTTTCGCTGATTGTTTTCGATGAAGAAGATGATCGCCACTATGTGCGGTGGTCGTCGACTCGCGGCTATGACGTCAAGTGGACAGATGACAGCATTCACGAAATTCGGTCCCAGCTTCCGCCGATGCCCAACCAAGACACTTTGATTCTGGTTGAAACGTCAAATGAATACGTTCCGATTTTTTACACGGGATTTAAATTCGCAACCGGAGTTACTTTCGAAAACTTTGTCTTTACTCGCCCGCGTTTTACCAACGAAATTGCGGCCTCGGTCTAGGTCAATCCATTTCAGCCAGAAGTGCGGACAACATTTCGGACATGAACTTGGTCTCGGCGGCGGCAGTCATGCCGCCGACCCCCACACGATGACCCAATCGCCACCAAAGGCCGGGCGCCCAGGTGTTTTTTCCCTTGCCGGTCGTGCGAACAAGAAACCCGTTTGATGGTTTGAAGGCAAACACGCCGCGATCAACAGTTTCAATATCTTCGACATTGGCAATGACCTGCCCCGCTCCGGTGCGCAACTCAGCTCGAGTCAGTTCGATACGGTCTGTTGTCGCATGCCACATGCGATGTGCCAGCCAGAACGCCCCGCCCGCGATCACGAAAAGGAAAACCTGCCATCCCAAAGCAGGCGGAGCCGCCAGAGCGACGTAAAGTACCATCGCGCCCACTGTGCCCAGCATTCCTACACCTGCCCATCGTCTGGGTGATGATGCCTGAACTGTTGCCAGCACTTCGTCCTGCATGGGGCCCTCTTTGTTTGCGTCAACTTCCCTTACCCGCTTTGTGAAATAATGGACAGGGGGTCCCGACCTGCGCGGCGTTGCACAATCCGCGCGCGTTTTTGCCAATTGACCGCGCAGGCGCACACATTACATGATTGTCATGTAAATCAGGAGGCAAAAATGTCCCTCAGGCCTACTTTGGAAACCAGACAATCCGTTCCAACACGGGAAGGCGCCGGTGTGCATTTGCATCGTGCCTTCGGGTTTCAGGACCCGTCCGAACTCGACCCATTTCTTCTTTTCGACGATTTCAGGAATGAGAACCCGCAAGACTATGAAGCAGGGTTCCCGTGGCATCCGCATCGTGGAATTGAGACCATTACTTATGTTCTGTCCGGGACCGTTGAACACTCGGATTCACTGGGCAACACCGGAACGCTTGGCGCCGGTGACGTGCAATGGATGACAGCAGGTTCGGGGATATTGCATCAGGAAATGCCACATGGAAACGCCAGTGGTCAGATGCATGGGTTTCAGTTGTGGGGAAACCTGCCCTCTGACCAGAAGATGACTGCACCCCGGTATCAGGACGTTCAAAGCCGGGAAATCCCCGAGATCACGGATGACGACGGCACCACGGTTCGTGTGATCGTGGGCACGTTCTGGGGGAAAACCGGCCCTGTCGACGGCATTGCGGCTGATCCGCAATACCTGGATATCCGCATCCCGGCAGGCGTCAAAAAAACTTTTCCCATAGACACTTATCGCCGGGCCTTCGCTTATGTTTTCGATGGTCAGGCCGCGTTTGCCGACGCGTCACAACCCACCGGCGTTCTGCTCGAGAAAGAGGTGGCGGGGCAAGAGGTCAACATTCGCGACATGTCAGGCAACCGGACGCTGGTCCGCTTTGGGTCTGGCGACGAAATTACGGTTCAGGCGGGGCCGCAAGGAGTTCGGTTCCTGCTGATCTCCGGTGCGCCGATCAACGAACCGGTCGCCTGGCATGGGCCAATCGTCATGAACACCCGGGCCGAGCTGAAACAAGCCTTTGAAGAGCTTCGAAACGGAACCTTCATCCGGCCAGCACACTAAGGACGGGCGGGCAGATCACGTCGCAACGGCGCGACAGACCATGTCCCAATAGATCTGCTCGACTTGATCCAGTGACAACCTCCCGCCTGCCCGATACCAGGTCATCACACCATTCAGCATTGCGATCACAGCAAAGCTTGCGATCCTGGTGTCGGGTACTTTGAACAGGCCGGCGACATGACCGTCACGCAGAATACCTTCCAGTGAATCCTCGTACCTGCGGCGCAGATCTTCGATTTCCGTGAAATTCTCGGGCGTCAGGTTTCGCAACTCCATATAGGCTATGAACACTTCGTCCGGGCGTTCCAGGTGAAAGCGAATGTGAAATCCGACAAAGCGGCGCAAGGCATCGCGTGGATCATCGGAGTTGTCCTGTGCCTCATACGCCGACAGAAGCTCCTGCATATGGTCGCGCATCAAACGGAATAGCAGGCTTTGCTTGTCTGGGGTGTAGTTATACAAGGCACCAGCCTGTACGCCGACCTCGGACGCGATCTGGCGCATTGAAACCGCCGCATACCCATGTCGGGCGAACAGAGCCAACGCTGCCTTGCGGATCCGCGGGCCGGTTATGTCAGAGTGTGAACCTTGGGTACGAGCCATAGGCAGACAGTATCTGAACGTTTGTTCAAATAGAACCCCGCTTGAACCGAACGGGCAAAAGGTGCATCACAATGGCGACTGCAACAACAACCGGCTTGTCATGAAACCCCTGCCCCTGCTGTTTTTGATGCTTGTCTGCGCCGCCTGCGCGGACATTCCTGAACTGGAAGGCAGCGAGTCGCCAACCGTGCGCAAGTCCACGTTTCCCCGCTTGATCCCGCTGAGCGAAGCGTTGGGCCCACCGGTTGATCCTGTAAGCGAAGCGGCCGAGGTCGAAGAGGACCTGAATGCGCGTGCCGAAGCGCTGGCGAATAAAGCGCAGGCACTACAGAACGCAGAAATCGACTGATTGCCGGATTTCATTGGCCGCGCTGTCCTCTGACGCATTGCACCGACCCCATGAACCCGCTAAGGCAGCGCCTGACGGATGAAAAATCCAGACTGGCGAATACGAGCGGAAAGGAATCCACCGAATGACACAGGCGCTGCGGCTGGGAATTGCTGGCTTGGGGACCGTCGGCGTGGGTGTGATCCGGATCGTCCGCAAACATGCGGATCTGTTGCAAGCCCGGACCGGCAGACCAATTGAAATCGTGGCCGTTTCCGCCCGGGATTCCGGCAAGGATCGCGGTGTCAACCTGTCCGACTACGTCTGGGAAAGCGATCCTGTCGCGCTGGCCCGCAGAGACGACATTGACGTTTATGTCGAGCTTATGGGGGGCGAAAACGGCCCGGCTCTGGCCTCGGTCGAGGCGGCGCTGGAGACCGGTAAAGACGTGGTAACCGCCAACAAGGCGCTGCTGGCTGTCCATGGTCAGAAGCTGGCGGAACAGGCCGAAGCCTCAGGCCGTGTCATCCGGTTCGAGGCGGCGGTCGCGGGTGGCATTCCTGTGATCAAGTCCCTGACCGAAGGGCTTGCCGGGAACGACATCACCCGTGTCATGGGCGTGATGAACGGAACCTGCAATTACATTCTGACCCGGATGCAGTCCCAGGAATTGGGATACAATGCGCTGTTCGAAGAATGCGCCCAACTTGGGTATCTGGAAGCTGACCCGAACCTGGATGTGGGTGGCATTGACGCGGCCCATAAACTGGCGCTTCTGTCCTCGATTGCCTTTGGAACCAAGCCGAATTTCGACGGGATCGAGATCGAGGGTATTCAGCATATCAGCCTGGATGACATTCATCAGGCGGACGACATGGGATACCGGATCAAGCTGCTGGGCGTGGCACAGCGTACCCGGCGCGGGCTGGAACAGCGCATGCAGCCCTGCCTGGTGCCAAGCGGCTCACCTCTGGGGCAACTGGAAGGCGGCACCAATATGGTGGTGATCGAGGGAGACTCGATCGAGCAGGTCGTATTGCGCGGTCCCGGTGCCGGTGAAGGCCCAACTGCCAGCGCTGTCATGGGTGACGTTTGTGATCTGGCCCGTGGATTGCATATTCCGACATTCGGCCGACCGGCCTCGACGCTGCAAGAGGCTACGCCTGCGCGAACCGGATTGCCCGCGCCCTATTACCTTCGCCTTGCCCTGTTGGACAAACCCGGTGCGCTGGCGAAAGTTGCGGCCATTCTGGGTGACGCCGGAGTTTCCATCGACCGGATGCGCCAGTATGCCCATTCGGAAAACACGGCACCCGTCCTGATTGTAACTCATAAAACCACGCGCGCGACACTTGATGTGGCGCTGGAGGGGTTCAGGTCCACTGATGTGGTTTCGGGGGAACCTGTCGCGCTGCGCATCGAAGAGGTTTGACCCTTGCGGCCTGTGCCAGACGCAGGCTATGCCGGACAGAACGCCTTTATTGACCCAAGGATACCGACACATGAACGCTGCCAAGACCGATTTCAACGACCGAATGCTTTCTTTGGGCCTTGCCCGTGTGGCTGAACAGGCCGCGCTTGCATCCGCCTCGCTTGTCGGACGGGGCGACGAGAAAGCCGCCGATCAGGCCGCCGTCAACGCAATGCGTGAGCAGTTGAATCTGTTGGACATCGCAGGTGTCGTCGTGATCGGCGAAGGTGAGCGTGACGAAGCGCCGATGCTTTTTATCGGCGAAGAGGTCGGTACCGGAAACGGCCCCGGCGTCGACATTGCGCTGGACCCGCTTGAGGGCACGACCCTGACCGCCAAGGACATGCCCAACGCGCTGACCGTGATCGCAATGGGCCCGCGCGGGTCGATGCTTCATGCCCCGGACGTATACATGGATAAGCTGGCCATTGGCCCAGGGTTCCCGGAAGGCGTCGTCAATCTGGACATGAGCCCGCGGGAACGCGTCGAAGCGCTGGCAAAGGCCAAAGGCTGTGATCCGGCGGACATCACCGTCTGCATTCTGGAGCGCCCGCGTCATGAGGCCATGATTGCCGAGGTTCGTGACACCGGAGCCTCGATCCGGCTGATCACTGACGGTGATGTGGCCGGTGTCATGCACTGCGCAGAAAGCGAAGAAACCGGCATCGATATGTATATGGGCCAGGGCGGCGCACCCGAGGGCGTTCTGGCAGCAGCTGCGCTGAAATGCATGGGCGGGCAGATCTTTGGCCGCCTGCTGTTCCGCAACGATGACGAGCGCGGCCGCGCCGCCAAGGCAGGTATTACCGATTTGGATCGCGTCTATGCGCGGGACGAAATGGTGACGGCGGACGTGATTTTTGCTGCGACCGGCGTAACCGGCGGCTCGCTGCTGCCGCGTATCAAACGCGAGCCGGGCTGGGTTGAAACGACCACTTTGCTGATGCGGTCGAAAACCGGTTCGATGCGGCGTATGTCCTATCGCACACCGATGTGGCCACATAGCGACGCATAGCGGCTTGCGCCGCTGCCTCCGGCGGGAGTATTTGTAAAAAGATGAAGAGGCCGGATCCGCGAGGGTCCGGCCTTGGCGCATAAGGGGCATGGGATGAGCTTTCTTGGGGTCGAGCAGTCATTGACCGGACGCCGCTGGATCGGACCTACGCCGGACATCGAGCGGGCAACAGAAATGCTGGTGCAGCAGGCCGGGTTGCCCCGCGCTGTCTGTCAGGTGCTGGCACGGCGCGGCGTGCCAGCGATGGAAGCCGCAGGATTTCTTGAGCCCAAGCTGAAAGAACTGCTGCCGGACCCGCGTTCGATGCTGGATATGGAGAAGGCAGCAACGCGGTTCCTACAGGCCGTCAGGGCGCGGCAACGGATCGCCGTGTTCGCGGATTACGATGTGGACGGAGGAAGTTCGGCCGCATTGTTGCTGGTCTGGCTGCGACAGATGGGGATCAGCGCCACGCTTTATGTCCCGGACCGCATCGACGAAGGTTATGGGCCAAATGTTCCTGCCATGCAGACGCTGGCTGCTGAACACGACCTGATCATTTGTGTCGATTGCGGAACGCTGAGCCATGAGCCCATCGCGGCAGCCAACGGCGCGGATGTGATCGTTCTGGACCACCACCTTGGCGGAGAGACCCTGCCCGACTGCGCCGCGATCGTGAACCCGAACCGGCAGGATGAAAGTGGCGATCTGGGGTATCTTTGCGCGGCGGGTGTCGTTTTCCTGATGCTGGTCGAGGCCGGGCGGCAATTGCGCGACGCCGGTATCAAAGGTCCGGACCTGATGTCGATGCTGGATCTGGTCGCCCTGGCGACGGTTGCGGATGTAGCACCTTTGATCGGTGCCAACCGGGCACTTGTTCGTCAGGGACTCAAGGTCATGGCCAGACGTCAACGCCCCGGGCTTGTTGCACTGTCGGATGTGTCCCGCATGGACGCGGCGCCCAATTCCTATCATCTTGGTTTTCTGCTGGGGCCTCGTGTCAACGCCGGTGGTCGCATTGGTCAGGCCGATCTGGGTGCCCGCCTGCTGAGCACGGAATCGACAGCAGAGGCCGAGGCCTTGTCGCAACGGTTGGATGAGTTGAACACCGAAAGGCGTGATATTGAAAACGCGGTGCGCGCCGCCGCACTTGATCAGGCGGAACAACGCGGTCTGGATGCGCCCCTGGTCTGGGCAGCGGGTGAAGGCTGGCATCCCGGCGTCGTGGGCATCGTTGCCTCTCGCCTTAAGGAAATGGCGAACCGCCCGGCCGTTGTCATCGGCTTTGACGGGGATGAGGGCAAGGGGTCTGGTCGATCCATATCGGGCATCGATCTGGGTGCTTCGATCCAGAAGCTTGCCGCCGAGGGTCTGCTGGTCAAGGGCGGTGGCCACAAGATGGCGGCGGGTCTGACGGTCATGCGCGATAAACTGGACGCGGCGATGGAACGGCTGAGTGAATTGCTGGCCAAACAGGGGGCCGGTCAGGGCGGCCCGGCGGATCTGAAGCTGGACGGTGCGTTGATGCCCGGCGCGGCCTCGGTCGAGCTGATCGAACAGATCGAAAAGGCCGGCCCGTTCGGCGCCAGCGCCCCTGCCCCGCGTTATGCCCTGCCTGAGCTTCAGGTGCGGTTTGCCAAACGCGTCGGCGAGACGCACCTCAAGCTTTCATTGTCCGATGGGCTGAACGGCGGTCTGGACGCCATTGCATTTGGTGCGTTCGACGGCCCCATGGGCGAGAAGCTGTTGAATCACGGAGGAGCCCGCTTTCATTTCGCGGGCCGACTTGAGGTCAACACATGGGGCGGACGTCAAAACGTTCAGCTTCGGCTTGAGGATGCTGCCGAGGTAAATTGAAGGCTGTTTCCTGACCCTGAAAGCACCGCCAAAAAAGTTTCACATCCCTGCGTTTTTCGGCTTGCGGGGGTGGGAGGTAAACCGTAAAAGGCCCTCCACAAGCCAGCGTGGCCCGTTCGTCTATCGGTTAGGACGCCAGGTTTTCAACCTGGAAAGAGGGGTTCGATTCCCCTACGGGCTGCCACTTGTGCTTGACTGGACCAAGTGGCCCGTTCGTCTATCGGTTAGGACGCCAGGTTTTCAACCTGGAAAGAGGGGTTCGATTCCCCTACGGGCTGCCATTTGCACTTTCCTTAATCAAAGTTTCAGAACCAAATATCTGGCGCCTGGTCGCTGGTTCACTTGAGGTTAGGTCAGTTGTTCTCCGGACTTTGAGTGCTCTTTCCCGATTCCGGCGAAGTCAGCAATCCTTGCCGTGGTCTCTTCCGAATTCCTCTTTCAATATAATAAAAACAAAGAGTTACGCATCGGCGTTTTCATTTACTAAAAAATTAGTTTGACAGGCGCGCGAAAAATCGCTGATGGTATCTGACATCCGGTTCCCACCGGAGAACCATAAATTTTTGGGAGGAGACAGATGCGGAGACATCTACTTTCCGCAGTGGCGGCGGCTGCCGTCATTGCGGGGCACGGTCCTGCTTGGGCCGACGAAGCCGCAGCACAACGCTGGATCGACGACGAATTCCAGCCATCGACCCTGTCGAAAGACGAACAGATGGCTGAAATGCAGTGGTTCATCGAAGCTGCACAGCCTTACGCGGGCATGGAAATCAACGTCCTGTCTGAAGGCATCCCCACTCACTCGTATGAATCCGAGGTTCTAACCAAGGCGTTCGAAGAGATCACCGGCATCAAGGTCAATCACCAGATCCTTGGTGAAGGCGAAGTGGTTCAGGCCGTTCAGACTCAGATGCAGACCGGCCGGAACCTCTATGACGGCTACGTCAACGACAGTGACCTGATCGGCACCCATTCCCGCCTGCAACTGGCCTATCCGCTGACCGACATGATGGGCGGCGATTGGGCGGCGACAACCTCGCCGACGCTCGATCTGGATGACTTCATGGGCATTCAGTTCACCACCGGTCCGGATGGTAAGCTGTATCAGCTGCCCGACCAGCAGTTCGCGAACCTTTATTGGTTCCGCAAAGACTGGTTTGACGATGAAGCCAACAAGGCCGCGTTCAAGGAAAAGTACGGCTATGATCTGGGTGTTCCGGTCAACTGGTCGGCCTACGAAGACATCGCCGAGTTTTTCACCAACGACGTGAAGGAAGTCGATGGCGTCGCGATCTACGGCCACATGGACTACGGCAAACGCGCGCCTGACTTGGGCTGGCGTATGACAGACGCCTGGCTGTCGATGGCGGGCGCAGGTGACGTCGGTGAGCCTAACGGTATTCCGGTCGACGAATGGGGCATCCGCATGGAAGCGGGCACCTGTAACCCAGTTGGCGCTTCGGTGTCGCGCGGTGGTGCTGCCAACGGTCCGGCTGCGGTCTACGCGATCCGCAAATGGGACGAATGGCTGCGCAACTATGCGCCTCCGGGTGCGGCGTCCTATGACTTCTACCAGTCGCTGCCGGCGCTGAGCCAGGGCAACGTGGCCCAGCAGATCTTCTGGTACACCGCCTTCACCGCCGACATGGTGAAGCCGAAGTCCGAAGGCAACAACACCGTGGATGACGAAGGCACGCCGCTGTGGCGGATGGCGCCCAGCCCGCACGGCCCCTACTGGGAAGACGGCCAGAAGGTTGGGTATCAGGACGTGGGTTCCTGGACTTTCCTGAAGTCGACCCCCGAGGATCGTGCTCAGGCAGCGTGGCTCTATGCCCAGTTCGTGACGTCCAAGACCGTCGATGTGAAGAAGTCCCATGTGGGTCTGACTTTCATCCGCGACAGCTCGGTTAACCACGAGTCCTTCACCGAGCGCGCACCCAAGCTGGGTGGTCTGGTCGAGTTCTACCGCTCGCCTGACCGTGTGGCATGGTCGCCGACCGGCATCAACGTTCCGGATTATCCGAAGCTGGCCCAGATCTGGTGGCAGCAAATCGGTGACGTGAACTCGGGCGCCTTTACCCCGCAAGAGGCGATGGACCGTCTGGCCGAAGAGATGGACATCACCATGGCTCGTATGCAGGCCGCGGATGAAAGCGCCGGTGTCTACGGTGGCTGCGGCCCGCGCCTGAACGAGCCTCAGGATGCGTCCTTCTGGCTGGAAAAAGCGGGTTCGCCCAAGGCCAAGCTGGAGAACGAAAAGCCACAGGGCCAGACCGTCAACTATGACGAACTGGTCAAGCGCTGGCAGTCCCAGTAACAGCAACGTCGTAGGCCGGGCTTAAGCCCGGCCTACCCTAAAATACCCCGCGAGTTTCCCAGATGATCGAACTTCAAGATGCCACCAAACGGGTCGGCAACGTCATCCATATCAAATCCACAAACCTGACCCTTCATACAGGCCACTTCAATGTATTGTTGGGTGCAACCGGCTCGGGCAAGACCTCTCTGATCAAGATGATGGCCGGGCTGGACCCGATCGCCTCGGGCAAGGTCCTGATGGATGGGCAGGATGTCACGCGACTGAACACGCAGAAGCGTCAGATCAGCCTGGTGCACCAGTTCTTCGTGAACTATCCGCATATGACCGTTTTCGACAACATCGCCTCGCCGCTGCGCGTGGCGGGTATGGCGAAAAGCGAAATCGAAGGCCGTGTCGAAGAAGCGGCCGACCTGCTGCAACTGCGCCCGATGCTACATCGCCGCCCACATGAGTTGTCGGGTGGACAACAACAACGGACCGCACTGGCGCGTGCCATTGCGAAAGAAAGCCGCGCCGTCTTCCTCGACGAACCGCTGGCCAACCTTGATTACAAGTTGCGCGAAGAACTGCGCGAGCAACTGCCCGACCTGTTTGCAGGGCGTGGCGCGGTCGTGGTCTATGCCACCTCGGAACCCGAAGAGGCGTTGCTGCTGGGCGGCTACACCGCCCTGATGGAAGACGGTCGCGTGACCCAGTTTGGGCCGACCGCCGACATCTATCGCAACCCGGAAAACATCGCGGCGGCGCGTGTCTTCTCGGACCCGCCGATCAATGTGGCGCGCATTACGGTTTCCGATGCCCAGGCACATCTGGCGGGCGGCGGCGGCTGGCCGGTCACTGACATGGCCGACGGAGATTACATGGTCGCCGTGCGCCCGCACCGTGTGACCCCGTTCCGCACCACAGACGCGGATGTGGAACTGACCGGGCGCGTGATCGTGACAGAGCTGTCGGGCTCGGATTCCAGCGCGCATTTCCAACATGGGAACGACGCTTGGGTTTCGCTGGCCGCCGGTGTGCACCCTTATCGGGTGGGCGAGGATCACAGTTTCTACATGAACCCGGCCCATTGCCGGTACTTCGGCCAAGACGGCAAAAGGGTAGCCTGACATGGCACAGATCAAACTTTCAAACCTTCGACACAGCTATATGCCCGCGCCGAAAGGCCCGGAAGACTATGCACTGAAGGAAATCGACGTGACTTGGCGCGATGGCGGTGCCTATGCGCTGCTAGGACCGTCTGGGTGCGGCAAGTCCACGTTGCTGAACATTATCTCGGGTCTTTTGACGCCGTCCGAAGGACAGATCCTGTTTGACGATCGTGACGTAACCGCCCTACCCCCTGACCAGCGCAACATCGCGCAGGTGTTCCAGTTCCCGGTGATCTACGACACTATGACCGTGGGCGAGAACCTGGCCTTTCCGCTGAAGAACCGGGGCGTCGATGCCGCGACGATCAAGCGCCGTGTCGATGAAATTGCCGAGATGCTGGACGTCACGGACATGCTGGGCACCCGCGCCTCGGGGCTAAGCCCGGACAACAAGCAGAAGATCTCGATGGGCCGCGGGTTGGTGCGCGACGACGTGAACGCGGTGATGTTCGATGAACCCTTGACCGTGATCGACCCGCATCTGAAATGGAAGCTGCGGTCGAAACTGAAAGAACTGCACCAGCGGGTCAAAGCGACGATGATCTACGTGACCCACGACCAGACCGAGGCACTGACTTTCGCGGACGAGGTGGTGGTTATGCAGGAAGGCGAAGTGGTTCAGATCGGAACTCCGGTGGAACTGTTCGAACGCCCTCAGCACACGTTTGTCGGCCACTTCATTGGCTCACCCGGCATGAATGTCCTGCCCTGCGAGGCGAAAGACGACCGAGCTATCTTTGAAGGCCATGAGGTTATGCTGGAAGGCCCAACTCATGGTGAAGGGGGCCGCACTGATCTGGGTATCCGGCCCGAGTATGTTGGATTTGGCGACACCGGAATTCCCGCGCACGTGACCAAAGTCGCCGACATCGGCCGTCACTATGTGATCAGCGCGATGGTCGGCAATACTGCCCTCAAGGCCGTGACCGAACACAGTGTGCCCGAACCCGGGTCACATGTTTTCCTGCAATTCAAACCCGAGCAATCCCGCGTCTATCGCGACGGCTGGATCGCAACTCAGGAGCGGGCGCAATGAGAACGGAAAATCAAAAGGCTTGGTTCTTTGTCCTGCCCGTGCTGGCTCTGGTCGCGTTCAACGCGCTGGTGCCAATGATGACGGTGGTCAACTACTCGGTGCAGGAAACATTCGGCAACAACCAGTTCTTCTGGGAAGGCCTTGGTTGGTTTGAACAAATCCTGCGGTCCGACCGGTTTCAGGCCGCACTGGGGCGGCAATTCCTGTTCACCGCGCTGATCCTGCTGATCGAGGTTCCGCTGGGCATCATCGTGGCCCTTTCAATGCCGCGCAAGGGGTTCTGGGTGCCGGTCTGTCTGGTGCTGATGGCCCTGCCCATGCTTATCCCGTGGAATGTGGTCGGGTCGATGTGGAACATCTTCACCCTGCCAAAGATCGGTCTGCTGGGGTATTTTCTGAATGACGTTCTGGGCATCAACTATGACATGACGCAACAGCCGCTATCGGCTTGGATCACTGTCATCGTCATGGATGTCTGGCACTGGACCTCGCTGGTGGTTCTACTGTGCTACGCGGGTTTGGTGTCGATCCCGGACGCCTACTATCAAGCTGCGAAGATCGACGGCGCCAGCCCCTGGTCTGTGTTCCGTTATATCCAGCTGCCCAAGATGAAAACCGTCCTGACCATAGCCGTGCTGCTGCGCTTCATGGACAGTTTCAACATCTATACCGAGCCCTTCGTTCTGACCGGCGGCGGCCCCGGCAACTCAACCACCCTGCTGTCGATCGACCTCGTGAAGATCGCGCTTGGACAGTTCGACCTTGGCCCTGCGGCTGCGATGAGCCTGATCTATTTCGCCATCACGCTGTTGGTCTCTTGGGTCTTCTACACTCTGATGACAAAGGATGACGCGCAATGAAGAAGCGGTCTATCATCCCGATCCTCTATATCGCGTTCCTGATGCTGCCGATCTACTGGCTGGTGGCGATGTCCTTCAAGACCACGAACGAGATCCTGTCGGGCTTTTCCCTGTTTCCCCAGACCTTTACGCTGGAGAACTACATCACCATCTTCACCGATCCGACATGGTACTGGGGCTACATCAACTCGATCACTTATGTGACTCTGAACACAGTACTTTCTGTCTGCGTTGCCCTGCCAGCCGCTTATGCTTTTTCGCGCTATCGTTTTCTGGGCGACAAACAGTTGTTTTTCTGGCTGCTGACCAACCGGATGGCACCGGCTGCGGTCTTTGCGCTGCCGTTCTTCCAGCTCTACTCCTCGATCGGTCTGTTCGATACGCACCTGGCCGTGGCGCTGGCGCATACGCTGTTCAACGTGCCGCTGGCCGTGTGGATTCTGGAAGGGTTCATGCGCGGCATCCCGAAAGAGCTGGATGAGACCGCCTATGTCGACGGCTATTCCTTCCCGCGCTTTTTCGTCACGATCTTTCTGCCCAACATCAAGGCAGGCGTGGGCGTTGCTGCGTTCTTCTGCTTCATGTTCTCATGGGTTGAAATGCTGCTGGCCAAGACCCTGACTGCGGTCGAGGCCAAACCCATCGCCGCCGTGATGACGCGCACCGCCTCAAGTGCCGGGTATGAACTGGGCCTGCTGGCGGCAGCCGGGACGCTTACAATCATCCCCGGTGCCATCGTCATCTGGTTTGTCCGCAACTACATCGCCCGCGGTTTCGCGATGGGACGTGTGTGAGGTTCGATATGCGTAAACTCCTTCTCACCCTTCCCTTCCTGCCGTCGTCGGCCCTTGCACAGGCGAAGGCCGGTTGGGGCAATGTCGGCCAGCAAGATGAAAAAGGGTTCTCGTGGACTGACCCCTTATGGCCCGACTTCTGGATGGCCTGGACCCCAGCCACGCTGGCCGTATTCGTCGGCATCTTCTCGGCCATTGCACTGATTGGCCTGCTGGAAGGGTTCAAATTCCGCGACGGCATCGAACGGCGCGGCGTGCTGGGGCTGACCACCACGCTGGGCGACAGGCTGTTTATTACCCTGCTGGGCTCGGCCTATATCTTCCTTGCCTGGCTGGGCCTGGTGGGTCAGCCCGTCTGGACACCACTTTTCCTGTCCATCGGATGGGGCATTTTCGTCTTCTGGAAAGTTTAAGCTTTGCGAAACAGCGAAAGGATGCTTGTCTGTCAGGCATACTAAAAAATGCGACACGAAAGACCGATGCGAAAGAAAAAAACAACAAACCTCCTGACCGAAGTAGAACTCGAGTTCATGAACGAACTCTGGGCGCTGGGTCAGGGCTCGGTCCGTGACGTGCTTGATTGTCTGCCACCAGAACGCAATCTGGCCTATACGTCCGGCGCGACCATCCTGCGCATTCTCGACGAGAAAGGTTTCGTCGAAAGCCGCAAGGACGGAAAAACGCTGATCTATAGACCGCTTCTGGAAAAAGACAGGTATCAGGCGCGTTCGCTTCAGAACCTGTCCCGCACATTGTTCGACGACACACCCGCCACGCTGGTGGCGCGTCTGGTCGATGACGCGGGGCTGAGCGAAGCCGATCTGGAGGAAATTCGGGCACTGGTAGAGAGGAGACTGCAAAATGACAGCGGTTAAACCGGTTCTCGATACATATCTCGAATTGAACATCGTGCTTGGCCTGTCCGCCCTTATCTGGCTGCTGGCCCGCGCGACGTTGGCGAAGACTCCGATGCGAAACAGCTTTGTCGCGCAGTTGCGCGCGCTCAAAACGCTGTGCGTTTGCGTGGTACTCAGTCCTCTGCTGGCGCTTGGCGCTTCGGCATTGGCGGGGCTGGCATGGCCCGGTCGCGCAGTGGCGCTGGGTGACATTGCGGTTGCCGCTTATCTGCGCGGCGAAATCGCGATGCCAGCGGTCCAGTTCGAGGCATTGCTCAACACCCGCGAACGCTGGATCGATCATATCGTTTCGGGTGAGTCTCTGGCTTTGATTATTGTCCTGATAGCTCTGGCGATGATCTCGGCGCTGTATCTTGTCCGCGCTGTGCGTGATGCGATTTCCATTCGCAACACGATCGGGACAAGTTTTCTGTGGCGCCGCTCTCGCAAAGTGGACATTCGCCTGTCGGACCGCATCACGGTGCCCTTCGCGGTGCGCGGTCTGCGCCGCCGTCACGTGGTTTTACCCAGTCACTTGCTGAATACGCCGCGTGAAATGCGGTTTGCTCTGGCCCATGAGTTTCAGCACATCCGCGCAGGCGACGTGGAATGGGAACTTGGGTTCGAACTGTTGCGCCCCGTTCTTTTCTGGAACCCGGCCTATCAGCTTCTGAAATATCAGTTCGACCGGTTACGGGAACTGGCCTGTGATCAGTCGGTTGTTGCCCGCAAAGGGATCGACGCGCGCGACTATACGTCCTGCCTGCTGGATTATTGCGCCCGCACAGTCGCGATGCGGAACCCGAAGGTTCTGAATGTAGCACTGGTTTCCGGTGGAAAGGCCAAGCGGGTATTGCAGCAGCGGGTGATCGCGCTGACCGATACGCAGGTGGCCACGGCTCCGCTGCCGGTTCTGTTTTTGGGTCTGACACTGACTTTTGCAACCTTGCTTGCGCTTGGATCAGCCTCGCTTCGGCAGACACATGACTGGAGCCATGATCGGCTGATGTTGTCGACGGTTGTCAATCTGGAACGGCTGGAGGCCCGTAACCAGGGTAACTGATCCCTCAGATCACCAGCCGCGACGCCCGAACAGCGAGTGGATACGGTTTTGTCCTGTAAACGGGTCGATCTTCTGCGGATGGGCCAGCCCTGCGACGACGCGCTCGACCAGAAACCATCCCACCAGGGCAAAGATTACCCCACCAAAGGCCTGTCCCAGCAACACGCCAGAAGCGCCCGCCAGCTTGGATCCGATAACGACAAAGACCCAAGTTCCAACGGTATGTCGCCCCCAGTTGATCCAGGTCGAATAAACCGGGTGCCCAAGATTGTTGAAACTGGCGTTTGCGACAAAAATCACTCCGTTAAAAAACGAAGCCAGCGCCAGCGGTCCGCAAAACAGGTAGATCAGCGTCCGTGTTTCGCCTTGCGCTGCAAACAAATCCGCGATTGGTGCACGCAGAAGAAACAGGATAGCCGCCATTGCCACGACGTATACCCCGGTAAACCGGATACCGGCCCAAAAGGCGCCCCGCACACGATCATATCGTTCGGCCCCGAAGTTCTGCCCGATGATCGGACCGATTGAGCCTGACAAAGCAAACACCACAGAAAACGCCACCGGCATCAGGCGGCCGATCACGGCCATCCCCGCCACCGCGTCGGTTCCATATTGGGCAATTTCCCGAACCACGATGGCATTTCCAATCGGCGTGGCGACATTGGTCAGAACCGCTGGAATTGCGATGGTTCGCACAGGGCGCAGATCGTGCGCAACCTGTGACAGCGATGGCCGCATAAAGCCCCGGTGCACGCGCAACGCGGGCAGTATCGCGGCTGCCAGCATACAAAGCCTTGCCAATACCGACGCAATTGCGGCGCCATCCAGTCCAAGCCCCACTGCGAAGATCAGCACGGGATCAAGGACGGCATTCACCAAACCGCCGTAGATCGTTGCCATCATCGAACGTCGCGCATCACCATGCGCGCGCAATACAGCCATCGCCGTCATGGCAATGGACATGACGCACATTGTTGGCAGAATGATCGAAACATAGCGGACCGATAGACGCAGCACCTCGCCCTCGGCGCCCAGAAGCGACAGTAGAAAGGTCAGGTTCATCAGAACCAAAGCCGAAATCAGGATACCACCAATCAGCCCCAGAACCGCGACGCTGGATGCATAGTGGCGCGCCTGCTCTGGCCTGCCCGCGCCCAGTTCACGTGCAACGAGCGCCCCGGCGGAGATCGACAGCCCGATATTGATGGCGTTGGTAAAGAACAACAATGTCCCCGCATAGCCGACCGCCGCAGCCAGAGCGTCATTGCCCAGCATCGAGATGAATATCATGTCCACAAAGTCGACCGCGAAAATTGCCATCAGACCAATGCTGGTGGTCAAGGACATGCGCGTCACGTGCCGCATCAGGCTGCCGTTCAAAAAAACGGCGTCGTTGCCGGACTGACCTGACATGTTGTTCGTTGCTCCTGTTCAGGCGCTTTGTGTCACCTTGCCGCCGTTTGGGAAGGGGCGGCAACCCCAATTCACCTGAGGCCGCGCAGATCAGGAACAGTTGCGATAGGGTTCAGACGGCGGCCACTACTTGGCCCGTCGCAAGAAACGAAAAAACTCTCGATGGCCGCCAGCGACCCTCTCGTCAGGCACCTTGCTTCACAGACAATATCCAATCCCGCACGATTTCGGCCTTGGGTGTCAGTTCCCGGGACTTGGACCAGACCAGGTAGATCCCCTTCCCTGTTTTCCAGGTCCACTCTGGCCGCGCGGCAAGCAGGCCCTGCTGAACCAAAGGCGCGACAAGGTGGTCCCACCCAAAGGCGAACCCCTCGCCCGCAATGGCGGCTTGAAGCACCAGTGCATAGTCATTCAGGCGCAGACCACTGCGCGGCGGTATTTCCGTCACTCCGAACTCCCAGAACCACTGCCGCCACGAGGGGCGTTCGCGAATTGGTTCCTCAAGATGGATCAAGCGCTGGCTGAGAAGCCCCGGCACATTTCGGAGATTTACCGCTGCCGCCATCACCCGGGGCGACGCGACTGGATAGATCACTTCCTCGGCGATCAGCGCGGATTCACAGTCCGGCCAGTCTCCGGCCCCAAGTCGAATGGCGAGGCTGATCGTTTCAACATTCAGATTAGGCTCTCGATCGCTGGATTGCAGGCGCAGGTCGATATCCGGATGGATGCGCTGAAAGGACCCGATGCGCGGCAGAAGCCAATAGTTGTTGAATGCCGAAGACGCGCTGAGTGTCACGTGATCATTGCTGGCAAACTGCCGGATGGTTTCGGCGGACTGCGCAAGCTGTTCAAACGCACGTGTCACGTCGGCGAACAGCTTGCTTCCAGCATTTGTCAGGCTGATCTTACGGTGACTACGCTGGAACAGAAGAACACCAAGCGAGCTTTCAAGTTGCTTGATCGCCATACTGACCGCTGGTTGTTGAACGTTCAATTCCTGCGCCGCACGTGTGAACGATCCAGTCCTTGCTGCAGCCTCGAAAAAGACGAGGTGGCGCGGTGAGGACAGATGTGACCAAAGCTTTTGCATAAGCTGTGTTTATCTAATTCATCGAAATTTTCAAACGTCACAAAGACCCACCCAGGCGATAATTTCAGGATAGACAGATTCAGAGAGGGCATTCATGGCGCGCCGGGCACGCAGTTCAAGAACAAGGGGAAATGCGCAGACTGGCGCACCGCCCTCACCCTATATTCGCCGCATCATCCCGCATTTCGATGTGCTTGATGAGGATCAGATCGTTCGGCTTGAGGAACTGGTCGACTGGATCCTGCAAGACGTGGGCATCGCCTTTCGCGACGACCCCGAGGCGCTTGCGCTTTGGAAGCGCGAAGGTGCAAAGGTCGACGGCGACATCGTGCGCGCGCCGGCCGATTGGATTCGCAATCTGTGCTCTCAGGCTCCGGCCGAGTTCACACAACGGGCCCGAAACCCGGACCGATCAGTCATTATTGGCGACAAGCATCAGGTCTTCGCGCCGATTTACGGCGCCCCTTTTGTACGCGATCTCGAAGGTGGGCGCCGATATGGCGATATGGCCGCCTTCCGGGATCTCGTGCGACTAACTTATCTGCACCCGAACCTGCATCACGGCGGCTTCGTCACCTGTGAGCCTTGTGACGTTCCGGTCAGCAAACGACATCTCGACATGCTGTTCGCGCACATGACCCTCAGCGACAAACCGCATCTGGGCGCGATTACGGAAATGAGCCGCGCGCAGGACAGCGTCGACATGGCCGAAATCGTGTTCGGTGCCGACGTAATGGCCGATAACTGCGTCATCATGGGGAACGTGAACACGAACTCTCCACTTTTGGTGGACCGTGTGGTGACCGAAGCGGCACGGGTGTATTCAACCCGCGGGCAAGGCATGGTCGTGGTGCCCTTTATCCTTTCGGGGGCAATGGGGCCGGTCTCAACCGCGGCGTCCGTGGCACAGGCCATGGCCGAAGCGATGATGGTCTGTGCGTATATTCAGCTAATCCGCCCGGGCGCGCCTTTCGTGCTGGGCAACTTCCTGTCGTCGATGTCGTTGAAATCGGGCGCACCCACTTTTGGAATGCCCGAACCTGTCATGTCGAACTACGCAATTGGTCAACTGGCACGCCGCGCCGGGTTGCCGTTGCGGTGCGGCGGGTCCCTGACAGCATCGAAGATCGAGGACGCTCAGGCGGCATACGAAAGCGCGGATTCCATGCATTCCACTATGCTGGCAGGGGCAAATTTTGTCCTGCACTCGGCAGGCTGGCTGGAAGGCGGATTGTGCACCGGTTTCGAGAAGCTGATCATGGATGCGGACCGTCTTGGATCCTATCAGAAAGTCTTGTGCCAGGGGCTGGACACTTCAGACGACGCATTGGCCCGGGACGCATACGACGAAGTCGCCCCAGGCGGGCACTTTCTGGGATGCGGCCATACGATGCGCCACTACCAGACAGCATTCTACGAACCCAGGCTCAGTGACAGCGAGAATGTCGAAAGCTGGGAAGAAAACGGTTCGGAAGACATGCGCCAGCGCGCCCACAGTCGCTGGAAGCAGATGCTGAAAGAATATGAGGAACCTCCGATCGACGCCGCGCTGCGCGACGAACTGGAGGCATTTGTCGCCAGACGCAAAGAGGAATTGCCCGATGCCTGGTACTAGGAAAACAGCCAACGCGACGCCCCCTGCCAACGTCGTGATCGGAACCGCAATGATCGCGTGGGCAACGCAATAAACATTGCGGGCCCAACCCGGCCTTTCTTGAAACGCTAGAAGCTTAACCAAGGACACCTTCAATGCCCGAAATTCAAAAAGACGATACAGCCACAGGCAAACCGCTTCCTTCCCACGCCAAGGTTGTCGTCATTGGCGGCGGCGTCGTCGGATGTTCGATCCTTTTTCACCTTGCCAAGTTCGGGTGGAAGGATGTCGTACTGCTGGAACGCGATGAACTGACATCCGGGTCCAGCTGGCACGCGGCCGGGCAGATACACACGATCAGTTCGGACCCCAACATAAGCCGCCTGCAAAGCTATACGATTGATCTGTACAAAGAAATCGAAGCGACATCGGGCCACTCGGTTGGCATGCATATCACTGGGGGCTTCTACGCGGCATCGACCAAGGAATGGTACGATTACCTCAAACGCGAACGCTCAAAGGCGCGGTACATGGGGCTCAATCAGGAATTCATAAGTCCAAGGGAACTGGCCGAGCGTCATCCACTGATCGACCCCAAGCATTACCACGCAGCCCTTTGGGACGATCAGGACGGTGATCTTGACCCTTCGGGCGCGACCTATGCATTTGCCAAATCGGCCCGTGTACACGGCGCGCAGTACTTTACCCATTGCGGTGTGACCGCGATGAGCCAGCGCCCGGACGGAAGCTGGGATCTGACGACACCGAAAGGCACGATCAATGCGGAACAGGTGGTCAATTGCGGTGGTCTCTGGGCCCGCGAAGTCGGCCAGATGTCCGGCATTCACCTTCCGGTACAACCGATGGAGCATCACTACCTGATCACCGACAAGATCCCGATGATCGCCGAGCGCATGGAAAGCATGGGCGAAGCCGGTCGCCTGCCCGCGGGTATCGATTATGAGGCCAACATCTATTTCCGGCAGGAACGGCAGGGCATGTTGCTGGGCACCTATGAGCCGAAGTCGACCCCATGGAAAGTCGACGGGACCCCGTGGGATTTCGGCCACGAGTTGCTGCAGCCCGATCTCGACCGCATCGCCGAACGACTCGAAATGTCGTTCGAACGGATACCGGCAATCGGCGAGGCTGGCATCAAGGACATGATTAACGGGCCATTCACTTTCGGCCCGGACGGCAACCCGATGATCGGCCCGGTTCCGGGGATGAAGAACTATTGGGTCGCGGTGGGTGTCATGGCGGGGTTCTGTCAGGGCGGCGGCGTTGGTCTGACCATGGCGGAATGGATGATCGACGGAGAACCCTCGATCGATGTCTGGGCCATGGACGTCGCGCGGTTTGGCGAGTTTGCGACGCCGGACTGGGGAACCGTCAAATCGGCTGAAAACTACGAACGCCGCTTTGTCATGACCTTCCCCAACGAGACCCTTCCCAAGGGCCGGATGCAGAAAACCACCGCGCTTTACGATCGTCTGGTCGCGAAGGGTGCCTTGATGGATCAGGGCTTTGGACTTGAAAACGCCCAGTGGTTTGCGGACGGTCCCGAGGACGCCCACGAGGATCCGACTTTCGAGCGCAACCGCTCGTTCGATTATGTCAAACGCGAGGTGGACGCCGTGCAGAATGCCGTTGGCGGCATCGAGATTGCCAACTTCGCCAAGCACGAGTTCAAAGGCAAAGGCGCGCGCGCTTATCTGGACCGCATTGTGGCGGGCTATGTTCCTAAACCCGGCCGCCTGACCCTGACGCCGATGCTTACCCCAAAAGGAAAGCTGTACGGTGACCTGACCGTTGCCTGCCTAGCCGAGGATCACTTTATGCTGTTTGGGTCGGGCGCGATGCAGGAAGCGCACCGCCGCTGGTTCGAAAAGGATCTGCCGGATGATGTCACTTACGCCAATGTTTCAGACGACTGGCACGGGATAGCGCTGTCCGGTCCCAAGTCACGAGAGCTGTTGTCGCGTATCACCCGCACCGATGTCAGCGCTGACGCCATGAAATTCCGCGATCTGCGACAAACCTTCGTGGGCGGGGTTCCGGTCATTTTGAACCGTATCAGTTTTTCGGGCGAGCTGGGTTTTGAAATCTACTGCCGCCCCCAATACCTGTTGCGGCTTGCCGAAACGATCGAGGGTGCCGGGGCTGATCTGGGCTATCGCTGGTATGGCGCACGTGCGCTCATGTCGATGCGGCTTGAAAAAGGCTGGGGTGTCTGGACCACGGAGTTCCGGCCGGATTTCAATGCAGTGGAAAGCGGAATGGATGTCTTCATCAACTGGAAGAAAGATTTCGTCGGCAAGCAGGCGACCGAAGCTTTCCGTGCCGAGGGTGTGAAACAAAAGCTTGTGACCATGACAATCGACGTCGAAGGGATCGATGTCTCCAGCGACGAAGCAATCCTGAAGGATGGCGCGGCGGTAGGTTACGTCAGCTCAGGCGGATATGCGCACCGGATGGGTAAATCCATGGCGATGGGCTATGTCGCGTCCGAGCACGCAGCGCCCGGAACGGTCCTTCAGGTTGAAATCCTCGGCGAGTTCTACGATGCCGAAGTGCTTGGCGGCCCGCTTTACGATCCCAACGGCGCCAATATGCGATGCTGAAATTTTGTACGGGGCGCCCCCTTGGGCGCCCTGCGCAATTCCTGCGGAACCTGCAAAGTTCAGATGGTCCCTGAACTCCATCACAGCAATGGCTGTGTTTTGTCGCCGGATTGTCCGGCGAACGCCATACGATCAGCTGCAAAACGAGCCTCAGTCATTCCGGCGCTGACTTCGAAGAATAGTAATATGCGATCGCCTGAGCACGGTTTTTGACGGACAGTTTTTCATAAATATTGGACAGATGAAACTTGACCGTATTCGTCGATATTTTCAGCTCTTTCGACAGGTCGCGATTTGACAGTCCCTTGGCCAACGCCTCCAGGATCGCGCGTTCTTTGCGCGACAGGCCATGAATCGGATCCTGATGCATTTTCCGGACATCGATGAAGGGAAACACCATCTTGCCGGCGGCAACGTCAGCGCAGGTTTCAAGCAAACCCTCCACTTCACCTGACCGTGGGGCAAACCCTGCGGCCCCGGCCTGCATGGCCAACCTGGGAACGTCGCCGGCCTCGTCACCATATACAACGAAACGGGGTGCGTTTTGCTGTTCACGCAGCACCTCGATCAGTTTCGCCGCACCCAAAATCGGCAGGTTCCACGCCACGACGCAGACCTGCACAGGCACCCGCATCACTGCGCCCAGAAACCCCTCGGCTGTGGCGGACGTGGCCACCAGAGAGAATCGCGGATCACGTTCAAAAATCTCCGACATCGCAGACAGGACGAGCGGATTGTTGTCGGCCAGCATGACGTCAATCGGGTATCGGGGTTTTTCAGTCATTTGATTTTCCGCCCAAAATTCTCAAAATCTACCCATTATGGTAGGTTCTATCTCAGTACACCTTTGTATTCTTACACTAATGGGTAGGTTTTTTCCCACCCAATTAGATGCCCAAAAGCAGTATTAAGTTACGTTGCGCGTTCGGGCAAGTTTCAGTTTTGCTGATCGCCAACGCGACACACGGGCTCTGCCAATCATCCCGTAGCTGAGGAGGATCACAAATGACGTTCCAGGTTTATCCCCCGCTGGAAATCCCCGAGACCCTGGCGGCCGGACCCGGCCCCGGCAATACGGACGCCCGCGTTCTGCAGGCGTTTTCCAGCGCAGGCGTTGCAGACCACATGCAAGGCGATGTTTTGCGCGGAATGGTCGAATGCAAATACATGCTGCGCGAAATCTGGGGTACCGACAACGCCTATACCTTCGCCGTCGCCGGCACCGGTTGGAGCGCGCTGGACACCATGTTCTCGGCCGTGATGCCAGGCGACAAGGTTGTCGCCTTTTCGAACGGTACGTTTTCGGGCATCGACTCGCTGACCCTGCGGATCAAGGCCGCGACACCGCAGGAACACGCCGCCAGCCCGCTGGACCCGCAGGCGGCAAGCGTTGTCGTGATCGAAGTGCCTCATGGGCAACCGGTTACGGGTGAAATGGTTGAAAAGGCCTTGGCGCGCCATAAACCGAAATGGGCCTTCATGGCGCATTGGGAAACCGGATCGGGGCGCATCAACGATCTGCGCGGTTTCTCGGATGCCTGCGAACGTCATGGGGCCATGGGCCTGATCGACGCGGTTTCTTCCTTGGGCGTCGAGGATTTCCGGATTGATGATTTTCCCGGGATCGCAGGCTGGGCATCCTGTCCGCAGAAAGGCTTGTGCTGCCTGCCACTGACCTACGCGCCGGTCAGCTTCACCGACTCGTATATCAATTCGCTGAAGGCGACAGGTGCATATACGTATGTCCACAACCCGATTTTTGAAGCCCGCCACTGGGGCATCGTCGACGGGCAGGATGTCGAAAAGGGAACCTATCACCGCACGCATTCGGGCTACGCCGTTGCCGCATTTCACGAGTCGCTGCGCCTGACCCTTCAGGAGGGGCTGGCCAAGCGATCCGCGTCATATCGCATACACGAATGCGTTCTGCGCGACGCTGTGACCGCGCTTGGCTGCGAAGTGACCTCGGACATGCCCAGCCTTGTCGTGCTCAATCTGCCGACAGAGCTGGCAGGTCGTGAAATGGAACTTGTTCAGAATTGCCGGGCGCGCGGGTTTGGCATTTGGCCCACTCTCAGCGCGCCGGTGCAGGTTCGCATCGGCATTCTGAACCAGCTGAACCATCAGGCCGTCAGCCGCATCGTGCGCCTGTTCGCCGAAGCTCTGCATGAGTTGGGAGGCACCGTCGATTTCGAAGAAATCGAGGCGCTGCTGGAAAGCCGTTACGGCACATCGATTGCCGCGTAATCGCACTGCATGAACGGGAGGAATGCAGATGGATATTCATGAATACCAGGCCAAAGAGGTTCTTTCGAAGTTTGGGGTCGATGTCCCGCCGGGTGCATTGGCCTACAGCCCCGAGCAAGCCGCCTACCGCGCTCGCGAGCTTGGCGGCGACAAATGGATCGTCAAGGCGCAGGTGCATGCAGGCGGGCGCGGCAAGGCTGGCGGCGTCAAGCTGTGCAACACTGAAAGCGAGATCTACGAGGCCTGTGACAACCTGTTCGGGCGCAAGCTGGTTACGCATCAGACCGGCCCGGAAGGCAAAGGTGTCTACCGCGTGTATGTAGAAGCCGCCGTGCCCATCGACCGCGAGATTTACCTGGGTTTCGTACTTGATCGCTCCAGCCAACGGGTGATGATCGTCGCGTCGTCCGAAGGCGGAATGGAGATTGAGGAGATCTCGGCCGAACGCCCGGACAGCATCGTACGCTCGATCGTGGAACCGGCTGTGGGGTTGCAGGAATTCCAGGCGCGCGAGATCGCCTTCGAACTGGGGCTTGAGCCGCGACTGGTGCAGCAAATGGTCCGCACCCTGCAGGGCTGCTATGCCGCATTCAGTGAGTTGGACGCAACCATGGTCGAGATCAACCCTCTGGTCATAACCGGCGATGATCGCGTTCTGGCGCTGGACGCCAAGATGAGCTTTGACGACAACGCCCTGTTCCGTCACCCGCAGATTGCTGAACTGCGCGACAAAAGCCAGGAAGACCCCCGTGAAAGCCGCGCGGCTGATCGTGGCCTGTCCTATGTCGGCCTCGAAGGCAATATCGGCTGCATCGTGAACGGTGCCGGTCTGGCCATGGCCACGATGGACACCATTAAGCTGGCCGGTGGGGAGCCTGCGAACTTCCTCGATATCGGCGGCGGTGCTTCACCCGAGCGGGTCGCCAAGGCCTTCCGCCTGGTTTTGTCGGACAGCAATGTTCAGGCGGTTCTGGTCAACATCTTTGCTGGAATCAACCGCTGTGACTGGGTTGCAGAAGGTGTCGTGCAGGCATTGCGCGAACTGGACATCGACATTCCTGTCATCGTGCGTCTGGCCGGTACGAATGTCGAAGAGGGTCAGAAGATTCTGGCCAAATCCGGTTTGCCGATCATCCGTGCAACCACCCTGATGGAAGCCGCCGAACGCGCCGTTGGCGCATGGCGCAACGACCTGTCCCAAAACACCAAGATGAGGGCTGTGTAATGAGCATTCTTCTCGACCGCGACAGCCGCGTTATCGTTCAGGGTATCACCGGACGCATGGCGCGTTTTCACACCAAGGACATGTTGGAATACGGCACCAATGTTGTCGGCGGCGTGGTCCCCGGCAAAGGTGGCGAAACCGTCGAAGGTGTGCCAGTTTTTGACACCGTCAAACAGGCCGTCGAGGCCACAGGTGCCGATGCCAGCCTTGTCTTCGTTCCGCCACCGTTTGCAGCGGATTCGATCATGGAAGCGGCGGATGCCGGCATCCGCTATTGCGTCTGCATCACAGACGGCATCCCCGCGCAGGACATGATCCGGGTCAAACGCTACATGTACCGCTACCCGCGCGACAAGCGCATGGTGCTGACCGGGCCGAACTGCGCCGGAACAATCAGCCCGGGCAAGGCGCTGCTGGGTATCATGCCCGGCCATATCTACCTGCCGGGCAACGTGGGAATCATCGGGCGCTCGGGCACGCTGGGCTACGAGGCTGCAGCGCAGCTCAAAGAACGCGGAATCGGTGTGTCTACCAGCGTCGGCATCGGTGGCGACCCGATCAACGGTTCGTCCTTCCGTGACATCCTTGAACGGTTCGAACAGGACGAAGACACCGAGGTCATTGCCATGATCGGAGAGATCGGCGGCCCGCAAGAGGCCGAAGCGGCGGAGTATATCCGTGACCACATCACCAAGCCCGTGGTGGCTTATGTCGCGGGTCTGACAGCCCCCAAGGGCCGGACCATGGGCCATGCAGGTGCGATCATTTCGGCCTTTGGCGAAAGTGCCTCGGAAAAGGTTGAAATCCTTTCTGCCGCAGGCGTGACCGTGGCAGAAAACCCCGCAGTCATCGGCGAAACGATCGCCCGCGTCATGGGAAAGGCCGCGTGATGGTTAAACCTTCAGTCCTTGTAACACGCCGCTGGCCTGCCGCGGTCGAGGCGCAACTGGCCGAAAGCTATGACACCGTGCTGAACACCGGCGACAAACCCATGTCACCGGCCGAAATACGCGATGCGCTGAAACGGTATGACGCGGTGTTGCCGACCGTGACCGACACACTCAGCGCCGAGGCGCTGGATGTGCCTGCCGCGCAGACCAGGATCTTGGCCAATTATGGTGTCGGCTACAGTCACATCTGCGAACCTGCAGCCCGCGATCTGGGTATGACTGTCACCAACACACCCGACGTGCTGTCCGAATGCACCGCCGATCTGGCCATGACCTTGCTGCTGATGGTGGCCCGTCGTGCGGGTGAAGGCGAACGGGAACTGCGCGCCGGAGGTTGGTCCGGCTGGCGCCCTACCCATCTGGTTGGCACCAAGGTCAGTGGCAAGACACTGGGCATTATCGGTTTTGGCCGCATCGGTCAGGAAATGGCCCGCCGCGCCCATCACGGCTTCGGCATGAAGATCATCGTGCAGAACCGCAGCCAGGTATCGCCGGACGTTCTGGGCCAATGCAACGCCGTTCAGGTGGACACGGTGGACGAACTGCTGCCGCAATGCGATTTCGTCTCACTGCACTGCCCTGGCGGCGCGGCGAACCGCCACCTGATCAACTCGCGCAGGCTGAGCCTGATGAAACAGAACGCCTTCCTGATCAACACCGCGCGCGGCGAGGTGATTGACGAATGGGCGCTTATTCAGGCCCTGATGTTCGACATGATCGGCGGTGCTGCGCTGGATGTGTTCGACGGCGAACCACGTATCAGCCCGGACCTTCTGCAGTGCGACAATCTGGTGATGCTGCCGCACCTTGGCAGCGCCACCCGCGAAGCGCGTGAAGCCATGGGGTTCCGGGTTCTCGACAATCTCAGTGACTTCTTTGCCGGCCGCCCGCCCCGGGACCGCGTAATCTGACCTTTTCCCTCACCTCCTCCCGCCGGTGATCCCGTCGGGAGGCCTTTTCAGGAGGTTTCCACGTGAACGCCCCCCACCGCACAAATGGTTTTTTCACCCAGTCTCTTTCGGATCGTGATCCTGAGCTTTTCGGCTCGATCCGGTCCGAGTTGGGGCGCCAGCGCGATGAAATCGAGC